>NZ_JBKBVD010000049.1:0-27319 GCF_046289755.1 Paracoccus sp. (in: a-proteobacteria) | reverse complement strand
TGGTGCTGCAACCGATCGCCAACCTGCTGGCCGAGGAAGCGAGCGACAAGCTGGGCGATGACATCACGATTGACGTGGTGCGCCCGATGCAGGCGTTCGACCACGGCGGCAAGGCCCGCGCCTTGGGCGCCATGCTGCAGGCGATGGCGACCGCGAAAGAGGCCGGACTGGACGGCGTGACAGTGCAGGACGCGCTGCAATTCATCGACTGGCAGGATTAACGGGATAGGGGTGGGTGCCCCCTGCGGCTGATCTGACCGCGAAGCATCTGGGATCAGACGGCGAGTGCCCGGTTTATTCATGGCCGAAAACCCCGTCATGGCGCGGATGCGGGAACCTACGCAGCGCGGCGCAGGCTGTCACGGCGGACACCGGGGGCAGCCACTCAACCCAATTCTGTAGTTAACTCTTCGCCAGTGATCGCATGAAAATGACTTGTGCGTCAGGGTTAGATGGATCGTCGGAGATGCCAAGTTCTAAGCGACCGGCGAGCGGAGACTTTCCGATGTGGCTGTTTGCCATGCGCAGCAATGCCTCACGCTGTTCCCTTGTCTCACCCGACATCACCAACTCCATCAACGCGTAGAGCCGTGAGAAATCTTCGATTGGCGGAGAGGGCGCCGGAAACTTCTCTTCCAGCGCTGCCACCATCTCCCGCGACAGGCTGCGGCGTGTGTCTTTGGTCGCAGCCTCGATCCTGTCCTTGAGGTCCGCTGGCAACATAAGTTTGAACTGAACAAGCTGATCGAGTTTTTCCATGAAAGCGAATATGGACAAGGATTGTCCTTGACGCCACGGACATTTTTCGTCCATATGGACATAAAATGTCCTCGGAGGTTTCCATGCCGGATCACGTTCAATTCAAGCTGAACCTGCCAGCTGATGTAAAGGCGTGGCTACGTGAGCAGGCCGCCAAGAATGTTCGTTCGCAGGGTTCCGAGATCGTCGCCTGCCTGCGCGAACGGATGGAACGCCAGGACGCCCAGACCGCCTAAACCCAACCTTGGAGAGCTCAATGAACATCGAACAACGCGCCTGCGCGACCGATACCGGCTTGTCTAATAGAAGTGCCCCCTGCCGCACGCGAGTAGCAGGCCTGCCCGCAGGCACCCGCGACCGCCTCGCCCTCTTTGCCGAGTGGACTGGGGCCGATCCGTTCCCGCCGGAACGCATTGTCGAGGCCGCAGAGGACGGCCACACCTTCACCGACGACTTCCTGCGCTACTGCAACGACAACGGACTGTCCCTCGATTGGGTCTGGCTGGCCGATGAGCGCGGACTTGTGATTGCGGCGTACGACGCGGCGAAAGGGCGTGACGCATGAAAACGGCAGATGACTACCGGGTCGAGCGCGACGAGTTGGGCGCTAGACTGGCAGAGGTCGAGAACCTTGCAGCAACTCTTTCTGTCATTTCGGATCAACTGGAACAGATCGAGGCGCGCGGTGAATTGCACCTGCTGCGCAATGCCGTTGTCGGACTAAGCCGCGCGCTGACGCGTGAGATTGAACGGGACGCAGCGTGACGTCCATTGCATGGCTTGCTACGTCGTGGTAAGGTGTGTCATGCAGATCGCAATGTACACGCCTGAGCTGACCCCGGAAGAAGCGCAACGCTTCTGGATGACGCCTGTTGAGGTGTGTCGCCTTGCGGCAGTCGGAGAGTCCAGCGACCCGAAAGTGAAGAAGCTGCTCAACACTCTGTCGGATAGAGGGCACGTGCCCTTCGTGAAGTCCGGGGCCGCCAAAACGGCCCCGAGACTGTATTCGTTGGTTTCGGCGGCGATGCTTCGCACGATTTACGAGGTGATCGAGGACGGCCGCACCTATCGCTACGCGGAACCTGTGGCGCAGGCCGTGGCCGACGCGATGCTGAAGGCAGTGGCGAAGTTCCGCGACATTATCGAGCTGGATTCCACTATCGGAGGCGCGAGGATCGTCTTCTCTGGCATGACGAAGGAAGGAACCCCACGTCATGTCAAATGGACAGGCGAGGCCGTGTCCGGTGGCTTGGACATGGCATATTCCGTCTTCGATGCAGGGTACCTGATCTACCGCGTTGCAGAGATCTATGCTGACTTCTGGCACGGCGACCTTGTTGCCCGTGGGATTGTCAAACCCGCTTCTGCCAAAGCGATTCGCTATAGCGAAGACGGCTATCCCATCTGGGAGGATGAGGCTTGACCAACCGCCCCGCCATCCTTCCTGACTACACGACCCCGGCAGAGCTGGCGGCGCACTTCGGTATGTCCGAGCGGACCTTGCGGCAAAAGGCGGTAGCGACGCAGGCTTGCCGCACTCTCGGCAAGACAATGATCTTTCTCCCCGAGGATATCCCGGTGCTGATGGAGGCATTGAAGCCATGTCCCTCGAAATCTTCAAGCGCGGCGCGATCTGGCACTATCGAGGTTCCGTTGCTGGGCGACGACTACGCGGCACTACGGGAGCGTCTGACCGCAAAATCGCAGAGAGGATCAAAGCCGAGATCGAGGCAAAAGCCTGGAACCGGCACCTCGACGGGCCGGGGGCAGGGCTGACGATGGCGCAGGTGTTCAGCGCCTATCTTGATGCTGAGAGATCCGAGCGATTCCTCTTGAAGCTGGTTGACCACTGGAAAAACACGCTCGTCTCGGAAGTTTACCCTGAAACGATCCGGCGTGCTGCGAAGGTCATCTATCCCACCGCCAATGAACCGACATGGAACCGGCAGGTCATCAAGCCGACTCAGGCCGCGATCAACTATGCGGCGGGTCTTGGCTGGTGCAACCGCATATCGGTGAAGCGCTACAGCGAAAACCCGGAGGTGAAGACGCCAGCGACCATCGAATGGGTGCGGGCCTTCAACGCACAGGCTATCGCGGATGGGCTGCCGCATCTGGGTGCGCTGTGCATGTTCATGTTCGGCACAGCGGCGCGCATCGGTGAATCCAGCCGCTTGCGGTGGGGCAATGTCAACCTGCATCGCCGCATCGCAAGGCTCGACCTTTTCAAGCCGACGCCGTGGAGCCGCGAAGCCCACTTGCCGCCTGAGCTAGTGGTCACGCTGGCGAACCTGCCGAGCAACCGCAAGCCTGACGAGCTGGTCTTTGACTATGCAGGGCGCGGCAGCGTGAGGGGCGCATGGAACAATGTCTGCAAGCGGTCTGGAATCGAGAGGCTGACCCCGCATTGCTGCCGCCACGGCTTCGCAACGTCGATGCTGCACAAGGGCTATGACGTGAAGACTGTGGCCGAGATGGGCGGTTGGAAGGATGCCGCAACCGTTCTGCGGACCTATGCCCACGCGGTCAAGGACAAGACCGTCAGCGACGCCCTTTTTGACACACCAGCGACACAAGGTGCTGGTGAGCATATCTTAACTGACTGCAATATAAAGGAAAAAAGGCAATGACTGCTCACCCTCGTTGGGAGGGGTGTCCCGCGGTGGGACATACGCGTCCCCTGTAAATACTGCAAGCCCTGTTGATCCGACCCCTGCTGAATCTTGCGGGTTCCAACGGAACGGGTCGGGGCCGCGCAAGCCGTCATGGCGCAGATCTGATCAGCGCCGACCGCTACCCTGCCCGCAGGTTGGCCGCGCGCCTGCCCGCCAGAGGCGCACCCCTCTCTGGCGTTGGGAAGGACTTTATCCTAGACCCTTGGCACGCTGACAAAGGATGCTGCCATGCTGACCGCCTCGTTGATCGCCAGTCCCCGGGCCGCCAATCTTGACGATGCCCTGCCCGACGGGCTTGCCGCGCAATGGGGCGGTGGCGGCCCGCGCTGGCTGGCACCCGGAATTGCGGCCGAGTTCGACCTGCCCGACGCTCCGGCCAATGCGGATCAGGTCTGGTCCGACCTGCAAGGCATCGGCATCGACATGGCCATCCAGCGCAGCGCGAATCGCCGCAAACGCATCCTGATCGCCGATATGGACTCGACCATGATCGAGCAGGAATGCATCGACGAACTTGCCGATCTGGCAGGTGTTGGCCCTCGTGTCGCCGCCATCACCGCCCGCGCGATGAATGGCGAGCTGAACTTTCACGAGGCGCTGATCGAACGTGTCTCGCTGCTGGCCGGACTGCCCGAGGCGACCATCGCAGAGGTTCTCGACCATCGCATCACGCTGGCCCCCGGAGGCCGCGCGCTGGTGGCGACCATGCGGGCGCACGGCGCCCATACCGCGCTGGTGTCAGGTGGCTTTACCTCGTTCACGCAGTCGGTCGCGGCTCAGCTGGGGTTCGACGAACACCGCGCGAACACGCTGCTGTCGGAAGAGGGCGTTCTGACCGGCCATGTCGCTTTGCCGGTGCTGGGCCGCGAGGCCAAGATCGAGGCGCTGACCCAGATCGCCGCCCGGCTCGGCGCCTCGCCCGAGGACGCGATCGCGGTGGGCGACGGGGCCAATGACCTTGGCATGATCCAGCTTGCCGGTGCGGGCGTCGCATTGCACGCCAAGCCTGCCGTCGCGGCACAGGCGAGGCTGCGCATCAACCACGGCGACCTGACCGCGCTTCTCTACCTTCAGGGCTATCACGCCGACGAGATCGTCACCGCCTGACCCTGCCCTTTGCCTTGGTCAAAATATCCCGCGGGGGTCGCCGACTGGTGCGCCACTGGTCCGGGGACCAGCCGGCGACGGGGCGCGAAGCCCCCGCGTGCCACCTCGCCACCGAAAGCTCCGCCGATGATCGACCTGACGCTTGACCTCGTCCTGCTGCTGCTGGCCGCCGCCTTTGCGGCAGGCTTCGTGGATGCCATCGCGGGTGGCGGTGGGCTGATCACGCTGCCGGTCCTGATGCTGGCGGGCGTGCCCCCGGCACAGGCGCTGGCCACCAACAAGGTGCAGGGCGCGTTTGGCGCCGCCACGGCGGCGATCAGCTATGCGGCGCGCGGGCTGGTCGATCTGCGCAGCCAGTGGCGGCTGGCGGTGATCGCCGGGCTTGCGGGTGCGGCGGGCGCGGTGCTGATCAGCAATGTGCCCACTGACGGGCTGCGCCTGATCCTGCCGGTGATCCTGATCGCGATTGCCGCGTTTTTCGCGCTGAAACCGGGGCTGGACGATCTGGACCGGCTGCGGCGCATGGCGCCCTGGGCATTCGCGGCGACTGCGGTGCCCCTGGTGGGATTTTACGACGGGCTGATCGGTCCGGGGGCGGGGTCGTTCTACATGATCGCCTTTGTCACGCTGGCCGGATACGGGGTGCTCAAGGCCACGGCGCATACCAAGCTGTTGAATTTCGCCTCGAATATCGGCGGGCTGCTGGCCTTCGCGCTGGTCGGACAGCCGCTGTGGCTGATCGGGGTGATGATGGGGCTGGCGCAGGTTCTGGGGGCGCTTCTGGGCGCGCGGCTGGCCTCGCGCATCGGGGCGCGGCTGATCAAGCCGCTGCTGGTCATCACCTCGTCGGCGCTGGCGCTGCGGCTGATCTGGCAAATGCTGTAAGGGGGGCGACCGGCGCCGCTCTGCCAAGGGACGCCGGCCGGGGACGGGGCAGGCGCAGGGGAATCGCCTGCGCGAAGTAAAGCATCTGCGGGTGTCGGTTTCGTGACGCCATGGTACGGCGACATGAAGCGACTCAGCCGGGAAAACCCGGTGCGCAGCGCAGATCGCCGGTGGCAATGCCCCGCCAGTTGCGGATGGGCGCGGGAAGAAATTGCCCGATCACGGGATCATCGGGGGCCAGAACGCCCAGATGGCGCAAGAGCGCGGTGATGGCCGCCTCGCTGGCGCGGGTGGCGCCATCGGCGATTTTCAGCGCGATGCCCAGACCCCGCTCGGGCAGGATGCCCACGAAGACGCCCTCGGCCCCGGTTTTCAGCGCCGCCTGCCCGGCGCAGGCGCGCATCAGGATGGTGCAGGCCCGGCCCTCGCCCGCGACCAGATCGGGATGGGCGCGCATCGCATCGGTCAGCCGCCGCATGGCCTGACCGCGCCGGTCGGTGCCCGGCGAGGCGAAGGCGGCCATCGCCCGACCCAGCCCCTCCAGCGTGCAGGCCCAGTTGGGGGCCGAGCAGCCGTCGATGCCGAAACCGGGGCTGGTTTCGCCGGTCACCTCTTCAAAGGCGGCCTTGACCGCCTGCTGGACCGGGTGACCCGGTTGTTCGTAATCGGGTCCGCCGCGCAGATGCCGGTTCAGGGTCAGAAAGCCCGCATGTTTGCCCGAACAGTTGTTGTGGCACTGGCAGGGCGCCTCATCGCCACAGGTCAGGCGGCGGTTCTCGTCGCGGTCGCGCGGCATGTGGCTGCCGCAGCGCAGGTCGTCGTCTGCAAGCCCCAGCCCCGCCAGCCAGTCCTGCACCGCGCTGACATGAAGGGCGGCGCCGGAATGACTGGCGCAGGCCAGCGCCAGTTGACGGTCGCTGAGGCCCGCGGCATCGGCGGCCCCGCTTTCGATCAACGGCAGCGCCTGGATCATCTTGCAGGACGAGCGCGGATAGATCACCGATGAGGGTGCCCCCCAGGCTTCGACCACGCCCTGTCTGTCGCAGATCACCGCGTGACCGGCATGCAGGCTTTCGCGCATCCCGCCCCGCCAGACATCAATCATTGCCGCTGCGTGCATCATTCCCCCAGTTTTCCGGCAGATCGCACGGTCGGCGACCCCTGACAATTCCGCGATCTTGCACGCCCGGTCTTTCGTGAGACGCGAATTTCGTTATCCTGACGTCCGATGGTTGAAAACACCACCGCAATCAGAGACAACGCCGGACGACACGGCGAAAGTGAATGGCAGGAGGCCAGAGCATGTTTACCACCACGCTGCGCAGCATCGGCGTCAGCCTCGTTCTGATCGCCGGGCTTGGGACGGCCATGGCGCAGGAAACATCGAATGTTGTGGCGACCGAAGGCGACTGGACGGTGTTTGCGGCGGACAGCCCCCGCGAATGCTGGGCCGTTTCGCCGCCGCGATCCACGATCAACACCCGTGGCGGCCAGACCGTCGAGGTCGCGCGCGGAGATATCCGCCTCTATGTGGCCTATCGGCCGGGTCAGAACGGCGAGGTGTCCTTTACCGGCGGCTATCCGTTCGCACCGGATTCGACGGTCGAGGTCGATGTGGGCGGGCGCAAGTTCAACCTGTTCACCGAGGGCGAAAGCGCCTGGACCGGCAGCCCCTCTGATGACGAGGCGCTGGTGACGGCGCTGCGTGCAGGGTCCAGTGCCGTGGTGACCGGGCGTTCGGCGCGCGGGACCACGACCAAGGACACGTTCAGCCTGTCGGGCGTGACGGCGGCGACCAACACCGCACGGTCGCGCTGTCAGTGAAACCGGGCAGGGGGGCGCTGCCCCCCGTCACCTGACGGTGACTCCCCCCGGGATATTTTCGGACCAATGCAGGCCGGGGCAGAGCAGGATGAGGCGGGCCGGTTGATTCCGGGCCCGCTTTCGCTTATGTGGCTGTCTTTCGCCCTTCCCTGACCAACCGCCGGTGATCTTATGACCGATCAGACCCCGTCTGCGCCGATCACGCAGGATGTCCTGACCATTCCGCGCAAGCTGCCCGAAGGGGGCCGCACGAATCTCGTGGGGCTGACGCGGGATCAGTTGCGCGCGGCGCTGATTGCGGCGGGCACGCCCGAGAAGCAGGCGAAGATGCGGGTGGGGCAGGTCTGGCAGTGGGTCTATCACTGGGGCGTGCGCGATTTCGCGGCCATGACCAATCTGGCCAAGGACTATCGCGCCCTGCTGGCCGCGCATTTCGAGATTGTGCTGCCCGAGGTCGTGACCCGGCAGGTCAGCGGTGACGGGACGCGCAAATATCTGGTGCGGATCGCGGGCGGCCATGAGGTCGAGGTGGTCTATATTCCCGAAGAGGGGCGCGGGACGTTGTGCGTCAGCTCTCAGGTGGGGTGCACGCTGACCTGTTCGTTCTGTCATACCGGCACGCAGAAGCTGGTGCGGAACCTGACCGCCGGTGAGATCGTCGGGCAGCTGATGCTGGCGCGCGACGATCTGGGCGAGTGGCCGGTGCAGGGCGCGCCCAAGGACGAGACGCGGCTGATCAGCAATGTCGTGCTGATGGGCATGGGCGAGCCGCTGTATAATTTCGAGAATGTCCGTGATGCCATGAAGGTGGTGATGGACAATGAGGGGCTGAGCCTGTCGCGCAGGCGGATCACCCTGTCGACCAGCGGTGTCGTGCCCGAAATCGCGCGCACCGCGCAGGAGATCGGCTGTCTGCTGGCCGTCAGTTTTCATGCCACGACCGACGAGGTGCGCGACCGGCTGGTGCCGATCAACAAGCGCTGGAATATCGAGACGTTGCTGGCCGCGCTGCGCGATTATCCGCGGCTGACCAACAGCGAGCGGATCACCTTTGAATATGTGATGCTGGCGGGGGTGAATGACAGCGATGCGGATGCGCATCGGCTGGTCGAGCTGATCCGGGGGATTCCGGCCAAGATCAACCTGATCCCGTTCAATGAATGGCCCGGCGCGCCCTATAAGCGGTCGAGCAACAACCGCATCCATGCATTCGCCGACATCATCCACAATGCGGGCTATGCCAGCCCGATCCGCACCCCGCGCGGCGAGGATATCATGGCCGCCTGCGGGCAGCTGAAATCCGCGACCGAGCGGGGGCGGAAGTCGCGCGCGGAGATCGCGGCCGAGGCGGCGGGCTGAGAGGGCAGAGCGGGGGTTTCACACCCCGTCGCCGGCTGGTCCTCGGACCAGCGGCGCACCAGTCGGCGACCCCCGTAGGATATTTTCGTGAAGAAGATAAGGGTCCGTTCAGGGGGTGGGGGCGGGCCAGGCGTCGATGATGGCCACGGCCTCGTCGGCGGTTTCAGCATAGTGGATCAGGTCCAGATCCTCGGGGCTGATCGTGCCGGCGCGGGCCAGCGCGTCCCAGTTGATCACCTCTTGCCAGAATTCGGCGCCGAACAGGATGACCGGGATGCGGGCCATGCGGCGGGTCTGGATCAGGGTCAACGTCTCGAACAACTCGTCCAGCGTGCCGAAACCGCCCGGAAACACCGTGATCGCGCGGGCGCGCATCAGGAAGTGCATCTTGCGGATCGCGAAATAGTGGAAGTTGAAGGACAGGTCCGGGGTGACATAGCGGTTGGGCGCCTGCTCATGTTCCAGCACGATGCCGAGGCCGATGGACTGGCCGCCGGCCTCGTGGGCACCCAGATTGCCGGCCTCCATCACGCCGGGGCCGCCGCCGGTGCAGATGACGAATTCGCGCCCGTCATGGGCGAGGCTGCGGGCGGTCATCTGCTGCGCGAAGAGGCGCGCCTGTTCGTAATATTTCGCCAGCGCGCCCAGTCCGGGGGTGCGCGCCTGGGCTGCATGTTGCGGGGCGGGCACACGGGCGCCGCCGAACATCACCACGGTCGAATCGATGCCGTGTTCGTCCATGACCATCTGCGGTTTCAGCAGTTCCAGCTGCAGCCGCACCGGGCGCAGCTCGTCGCGCAGCAGGAAATCGTGATCCGCGAAGGCCAGCCGGTAGGAGGGCGCGCGGGTCTGGGGCGTGTCCGGGATGTGGCGCGCGGCCTCGATATCGTCGGTGCTGTCGCGGAACGGATGTTTGCGGCTGTCTTCGCTCATGTGGTCCTGCTGCTGCGGTCTGCGTTGGCCTTGGCCTAGCGGCTTGGGGGCTGTTTGGCCAGACGGCCCGTTCCATTGCATCGAGGGGCCAAGCGGTTTATTTCCGGCCCCAACGCAATCGCCGGGGGACCGCAGATGAACAATGCCGCACTGGAAGCCGCCATCGAGACCGCATGGGAGGGCCGCGATGCCATCAGCCCCGCCACCACCGGCGCGGCGCGCGAGGCCGTCGATGCCACGCTGACCGCGCTGGATCAGGGCACGCTGCGGGTGGCCGAAAAGCGCGGCGATGACTGGCATGTGAACCAATGGGCCAAGAAGGCGGTGCTGCTGTCCTTCCGGCTGAACGACATGGAGGAAATGTCGGGCGGCCCGCAAGGCGCCAACTGGTGGGACAAGGTGCCGTCGAAGTTCCATGGCTGGAGCGCGGATGACTGGCGCCGCGCCGGTTTCCGCGCCGTGCCGGGCGCGATCGTGCGGCGCAGCGCCTTTATCGGCCGCAATGCGGTTCTGATGCCGTCTTTCGTGAACCTTGGTGCGCATGTGGGCGAGGGCACGATGGTCGATACCTGGGCCACGGTCGGGTCCTGCGCGCAGATCGGGCGCAACGTCCATCTGTCGGGCGGTGTGGGCATCGGCGGCGTGCTGGAGCCGTTGCAGGCCGGCCCCACGATCATCGAGGATGACTGCTTCATCGGCGCGCGGTCCGAGGTGGTCGAGGGCTGTATCGTGCGCGAAGGCTCGGTTCTGGGGATGGGGGTCTATATCGGGCAGTCGACCAAGATCCTTGATCGCGACAGCGGCAAGGTGATGTATGGCGAGGTGCCTGCGGGGTCGGTCGTGGTGGCGGGCTCGATGCCGTCGAAGAACGGTGTGAACCTCTATTGCGCGGTGATCGTCAAGCGGGTGGATGCGAAGACCCGGTCGAAAACCTCGGTGAACGAGCTGCTGCGCGACTGATGGCCACGCTGTTCATCGACGCCGATGCCTGCCCCGTCAAGGCCGAGGCCGAGCGGGTTGCCGTCAGGCTGGGCGTGCCGATGGTGCTGGTCTGCAATGGCGGGCTGCGGGTGCCGGCGCATCCGCTGGTCCGGTTGCAGATCGTCCCCGAGGGGCCGGATGTGGCTGACATCTGGATCGCCGAAAATTGCGGGCCGGGCGATGTGGTGGTGACGGGCGATCTGCCGCTGGCGGATCGCTGCATCAAGGCGGGCGCGCGGGTGGTGACCCATGCGGGTGAGGATCTGACCCCCGCCAATATCGGGCCGCGTCTGGCCGCGCGCGATCTGATGGCGGACATTCGCGCCTCGAATCCGTTCCATCAGGGCAGCGGTGCGGCATTCGGCAAGGCGGACCGGGCGCGGTTTCTGCAGGCGCTGGACCGGGCTTTGGGTGCGGCCCTGCGGGGGCGGTGAACCAATTGCGCCGGGACGCGTTCTGCGGTGCAGCATGTGGCAGGGCGGTGGCCGGGTATGGATCAGGACGAGACGATCACGGGGTTGATCGGGCAGGTGCAGCTGGCCGCGCGACAGGCGCCGCGCACCTCGCTGGGTCAGGTGATCGAGGCTTTGGGGCGCGACAGCTTTCTGCCCAATCTGATGATCCCGGCGCTGGCCGTGGTCTCGCCGCTGTCGGGCGTGCCGCTGTTTTCGTCGCTTTGCGGGATCACGATCGCGCTGGTTTCGGCCCAGATGCTGGCGCAGCGGCATCGGATCTGGCTGCCGGGCTGGCTGCTGTCCAAGCGGATCGACAGCGGCAGGCTGATCGGCGCGACCCAGCGGATGCGGCGCCCGGCGCGCTGGCTGGACCGGATCACGCGCCCCCGGCTGAGGCTGCTGGTGCGCCCGCCGGTGCTGTGGCTGACGCAGGCGATCTGCCTGATCTGCGGGCTGATGATGCCGTTTCTGGAGCTGGTGCCGTTCACCTCGTCGATCCTGGGGGCAGTGGTCTGCCTGCTGGCCTTCGGGATGCTGGCGCGGGACGGGCTGTTCACGTTGCTGGGGGTCGGTGCCGTGGGCGGGCTGGCGGCGGCGGTGCTGCTGTTCGTGAACGGCGCGACCGCCTGACAGGCCGTGCGACCCGAAGGGATGCGGGCCTGCGGGCCATCGAGGCCCCCATGCCCGCCGCCCCGGCGCCTGCGGCACCACGGCGCGCGCCCCTTATGCAGTGGGCTTGATCCGCGGTCCGGTTCCATCCGCGAAGGCCGCCAGCCGGTCGCGCGCGGCGGCCTGGGTGTTGACCACCCCGGCCACCGCCGATTCGGCATAGGCGGCGTCCAGCGCGCTCATGTTGCCCATATGGCTGATGGCCGAGCAGATGGCGAAATTCGACAGGGGCGGGTTCGCCGCCGCCGCCCGCGCGATCTGCTGCGCGCGGGCCAGCGGGTCCTCCTCCAGATACTGGCACAGGCCCACCGCGACGGCCTCGGCCCCGCGATACAGGCGCCCCGTCAGCATCATGTCGATCATCCGCGCCTTGCCGATCAGACCGGCCACCCGGATCGTGGCGCCGCCGCCGGTGAACAGACCCCGCTGCCCCTCGGGCAGGCCGAAATAGGTGTCCGGCCCCGCCACCCGGATATGGGCCGCCGAGGCCAGCTCCAGCCCGCCGCCGACCACCGCACCCTGCAAGACGGCAATGACCGGCACGCCTCCATATTCCATCCTGGTGAAGGCCTCGTGCCAGCGCAGGCAGACCTGCATGAACTCGGCCGCCGAGCGATCCTCGCGGTGATGTTCCACCAGATCCAGACCGGCGCAGAAATGCGGCCCCGCCCCGGTCAGGATCGCCGCCCGCACGCCCGACCGGGGCAGGGCTGCAAAGATGTCGACCAGCTCGTCGATCGTCGCCAGATCCAGCGCATTGCGCTTGGCCGGGCGGTTCAGCGTCACGGTCGCAATGCCCTCTGCATCGACATCGACCACCACATTCGTCAGCTTCAGCCTGTCCAGCATGCGCCGTCCTCCTCCGTTACCTTCACGTCTGCCCGATCAGCAGCATCACCACCGGGATGGTCAGGATCGACAGGGCGGTCGAGATCAGGATCGCCGCCGAGACCCGCTGCTGCGCCACCCCGAAATGTTCGGCCAGCATATAGACATTGCCTGCCACCGGCAGGGCGCTGGCCGCGATCATCACCCCCGCCGCCACCGGCGGCACACCAAGCGCCCAGGCCGCCCCGCCCACGGCCAGCGGATGCAGGACCAGCTTGGCCCCGGCCAGCCAGCCCGCCGCCGCGACCCGCACCAGCCGCCGCCCGGCCAGCCCCGCGCCGATCGCAAACAGCGCGCCCGGCGTGGCGGCGGCCCCCAGCAGGGCCAGAAACTCGTCCAGCGGGCGCGGCAGGGGCCAGCCCGCCTGCGCCCAGCCCAGACCCGCCAGCATCGACAGGATCATCGGATTGGCCGCGATCCCGCGCAGCACCGGCAGCACCGCCGACAGCCGCACGCCCCCCTGCCGCGCGGCATGGATGATCAGCGTGACCAGCGTGGAAAAGACCAGCAGATCAATGGTCAGCACCATCAGCAGCGGCCCCACTGCCACCGGCCCCATCAGCGCGACCAGCATCGGCACACCCAGAAAGCCGGTATTGCCGATCATGCAGCACTGCGCCTCCATCGCGGCCTCGGGCAGGGGCAGGCCGCGCGCCCGCGCCACGGCCATGCCCACCGCCCAGACCGCCGCCGATCCGCCCAGATAGGCCGCCACAAAGCGCAGATCGAAGATCGCCGCCAGATCGAGGCCCGCAGCAAAGCGGAACAGCATGGCCGAGAGGGCGAAATAGAACACGAAGCGGGTCAGCCAGCCTGCGGCCTCGGGCGGGAACAGCCGCACCACCACGGCCAGCCAGCCCAGCCCGATCAGCCCGAAAAAGGGCAGCACCCGCAGAAAGACCTCAGCCATGCGCCCCCTTGGCCCCCTTGGCCGGGCGGCTCAGCCGGACCCGATCAAAATCCCCACGGCCAGCACCAAACCACCGCCCACGACCACTTGCAAGGTGGCCCGCCAGAAGGGCGTCTGCATCCAGCGGTTCTGAATCCAGGCGATCGCCCACAGCTCGATGAAAACGACGATGATGGCGATGGTGGTGGCGGTCCAGAAATCGGGGATCAGATAGGGCAGCGCATGGCCCAGCCCCCCCACGGTGGTCATCACCCCGGTCGCCAGACCGCGCTTGAGGGGCGAGCCGCGTCCCGAGACCACCCCGTCATCGGATGCTGCCTCGGTAAAGCCCATGCTGATCCCGGCCCCGAGGGAGGCGGCCAGCCCGACCTGAAAGGTCGTCCACGGGTCCTGCGTGGCAAAAGCCACCGCGAAAATCGGCGCCAGCGTCGAGACGCTGCCATCCATCAGCCCGGCCAGCCCCGGCTGGATCCAGGTCAGCACGAAATTGCGATGCGCCACGGCATCCTCGGCGGCGCGGGCATCGGGGTCCAGATGCGCCTGCGCCAGCTCATCGGCGCGGGTCTCATGGCCGCGCTCGGCGGCGGCCAGATCGCCCAGCAGCTTGCGGATGCCCGCATCCTGACTGACCTGCGCCGCATGGGCGTAGAATTCGGCGGCGTCGCGCTCCATCCCGGCGGCCTCGGCACGGATGCGCTCCAGCGACAGGTTCTGGATCATCCAGGCCGGGCGCCGGGCCGGATAGCCCGCAACATGCTCGCGCCGGATCACCGGCATGGCCTCCCCCCAGCGCGCCCGATAGGCATCCAGCAGGGCGCGGCGATGCCCGTCCTCTTCCGCGGCCATCCCCTCGAACACGGCCGCCGAGGCCGGGTAATCGGCCCGCAGAAACGCCGCCCAGTTGCGATAGATCCGGGCGTCATCCTCTTCCGAGGCGATGGCCAGCGCCATCACCTCCTGCTGGGACAGATCGGGGAATCGCTTGCGGTTGGTCAGGAAGGGCATGGTCATCTTCGGTCCTCAAATATCCTCGGGGGTGAGGCCGCTTGCGGCCGAGGGGGCAGACAGCCCCCTTGCCACGGTGAATTCATGCGCGCCGTCCTCGATTGCGCGCGCCGACAGCATGGCATGCCCGGCCTGCCCGCAGAAATGCGGCACATCGACCACGGCCATCGGATCGCTGGTCAGCAGCACCAGCGCCTGACCGGGCACGACGTCCTGCAACGCCTTGCGCAGCCGCAGCACCGGCAGCGGGCACAGCAGACCGCGCGCATCGACGACCCCGGTCATGGCCGCAGCCCCGCGCACCAGTGCCGCAGATCCCCCGGCGCCAGCCTCTGCGCCAGATCGCCCGCGAATCCGGCGAAGGCCGCCCGCTGCTGGCGGGGCACATGCAGCACCGTGGGCACCCCGGCCAGCAGCGCCGCGCCGATCACCTGCCGGAAGCCCGCGCCCGCCGCCTCTTGCCGCCCGAATTTGGGCAGGATCAGCAGTTGGGCGCCCTCCAGCCGCGCCGCCACGCGCCCGGCGGCCAGTTCCAGCGCGCCGCTGTCCAGCCGACAGCCCGAAGATCCCGACCCCAGCGATTGCGAGATGCGGACCGGCGGGCCGTCGCAGCCCAGAACCTCCAGCTCCATCTCGCAGGCGCAACCGGCGCCGCGGTCCAGATTGCGCTGCACCGCACCGGCCAGCCGCCAGCCTGCCGCGCCCAGATCGGCCGCCAGCGCCGCGATCATCCGGTCCGCCGCGCCCGGCGCCTCATCGTCCAGCCCGAACCATGCCAGCATCCTGTGTCCGCCGCCCTCATGCCTGCCGCCCTAAAGCCCACTGTCCAGTGCGAATTTCATCAGCCCGTTGATGCCGTCAACACCCAGCTTGCGCTTGAGCGCCGATGAGCTGTTCGCCGCCGTCTTGTAGCTGACCCCCAGATCATCCGCGATGGCCTGAAGGCTGTGGCCGCGCCCGATCAGCGCCAGCACCTGCCGTTCACGTTCGCTCAGCGCCGACAGGGGATCGGCGGCTGCACCGGCGCGCAGGGTGGCCAGCGCCATCGCCTGCCGGGCCTCCAGATAGAATTCACCCGTCTCCAGCATGCGCACGGCATCGCGGAATTCCGAGGGCGGCGCGTTCTTGGACAGAAAACCCTGCGCGCCCGCCTGCAGGGCGCGGGCGGCAAATCCGGTCTGGTCGTTCATGGAAAACACCAGCACCCGCGCGTCGGGGGCCGCCGCGCGCAGCTCGGCGATCAGATCCAGCCCGTTCGCGCCCGCCAGATTGATGTCCAGCACGATCAGATCGGGGGCCGGCTCGCGGTCCAGCAGGGCCAGAGCCTCGGGGCCCGACATGGCCTGACCGACCGTCTCATAGCCCAGATCGCGCAGCAGGCGGCTGGCGCCCAGATGGGTGATCGGGTGGTCGTCGATGACAAGGGCGCGTTTCATGGCAGGTCAGGTTTCATGGCGGGTCAGGTTCCGGGGGGCGCCAGACCGGGCCAGCCGCAAGGGGCAGGCGGGGCAGGTGGCGGGGCAGATGGGCCTCTACTGTGGTGCCGCCCGGCGTCGATGACAACCGCAGATCGCCGCCGATCAGCGTCACCCGTTCGCGCATGCCGGTCAGTCCGGTGCCTTCGCGCAGGCCAGGGGCGATGCCGCGCCCGTTATCGGACAGGCGGATGCGGTAATGCGCCGGGTCGGTCCAGATCCGGGCGTCAATCTGATCCGCGCCCGCATGGCGCAGGGCATTGGTGCTGCCCTCCTGCAGGATGCGGAAGAGGGTCAGCGCCGTCGCCTCGTCGGGTTCGGGCAGGCCTGCGGCGACATCGAGGGCAAAGCGCGTGTCGGGAAAGCGGCGGGCGAGGTCATCGACGTAGTCGGACAGCACCGTGGCCAGCGGCAACTGCCCGATCGCCATGGGGCGCAGATCGCCCAGAAGCGCGCGGTTGATGCGCGTGATCTCATCCGCGATGGCGGCGATCTGCGCGGCAGATTGCGCGGTGGCGGGATCGGGGGCTGCGCGCAGCCCGTCGGCCTCGACCCGCAGGGCAAAGAGGCAGGGGCCCATCTCGTCATGCAGGTCGCGGGCGATGGCCTTGCGTTCGGCATCCGAGCGGGCGACGATCTGATGCTGCAGGCGCTGGCGGTCGGTGCGGGCGCGCTCCAGCGTCTCGGCCAGATGGTCGGCATGGCGGGCCAGCGGCGCCAGATCGGGTTCGGACAGCGGCCCGATGCGGGCGTCCAGATCGCCGCGCGTCAGATCGGCCAGCCGCGCGCTGATCACCGCCACCGGGCGCAGCGCGCGGCGCAGCGCCAGCGCGATCAGCGCCGCCTGCGCCCCGGCGGCCAGCAGCGCCAGAGCCAGCAGCGTGGTGATGTCGCGCCAGGCGCGGGCGATGAGGTCCGCCGGATCGGCGGTGATCAGCACATAGCCGCGCGGGCGCCCGTCGATCACCACCGGCAGGCGGGTTTCCTGAAGGTCGGGCGCCACCAGGCGGGCAAAACGCAGCGGCGCCGTCTGGTCGGGATCGGCCGGGCCGGGGGGCTGGCGCAGGGTGCCATCGCGCGAATCCAGCACGCCGATGCGGGCGTGGCGCGGCTCGGTCAGCCGTTCCGGCAGCAGCGCCATCAGCCGGTCGGCAGGCACCGCGCCCTGCATCGTGCCGATCGTGGCCAGCACCAGATCGCGCGCCGTGGCCGCCGCCATCCGCGTCTCGGCGGCGATGTCGGCGCGCAGCCGGTCAAGGCTGCCCACGACCAGCACCCCGGTCAGGGCCAGCTGCACGGCGAGGATCAGGCCGAGGATGCGGGTGGTCAGCGAAAGGCGGCTCATGGGCGCAGAGTGGCGCGCCTGCGCGGGTGGGGCAAGGGCCGCGCGCGGTCAGGGGGCGCTGCCCCCGTCCCGTGCCGGGACTCCCCCAGGATATTTTGCCCAAGGCAAAGGGGCGGGAAATTTTGCCCAAGGCAAAGGGCCCGGGATATTTTGCCCAAGGCAAAGGGGCGGGCTTTTCTGTCGCGGCGGGCGGGCGTAGAGAGGGCGGATGAGCGATTATGACGAGATTGCCGCCCGGATCCGGGCGCTGTGTGCGGGCGAGACCGATGAGGTCGCGCTGATGGCGACGGTGGCCTGCGAGCTGCATCATTCCGACGCGCGGTTCGACTGGACCGGGTTCTACCGGGTGGTGGCGCCGGAGCTGCTGAAGATCGGGCCCTATCAGGGCGGGCATGGCTGTCTGGTCATTCCGTTCTCGCGCGGGGTCTGCGGGGCTGCGGCGCGCACGGGTCAGGTGCAGATCGTGCCGGATGTCGCGGCGTTTGAGGGCCATATCGCCTGTTCCAGCAGCACGCGGTCCGAGATCGTGCTGCCGGTGTTCGGCGCGCAGGGGCGGCTGATCGGGGTGCTGGATATCGACAGCGACCGGGTGGATGCCTTTCATGCGCGCGACGGTGCGGCTTTGGCGGCGATTCTGGCCGAGAGTTTCGGCCATCTGTAACCCTTCTGAGGACATGTGATGATCTGGGACACGCTGGCCAATATCCCCACCGCGCAATTGCTGACCTTTGTGCTGGGCGGGCTGGTGCTGAATTTTGCGCCGGGACAGGATGTGTTCTTTGCCAGCGCCTGCGGCATTCAGGGCGGGCCGCGCGCCGGGGCATGGGCGGGGTTCGGCGTGGGGCTTGGCGTGCTGATGCATATCGCGCTGGCCACCGTCGGGCTGGGCGCCATGGTCGCGGCCCATCCCGAGGCGTTGCGGGCGATCAAATATGCAGGCGCCGCCTATCTGCTGTGGCTGGCGTGGAAAAGCTGGCGGGCGGGGGAGATCGACCCTTCGGCGCGGGGCAGCGTCAGGGTCTGGAACATCATCCGGCGCGGCTTTCTGTCCAATGCGCTGAACCCCAAGCCGGTGCTGTTCATGCTGGCCTTTCTGCCGCAATTCACCAACCCCGCATGGGGCCCGGTCTGGCAGCAGATCCTGGGGCTGGGGCTGGTCTTTGCCTTCACCGGCACGCTGGTCACGATGGGCTATGGCATTGTCGGCGGTGTCGCGGGGCAGGTCCTCGGCAGGCGGCTGGGGCTGGTCAACAAGATCGCGGCCGTCATGTTCGCGGGCCTGGCCCTGCGCCTTGTCGTGAAATGAGCGGGTTCGTCTATGCGCCGCCGCCGGATACGCCCGTGGTGCTGCATGCCGATCACGAGATTCTGGTCGTGGACAAGCAGGCGGGTCTGTTGTCGGTGCCGGGGCGGGGCGAGGATCGCGCCGATTGCCTGATCGCGCGGCTACGGGGCGCCTTTCCGACCGTGCTGCTGGTGCACCGGCTGGATCTGGACACGTCGGGGGTGATGGTCTTTGCGCTGACGCCGCATGCGCAGCGCCATCTGGGAAGGCAGTTCGAGGCCCGGCAGGTGAAGAAGGTCTATATCGCCCGCCTCGCCGGGCGGCTGGAGCCAAAGACCGGCCGGGTCGATCTGCCGCTGATCGTGGACTGGCCCAACCGTCCGCGCCAGAAGGTCGATCACGTCGAGGGGCGCGCGGCCCAGACCGACTGGCGGGTGATCCGCGCCAGTGATGCCGAGACCCGCGTGCGGCTGATGCCGGTGACCGGGCGCAGCCATCAGTTGCGGGTTCACATGGCCGCGCAGGGGCATCCGATCCTGGGCGATCCGCTTTATGCCAGCGGCGAGGCGGGGGCGCATCCGCGGCTGATGCTGCATGCCGAGACCCTGCGCCTGCGCCATCCCGACAGCGGCGAGCCGGTCAGCTTTTCGGTGCCGGCGCCGTTCTAGCGCCGGTCCGGGGGGCTGGCGGCTGCGCCGTGATGCAGGGCGCGGTTCTTGTGGGTCGGGCGGGGCTGACCTAAAGCTGGCGCATCACCAGCCGGAGAGGGGATCAGGATGACGCATCTGTGGGTCAGGGCCGAGAGCAGGCCGAACGAGGATCGCGTGGGCATCACTCCGGAGGGCGTGCGCCACCTGCGGGCGCAGGGCTTTGCCGTCACGGTCGAGGACAGCCCGCGCCGCATCATAGCCACTGCCGGTTATGCCGACGCAGGTGCCACGATTGCGCCCGAAGGAAGCTGGCCCACCGCCCCCGACGACGCGATCATCTTTGGCCTCAAGGAACTGCCCGAGGATGGCACCCCCCTGCGCCACCGCCACATCATGTTCGGGCATGCCTTCAAGGGCCAGCCCGCCGGTCAGGTCTTGCTGCGCCGCTTTGCCGAGGGCGGCGGCGTGCTGCTGGATCTGGAATATCTGACCGATGAGGACGGGCGCCGTCTGGCGGCCTTTGGCTATTGGGCGGGCTTTGCGGGGGCGGCGGTGTCGCTGAAATGCTGGGTCGCGCAGGCGCAGGGCGGCATCTGCGGCCCCGTCGCGGCCTGTCCCGACCGCGCGGCGCTGACCGATGACCTGCGCGCGCAGATGGATGCGACCGGGCTGCCGCGGCCCCGCGCCATCGTGATCGGCGCCAAAGGCCGCGTCGGCCGGGGTGCCAGCGATCTGCTGACCGAAATGGGCGTGCCCGTCACCGCCTGGGACATGGCCGAGACCGCGCATGGCGGCCCCTTCCCCGAAGTGCTGATGCACGACATTTTCGTCAATGCGATCCTGGCGCATCCCGGCGCCCCGGTCTTTGTGCCCGCCGAGGCCAAAGGCCCGGCCCGTGCGCTGACCGTGATCGGCGATGTCGCCTGCGATCCGACCAGCGATTTTTCCCCGATCAAGGTCTATGACCGCACGACCACATGGGACGCGCCCGCCCTGCGCGTGGCCGAAAACCCGCCGCTGGATGTGATGGCCATCGACAACCTGCCCTCGATGCTGCCCCGCGAAAGCAGCGAGGATTATGCCGCCCAGCTGCTGCCCGTGCTGGCGGGGCTGGCCGATCCCGGCAATCCGGTCTGGGCGCGCGCCGCGGCGCTGTTCCACCACCATGCAAACGAGGTCTGACATGACAATCCATTGGGTCGGTACCGGCCTCAGCGCGATCCCCGGCCTGCGCGGCCTGATCGAGGGCGGCGTACCCGTCGTCGTCTGGAACCGCACCGTCGAAAAGGCCCGCGCCGAGCTGGGCCGGACCGGCGCCGAGATCCGCGCCTATACGCCGGATGCGCTGGAGCGGGCGGTGGTGGCGGGGGATGTCATCGTCTCGATGCTGCCCGCCGATCAGCATGTGGCGCTGGCGCGGATGGCGATCGGCAAGGGCGTGCATTTCGTCAGCTCGTCCTATATCGCCCCCGAGATGGCGGCGCTGGACGGGGATGCCCGCGCGGCAGGCGTGGCGCTGGTCAATGAGGTGGGGCTTGATCCCGGCATCGACCATCTGATGGCGCATGATCTGGTCAACGGCTACCGTCAGGTCGCGCAGCCCGGCGATGTGGTGCGCTTTACCTCGTATTGTGGTGGCGTTCCGGCGCGGCCCAACCCGTTCCGCTACAAATTCAGCTGGTCGCCTCTGGGTGTGCTGCGGGCGCTGCGCTCGCCCTCGCGGTCGCTCGGTGGCGGCGCCGTCCGCGATGTGGCGCGGCCCTGGCACGCGATTGCGCCCTATCAGGCGCCGCTGCCCAGGCCCGAGACGTTCGAGACCTATCCCAACCGCGACAGCCTGCCCTTTGTGCAGCAATACGGCTTTGCCCCGGACTGGGACGTGCAGGACTTCGTGCGCGGCACGATCCGGCTGGAGGGCTGGGCCGAGGCATGGGCCCCCGTCTTCGCCGAGATCGAGACGCTGACCGGCGAGGCGGGCGAGGACCGGCTGCGCGGGATGGCCGAGGCGTTCTGGCGCGACAACGCCTATGGCGCGGACGAGCCTGACCGTGTGGTGCTGTTCGTCGCGCTGAAGGCCGAGCGCGGCGGCCGCACCGTCTGGCACCGGGAATGGGTGCTGGATGCGCAGGGTGATGGCCGGGGCAGCGCCATGGCGCGGCTGGTCTCGCAGCCGGTGGCGATGGCGGTCAGGGCGGTGATGGCGGGGCAGATCGGGCCGGGGGTGCATGCCGCGCCGCATGATCCCGCGCTGGTCTCTGACTGGCTGGAACAGGTCGCGGGGCAGGCCCAGCACATGGCGCTGGTCGATCATCTGGCACAGGATGGCCTGACAGGAACGTGATCGCCTGCGCGCGGCAGCCGCGGAACGGCTGCCGCCTTCGACGGTTCGGTCGGTAACAAAACCCGAAGAAACGACCGGAGGATCACCATGTCGCGGATCGCGCGCCCCAAGATGACCAGCCTTGCCATCAGCGTCCTTGCCTTGGCCGCTGCGACCGGCATTCTGGCGACCGCCGCTTTCGCGCAGGACGTCAACAGCGCCCCCCCGCACGGGGCGGCCTTCGATCAGACCCCCGCCTTTGAAGGTCAGACCCGTGCCCCGGTGATCGGGGACGACCTCGCCCTGACCCGGACCACGATTGTGGACGGGCTGGAACATCCGTGGGGATTGGCCGGATTGCCCGACGGAAGCTGGATTGTCACCGAACGTCCGGGCCGGATGCGCATCGTCTCGCCCGAGGGCGCGCTGTCTGACCCGATCGGCGGCCTGCCCGAAGTGGACGCCCGTGATCAGGGCGGCCTGCATGACGTGGCCGTCGCCGCCGACTTTGCCGAGACGCGCCGCGTCTGGTGGACCTATGCCGAGCCGCGCGACGAGGGCAAGAACGCCACCGCCCTCGCCACCGGCGTTCTGTCCGGGGACGGCACCACGCTTGAGGACGTCACCCGAATCTGGCAGCAGCAACCGGCATGGGAATCGACCAAGCATTTCGGCGCCCGCATCGTCTTTGACGGCGAGGGCCATCTGGTCGTCGGGCTGGGGGAACGCTCGGACCCCGAGCCGCGCGAATATGCGCAGGACCCGCAATCGACGCTTGGCAAGGTCATCCGCATCAACGCGGTCGATGGCAGCCCGGCAGGCGCAGGGATCGAGGGCGCGCTGCCCGAGATCTGGTCGATGGGTCACCGCAACATTCAGGGCGGCGCCGTCGATCCGAACGGCAATATCTGGTTCAACGAACACGGCCCCAAAGGCGGGGACGAGCTGAACCTGATCAGGCAGGGCGCCAACTATGGCTGGCCCGTTGTGACCTACGGCGTCGACTACTCGGGCGACGAGATGGGTGAGGGGCTGACCGAACAGGAGGGCACCGAACAGCCCGTCTATTACTGGGACCCGTCGCCCGCACTCAGCGGCATGGCCTTTTATGAGGGCGAGATGTTCGCCGACTGGCAGGGCGATGCGCTGATCGGCGGCCTGCAGAGCCAGGATCTGATCCGGCTGACCATCGACGGCGACCGGGTGACCGGCGAGGCCCGCTATCTGGAGGGCATCGGCCGCGTCCGCGAGGTCGAGGTGGCCGCTGATGGTGCGCTGATGCTGATCACCGATCACGAGAATGGCGCGCTGATCCGTGTCGCGCGGGAGATGTGAACCCGGGTGACGGCGGCCTTGGCTGACCAAAGGTCATCAGGATCATTGATGGCCCGCTGCCAGTCTGGTGGCGGGCCATTGCTGTTCTTGCCCGCGGGCGGACCCCGGCGTCAGGCGGGCCTGTGCAGATCGCGTGCGATCATCGCGGCCTGCGTGCGGTTGCTTGCGCCCAGCTTTCGGCACAGGGTTCTGACATGCAGCTTGATCGTGACCTCTTGCAGATCCAGCTCTCGGGCCATTTCCTTGTTTGATTTGCCGCTGTAAAGCCCCGCCAGCACCTCGGCCTCGCGTGAGGTCAGGGGCGGGAACAGCGAGCTTGCAGGTTGCTCGGCGTTGCCCTGTGGCAGGATGATCTTGCCTTGCGTGATCTGTGTGATGGCCGCCGCAAGGGCCTGTGCTGTCATGGTCTTGGGCAGAAAGCCGCGCGCCCCGGCCTGAATGGCCGCATGCGCGACAGCAGGCGGTGCAATACCCGACAGGATCGCGACCGGACAGCGATCGACCATCTCGATCACCCGGCCCAGTCCGGCAAGGCCATCCATCCCCGGCATGTCATAGTCCAGCAGAACGATGTCAAAAGCGTTGTCGACAGACCGCCTCAGCAACCTTTCGGCCTCATGGGCCGAGCCTGCCTGAACGACGGGACCAAGCCCTTGACTTGTCAGGAACATAGCTATGGTTTCGCGGATAAGATCGTGATCGTCAGCCAGCAGGATTTTCATGGCGACCCTTCTGATCGGCAGACATTCGCCGTATTTTCATGGCAACCCTTCTGATCGGCGGACATTCGCCGTCAGCGTGTATGTATGCCAGAATTTACCAAGTGACGGGCGACTAAAGTATAGAAGACCTCGACTTTTCTTCATATAAACATTTAAACTCCAATGTATATTCATATGGTGTGAAGGGATGCGATCTGTGCAATCGTGCATCCTTGGGCCCGTCATCCGGACTATCTATGCGTCGCGACCTGTACCATCTGCCATGCTGCCGCAGTCTTGCGGTCATGACTGCACTGTGTTTCCCGGCCACAGGCGGGGCCGGTCAGGCATTGCTGGTGGTTGAAACCCAGGAGGGGGTCGCAAGTTACGACATCGCCGCGCTTGAGGCGCTTGGCCCGGTCGAGGTAACGACAACAACGGTCTGGACGCAGGGGACGCAGCATTTTACTGGCGTCGCACTGGACGCTTTGCTTGCCGATGCCGGGATCGACGAGGGAACGATCGTGGCAATTGCGATAAACGACTATGCTGTCGAAATTCCCGTGGCCGAGGCAAGACGGGATTCAGATGGCTATGGGCCTGTTATCGCTTATCATTTAAACGGGCAGCCCATGACCGTGCGCGACAAGGGGCCGCTATGGCTGGTTTATCCGTATGACGCAAGATCTGACTTCCAAAGCGAAGTGGTCTATACCCGAAGTATCTGGCAGCTTGATCGGATCAGGCAGTCACGATGACGCGGCCCGGCCACCCGGACCCGCGCCGCGGGCAGGCGCGGGACCAGCGAGCGTTCGCAACACATTCTTTCTGGTGCTGGCGGGGTTCTTTCTGGCGGTCATTTTGTGCGCGGTTGTCATCTGGCAAATCAGCGGTGATGCGCGGCGCCAGATCGACGAACTGGCAACCGCCAATACCGACAGCGTGCAATGGTCGCTGGCGCAGGCCGAAGTCGAGATTCTGGCCATGCAGTCAGAGATGGCCAGTGCCGCAATGTCTGTGCCCGACGAACGGCCGGACAATCTTGCCGGGTTGCGCCAGCGCTATGACGTCTTTTATTCGCGGGTCAGAACGCTGGCCGAGGCGGAGGTCTATGTCGACCTCCGCGCCACCCCGGTCGGGTTGGAGGCCATTTCCAGCGCGCAGCACTATCTTCGCTGGACGGCGCCGCTGATCGACGGGCCGGACGAGGCGCTGGTTGCGGCTCTGCCCGAATTGGTGGCCGCCACGGGAACGCTGCGGTCCGTGCTGCGACAAGGCTCGCTTGAGGGGGTGCGCGTGTTTGCGGCCAAATCCGACGAGCGGCGCAGGCAACTGGCGCAGGGCCTCTCGGATCTGGGCACGATTGCGGCGCTGCTGTTTTTCGGGTTGGTTCTGGCGGTGGTCGCGCTGGCGATCCTGTCGCGCATTTCGGCCGGGCAGGCGGAACGCAATGCCGCCACCCGCAGCCGGCTGGAGGCTGTCATCAGTACGTCGATCGACGCGATTGTCGTGGCCGGGCCGGACGGGCGGGTCCGCGACTTCAACGAGGCCGCCAGCCGCATGTATGGCTATTCCGCGGACGAGGCGATCGGCAGCGATATCTTTGATCTGATTGTGCCGCACGACAAGCGGCACCGGATGGGCCAGTTGCTGCGGCGCGTGCAAGAGCGGCCCTATATGCCCGTGCGGATCGAGGTGATCCAGTCCTCGGCCCGGCGCCGGTCGGGCGAACTGTTTCCGATCGAGTTTTCGATCTCGGGTGCCGAAAGCCCCGAAGGTCCGGTCATTGTGGCCTTCATGCGCGATATTTCGCGCCGCGTGGCCGAAAAGGCCGAACTGATCGAAGCCCGCGACCGGGCGCTGGCCGGAAAGCGCGCCAAGGCTCAGATGCTGGCGGTGATGAGCCACGAGATGCGCACGCCCCTGAACGGGGTGCTGGGGACGCTGGACCTGCTCAAGGGGACCGCGCTGGACGACACGCAGCGCCGCTATGTCGAGGTGATGGAACAGTCGGGTCACATGCTGCTGACCCATGTGAACAACGTGCTGGACATTTCGCGCGCCGATTCTGGCAATATCACGCTGGCATATGAGCCGTTTACCCCCTGTGGTCTCGCCTCGGATGTGCTGGACACGCTGAAAGGTGCCGCAGACAAGCGGGGCAATCTGCTGGCGATGACCGTGCTGGGCGATCAGCGGGGGCCGGTGATGGGCGATCCGGCGCGACTGACTCAGGTGCTGATGAATCTGGTCGGCAACGCGATCAAATTCACGCAGAACGGGCGCGTCGCCGTCGAGATCGACCGCAGCTTTTCCGACGGAAGCATCGAGTTCCGCGTGATCGACACGGGGATCGGGATTCCCGCCGGCGATCTGGGTCGCATCTTTGAAGAATTCGTCACGCTTGACTCGGCCTATAACCGCAGCGCTCAGGGCACGGGGCTGGGGCTGGGCATCGTGCGCCGTCTGGTCGTGCTGATGGGCGGCAAGATCTCGGTCGACAGCACGCCGGGGCAGGGGTCGACATTCCGGGTCAGGCTGTGCCTGCCTGCCGCTTGCCCCGAACCTGATGATGCGGCGGCAGCTGTGGCCGCAGGGTCGTCAGGTTCTAAGATCGGCCCTCTGCCCGACCTGCCGATGGCGCGCAACGTGCTGGTGGTCGAGGATAACGCAACCAACCGCATGGTCGTCGGCGAAATGCTGAAAAAGCGGGGCTGTTGCGTGACCGAGGCCGAAGACGGGGATGAGGGCGTGCGGCTGGCCCAGAACCAGCCCTTCGACCTGATCCTGATGGATATCAGCATGCCCCGCATGGACGGCATCAGCGCCACGCGCGAGATCCGCAGGCAGGGGCCAAATGCGGATACGCCGGTCGTCGCATTGACGGCCCATGCCCTGCCCGAGGATCTTGCCCATTTCCGGCAGGCTGGCATGACCGGCACGCTGATCAAGCCCCTGTCATTCCGGCAACTTGACGAGGTGCTGACCGGCCTGCCCCACCGGGACCCGGCTGGCTTTACCGCCGCCGCAGCGAACCCGGGACCGGGCGACGCCGTCATTGTGACAGAGCTGCAGGAGGCGGTAGTCGATCCCCATATTTTCACGGCGCAGGTGCGACTGGCGGAATCCCTCGGCGCCGAGCGTGCCAAGAGCGTCCTGCGGGGAATTCTGGCGGAACTGGACGAGGGGCTGGCCCGGCTGGCCGCTCTGGCCGAGCAGACTGATGGACAGGCGGCGCTGGCTGCTCTGGCCCACAGGCTGGCGGGTTCGGCGGCGCTGATCGGCTTCTCGCAGATGCATCGCGACCTTGTTTCGCTGGAGGCTGAGGTCCGGCGCGCAACATTCCTGCGCGCGGATTCCGACCGGCGGCGGCGTCAGGTCGAGGCATTGCGGTCGCTGATGCCTGACCCCTCTGCATGGGGCGCATGACCTGACAGGCAACGCTCTGCTGCGCCTGCCAGCGGTGGGAGCATGCTGTTCAGCGGCGAAGCGATTCCGGTGAAAGGCGGACAAGTGTCAGTGAAGCATAAGAGTGCCGATTTCAAGTTTCAGCAAAACGAATCACTCATAAGTTGCTGAATATAAAATACTAGAGCGTGTCGCGTTCATTCGGGTTTGTATCCTGCGGCGATGAAGCAGTTGAGGCATTCGTCTTCGGAGAAGAGGTCGCAGACGGCCCCGACTGCTTTCCAGAGGTCATCGTAGGTTCGGGCCGTGGCTTTGCGCAGGAGAGCTTTCAGCTTGGCGAAGGCCATTTC
>NZ_JBKBVD010000099.1:0-4334 GCF_046289755.1 Paracoccus sp. (in: a-proteobacteria) | reverse complement strand
GACAGGCTAAGAAGCGTGGTCAAGTCACAAGGGTCAGACGTCGCGCACCACCCCGTCACTGTCCCTGGCCAGAGACAGTGACGGGGCCAGTTTAGCAAAACTCAGATACAGAAGGGTCAGGTGGTCTGGCCCTGCGCCGTCTCGGCGCCAGCAGCATGCGGATCAGCGCCCAGGTGACCGCCGCCGCACCATGGCGGTCGATCAGACGGTGAAGCGACGGGTGCAGGCGCGCGGCCTGCGGATGCAGTTCGGCAATCATGATGACTCCTTGATCCGATGCGGAGACCGCATGCGGATGCAATGGTTGGTTGAGGTGAAATGACGGCATGGCGACGGGCCGCGCGAACGCGGTCGGTCAGGCGATGTCGTCGGTCAGGATCTGCCCGAAAGGGCCGAGAGCGGCGTCAGAAACGGCGGCGCTGTCGGAGACGCGATGGGGCGAGGGCGGCGGTTGTAATCTTCATCATTCGGCAGCCCCTCCTTTCGCGCATGAGTGCGGGCAGGGTTTCTTGCTGCCACCCTTCTGCATGGGGTGCAACAATCCGCCGCAGGGCATGCGACAGATTGTTGCACCTGTTGCAGCCAGGTCACATCTATGTGAGTGGGTCAGGCGGTCAGGGCGTGGGCGCCCATCGCGCGGAATTTCTGGCGCCGGTCGTTGATCAGATCGGCGGGCGACATGCCCTCCATCTGGGCCAGCATGGCGGCGATTTCCTTGCCCACGGCGGCAATGGCTGCGGCGGGGTCGCGCTGTGCGCCGCCCATCGGCTCGGCGATGATGCGGTCGATCACGCCCAGCTTTTTCAGATCCTGCGCGGTCAGGCGCAACGCCTCGGCGGCGTCGCGCATCTTTTCGGCGTCTTTCCACAGGATCGAGGCGCAGCCCTCGGGCGAGATCACCGAATAGATAGAATGCTCCAGCATGGCGATGCGATTCGCGGTGGCAAAGGCCACGGCCCCACCCGATCCGCCCTCGCCGATGATGACGCTGACCAGCGGCACGCCGATTTCCAGACATTTCATGGTGCAGCGGGCGATGGCCTCGCTTTGTCCACGTTCTTCTGCGCCCTTGCCGGGATAGGCGCCGGGCGTGTCGACCAGCGTGATGACCGGCAGCCTGAAGCGGTGCGCCATATCCATCAGGCGGATCGCCTTGCGATAGCCCTCGGGGCGGGCCATGCCGAAATTATGGTGGATGCGCGATTTGGTGTCGTTGCCCTTTTCGTGGCCGATCACCACGCAGGGCGTGTCGTCAAAGCGCGCCAGCCCGCCCATCACCGCATGGTCGTCGCCAAAGGCGCGGTCACCGGCCAGCGGTGTGTATTCGCTGAACAGCGCGCCGATATAATCGCTGCAATGCGGGCGGTCGGCATGACGCGCCACCAGCGTCTTGCGCCACGGGTCCAGCGCGCCATAGAGGTCGCGCAACATGTCGCGCGCCTTGGCGTCCAGCGCCGTGGCCTCTTTCTCGACATCGACGGCCCCCTCACCCTTGCGGGCCATGGCGCGAAGCTCTTCGGCCTTGGCCTCGATATCGGCGAGCGGCTTTTCGAAATCCAGATAGACCATGCTGTATGCCCCTTGGGGTTCGGGTTTGGCGCTATATAGGCTGGGACGGACTGGCATGCAACGCGGGGGCACTATTGCAGATCGGCAAAGGCCCCGGACAGGCGCGCGACGGCTTCGGCCACGCGGGCGCGGGGGGTGCCAAGATTGAAGCGCAGAAAGCCGTCGCCCCCCAGCCCGAAACTGGCGCCGTGATTGGCCGCGATCCGGGCCGTGCCCTGAACGCGTGCGGTGAATTCGCCGGGCGCCATGCCGGTGCCCGAAAAATCGACCCATGCCAGATAGGTCGCCTGCAACGGCATCGAGCGCAGGCCGGGGATCGCATTCACCCCCGCATCGAACAGGCGGCGGTTGCCGTCCAGATAGCGGACCAGCGCATCGACCCACGCCGCCCCCTCGGGCGAATAGGCGGCGGCGACCATGTCCATCCCCATGAACGCGGCCGAGACGCCCCGCGCCATCAGCGCCGCCTTGAAGCGCGCCCGCAGGTCGGGGTCCGCGATGATCGCATTGCCGATATGGGCGCCGGCAATATTGAAGGTCTTGGTGGCGGCGGTCAGCGTGACCAGCCGGTTCTGGATCTCAGGAACCAGCGCCGCGATCATCTGGTGGCGCGGTGCGTCCGGCATGACCAGATCGCAATGAATGTCGTCCGAGATCAGGATCAGGTCGTGACGGGTGCAGAAATCCGCGACCTCGCGCAGCTCGTCCGGGGTCCAGACGCGACCGCCGGGATTGTGGGGCGAACAGAGGATCAGCATCCGTTCGCGCCCGCTCAGGCGGGACTGCCAGCCCGCCCAGTCCATGCGGTAGTGCCCGTCCTGCATCGCCAGCGGCAGCTCGGTCAGCTCGCGCCCTGCCGTCCGGATCACGCGGGCGAAGGCGTGATAGACCGGGGTCATGATGATCACGCCGTCGCCGGGCTGCGTATAGGCATCGATCGCCATCGCCACGCCATTGACCAGCCCGGCGCAGGTCAGCACCCAGTCGGGGCGGATCTGCCAGCCGTGGCGGTTCGCCATCCACCAGCAGATCGCGTCCAGATAGGGGGCATTGGCGCCGGGATAGCCATAGATGCCATGGGCCACCTGCGCCTCGACCGCGCGCTGGACGGCAGCGGGGGGGCGGAAATCCATATCGGCCACCCACATCGCCAGCCCGTCCTCGCCCGTCACGCCATAGGTTGCCTCCATGTCATCCCATTTGCTGCAACGGGTGCCGCGGCGGTCGATGATCTCGTCAAAGTCGGGGGTGGTCATGTCGGATATTCCTGTTGTGGCGCGCCTTATGGTCCGCGCCGCGTTATTGCTTTGAGCAAGGGCTTGGCCTAAATCGCGACTATGACCGTGAAACCGATCCTTATCCATCCCGATCCGCGACTTAAGCGCATGGCCGATCCGGTCGCGCGCGTCACCCCCGAAATCGAGGCGCTGGCAGCCGATATGCTGGCCACCATGTATGACGCGCCCGGTATCGGGCTGGCCGCGCCGCAGATCGGCGTGTCGCAGCGCATCTTCGTGATGGATGCCACCCGCGAGCCCGACGCCCCGCGCGCGCCGCTGGTGCTGCTGAACCCGGAGGTGACCTGGGTGTCCGAGGCGGAAAACGTCTATGAAGAGGGCTGCCTGTCGATCCCGGACCAATATGGCGAAGTGACCCGCCCGGCCGAGGTGCGGCTGCGCTGGCTGGGGCTGGATGGCAAGACGCAGGAGCGCGAGTTTGACGGGCTCTGGGCCACCTGCGCGCAGCACGAGCTGGACCATCTGAACGGGGTGCTGTTCATTGACCACCTGTCCGCGATCAAGCGGCAGATGATCACGCGCAAGATGCAGAAGCTGAAGCGGGACATGGCGCGTGGCTGACGCCCGCGCTGTGCGCCGCTGTTCCGTGCAGGAGATCTGACATGGCCGTCCGGCCCTTTATCGCTTTTTCCGATCCCCGCCTGCACCGCGCCGCCGAGCCTGTGGGCGAGGTGACCGAGACCGTCCGCATGATCTGGGACGACATGATCGACACGATGGAGGCGATGCCGGGCGTGGGTCTGGCCGCGCCTCAGATCGGGATCATGCTGCGGCTGGCGGTCGTGGACGGTTCGGACAAGCGCGGGCAGGCGGTGCGGATGGCCGATCCGCAGGTGCTGCATGCCAGCGTGCAGTTCCGCAGCCATGACGAGGCCAGCCCCAACCTGCCCGGCGTTTCAGCCCCGGTGCGCCGGCCGCGCGCGGTGACGGTGCGGTTTCTGAACGATCAGGGTGAGGTCGAGGAGCGCGATTTCGTCGGTCTCTGGGCGACCAGCGTGCAGCATCAGATCGACCATCTGGACGGGCGTGTCTATGTCGATCACCTGACGCCCCTGCGCCGCAAGATGCTGGTGGCGAAATCGGCAAAGCTGGCGCGGCGGGGATAGCGCCGGGGGCTGACTGCCCCCGGACCCCCGTGGATATTTCCGTGAAGAAGAAGGGGTGAGAGATGCGCGTGATCTTTATGGGGACGCCCGCGTTCTCGGTTCCGGCGCTGGAGGCGATTGCCGCCGGGCATGAGGTGGTGGCCGTTTATACGCAGCCGCCGCGGGCGGCGGGGCGGGGGCAGCGGCCGCGGGTCTCGGCGGTGCATGCCTGTGCGGCGGCTCTGGGTCTGCCGGTGCGCCATCCCGAGCGGCTGCGCAGCGCCGGGGATCAGGCTGAGTTTGCTGCATTGCGGGCCGATGTCGCGGTGGTGGTGGCCTATGGGCTGATCCTGCCGCAGCCGGTGCTGGATGCGCCCCGGCT
>NZ_JBKBVD010000048.1:0-28624 GCF_046289755.1 Paracoccus sp. (in: a-proteobacteria) | reverse complement strand
ATGGCCAAGGGCTATGCCGCCAACGGCTTTCCCTACACCCCGCCGGTCGGGCTGCTGAACGGGCTGAAGGTCGCCACCGAGATGCTGCTGGACGAGGGGCTGGAGAATGTCTTTGCCCGCCACCACCGCATCGCCGAAGGCGTGCGCCGCGCGGTCGCGGCCTGGGGGCTGGAGCTGTGCGCGGCGCGGCCCGCGCTGTATTCCGACAGCGTCAGCGCCATCCGCACGCCCGAGGGGTTCGATGCCAACCGGATCGTGTCGCATGCGCTGTCGACCTATGGCGTGGCCTTCGGCACCGGGCTGGGCGATGTTGCGGGCAAGGTGTTCCGCATCGGCCATCTGGGCAGCCTGACCGATGTGATGGCCCTGTCGGGCATCGCCACGGCCGAGATGGTCATGGCCGATCTGGGCCTGCCGGTGATCCTGGGATCGGGCGTTGCCGCCGCGCAGGAACACTACCGCCACAGCGCCCCCCACGCCCAGAGGGACGCCGCGTGATGAAGGATGCGCCGATGTATATCCCGACGATCGACGACATGCAGGCCGCCCGCAGGCGGATCGCACCCCATATCCACCGCACGCCGGTTCTGACCTCGCGCATGCTGGACGAGATGACCGGCGCCCACCTGTTCTTCAAATGCGAGAACCTGCAAAAGGCCGGGGCGTTCAAGGCGCGCGGGGCCTCGAATGCGGTCTTTGGCCTGTCGGACGCACAGGCCGCGCGCGGGGTGGCCACTCATTCCAGCGGCAATCACGGCACCTGCCTGTCCTATGCCGCCGGGCGGCGGGGCATTCCCTGCACCGTGGTCATGCCGCATACGGCGCCGCAGGCCAAAAAGGACGCCGTGCGCGGCTATGGCGGGCGGGTGATCGAATGCGAGCCCTCGACCACATCGCGCGAGGCGGTGTTTGCGCAGGTCGTGGCCGAGACGGGGGCCGAATTCGTGCATCCCTATAATGATCCGCGCGTGATCGCCGGGCAGGGCACCTGTTCCGCCGAGATGATCGAACAGGTCGAGGGGCTGGATGCGGTCATCGCGCCCATCGGCGGCGGCGGCATGGTGTCGGGCACCTGCCTGACCCTGTCCGCGCTGGCCCCCCGCGTCAGGATCTATGCCGCCGAGCCCGAGCAGGCCGATGACGCGTATCGCAGCTTCAGGGCGGGCCATATCATCGCCGATGACGCGCCGGTGACGGTGGCGGACGGCCTGAAAGTGCCGCTGAAGGATCTGACCTGGCACTTTGTGCAGAACCACGTCACCGATATTCTGACCGTGTCCGAGGATGAGATCATCGAGGCGATGAAACTGATCTGGAAGCGGCTGAAGATCGTGGCCGAGCCCTCCAGCGCGGTGCCGCTGGCGGCTATTCTGAAGAACCCCAAGATCTTTGCCGGCGCGCGTGTCGGCGTGATCATCACAGGCGGCAATGTCGATCTGGACACACTGCCGTGGACCTGAGGAGAGAGACCATGAACGCACACCCGGATTTCGCCGGTCTTGAGGTAGGTTATGATGTCCCGGCCCTGCCGGGCATGGATGAGAAAGACATCCAGACGCCCTGCCTGATCCTCGATCTGGACGCGCTTGAGCGGAACATCCGCAAGATGGGCGATTATGCAAAGGCGCATGGCATGCGCCACCGCGCCCATGGCAAGATGCACAAATCAGTCGATGTGCTGAAGCTGCAGCAGGAACTGGGCGGCGCCATCGGCGTCTGCTGCCAGAAGGTCTCTGAGGCCGAGGTGTTTGTGCGCGGCGGGATCAAGGATGTTCTGGTCTCCAATCAGGTCCGCGACCCGGCCAAGATCGACCGTCTGGCGCGCCTGCCGAAACGGGGCAGCCGGATCATCGTCTGTGTCGATGACGTGGCGAATGTGGCCGATCTGTCGGCGGCGACGGAAAAGCACGGCACCACCATCGAATGTCTGGTCGAGATTGACTGCGGCGCCGGTCGCTGCGGCGTGAAAACCACGGCGGCGGTGGTCGGGATCGCGCAGGCGATCGACGCCGCGCCGGGGCTGATATTCACCGGCATTCAGGCCTATCAGGGCGCGATGCAGCATATGGACAGCTATGACGACCGCAAGGCGAGGCTGGGCGCCGCGATTGCGCAGGTGCGCGAGGCCGTCGACGGGCTGAAAGCTGCGGGGCTGGAGGCCGAACTGGTCTCGGGCGGGGGCACCGGGTCGTATTACTTTGAATCGAATTCGGGCGTGTATAACGAGCTGCAATGCGGCTCTTACGCCTTCATGGATGCCGATTACGGGCGCATTCTGGATCAGGACGGCAAGCGGATTGATCAGGGCGAATGGGAGAATGCGCTGTTCATCCTGACCAGCGTCATGAGCCATGCCAAGCCGCATCTGGCCGTGGTCGATGCGGGCCTCAAGGCGCAGTCGGTCGACAGCGGGTTGCCCTTCATCTATGGCCGCGACGATGTGAAATACATCAAATGCTCGGACGAGCATGGCGTGGTCGATGACCCCGACGGCGTGCTGGCAATCAACGAAAAGCTGCGGCTGGTGCCCGGCCATTGTGACCCGACCTGCAACGTCCACGACTGGTATGTCGGCGTGCGCGGCGGCAAGGTCGAGACCCTCTGGCCGGTCTCGGCCCGTGGCAAGGCCTATTGATCCACCAGCCCCAACCCAAGGAAATCCCATGATCATTGTCCCTGAACGCGAGATCGCGGGGCTTGTCTCGGCCTCGGATTGCTTTACCGCGATTGAACAGGTCTTTGCCGCCATGGCGCGAGACACCGCCTATAATTTTCCGGTGATCCGCGAGGCGATCGGCCATGCCGATGCGCTGTATGGTTTCAAATCGGGCTTTGACCGCGAGAGCCTGGCGCTGGGGCTGAAATCGGGCGGCTTCTGGCCGGGCAATATGGCAAGGGGGCTGACCAACCACCAGTCCACGGTCTTTCTGTTCGACGCCGATACCGGCCAGTGCCGGGCGGTGGTCGGGGGCAATCTGCTGACCGCGCTGCGCACGGCGGCGGCCTCGGCGGTGTCGATCAGGCATCTGGCGCGGCCCGACGCCAAGGTGCTGGGGGTGATCGGTGCCGGGCATCAGTCGACCTTCCAGCTGCGCGCTGCGCTGGATCAGCGGTCCTTCGAGAAGGTGATCGGCTGGAACCTCGAACCCGCCGCCCTTGACCGGCTGGCACAGGTCGCGGCCGAACGGGATTTGCCCTTCGAGGCCGTCAGCCTTGATCGTCTGGGCGCCGAGGCAGACGTGATCATCACGATTACCTCATCCTTTGCCCCGATCCTGAAGGCGGCGCAGGTGCGTCCGGGCACGCATCTGGCCTGCATGGGCACCGACACCAAAGGCAAGCAGGAGGTCGAGGCCGGGTTGCTGGCGGCGGCCACCGTCTTCACCGACGAGGTCGCGCAATCGGTCACCATCGGCGAGGCGCAGCATGCGGTGGCCGAGGGGTTGCTGACGGCAGAGGCCATCACCGCCATCGGCGCGGTCATCAACGGCACGCACCCGGGCCGGACCAGCGCCGATGAGATCACGCTGTTCGACGGCACCGGGGTCGGGCTTCAGGATCTGGCGGTGGCCTCGGCGGCGGTCGAACTGGCGGTGCAGCGCGGCGTGGCGATACAGGTGGATTTCTAGACGACGGCGCCCCCCGGATGCCCTAACGTGGCGCCGGGGGGCATGCGCATGACATTGCCGGATCTGGCCGCGCGGCGGCAGCAGGGAAACCAGCCGCTGATCGGCGCGGCCATCGGCATCGGCATGACCGCCGAGGCGGCCGAAGTCGGCGGCGCCGATTTTCTGATGGCGCTGAATGCCGGGCGCTATCGCGTGATGGGCGGCGCCTCGGTCGCGGCCATGCTGCCCCTGTCGGACAGCAACAGCTTTACCCGCCGCTTTGCCACCCGCGAGATTCTGGGCCGGGTCCGCGTGCCGGTGTTCTTTGGCGGCTGCGCCTTTGATCCGCGGCTGGATCTGGGCGCGTTCGTGGATGATCTGGCGCAGACGGGCTTTGCGGGCGTCGCCAATTTCCCCTCCAGCATCCATCACGACGGCACCTTCCGGCGGGCGCTGGACGAGGCCGGGCTGGGCTATGACCGCGAGGTCGAAATGCTGGCGCGGGCCGGTGAGGCCGGGCTGCTGCGGCTGGGCTACGCCCGGACACAGGCCGAGGTGGACCGGCTGCTGGACCACGGGATCGAGATCATCTGCCTGAACTTCGGCTGGAACGCGGGCGGCATGCGCGGACACGCCCAGGATTTCTCGCTGGACGAGGTGATTGATTTCAGCCGCCGCGTCTTTGCCCGCATCCGCGCGCGCTGTGATCGGACGGCCTGTCTGGTCGAGGGCGGGCCGATCGTCAGCCCGGATCACATGTATGACGTGATGAAGGGCGCGCGCGCCGATGGCTATGTCGGCGGCTCGACCTTTGACCGGCTGCCGCTGGAAATGAGCGTGACGGGCACCACCTCGGCCTTTCGCACCGTGGCGGCGCTGCGCGAGACCTCCAGCCCGCAGGATCTGGCGGCGGACCGCATCTCGCGGGTCAGCGGGCTGGTCGGACGCTCGCGCGCGATGCGGGCCGCGCTGGACCGGGTTGCACGGCTGGCGCCGACCGGCATTGCGCTGACCATCGCGGGCGAGCCGGGCACCGGCAAGACCACGCTGGCCCGCGCCATCCACACGATCAGCGACCGTCGCGGCCCGCTGATCCGTCTGGACGCGCGCGAGATGGGCGCCGATCTGGAACCCGGCCTGCTGGGGGTCGAGGCCGCGCCGGGCCGCGCGCGGCGCAGGGGCGCGCTGGAGGTGGCGGGGGCGACCGTGCTGGTCGATCACCTGCAGGCCGCGCCGCCGCCGGTTCTGCACCGTCTGCTGGACGATCTGGACCGGGGCCGCTTTACCCGGCTGGATGGCGTGACCGAAATGGTACCGGGCGCGCGGCTGGTCGGCATCGTGCGCGCCGAGGCGCCGGGCGGGGGCGGGGGCGGGGGCGGGGGCCTGCCGCCCGATCTGGATCTGCGCCTGCAGGCCGGGCGGGTGGTGATCCCCTCTCTGCGCGAACGCCCCGAAGACCTGCCGATGACGGTCCGCGCGATGCTGGAGGCGATCTGTGCCGCCGCGCGGCGCGACCGGATGGAGCTGACCGCCGACGCTTTCCGGCTGCTGTTCACGCATCAATGGCCCGCCAATCTGATCGAGCTGCGCGCGGTGCTGGAACAGGCGGTGACGATGACCGACGGCACCGATATTCCGGCCGCACGGATCGAGGCGGCGCTGTCGCCCGACCGGACCGGGGACGCGCGCGCGCCAAAGGGCGACGAACGCGAATGGCTGCTGGAGGCGCTGAAGCGCAACCGGTTCCGCCGGGGCCGCACGGCGGCGTTTCTGGGAATTTCCCGCAAGACGCTGTATAACAAGATGAAGGCGCTTGGGTTGCTGGCGCCGCCGCGCAATCAGCCGGGCATGTGATCCGCAGCCCAGCAGAGCACCTCATCGGCTTGCGCAATGGCCGGGGTCAGTTCGTGGCCGAAGCCCGGCGGGTGATAGAGGGTGATCGCCGCATCGGGGCAGCTTTGGCGGGCGGCGTCGATCAGGGCGGCGGCACGGGCGGCTGCCTCTGATCGCGCTGCCACCTCGGGCAGCGGCAGACCCGGATGGATCACGATCCGCAGGCAGGGCAGGCGCGCGGCGGTCCGCAGGCTGGCCATGTCCGACACCACCACCGTCAGCGCCAGCCCCAGCGCGGCCAGCTGGCCCATCACCTCGAATTCGCGCTGCGGGCCGCAGCCGCTGGCATCCAGCGCGCGCACCGTCTCGCCATCCATCAGCTGGGTCGAGGGGAAATTCGCCACGCCCGTAATCCCCGCGCGAAGCAGGCTTCGCGCGATGTCGGGGATATGGATGAACGGATCGGCGGCAAGCAGACCGTGAACCGCGCCGGGCGGTGCCGGACCCGCGGGCTGGTCAAACCAGTCGTTGATGCCGGTCACGGGCAGCAGGCTCAGCAGATCGACGCGCGACAGCGGCAGGCCCTGCGCCCAGGGCGCGTGCAGGAAGGGCAGGCCGTCACCGCCCGCGTCCCGCAGAGAAGACCGGATCAGCATCGCCATGCGCTTTACCCCATTTTACCCAAGTTTGCCGAAAACACGCACTGGTGTCGAGACCGGATCGCACGAACACTGGCGGTCGGGTGGAGGCCCTCATGACAGAGCGGATCAAGGCGGAGCCCGGATGCAGGGCCTCCGGGGAGGATAGTTTGACCCTGAGTTTCATCGCGACCGTCACCCTGAACGGGATCACGCTGGCGGCGCTGTATTTCATCGTCGCCAGCGGGTTTTCCCTGATCTTCGGGCTGATGCGCACCGTCAACATGGCGCATGGGGCGCTGTATCTGGTGGGCGCCTATATCGGATTTTTCGTCTTTGACCGGCTGTATCTGGCGGGCAGCGATCTGGCCTGGATCGCCGGGCTGGCGGCGGGCGTGGTGGCGGCGGCAGTCACCGGCGTGGTGATGCAGGTGGCTCTGCTGGGCTGGATGCAGGGGCAGGAACTGCGTCAGGCGCTGGTCACCATCGGCGTGTCGATCATCATCGCGGATCAGCTGCTGGCGGGTTTCGGCGGCAACGCATTCCAGTTCTTTCCACCCGAGATCCTGTTCGGAGCGACCGAACTGCCGGGGCTGGGCCGCTATCCGACCTTCCGGCTGTTTCAGATCGTCATTGCGCTGATCGTGGGCTGCGGGCTGTGGTTGCTGCTGAACCGCACCAAGCTGGGGCTGATGGTGCGGGCGGGCGTGGATGACCGGCAGATGCTGGCGGCCTGCGGCGTCAATGTGCCGCTGGTGGCGGTTGCGGTCTTTGCGCTGGGGGCCGGGCTGGCCGGTCTGGGCGGCGTCATCGGCGGCTCGGCCCAACCGGTGGGGCAGGGCGTCGATGTGCGCTTTCTGCTGACCTCGCTGGTGGTGGTGATCGTCGGCGGCATGGGCTCGATCGGCGGGACCGCGATCGGCGCGTTGCTGATCGGGCTGGCCGAGCAATGGGGGCAGGCGCTGTTTCCGACCTATTCGGTGATCCTGACATTCATGATCATGGCGCTGGTGCTGGCGCTGCGTCCGCAGGGCCTGCTGGGGCGGGTGTCGTGATGCGCCCGCTGCCAAAGCCGCAGATCCTGATCGGCACCGCTATCCTGGCCGCGCTGATCGTGCTGCCCTTTGTCGCCGCGCCCTTCTGGACCGCGAATATCCTTGGTCGCGCCTTTGCCTATGGCACCGTGGCGCTGTCGCTGACCTTTCTGGCGACCTATGGCGGGTTCATCTCGCTGGCGCAGACGATGGTGGCGGGGATCGCGGGCTATACGGCGGCGATGCTGGCGCCGGGGGTGATCCCCTCGGGCGGGGTGACGCTGCCCTACGCGGCGGTCATCCCGCTGGCGCTGATCGCGGCCACGCTTGCGGGGCTGCTGGTCGGCGCCATCGCGGTCCGGACGCGCGATATCTACATGCTGATGATCACGCTGGCGCTGGCCGTGGGCTTCAGCCTGTTTGCGCAAAGCAATATCGACTGGTTCAACGGCTATGAGGGCATCCGCAATGTCGTCGGCCCCGAGGTCTTCGGCCTGCCGTTCCGCAGCCTCTATGTGTTGTATTTCGTCAATCTGGCCGTCGCGGTCGCGCTGTTTCTGGGGGTGCTGTATCTGGTGCGCTCGCCCTTCGGGCTGGTCCTGCAGGGCATCCGCGACAATGCGCGGCGGGTGACGGCGCTTGGCTTCAACGTGGCGCTGCACCGGATCGCGGCCTTTGGCGTGGCAGGCTTTATCGCGGGCTGCGGCGGGCTGCTGACGACGTTTTACAACTTTGGCATCTCACCCGGATCGGTCGGGATGGCGGCGACGGTCAATATTCTGGTGATGGCGGTGATCGGCGGGCTGGGCCACCCGGTGGGCGCCTTTATCGGTGCGCTGATCTTTGTGCTGATGGATACGTTCGCCGCCAATATCTATGACCGCGAGCGTTTCAACACCCTGATCGGGTTCGTGTTTCTGCTGATCGTCCTGCTGTCGCCCGACGGCGTGCTGGGCATCGGCAAGCGGCTGCGCGATCTGGCCGGTCGCGGTCAGACCCGCAAGGGCCGGACGCCTGAGGAGACGCCCGACGATCAGCCCGCCGCGTGACCGCGCGGGGCTGATAAGGACGATGCCGCCCGCTCAAGGCCTCGACGGGCGGCGGCTGAGGAGGAAGAGGCCAAGGGAGAGAGACATGGATTTCATTCGCAGGACAAGAACGACCACCGCGGGCCTTGCCATTCTGGCGGGGCTGGGCGCGGGGGCGGCGCTGGCGCAGGACGGTGACGTGATCCGCCTGGGGTCGATCACCACGCTTGAGGGGCCGTTTGCCTCGGGAGGGCAGGACGCCTATCGCGCGATGGAGATGCTGCTGGAGGATTACGACTATCAGGTCGGCGGCAAGCGGATCGAGTGGATCCGCGAAAGCTCGAACGCGGATGCCGATGTGGCGCTGGCCCGCGCGCGCAAGCTGATCGAGCAGGACAATGTCGACATCATCGTGGGGCCGCTGTCGGGCGCCGAGGGGATCGCGCTGCGCGACTATTCCCGCACGCTGGAGGGCAAGACCTTTGTGAACGGCTCGTCCGGCGCGTCGGACACGACCTTGCGCGACCCCTCGCCCAATTTCTTCCGCTTTTCGACCGATGGCACGCAATGGATGGCCGGGGTCGGCACCTATGTCCATGAGGAAATGGACGTGGATCATGTCGCGGTGATCGCGGCGGATTACGCCTTTCCCTATTCGCAGGTCTTTGGCTTCATGCACGAATTCTGCGGTGCGGGCGGGGCTGTGACCAAGCTGTGGTCGCCGCTGAACACCACGGATTTCTCGTCGATCATTGCGCGCATCCCCGCTGATGCCGGGGCGCTGGTGGTGGTGCAGGGCGGCACCGACGGGCTGGCCTTTCTGACCCAATATGCCCAGACCGGGGGCGAATTGCCGATCATCGCGGGCTCGATCATGGCCGACCAGACGCTGATGAGCGCGCGCGGCCCGCATCAGCGGCTGATGGAGGGGATGATCTCGGCCGGGCCGATCGCCGACATCAACGAACACGAAAACTGGCAGGCCTTTATCACCCGATACCGCGAACGCTGGCCGGACGGGTTCGACAGCCCCTCGATCCATGCGGTGAACTATTACACCAACCTGCAGGCCGTGCTGCTGGCGCTGGAAGAGGTCGGCGGCGATCTGTCGGACAATCAGGCGGCGTTCCAGCAGGCGCTGGCGGATCTTGAGTTCACCAACCCGATGGGCGCGACCGTCCGTCTGGATGAGAACCGGCAGGCGGTGTCGGACATCTTCCTGACCCGCGTGGTCGATCAGGACGGCACCCTGCGCACCGAGACCTTTGCCAAGACCGAGGCCGTGACCCAGACCATGGGCATGGATCAGGAGGCGTTCATGGCCCTGGGCTCGCCCTCGCGCGACAATCCCGACTGCCCGCCCGCCAACTGAGGCGCGACGTTTCAGCCCCTCTCCGGTGCGCGCCGGTGAGGGGACGCCACAGGCCAAGGACGATGATGATGACCCTTTCGGAACGCGGCCCCGTGGCCGCCCTGTCGCTGCGCAATGTCGGCAGGCGCTTTGGCGCGCTGCACGCGGTGCGCGACGTGACGCTGACGATCGCGCCGGGCGAGCGGCGCGCCATTCTGGGCCCCAACGGCGCGGGCAAGACGACGCTGTTCAACACGATCTGCGGCGATTTCCCCCCGACCTCGGGGACGATCCTGCTGCATGGTGAGGATATTGGCCGCCTCGGCACCCATCAGCGGGTGCGCAAGGGGATCGGGCGGACCTATCAGAACTCGTTGCTGTTCGACGGGCTGAGCGTGGTCGAGAACGTCTATCTGGCGGTGCGCGGGGCCAAGGCGGGGCGGTTCTCGTTCCGCCGTCCGCGCGCGGGCGATGCCGATATGGTCAAGGCGCGCGGGCTGTGCGACCGGGTGCGGCTGTCCCATGTCGCGCAGGAACAGGTCAGCCGGTTGTCGCATGGCCAGCGCCGCCAGCTGGAGGTCGCGATGGCGCTGGCCTCGGACCCGCGCGTGCTGATGCTGGATGAGCCGGCGGCGGGCCTGTCCTCGGGCGACCGGCCGGAACTGTCGCGGCTGATCCGCGCCCTGCCGCGCGATCTGACGCTGATCCTGATCGAACATGACATGGATGTGGCCCTGCCCAATTCGGACATGGTCACGGTGATGAAGGACGGCGCCGTTGTCGTTGAAAACACGCCCGACCGCATCGCCGACGATCCCGAGGTCAGGGCCATCTATCTGGGGGCGCATTGATGACGGACAGTCTGCTGGACATCCGCGACCTGCATGTCCGCTTTGGGCAGGCCCATATCCTGCAGGGCATCACCCTGTCGGTGGGCGGGCAGGCGCTGGCGCTGGTCGGGCGCAACGGCATGGGCAAGACGACGCTGTGCCAGACGATCATGGGGTTCAACCGCCCCTCGGACGGTCAGATCCGGTTCCGGGGCGCCCGCATCGACGGGCTGAAGCCCAACCGCGTGGCGCGGGGTGGCATCGCCATCGTGCCGCAGGGACGGCGCTGTTTCCCGTCGCTGTCGGTGGACGAGCATCTGCGCCTCGTCTCGCAGGGCCGCGACGTGCCCTGGACGATCGAGCGCGCCTACGACACTTTTCCCCGGCTGGCCGAGCGGCGGCGCAATGGCGGCCATCAGCTGTCGGGCGGTGAACAGCAGATGCTGGCGATCTGTCGCGCGCTGCTGATGAACCCGGCGCTGGTGATCATGGACGAGCCCTCCGAGGGGCTGGCCCCGGTCATTGTCGATCACCTGATCGACGTGCTGCGCACCATCGCCGCCGAGGGCATGGGGCTGCTGCTGGTCGAACAGAACCTGCGCGTCGCGACCTCGGCGGTGGACCGGGTGGCGGTGATGGTCACCGGCCGGATCGCCGCCACGATGGATGCCCGCGATCTGGCCCGCGACGAGGCATTGCAACAACGCTATCTGGGCGTCAGCGCCGCACATGAGGGGGCCGCGACATGACCGGGGATGCGCGCAAGGTCTATGTCATCGGCACCTGCGACACCAAGGCCTGCGAGCTGCGCTATGCCTGCCGCCTGATCCGCCAGACCGGGGCGGGCGCGGTTCTGGTCGATGTCGGCACGCAGCCGGGCGACGATGCCGCTGCCGATATTGCGGCGCGCGAGGTGGCGGCCCATCACCCCGAGGGCGCGGAGGCGGTGCTGGCCGCGCCGGATCGCGGGGCGGCTGTGGCGGCCATGGCGGTGGCGCTGGGGCGGTTTCTGGCCACACGCGACGATATTGGCTGCGTGCTGGGACTGGGCGGGTCGGGCAATACCGCGCTGGTCACTGCCGCCATGCGCGGCCTGCCGGTGGGGCTGCCCAAGCTGATGGTCTCGACCGTGGCTTCGGGCAATGTCGCGCCCTATGTCGGGCCGAGCGACATCGGCATGGTCTATTCCGTGACCGACATTGCCGGGCTGAACGCGATCAGCCGTCAGGTGATCGGCAATGCCGCCCATGCGGCGGCGGGCATGGTGCTGTGGCGGCCCGAACCCGCCCCCTCGGACCGGCCCGGTCTGGGGCTGACCATGTTCGGCGTGACCACCCGATGCGTGACGCAGCTGCGCGAACGGCTGGCCGCGCAATATGAGTGCTACGTCTTTCACGCCACCGGCACCGGCGGGCAGTCGATGGAAAAGCTGGCCGATTCCGGGCTGCTGGCGGGGATCATCGACACGACCACGACCGAGGTGGCCGATTACCTCTGCGGCGGCGTCTTTCCCTGCACCGCCGACCGCTTTGGCGCCGTGGCGCGCACCGGCCTGCCCTGGGTCGGATCGGTGGGCGCGGTCGATATGGTGAATTTCGGCGCCCCGGACACGGTGCCTGACCGATACCGGGGCCGCCTGTTTCTGGAACATAACCCCCAGATCACCCTGATGCGCACCACGCCCGGGGAAAACCACGCCATCGGCACCTTCATCGCCACCCGGCTGAACCTCTGCGAGGGCGATGTGCGGCTGGTCCTGCCGCTTGGCGGTGTCTCGGCCATCGCGGTTCCGGGGCAGCCCTTTCACGACCCCGCAGCCGATCAGGCGCTGTTCGCCGCGATCCGCCAGACCCTGCACCAGACCGCGCGGCGCAGGCTGATCGAGACGCCCCATGCCATCAACGATCCCGAATTCGCGGCCGTCCTTACCTCTCAGTTTCAGGAGATTTCCCGATGAACACCCAGAACCCGTCCCTGGTGAACGGACGCGCGCGCCATCTTGACCGGCAATGGCTGCTGCAGCGCTTTCGTGACCAGATCGCGGCGCGCCAGCCAATCATCGGCGGCGGTGCGGGAACCGGCCTGTCGGCGAAATGCGAAGAGGCGGGCGGCATCGACCTGATCGTGATCTACAATTCCGGGCGCTACCGGATGGCGGGGCGCGGCTCTCTGGCCGGGGTGCTGGCCTATGGCAACGCCAATGACATCGTGCTGGAGATGGCGCGCGAGGTGCTGCCGGTGATCCGCCACACCCCGGTCATCGCGGGTGTCAACGCCACCGATCCGTTCCTGATCATGGACGACCATCTGGACCGGCTGAAGGCTCTGGGCTTTGCCGGGGTACAGAACTTCCCGACCGTCGGGCTGATCGACGGCGCGTTCCGCCAGAACCTTGAGGAAACCGGGATGAGCTTTGATCTGGAGGTGGACATGATCGCGCGCGCCCACCGCCGCGACATGCTGACGACGCCCTATGTCTTTAACCCCGATGAGGCGCGGGCGATGGCAGGGGCGGGGGCTGACATTATCGTGGCACATATGGGGCTGACCACAGGCGGGGTGATCGGAGCGGAAACGGCGCGCACGCTGGATGATTGCGTGGCCGAGATCGACGCCATTTCCGAGGCCGCGCGGCAGGTCCGGTCCGATGTGATCGTGCTGTGCCATGGCGGCCCCATCGCCTCGCCCGATGATGCGGCCCATGTCCTGCGCACGGCGGCGGTCTGCCACGGGTTTTACGGCGCCAGCTCGATGGAGCGTCTGCCGGTCGAGGCCGCGCTGACCGCGCAGACGCGCGCCTTCAAGAACCTGAGCTTTCAATAGGGGGAACGGACATGGCACAGGCTTTCGCAAGCAGGATCATCGCCGCCCCGGTTGAAGCCGTCTGGCCGGTGCTGCGCGCCTTTGACGGGCTGGAGGGCTGGGGGCTGGGTGTCACCGGCTGCCATATCGAGGACGGGCGCGCGCCCGATGACGTGGGCTGCGTGCGCGCCTTTCATCTGGCCGACGGGACACTGGTGCGCGAACGGCTGCTGGCGCTGGACGACAGCCGCTATCGGCTGTCCTATAATTTCGAGACCCCGGCCTTTCCGGTGCGCAACTATCGCGCCCATCTGCAGCTGATCCCGGTGACCGATGGCGACGCCACCTATATCCGCTGGTGGGCCACATTCGACGAGGCGCCCGAGGATGCCGGGCGCTATGCCGCGCTGATCCCGGATCAGGTGTTTGCGCGGGCGCTGGCGCATCTGGCCGATCGCATTCCGGGCGATGAGGCTATGGCCGGGCCGCGCTGGCAGGGGCTGCGCCCGGCCAAGGTGTTCTGCTCGGTCCCGCTGCGGGCGCCGGCGGCGGCGGTCTGGGACCGGATGCGCGATTTTGCCGGAATGGACGGCTGGCATCCCGAGATCCGCGACATGGTGATGCTGGCGGGCGACGCCTCAAGCCGCGTGTCGGCGGTGCGCGATTTCATCTTTGGTGAGGGGCGGTTGTGGGAACAGCTGACCCTGCTGGACGATCCCCGGATGGAATTCCGCTACCGTATTCTGAAAAGCGAGATGGCGTGGATGAACTATCACGCGGGTGCGCGGCTCTATCCGGTCAGTTGCGACGACACGACCCTTGCGGTCTGGACGGCGGACTGGACCGCCGCGCCTAACGACGATCTGGAGCTGATCCCCAACGTGCATCACAACGTCTTTGAACTGGCGCTGAAGACGCTGGAGGCCGGTCTGACCGGGCGGGCGGCGTAAGGGCGACAGGCTGACCATTTCCGCGCGGGAATGGTCAGCGATCCCGCGAGGCGGTGGCCCATGGAAGGATCCCGGCGCGATGTGTCGGGCAGATCACACGGATGACCGTTCCCAAATGGGCCAGCGGCCGGGGCAGCAGGGCCGCCCCGGCCCTGTCCATCAGCGGGCGGTCGTGCGGTTGACGACCAGATCATGGGACAGCGCGGTGGCGATACCGCGCAGTTCGGCCAGACCTTTCAGCCGCCCGATGGCCGGATAGCCGGGCTGGGCCTTGCGGGTCTGGTCGTCCAGAATGTCCTGACCGTGATCGGGGCGGAAGGGGATCTGCCAGTCGGCGCGCCCCTCGGCGCGGCGGCGGGCTTCCTCGGCAAGGATCGCGGCGATCATCGCCACCATGTCGGTATTGCCCTCAAGATGCGCGGCCTCGTGGAATGAACCGCCCAGATGCGCCTCTTCCAGCGCGACATTGCGCAGGTGCAGGAAGTGGACCCTGTCGCCCATCCGGGTCATCATGCCGGGCAGATCGTTGTCGGCGCGCGCGCCAAGCGATCCGGTGCACAGCGTGATGCCATTGGCGCGCAGATCGACACCGTCCATGACCGCCCTGTAATCGGCCTCGGTCGACATGATGCGGGGCAGGCCCAGCAGCGGGAACGGCGGATCGTCGGGGTGGCAGCACAGCCGCATGCCCAGTTCCTCGGCCAGCGGCGTGACCTCGGCCAGAAAGTCAATCAGATGGCCGCGCAGGCGGTCGGGCGTGATGTGGTCATAGCGCGCCAGATGGGTTTTCACATCCTCCAGCGTCATGCGCTCGGCCGCACCGGGCAGGCCAAAGACGACATTGCCGGTCAGTTCCTCGCGCCGCGCCTCCGACATGGAGGCCAGCCGTGCACGCGCCTGTTCGGTCACCTCGGCGGAATAGTCGCCCTCGGCGCCCTTGCGGTTCAGGATGAACAGATCGAAGGCCGCAAAGTCGATGGCGTCATAGCGCATGCAGGTCGCGCCATTGGGCAGCCGATAGGACAGATCGGTCCGCGTCCAGTCGAGGATCGGCATGAAATTGTAGCAGATCACCTCGATCCCCGCCGCCGCCAGATGCCGCATCGAGGTCTTCCAGTTCTCGATATGCAGCTTCCAGTCGCCGGTCTGACGCTTGATGTCCTCGGACACGGGCAGGCTTTCGACCACCTCCCATGCCAGACCCGAAGGGGCGCCATCGTTCATCCGTGCCAGCAGAGCCTGACGCTGCGCGATTTCTTCCGGCGCCCAGACCTCGCCGGTGGGGATGTGATGCAGGGCGGTCACCACGCCCTCGACGCCCGCCTGCAGCATGTCGTCGATGGAAACCAGATCTTTCGGGCCGAACCAGCGCCATGTCTGTCTCATGTTCAGATCTTTCTGTCAGAAGATCGCCGGTCAGTTGCCAGCGAAGGAGAGTTGAACCTTGACCGATGTCGCCCGGTCCGAGGCGGCGTGGAACGCGGCATCGGCATCCGTCATCGGGAAGGTGGCGGTAATGATCGGCCGCGGGTCGATCTCGCCCGATCCGATCAGGCGGACGGCATCCGCGAATTCGGTGTCGAAGCGGTGAGAGCCTGCAAACAGGATCTCTTTGCCGACCATCAGGTTCAGCGGCATCGCGGTCGGGCCTGCCACACCGACCTGCACCAGCGCGCCAAGCGGGCGCAGGCAGGCCACCGCATCGCGGATGGCCGAGGCTGCGGCCGAGCATTCAAAGACCAGATCGACGCGGCCCTTGCCCTCTTGCCAGGGCGCAAGGCCCTGCGGATCGGTGACGGGGTTGACGCAATGATCGGCGCCCATGCGGCCCGCCACGGCCAGCGTCGCAGCCTGAATGTCGGTGACGATGATCGTTTTCGCGCCGCGCTGGCGGGCGACCGCCACGCACAGCGCGCCGATGGGACCGGCGCCGGTCACCAGCACCGTCTTGCCGGTCAGCGGACCGGCGATGGTCTCGGCCCGGTTTGCGGCATGCAGGCAGACGGCCAGCGGCTCGGCGCAGGCGGCAGCGCCCGGCGTGATCGTGTCGGGAAGCGGATGGCACTGGCGCGCGCCGATGATCATCTGGTCGCGGAACATGCCCTGCTCATGCGGCAGATACATGGCCGAGCCCTTGAAGCGCATGGCCGTGCAGTGATGCGGCAGCCCGCTGGTGCAGAATTCGCAAGCCCCGCAGGGATGCGAGGGGTTCATGGCGACCAGCTGGCCGGGGCGCAGGTTTTCGACGCCCGCGCCCACGGCCTCGATCCGGCCCGCGGCCTCGTGGCCCAGAATGATCGGTTCGCGCACGCGGATGGTGCCGATGCCGCCCTCTTGCCAGTAATGCAGATCGGACCCGCAGATGCCACCGGCCAGCACGGCCACGCGGACCTCGCCTGCGCCGGGGGCTGCGTTGTCGGTCGTGCCGATGGTCAGGTCGTTCTGTCCGTTCAGACGGACGACGCGGTTCGGAAGGGGGGTGGTGTCGGTCATAATCAGCCTCAGGGCATCAGCCAGTTGGGCAGCCAGGTGGACAGCGGCGGAAAGTAGCTGACCATCAGCAGCATGAAGATGTTCGTCAGGATATAGGGGGTGATCGCGCGGATCACCGGCGACAGCGGCAGGCGCGCGATATTGGCGGCCACGAACAGGCAGACCCCGACCGGAGGTGTGGTCAGCCCGATCATCAGGTTCATCACCGCAAAGACCGCAAAATGCAGCGGGTCGATGCCCACGGCGATGGCCAGCGTCTGCAGCGGCACGAACAGGATGATCAGCGCCGCGATCGTTTCCATGAACATGCCCACGAACAGCAGCAGCAGGTTGATCAGCAGGATCACCACGAACTTGTTGTCGGTAAAGGACAGCACGCCATCGGCCAGCATCTGCGGGATACGTTCGGACACCAGAATCCAGCCAAAGACATTGGCCGTGCCCACCAGCACCAGAATCCCGGCCGAGCTGATGGCGCTGTTGGTGATGATCCGCGGGATCGCGCGCCATGGCAGTTCGCGGTAGATGAACAGGCCCACCAGCAGCGCATAGAGACAGGCGACGATGGCAGTTTCGGTCGGCGTGGTCACACCGGTCAACAGGCCGCCGACGATCAGCACGGTCATCGCGATGGCCCAGATGGCACCGGTGAACGAGCTGAACAGCTCTCGCAGGCCCTTCCACGGCTCGCGCGGATAGCTGTGTTTGCGCGCCAGAACGAAGGTGGTGATCATCATCATCACCCCCATCAGAATGCCGGGAAGGGCGCCGCCCAGAAACAGCTTGCCCACCGACAGGCCCGACAGCGAGCCCACGATGATCATCGGCACGCTTGGCGGGATCATCGGCCCGACGGTCGAGGACGCCGCTGTGACCGCCGCAGAAAACGCCGCCGGATAGCCCGCCTTCTTCATGCCGGGGATCATCATCCCCCCGACCGAGGCGACATCGGCCACTGCGGTCCCGGAAATGCCGCCGAACAGCATCGAGGCCGCGACATTGGCCTGCGCCAGCCCGCCGCGCATCCAGCCGACCAGCGCATTGGCAAAGCGGATGATCCGCTCGGTGATGCCGCCCGAATTCATCAGGTTGCCGGCAAGGATAAAGCCCGGAATGCACAGCAGCACAAAGCTGTCCATGCCCGCATACATCTTCTGCGGGATCACAACGAACGGGATCTCGGCGAACAGCAGATAGGCCATCGAGGCCAGACCAAGCGTCACCGCCACCGGCAGGCCAATGGCCAGCCCCAGCACGAAAACGCCAAGAAGCAGGGTCAGACCCATCAGAGTTCCTCCGAAACCGGGATAAAGCGTCCGTCATGGCGGCCGGTCAGCATCTCGTAGACGCGCATCAGCGCCCACAGGCCAAGGGTGCTGAACAACAGCAGCATCGTGGCGTGCAGGAAATCCATCCGCCAGCCCAGAGCAGGCGCCGTCTGACGGACGCCGATGCTGGTATATTGCCACGCGGCCCCCAGCAGGGCGGCGCAAAACGCCACCGTCAGCACCGCGCTGAGCAGCCGCAGCAGCCATGGCAGGCGCCCCGGCAGGCTTTCGCACAACAGATCAACGTTCACCATGTCGCCGCTGCGCAGGGCCAGACCCGCACCCAGCGCGCCGATATAGATCAGGCAGAACCGGGCCAGCTCCTCGGTCCAGACCGGCGCCGTGGGCAGGAAAGTCCGGGCAAAGACCTGCACCAGAACCGATGCTGCAAGCAGCAGGAATGCCGCCAGGATCAGAAGGCGGCAAAGCCCCTCCAGCCCTTTGAATGCCTGTGTCATCGCATGTCTCCGACGGGGGGCGGGGCGCGTGTGGCACCCCGCCGCCGTGCCATTAGTTGTTGAAGATGTCTTCGGCCAGCGGGCGGATATCCTCGGCCACGCCTGCGATCACCGCATCGCGCGCAGCATCCGCGAAAGCCTGCTGATCCACCTCGACAAAGGTCACGCCTGCGGCTTCCAGCCGGGCGACCAGCTCTTGCTCATCGGCCAGAAACAGCTCGCGTTCAAAGGCTTGTGCGCTGTCGGCTGCGGCCTGAACGGCGGCCTGATCGGCCTCGGACAGCTTGTCCCAAGCGCTTTCCGAGATGGTCAGATAGATCCACGAGCGGACATGCTCGGTCAGGTTGACGGTCTTTTGCACCTCGTAGAAACCGCCCGACTGGAACAGGGCCAGCGGGTTTTCCTGCCCGTCGATGGTGCCGTTCTGCAGCGAGGTGAAGACCTCGGAGAACGCCATCGGCGTCGGGTTGGCGCCAAGCGCCTGCCATGCGGACACGAACAGCGGCACGTTGGGCACGCGCAGCCGGAAGCCGTTCAGATCGGCGGGCGTGGTGATTTCGCGGTTGGCCGACAGGTTGCGCGGACCACGGGCGAAATAGGTCAGCGGGCGGATACCGGCATTGGCGATGATCTCGGCTTCGATCTGATCGCCGACCTCACCCGAGGCGACCTCGTCCATATGCTCCAGCGAGCGATAGGCATAGGGCAGCGCCAGCAGCGCGGCCTTGGGCGCCCAGTTCTGCAGGCTTTCGCCGGTGATGGTCATGTCGGCGGTGCCCAGTTGCATGCCGTTGATGACGTCGATCTCGCGGCCAAGCGACTCGTTGGGAAAAATCTGCACCTCGACCCGGCCCTCGGTGCCTTCGGCGACGGCTTCGGCGAAATGCAGCGCGGCCTGATGCCAGATGTTCTCCTCATTCGCCAGATGGCCCAGCTTGAGCGTGACATCGGCGGCCATCGCTGTCGTGGCCATCAGGGTTGCGGCAAGGCCGGTTGCAAAAATGCGTGTCAGTGTCATGGTGTCCTCCTCCGGGGAACTTGGGGTTAGATGAAATAGTCGGGCCGTTCCTGCGTGATGACAGGCAGGTCGGCCAGAATGCCCTGCAGATGCGCGCGGATGGCGGCTTCGGCGCGGGGAATGTCGCCTGCCTCGATGCCCGCGACCAGCGCGCGGTGCTGGTCGATCAGGCGATCCAGCGGGAAATGCTGGCTGGACAGAAAGCGCACGCGGTCCATCTGCGCCTTCATCTCGACCACGACACGCCAGGCGTTGCCCTTGCCCGCGCCCTCGGCGAGGGTGCGGTGAAAGGTCTCGTCGGCCTGCATGAAATCACGCGCCGAACCGCCGGTCAGGTCCATCTGGCGGGTCAGCTGGCCTTTCAGATCGGCGATCAGGGCGGGGTCGGGCGCAGCGGCCAGCAGCTTGACGATGTCGGCCTCGATCGCCTCGCGCACGAAGCGGGCGTCCATCACCGCATCCAGCGAGATCCGGGCCACGAACGTCCCGCGCTGCGCACGCACATCCAGCAGGCCCTGGGCTGCCAGCGCAATGAACGCCTCGCGCACGGGCTGGCGGCTGACACCATAGTGCTGGGCCGTCTCGGCCTCGGACAGGCGGGTTTCGGGCGGCAGGGCGTTGTCGATGATCGCCTCGCGCAGGTTGCGGTGCACCTGATCGGCGGTGCTGCTGCGCTCTTGCCCGGGCTTTGGCAGGGCTAATCCGGATATGTGCATTGTTAGCCCCCCTCTTGCGCTGACCATACACCATACTACCATACCGCACAAGGGGCGAGATAAGGCGGGATCGGGTTTCGGTCAGCCTTCGCGCGGCATCTGGCGCAGCGGATAGATGATCTGCCCGTCCTCTTGCCCGCGCGGCCATTGCCCGTCGCGGCGCAGGCGGACCTGTTCCTGCCAGCCGCGCGGGCTGGTGCCGATATGCCGCTTGAACAGCCGCGAGAAATAGTAGCTGTCCGCAAAACCCAGACGGTGGGCGGTCTCGGCCACGGAACAGCCGGCCTCAAGGAACTGCATGCCGACCTCCATCCGCTTGAATTCATGATATTTCGCCGGGGTGCTGCCCAACCTGCGGCGGAATTCGCGGCGGAAATAGTCGGGGTTATAGGGCGCGGCCTCGACCACCCTTTCGGCAATGCCCGGCTGCAGCGGCTCGGCGGCGATCTGGGTGGCGGCCATGGTGATGGCCATTGACAACCCCACGGTCTCATCCAGACCGGCATCGCCGGGCGAAGTCCAGCCGAGAAAGGCGTCCTCGATGAACTCGTTCAGGATCACCATGAACGCGTGGTGCATGACCAGCGTGGTCGATCCCGATGGCGCCGTGGCGCGGTAATGGCGCACCAGCGGCCCGATCATCGGCCAGCGCGACAGCCGCACCACGCGGCGATAGCGCATCCGTTCCAGCAGATCGTGATGGCCGAACAGGTCCAGCCGGAAATGCTGGGCCAGCCCGGTATAGGTGCGGCTGGCATCGGGGTTGCGGCCCTGAAAGCGCGTGCCCGCCGGGATCAGCATCGCCATGCCGGGCGACAGGCGCACGCGTTCGCAATCCAGAATGTAATCGCCCACGCCTTCGAGGCAGATCACCAGATCATGGACCGTGTTCACCTTGTCGATGGACCAGCTGTGCGAGTGCTGCATGCGGATGGCCGAGCGGGTCAGCGTCAGGTCCAGCGCCCGCGGCGGAATGCCCGCCATGACCCCGGCCATGATCCCCGGCGCGATCGTCGCTTGTTCGGTTTCGTCCATCTTTTTCTGCATAAACGTCAATTCATCTGCGTCACGGAACTGAGATACTAGCAGAACAGACCGTGCCTGTCGCGGTAACTGCAATCGAATCGAGGGAGGAGCGATTTGATGACGCGATCCGAATCTGGCTGCCGCGCCCACCCCATCGCCCGCCCCGTCACTGCAATGTCCATGTGCGGAGGGCTGTGATGGAAAGCCGTTTTCTGGGGCTGGGATACCTTGCCCCCTATCTGATCGGGCTGCTGGTCTTTACGATGATCCCGTTCGTGGGGTCGCTGTATCTCAGCTTTACCGACTATAACCTGATCCAGTCGCCGGTCTGGTCCGGTCTGGACAACTTCCGCGAACTGATGAACGACCGGACGTTCCGCCGCTCGTTGCGGGTGACGCTGATCTATGTGTTCCTGACGGTGCCGCTGAAGCTGGCCTTCGCGCTGTTCATCGCGGTGATCCTGAATTATCGCCTGCGCGCCATCGGGTTCTTTCGCACGGCCTATTACGTGCCCTCGATCCTGGGCGGGTCGATCGCGATCGCGGTGCTGTGGCGCTATATCTTTGCCGATGCGGGGCTGGTGAACCTGGTGCTGACCGGCATCGGGCTGGAGCCGGTCAACTGGTTCGGCGATCCGGTCAACGCGCTGTTCACCATCAGCCTGCTGCGCACCTGGCAGTTCGGATCCGCGATGGTGATCTTTCTGGCGGCGCTGCAGGCGGTCGACAAATCGCTGTACGAGGCGGCGGCCATCGACGGGGCCAACAAGTGGCACAGCTTTGTCCACATCACCCTGCCGCTGATCACGCCGGTCATTTTCTTCAACCTGATCATGCAGATGGTCCAGGCCTTCCAGGAATTCAACGGCCCCTATGTCATCACCGGCGGCGGCCCGCTGAAATCCACCTATCTGCTGCCGCTGTATATCTATGACGAGGCGTTCAAGAACTTCAACATGGGCTACGCCTCGGCGATCGCCTGGGTGCTGTTCCTGATCATCATGGTGCTGACCGTGGTTGCGTTCTGGACCTCGAAGAAATGGGTCTACTACGCCGGCGACAAGAGGAACTGAGAGATGACCGATATGGCCACCCCAACCGCCGCCGCCGTTCCCGCCCTGTCATCCGAGGAACTTCGCGCCGCCCGCCTGTCCGCCTTTGTCCGCTATACGCTGCTGACGGTCGTGGGCCTCATCATGCTCTATCCGCTGATCTGGCTGATCGGGGCATCGTTCAAGACCAATTCCGAGATCTTCGGCTCGATCGGGTTCATCCCGCGTGAGCCCACGATCGAGGGCTATATCAAGGGCTGGGAGACCTCGACCCCCTACACCTTCGGGCGGTTCTTCTGGAACACCTTCCTGATCATCCTGCCCAAGACCATCTTTACCGCGATTTCCTGCGCGCTGGTGGCCTACGGCTTTGCCCGGTTCGAGTTTCCGGGCAAGAAGATCCTGTTTGCCAGCCTGATCGCCACGCTGCTGCTGCCCAACGTGGTCACCCGCATCCCGCAATACATCCTGTTCCGGGATCTGGGCTGGCTGGACACCTATCTGCCGCTGTGGGTGCCCTCGGCCTTTGCGGGCGACGCGTTCTTCGTCTTCATGCTGGTCCAGTTCCTGCGCGCCATCCCGCGCGACATGGAAGAGGCCGCCCGCGTGGATGGCGCCAACAGCATGCAGACGCTGATCTATATCGTCGTGCCCATGCTGCTGCCCGCGCTGATCTCGGTCATGCTGTTCCAGTTCATGTGGACCATGAACGATTTCCTCGGCCCGCTGATCTATCTGTCCTCGGTCGAGAAATTCCCCGTCAGCCTGGCGCTGAAACTGTCGATCGACACGACCGAGGCGTTTGACTGGAACCGCATTCTGGCAATGTCGGTCCTGGCGCTGCTGCCCGCGCTGATCGTGTTCTTCATAGCTCAGAAATACTTCATCGAAGGCATCTCTGCCGGTGGGGTGAAAGGATAATCCGATGGCCCGTCTTCAAATCCGAAATCTGGAAAAAGTTTACGGCAATGCGTTCAAGGCCGTGCATGGCATCAACCTCGATGTCGAGGATGGCGAGTTCATGGTGCTGGTCGGCCCCTCGGGTTGCGCGAAATCCACCACGCTGCGGATGATCGCGGGGCTGGAAAGCATCTCGGGCGGCGATGTGGTGATCGGCGACAAGGTCGTGAACCGCCTGCAGCCCGGCCAGCGCGGCATTGCGATGGTGTTCCAGAACTACGCGCTTTACCCGCATATGAAGGTGCGCAAGAACCTGTCATTCGGCCTGCGCCTGCAACGCGCCTCGAAATCCGAGATCGAGCGGCGCACCAACGAGGTCGCCCGCATTCTGGAAATCGAGCCGCTGCTGGACCGTCTGCCCAAGCAGCTGTCGGGCGGTCAGGCACAGCGCGTCGCTTTGGGCCGCGCGCTGATCAAGCAGCCCGAAGTGTTCCTGTTCGACGAGCCGCTGTCGAACCTTGACGCGAAGCTGCGCGCCTCGATGCGGGTGCGGATCACCGATCTGCACCGCCGCCTGAAGGAAGAGGGCATGTCCTCGACCGTGGTCTACGTCACCCACGACCAGACCGAGGCGATGACCATGGGCGACCGCATCTGCGTGATGAAGGACGGCCGCATCATGCAGGTGGCCGATCCCAAGACGCTGTACGACCGCCCCGCCAATGCCTTTGTCGCGGGCTTTATCGGCAGCCCCGAAATGAACCTGATCGAGGGGCGGCTGGACGGCGCGAATTTCCGGGTGGGCGACCAGTCGCTGGCCCTGCCGGATGAGCTGATGGCCCGTCTGCGCGGCTGGACCGGCACCGCCACGCTTGGCATCCGCCCCCAGCATCTGCGCCTGAACACGGGCACGGGCCTGCGGGGTCGCGTCACCGGGGCCGAATTCATGGGCCACGAGGTCGTCCTGCATCTGGATGTGGCGGGCGCGCGGCTGGTCGCCGTGCTGCCCTCTGCCGACTACGCCGCGCTGGATCGCGGTGCCGAAGTGACGCTGACGCCGGAACCCGGCACGGCGCATGTCTTTGACGGCGACGGCGAGAATATCTCGCTGCCCGTCACTCATTAGGGAGGGGAACCCATGAAACTGCTGACAACGACAATCCTTGCCACGGGTCTTGCCGGGGGCCTGCTGTCGGGCGCCGCGCAGGCCGACAATCTGCGCATGTCCTGGTGGGGCGGCGATGCCCGTCACACCCAGACGCAAGAGGCGCTGGCCGTCTGCGGCGAAAAGCACGGCCACCAGATCGCCGCCGAATTCACCGGCTGGTCGGGCCACCAGGAGCGGATCACCACGCAGATCGCAGGCCGCACCGAGGCCGACATCATGCAGATCAACTGGCCCTGGCTGCCGCTGTTCTCGCGCGATGGCACCGGCTTTGCCGATCTGCGCGAATTCTCGGACATTATCGACTTTTCGCAATGGACCGATGAACAGCTTGCGGGCGGCGAGATGAACGGCGTGCTGAACGGTCTGCCCGTCGGCGAAACCGGCCGGGTCTATTTCTTCAACAAGACCGTGTTCGACGCCGCAAACCTGCCCCTGCCGACCAACTGGGACGAACTGCGCGCCGCAGCAGGCCAGCTGGGCGAGGGCGTCATGCCCTTCGAGGCGCAGGGCCTGAACGCGATCTTTCTGGTCTCGACCTCGGTGACGCAGGCCACCGGCAAGGATCTGATCGACGCCGAGACCACCACCGTCGCCTGGACCCCCGAGGAACTGGCCGAGGGCATCCGCTTTTACCTGTCGCTGGTCGAGGATGGCGTGATCCGCAGCTGGCAGCAGGTCGCGGGCGAGGGCAATATCGAGCTGTTCGAGATGCGCCCCTGGGCCGAAGGCCGGATTGCGGGGACGTTCGAATGGGATTCGGCCTATGCCAAATATGCCGATCCTCTTGGCGGGCAGGAACTGGTACCGGTGCCGATGCTGCAGGTCGAAGGCGCGGTGAACGACGGCACCTATCGCAAGCCCTCGATGCTGTTTGCCATCTCGGCCCGCTCGCAGAACCCGCAGGCGGCAGCCGAGATCATCAACTGCCTGATGAACGACCCCGAGGCGATCGACATCCTCAAGGACTCGCGCGGTGTCCCGGCCAGCAAGGTTGCCACTGCACGTCTGGCCGAACAGGGCATGATCGACCCGAACGTGGCCGCCGCCTATGAGATGGTGCAGCAGGGCAACGGCCCGGTGCCCTCGCCCCTGAACGAGCATCCCAAGGTGCGCGAGATCTTTGCCGATTACCTTGAATCGGTGGCCTATGGCCAACTTGAAGCCGAGGAAGCCGCCGCCGAGATCATCGACGAGATGAACCGCGCGATCCGCAGCTTCCGCTGACATCACAGCCCTGTCCCGGCGGCGCCTTGCCGCGCCGCCGGGCAACCCCGGAAAGGAGCGTTCCATGGAGATGGACATCGTGGCCGTGACGCCGCGCTCGGTCGCGCTGCGACTGGCGGTGCCGGGCGGTCTGTATCACCTGCCGCAGCCGCTGGCCTGGCACCTGACCGGACCCGGCCTTGACCGCCGCGGCATCACCGACCGCGTGATCACGCCGCTGCACGACCTGCCCCCCGCCACCACCCTGCGGATCGAGGTGCAGGGCTTTGCCGCCCTGACCCTGACCACGCCGCCCTGCGCGGGCGCCGTGGTGCTGGACGATCCGGCGCAGGCGCAGGCCCTGCTGGACGGCCTGCCCGATGGCGGCACGCTGATCGTGCCCGCCGGGCGCTGGCAGGTGGCGCCGCTGCTGATCGCCTCGCATCGCAACCTCTATCTGGCGCAGGGCGCTGAACTGGCCGCCCCCACCGACCGCGACGGCTGGCCGGTCCTGACCGCCGCCGAGGGCGGCAGCTGGGAGGGTCTGCCCGACGCCTGTCACCGCGCCATTCTGACCGCCATCAACGCCGAACATGTCACCATCGCAGGCCCCGGCCGTGTTGACGGCGGCGGCGCGCGGGGGGACTGGTGGTCCTGGCCCAAGTACACCCGCAATGGCGCCCGCCGCGCGCGCCTGCTGCATCTGATCGGCTGCGACAGCGTGACCGTGCTGGGCCCGACCTTTGCCAACTCGCCCAGCTGGACGCTGCATCCTTACCATTGCCGCAATCTCAGCTTTGTCGCGCTGGCAGTGGAGAACCCGGCCGACAGCCCCAATACCGACGGGCTGAACCCCGAAAGCTGCGACGGCGTGCTGATCGAGGGGGTGCATTTCTCGACCGGCGACGATTGCATCGCCATCAAGGCGGGCAAGCGCACCGATGACGGCAATGGCGATCACCTCGCCCCCACCCGCGACATCCGCATCCGCCATTGCCGGATGGAGCGTGGCCATGGTGGCGTTGTCATCGGCTCGGAAATGTCGGGCGGCGTGTCGGATATTCATGTCAGCCATTGCGAGATGCAGGACACCGACCGGGGCCTGCGCATCAAGACCCGGCGCGGGCGTGGCGGCACCGTGGCCCGGATCGCAATGACCGATTGCCGTCTCGACGGGGTGGATACGGTGCTGGCGGTCAATGCGCATTACTTCTGTGACCATGACGGTCACGCGCCTGCCGTGCAGTCGCGCGATCCGCAGCCGGTCGGGCCGCTGACGCCCCAGATCCGCGACATCACGCTGGCGCGCATTCAGGCGGACCGGGTGCGTCTGGCCTTTGCCGCCTGCCTCGGCCTGCCCGAGGCGCCGGTGACCGGGCTGATGATCCGCGATGTCACCGTCAGCTATGCCCCCGCCACCCCTGCCGCGCCCCTGATGGCCGATGGTCTGCTGGAGGTCAGCGGCGCCGGCCTTCTGTCCGAACATTGCCATATCGACGCCCCCGACGAGTTGCCCCAAGGACCCCTGACTGCCAAGGATTTCGTGCCATGCTAGAGTATTTCGACGCCTTTGCGACCCGCTATCAGCCCTATAAGGGCGGGGCATGGTGCTATGAGGATGGCTGTATCTATCGCGGCCTCGAGCTGCTGTTTCAGGCCACCGGCGAGGAACGCTGGCGCGACCACCTGCTGCGTCTGGCAACCGCGCAGGTTGCCGCCGATGGCACGCTTTCAGGCTACGCGCCGACCGAATACAATATCGACAATATTCTGGCCGGGCGGGTGCTGTTCGCACTTGACCGCTGGACCGGCGATCCGCGCTGGCTGCGCGCCGCCCGCCATCTGGGCGGGCAGCTGGCCGACCACCCGCGCACGGCGGGCGGCAGCTACTGGCACAAGAAGATCTACCCCCATCAGGTCTGGCTGGACGGTCTGTACATGGGGCTGCCGTTCCAGATCCAGCTGGGCCAGACGCTTGGCGAGGCGCGGCTGGTGCAGGACGCGCTGTCGCAACTGCGCGACGCGCTGGAGATGACCGTGCGGCCCGACGGCCTTTATGCCCATGGCTGCGATACCTCGCGCGCGCAAAGCTGGGCGGACCCGGTGACCGGCCAGTCGCCCGCCGCCTGGGCACGCGCGATCGGCTGGCAGGCGATGGCGCTGGCCGACAGCGCCGAGCTGGTCGGCGCGGGCGCCTTTGCCACAGCCGGGCTGGACGGCGCCACGCGGGCGCTGCTGGCCCGGATCGTGGCGTTGCAGCGCGAGGATGGCGGCTGGCTGCAGGTCATCGACCAGCCCGACCTGCCGGGGAATTTCACCGAAAGCTCGGCCTCGGCGATGTTTGCCTATGCGCTGAATGCCGCCGCCGGGACCGGCCTTGCGCCCGCAGGCGCTGTGGCTGCGGCCAGCCGTGCGATGCGCTTTCTTGAGGGGCGGCTGCGGCATGACGGGCAGGGCGCGGGCTTTGGCGGCATCTGTCTGGTCGCGGGCCTCGGCGGCTTTTCGGGTGTCTATCGTGACGGCACCCCGGCCTATTACCTGACCGAGCCTGTCGTGGCCGACGACGCCAAGGGCACCGGCCCGCTGATGATGGCTCAGGCGCGGGCGATGATGGCGCAGGCGGGCGCGGCGGCCTCGGCCACAGCCGTCTGAGCCTCGCCATCTGAGGCGCAAACCCGGCATGCGAAAGGCGTCAGGTCCATGACCTGACGCCTTTTTTCGTGGCACAGTGCCGTTAACCGTTCGCGGCCTGCATCACGTGATGATGCACCCGGCCCCGGAACAGCCGGTCCAGCACGACCGAGCTGTGATCACGGGTCGCAAAACGGTGCGGGCTGTCAAGCGAGGCGTCCAGTACCGCCTGATCGGGATAATCGACCGCCAGCACCATCAGGATCTGCGGCGCGCCGTCGTCGCGCACCGCAGCATGGGTCAGGCGCACACCGGTACTGCCGGGCATGGCCTGCCACAGCGGCAGCAACTCCTGCGCGATCTGGGGGCGGAACGCGGCCTCATCGACCAGCGCCTCGCCCTCGAAAAAGACATATCGGGTCAGCATCTGTCCCCCCTCACTCGATCATCGGCAACAGCTTATTGATGCTGTCTTTCGCATCGCCATAGAACATGCGGGTGTTGTCCTTGAAGAACAGCGGGTTCTCGATGCCGGAATAGCCGGTGCCCTGACCGCG
>NZ_JBKBVD010000047.1:0-28803 GCF_046289755.1 Paracoccus sp. (in: a-proteobacteria) | reverse complement strand
GTCACCGATGCGAGAGGCAGACCTATCCGGTTCTTCATGTCGGCAGGACAGGTCAGCGACTACACCGGCGCAGCGGCGCTTCTGGACAGCCTGCCGCAGGCCGATTGGTTCCTGGCGGACCTTCGAAGCAAGGCACATCCTGATCGCGGTGAAATTTCGGGTTCAACCCTTGCCGCGCCAGCCGCCGATGCTCCAGCGCCCGCTCACGCGCGACGTTCAGCGTGACCACAGCAGCGCCCCCCAGACCGAAGTCTGTGCGAAGCGGTTTCCCCTCACGGTTCTGCTGCCCTTTGACGGTGACACGCACGATCCAGCGACGCGCGCCTGACGGATCGACAACGAGGTACAGACCTCCACCGTCACTGTGGCGGCCCGGCCCAAGGCTGCGAACGAGATTCTTGGTCAGCTTGCCCGAGGTGTAGCTCATAAAAGGTACCACCTTTCGTACCACAAAATGAACAGAACCTAGCGCAATCGAAGCAAACCGAACGAAACCAACCAACGCAAATCAGCGCATAAGTTCATCGCCTTATACGCTAGTTTGGGATGATTCGCAGGTCAATGAAAATGGTGGTTGGCGGAGCAGGTGGGATTCGAACCCACGGAACCCTCTCGGGTTCGACCGATTTCAAGTCGGTTGCCTTAGACCACTCGGCCACTGCTCCGACGGCGGTTTTAGGGGGTGGCGTCGGGTTTGCCAAGCATGTGTTCACAAGGGCGCTCTGGCCGTGCCGGCCTGCGTCCGGCTGGGCCGGGCAAGCGCCACCACCTCCGACGCCGCGCGGCGACAACGGAGGCGCGGGCTACGCGCGCCACCATGGGCCGCCATGCGCGCCGGCGCTCGGTGATGGCGCCGTCGGTGGCGACGACCTCGACGAACAGGATCAGCGGCTCGGGCTGGCCCAGATCGGCCAGGATCAGGTCGGGCAGGGTCTTGTCGGCCTCGATCCTCAGGCCGATCGCATGGGCCAGCGCGTCATCGCGCAAAACCACCTTGTTGCCGCTTTCGCTCAGCCACAGGACGGCGGGCTGGGCCATGAACCGGGGCGCGAACACCTCGATCACCGCCTGCGCGATCACCGAGCTGGGGCCCGGCGCCAGCAGGCGGGTGTCGCCATTGGGGCAGGTGACCCGGATGCCCGCCGCCCCGGCCGCCGCACCCGCGCGCATAATGGTGACGCGCGCAAGGGCGCCCTTGGTCAGATGGGTGTCGTGGAACCGCGCGATGGCTGTGGCCAGCATCCCGCCCTGCAGGGCCGGGTCGAACAGGGCCGCGAACCCGCAGCGCAGCGCATAGCGCGGCTGGCCGGATGTCGTCGGCAGATCCTCGCGCCGGGTCACGGCGCCCACCGCGACCAGACCGTCGCGCAGGGTTTCGTCGCGGATCGGCTCGCGGGTGTTGTCGGCATACCAGCGGGTTCCGGCCACGGCGCCGTTGCGGCGCAGCACCGCCGCCGCATAGCCCGCGCGATCCGCATCACCGGCCCGGCCCGCCTGCTCATCGGTCATGCGATAGACATGGACCGGGCCAAGATAGCGCCCGCTGCCCTCGACCGCGCCGATATACAGCGCGGCAAACACCGTGCTGGCGGCCAGATCGCGGATGCAATAGGTCCGGTTCGGCGTGCCTTCGGGAAAGATCAGGGGCAGGCGTGCGGCGATCAGGTCCCGTGTCGCATAAGGCGGCAGGCCGGTCATGCAGGCCCGCCATAAAGCGCCGCGCATTCCGCCTCGATCCGGGCCTTCGGGGCGCCTGCCTCCAGCAGCGCCGACAGGCGGGCGGTCTGGTCGGGGGCGGGCAGCGGCAGCGCCTCCAGCTCAAAGGCCGAGACGGCGACACTGCCGCTGATGCAGCGGAACAGATCATCGACCACGCGGCTGTTCAGCAGGGCGGCCACCACCGCCGGGGGCACCAGCGGCTGCCCGGCGGCGCGCACCATATTGAGGTGGTTTTCGACCACCACCCCGTCATGCGCCTCGATGAACTCCAGCGGCAGTTCGGCGGCGATCAGGCGGCGGGCCTGTTCCTTGGCGGTGGTGCGCTGGACCAGCACGCAGGGCCGCCGGGTCAGCAGCCAGCCGTCGCCCGCCTCCAGCCGGAAGCAGGGGGCGTGGTTGCGCTTGCGGGCACGATGGGCAAAGCGGCCATCCGGCGTGACCGCCTCGGCCCAGATCAGCGGATGCACGTTCCGCCCGCCCGCGCGGTCGCGCAGCTGGCCCTTGTGGCGGTTCCAGACCAGCGGCCCGGTCGAGACGGAATAGCCCCAGTCCGCCAGCCGGTGCGCCATCCCCCCGGCATGGGCGACAAGGCGGCTGTGTTCCGGCAGGCGGGGCGCCAGCCAGGGCGCGGCCCGGTCGGCGGGCAGGGCGATGGTGCCGTTGCGGGTGATCTGCGCCGCCCCGTCGGCGGTGACGGTCAGATAATGGATGCGGGTGCGGCCCGCCACCGCGCCGCGCCGGTAGGTGGCCAGCAGGGTCTCTTGCAGGACATCCTCGAACACGCCGCGCCGGGTGTGGACAAAGTCGATGGCGATGGGCGGGGCCTCGGTCGCCAGCAGCCCGCGCAGGGCGGAGTAATACTGCCCGCCCAGCAGGCTGGTGGGCGTCAGATAGGACACCAGACCGCCGGGCCGGGTCCAGCGCAGGGCGGCATCGGTGAACAGCCCGTAAAGGTTGGCATGACCATACAGGCCACGGGCATAGCGCGCGCGCAGATCGGGCGGCAGCGTCACGCGGCCATAGGGCGGGTTGCCGATCACCAGATCGAACACCGGCTCGGGCGGGGCCAGCAGCGTGTCGCGGGCGGTGATGATCTGCGGGGCCGGGCGCCCGGCCCGGCCCGCCAGCCCGGCCAGCGACATCTCAAAGGCGCATTGCGCCAGCAGCGCCGCATTCGGGTCCAGCTCGAATCCCGACAGGCGCGAGGCGACATGGCTCAGCGCAAAGACCGGCTCGCACTCGCCAAGCGCTGCGATCATCCGCTCTGCGGCGTGGATCACGAAGATGCCGCCGCCCGCCGCCGGGTCCAGAACGCGCGCCGTGCTCCAGTCCAGACCCTGTTCCTCGGCCTGATCCAGCAGCCGCCGAACCAGCGCGGGCGGCGTGTAAAAGGCGCCGCGCGCGCTGCGGTCCCGTGCGGGCAGCAGCGCCGGATACAGGCTGGTGATCTGGTGCAGCGCCTCGGTCAGCGGCAGCGGTGCGGCCACCCGGCCAATGGTCGCCGCCAGCGCCATGGCCGGATCGTCCAGCGCCATCAGCGCCCCCCCCAGCGAGGGGCACAGATCGGCCGCAATCCCCCGCGCCCGGCCCAGAGCCACAAGGCTGTGGCCGGTGAAGGCCGCCGCATGCCCCTCGCGGTCGCCATCGGCAAGGGTCGAGGCCCAGACGCGCGCCATCATCCGCGCATCCGACAGCTCCAGCCGCGTGCATTCCGGCGCGGCCTTTCGGGCCGTCCGGGGCACTGTGCGGGGCGCTGCGGGGCGCCGCCGGGGGCGGGCTGTCGGGTCTGTCGTCTCCATGGGACCAACCCTAAAAGATGCGCCCGAATTTGGCGATAGCCCGCGCATGTTCCTGCTCTGTTTTATCTGCCGGGCGGGGCCGCCCGGCAGGATCGCGCCTTACGCCCCGAAATCGCTGGCGTCATGGCGCTCGGGCATCTGCTGCGCCTCGTCGCCCGAGACATTGTTGACCCGGATGCCCCGCTGAACGGCCGGGCGCGCGGCAATCTCGGCCTGCCAGCGGTGCAGGTTGGTGTAGCTGGCCGTATCCAGAAACGTCGCCGCGTCGTTATAGGCGCCGCCGGTGATCAGCCGCCCGTACCACGGCCAGATCGCCATATCGGCGATGGTATACTCGTCGCCCGCGATGAACCTGTTGTCGGCCAGCCGCTTGTCCAGCAGGTCAAGCTGGCGCTTCACCTCCATCGTGAAGCGGTCGATCGCATATTCGATCTTGACCGGCGCATAGGCGTAGAAATGGCCAAAGCCGCCGCCCAGATACGGGCCCGCGCCCATCTGCCAGAACAGCCAACTCAGCGCTTCGGTCCGCGCGGCGGGATCGGTGGGCAGGAAGGCGCCGTATTTCTCGGCCAGATACAGAAGGATCGCACCCGATTCAAAGACCCGCTGCGGCGGCGTCACCGAATGATCCATCAGCGCCGGGATCTTGGAGTTGGGGTTCACGGCCACGAAACCGCTGCCGAACTGATCGCCGTCACCGATGCGGATCAGCCAGGCGTCATATTCGGCGTCATGCCCCGCCTCCAGCAATTCCTCCAGCAAAATCGTGACCTTCTGGCCGTTGGGCGTGGCCAGCGAATACAGCTGCAACGGATGCTGGCCCACCGGCAGATCGCGGTCATATTGCGCGCCTGCGGTCGGTTTGTTGATGCTGGCGAACTGGCCACCGTTCTCCTTGCCGGGGGTCCAGACCTTGGGGGGCGTGTAATCGTCGGTCATTGTCGGTCCTGTCATAATGTCTGACCCAAGGATGGGGGCGGGCCTTGCGAACATCAACGGGGCTTGGCAGGTGTTCCTGTTGTGTTCTATAATCGCCCCATGCTGCCACCCCGCAACCCCGATCAGCGCCTGCGTGCGCGCGGTGCCGATACCAGCCCCACAGGCCGGTTCGAGGCGCATCAGCATGTCCGCGAAAGCGACGGCTGGGACATCCCCGAGGAACAGGCCCTGCTGCGCACCGAGGTCGCCATCGAACGCCCGCGCAGCATCATCACCCGCAACAGCTCGCCCGACATCGCCTTTGACCGCTCGATCAACCCCTATCGGGGTTGCGAGCATGGCTGCATCTATTGCTATGCCCGCCCCAGCCACGCCTATCTGGGCCTGTCGCCGGGTCTGGATTTCGAGACGAAAATCACCGCCAAACCCGACGCGGCGGACCTGCTGGCCCGCGAACTGGCGCGGCCGTCCTATCGGGTCGCGCCCATCGCGCTTGGCACCAATACCGACCCCTATCAGCCGATCGAGGCGAAACTGGCGATCATGCCCGGCCTGCTGCGGGTGCTGCGCGACTGGAACCACCCGGTGACGCTGGTGACGCGCGGCCAGACGGTGTTGCGCGATCTGGATCTGTGGGCGGAACTGGCCGCCCGCGATCAGGCGGCGGTGGGGATCAGCGTCACCACGCTGGACGCCGATCTGGCCCGGTCGCTGGAACCGCGCGCCCCCGCCCCCGCCACCCGGCTGCGGATGATCGCGGCCCTGGCGCGGGCGGGCGTGCCGGTGCGGGTCATGGTGGCCCCGGTGATCCCGGTCCTGACCGAGCCCGAGATCGAGGCGATCCTGACGGCGGCCCGCGACGCGGGCGCCACCACCGCCAGCATGATCGCCCTGCGCCTGCCGCATGAGGTGGCGCCGCTGTTCCGCGACTGGCTGGACCGCCACCGCCCCGGCATGGCGGCGCATGTGATGAACCGGGTGCAGGCGATGCGCGGCGGGCGCGACAACGACCCGCGCTTCGGCCACCGCTTTCGCGGCGCGGGGGTCGAGGCACAGCTGGCGCAACAGCGGTTCCGGCTGGCCCGCCGCCGGCTGGGCTATGCCGAGGGGGCGCCGGCGCTGGACTGCACCCGCTTTGGCCCGCCGCCGCGCGCGGGCGATCAGCTGTCGCTGTTCTAGTTGCGCCGCCCGTTGGCGGGTCGCCCGCCCGGCACCCGGCCAATCGTCAGCTGCTCGTCCCCGCCACCGGGGCTGAACGGCCCCAGCCGCGTGGTGATCTGCTCCAGCGAGGGGCGGGGGCCCTGGGCGCGGCTGTCCAGCGCGGCGCGCATGGCGGCCAGATGTTCGGGCATGGTGCCGCAGCAGCCGCCGATGACCCGCACGCCCAGATCGCGGGCAAGGCAGGCATATTCGGCCATCATCGCGGGCGTGCCGTCGTAATGCAGATGCCCGCGTTCCAGCCGCGCGACCCCGGCATTGCCCTTGGCGATCAGCGGACGCTCATTGCCCGAGGCCGCCAGCGCCGCCACCGTCCGCAGCAGATCCGAGACGCCGACCCCGCAATTCGCGCCGTAAGCCACGGGGGGATTGGGCAGACGCTCGACCGCGGCGGCCAGCTGCGCAGGTGTGGTGCCCATCATCGTGCGCCCCGCCGTGTCAAAGCTCAGCGCCCCGCACCAGGGCATGCCGACCCGCCGCGCGGCCTCGGCGGCGGCGCGCAGCTCTTCCAGCGAGGACAGCGTCTCGACCCACAGAAGATCGGCGCCGCCATCGCGCAGCGCCTCGGCCTGTTCGTGGAACATGTCCACCGCATGCGCATGGGTCAGGCTGCCCATCGGCTCCATGATCTCGCCGATGGGGCCCATGCTGCCCGCGACCACGACCGGGCGCCCGGCCTGATCGGCGGCCTCGCGGCCCAGTTCGGCGGCGCGGCGGTTGATTTCGGTGACGCGGCCGCCCAGCCCGTGCAGCCGCAACCGGCTGGCATTGGCGCCAAAGCTGTTGGTCAGAAACAGGTCCGATCCCGCCGCCATCGCGTCGCGATGCAGGGTCAGGATCGCGTCGGGGCGGGTCAGGTTCCACAATTCGGCGGGGCTGCCCGCCTCAAGCCCCATATTGAACAGCGCCGTGCCGGTCGCGCCATCGGCCAGCACCCAGTCACGGGTCGCCAGCAGCCGCCCAAGCGGATCCGTCATCACAGCACCTTTGACAATCGGGACCGCAGCCGCGGTCCCGGAACTTCCGATAATCATATCCATACTAGGTCGTGCCACGCCGATCTGCAATTTCAAGGTGAACAAATGAAAAGCCGCGCCGGTTTCCCGGCGCGGCTCATATCATGCAGATATTAACGAAATCTTAAGAAAAGATCAGTTCCGGTCGTCGCTTTCGCCGTCATCGGCGCCGCCGATGTCGTCGAACAGTTCGGCGATCTCGAATTCGGCTTCGGCATCGGCTTCGGCGTTCATGTCCTGAATGGACTTGCCTTGTGCCTGCAGCTCGGCCTCTTCGACCGAACGGGCGACGTTCATGGTGATCGTCGCTTCGACCTCGGGGTGCAGCACGACGGTGACGTCATGCAGGCCCAGATCCTTGATCGGCTCGCGCAGGACGACCGATTTGCGGTCGACCGTAAAGCCGTTCTCGGTGGCGGCGTCGGCGGCGTCACGGGTCGTGACCGAGCCGTACAGCGCGCCCGAATCCGAGGCCGAGCGGATGACCACGAAGGTCTGACCGTCCAGCTTGTCGGCGATTTTCTGGGCTTCGGCTTTCGATTCCGCGTTGCGGGTCTCAAGCTGCTGCTTCTGGCCTTCGAACGCCTTGATATTGGCCTCCGAGGCGCGCAGCGCCTTGCCCTGCGGCAGCAGGTAGTTGCGGGCATAGCCGTGCTTGACGTTCACGACTTCGCCCATCAGGCCCAGCTTGGCCACACGTTCCAGCAGGATGACTTGCATCGTTCAGGTCTCCTTACTTGATGACATAGGGCAGCAGGGCCAGGAAACGCGCGCGCTTGATGGCACGGGCCAGCTCGCGTTGTTTCTTGGCCGAGACGGCGGTGATGCGCGAGGGCACGATTTTGCCGCGTTCGCTGATATAGCGCTGCAGCAGGCGGGTGTCTTTGTAGTCGATCGCAGGTGCGTTATCGCCCGAGAACGGGCAGACCTTGCGGCGACGGAAGAAGGGTTTGTTGGCCATGGGTCAGATCCTCTCAGTTCCGCTCGCGGCGTTCGCCGCCACGATCACCGCCCCGGTCACCGCGGTCGCCGCCACGGTCACCGTCACGGGGACGGTCGCCGCGATCGCCACGGTCCGGGCGGTCGCCACGGGGACGATCGCCCCGGTCACCGCGCTCGCCACGCTCTTCGCGCTTCTGCATCTGGACCGAGGGGCCTTCCTGATGTTCGTCCACGCGGATGGTCATCACGCGCATCACGTCATCATGCAGGCGGGCCAGACGTTCCATTTCCAGCACCGCACCCGAAGGGGCATCGGTGCGCAGAAAGGCGTAATGGCCCTTGCGGTTCTTGTTGATCTTGTAGGCGAGGGTGCGGACACCCCAATATTCGTTTTCAACGACCTTGCCGCCGTTATCGGCGAGAATGGTCGAGAAATGTTCGATCAGCCCTTCGGCCTGCGTGTTCGACAGGTCCTGGCGGGCGATCAGCACATGCTCATACAGAGGCATGGCGATCCTTTCGTCATAGGGGCGCATTTCATCGACGGATCGTCCCTTCCGCATCCGTCACGAGAGGCTGCACCGATTGCATGAATCACGGCGGAAGGATGCGGCTTTATAGCGGCAAAGCCCGGTGATGCAAGGCGATTCGGGGGGTGGTGCGGGGTCGCTGGCCGGGCAGGGGGCGCTGCCCCCGCCACCTGACGGTGGCCCCCCGGGATATTTGTGGACCAATGCAGGGGGCGGGGCTTGCGGCGTCTGTGTCCGCGCCGCAGATTGCGGGATGAGTGCAGGTCAGGGGGATATGATGGCGCTGGAGGATGCGGGTACGCAGGTGGATCAGGCCTTCACGCGGGCGGATGCGCGCGGGCTGTCGTTCGAGAATGCCTTTGGCGGGGCTGTCAGTTTTCTGCGGCGGCGCTATTCCAAGGATCTGGCGGGGGTCGATGTCGCGGTGACCGGCATTCCCTTCGATCAGGCGGTGACGCACCGGCCCGGCACCCGGTTCGGGCCGCGCGCGATCCGCGAGGCCTCCACCCTGCAGGCATTCGATGCGCCCTATGGCTGGGGCTATGATCCGTTCAGCCTGCTGAACATCGTCGATCATGGCGATATGGCATTCGATTATGCCGCCGTGCACGAGGTGCCGGGGCGGATCGAGGCGCATCTGGGTGCCATTCTGGATGCGGGGGCGGCGCCGGTGACGCTGGGCGGCGATCATTCGGTCACCCTGCCGATTCTGCGGGCGGTGGCGGCGCGGCGGGGGCCGGTGGCGCTGATCCAGTTCGATGCGCATTCCGACACATGGGTCGATGACGATCCCGCGCGGATCGACCATGGCACGTTTCTGTACAAGGCGATCCGCGAGGGGCTGGTGGACCCGGCGGCCAGCGTGGCCGTGGGCATCCGCACCGACAATCCCGACACGATGGGGGTGACGATTCTGGATGCGCCGATGGTTCACCGCGAGGGCGTCGAGGCGGTTCTGGCGCGGGTGCGGGCCGTTGTCGGCGACCGGCCCTGCTATGTGACCTTTGATATTGATGCGCTGGACCCGGCATTCGCGCCGGGCACCGGCACGCCGGTCTGGGGCGGGCTTGCCAGCTGGCAGGCCGCCGCGCTGCTGCGCGGGCTGGCCGGGGTCGATCTGATCGGCGGCGATGTGGTCGAGGTTTCGCCGCCCTATGATACCACCGGGGCGACCGCGATTGCCGGGGCGCATGTGGCGGTCGAGCTGATTGCGCTTCTGGGCTGGAACCGGCGGTGAGCGGCGGTCGCGATGGTGGGGGGACTTTGCGTCCCCCCACACCCCCCGGCAGGATATTTGCGGACCAAAGCAGGCGGGTGCTGCTTGTCCTGTGCCGGGGCCGGGGGTAAGGCGCTGTCATGTTGCCCCAAGATCGCCTGATCCAGATTGTCCAGCGGTTCGAGTTTCTCGAAGCGCAGCTGAATGCCGGGGCCGCGCCCGATCAGATCGCGCGGATCAGTCGTGAATATGCCGAGCTGAAGCCGGTGGTCGAGCAGATCGGCCTGTGGCGGACGTCGCAGGACGGGCTGGCCGAGGCCCGCGCCATGCTGGCCGATCCCGAGATGCGCGAGCTGGCCCGTGATGAGCTGGCGCGGCTGGAGGCCGGGCTGCCGGCGCTGGAGCAGGGGCTGCGGGTGGCGCTGTTGCCCAAGGATGCCGCCGATGCGCGGCCCGCGATCATCGAGATCCGTCCCGGCACCGGGGGCGACGAGGCGGCGCTGTTTGCGGGCGATCTGCTGGAGATGTATCGCCGCCATGCCGAGGCGCAGGGCTGGCAGGTCCAGATGCTGGACCTGACCCGGACCGAGCTGGGCGGCGTCAAGGAGGCGATTGCCCGGATCGAGGGCGAGGGGGTTTTTGCCCGGCTGAAATACGAATCCGGCGTGCACCGGGTTCAGCGCGTGCCCACGACCGAATCGGGCGGGCGCATCCATACCAGCGCCGCGACCGTCGCGGTGCTGCCCGAGGCGGCGGATGATGTTGAGATCGACATCCCGGCGGGCGACATCCGCATCGACACGATGCGCGCCAGCGGCGCGGGTGGCCAGCATGTCAACACCACCGACAGCGCCGTGCGCATCACCCATCTGCCCACCGGCATCGTCGTGACCAGTTCCGAGAAGTCGCAGCACCAGAACCGCGCCAATGCCATGGCCGTGCTGCGGGCGCGGCTGTATGACATGCAGCGGGCCGAGGCCGACAGCGCCCGTGCCGCCGACCGCAAGTCTCAGGTCGGCAGCGGCGATCGCAGCGAACGCATCCGCACCTATAACTTTCCGCAGGGCCGCATGACCGATCACCGCATCAACCTGACGCTGTACGCGCTGGACCGGATCATGGCCGGCGATCTGGCCGAGATCATCGACGCGCTGACCGCCCATGATCAGGCCGCCCGGCTGGCGGATCAGACGTGAGGCTGTCGGACGCGCAGGCCGAAGGCAGCGCCCTGTTGCGCGCCGCGGGCATCGAGGGGGCCGCGCGCGACACCGACCGCATTCTGGCCGCCGTGCTGGGGATCGAGCCGGGGGCGCTGCGGATGACCGAGGACCGCGACCTGACGCCGGACGAGGCTGCGGCCTTCAACCGGGGCATCGCCGCCCGCGCGCTGCGCCAGCCGGTGGCCCAGATCACCGGTTTCCGCGATTTCTGGGCGCATCGCTTCAAGGTCACCCGCGACACGCTGGACCCCCGCCCCGAGACCGAGGCGCTGGTCGAGGCGGCGCTGGCGCTGGACTGGGCCTCGGTTCTGGATCTGGGGACGGGCAGTGGCGCGATCCTGATCTCGTTGCTGGCGGCGCGGCCGGGGGCCTCCGGGCTGGGCACCGACCTGTCCGAGGCCGCGCTGGAGGTGGCGCGCTTCAATGCCCGCCGGATTGGCGTCACGGCGCGGTTTCGCCGCGCCGACTGGTTTGCGGGCGTCGAGGGGCAGTTTGATCTGATCGTCTCGAACCCGCCCTATATTTCCGCCGCCGAAATGGCGGGTCTGTCCGCGGACGTCCGCGACTGGGAGCCGCATGCCGCCCTGACCGATGGCGGTGACGGGCTGTCGGCCTATCGCGCGATTGCGGCGGGCTGCCGGGCGCATCTGGCGCCGGGCGGGCATCTGCTGGCCGAGATCGGACCGGCGCAGGGGCAGGCGGTCGCGGCGCTCTTTCAGGGGGCGGGCGCCGGGGTGCGGGTTTTGCCCGATCTGGATGGCCGCGACCGGGTCGTGATGGCGCATTTCCCGGCCTGACGGCGCGGTTTGTCGCCCGCCCGGTGCATTTTCCCAAGTTTTCGCTTGTCTCGGGGGGCGCGGCATGGTTAGTCGGCTGCGTGACGAGGGGGGAACCCCTCGCATCGGTCAGCCTGAAAAAGTCTAATCCCACGGGGTGCCTTGCGCCCCCGAAGGTCTAGGCAGGGCTGAGCGCACCGGCATTATGCGCCGCTGCTGCCGTCATCCAACGCCGTGCGTCGAAGCCTGTGCCAAGACGACCCGACAACCTGACAGACAGACTGATGAGATCATCAAAATCACGTTCGCGTAATAAGTCGAGCCGCCAGCGTTCGCTGGGGAATATTGTCAACCGCGTCTTCGATAGCTCGGGACCCGAAGGCAAGGTGCGTGGCACCCCCCAACAGATAATCGAGAAATACCTGACGCTTGCGCGTGATGCGCAGCTGTCCCACGACCGCGTGGCCGAGCAGAGCTTTCTTCAGCATGCCGAGCATTACACCCGCATGCTGGGCGAGGCGCAGCGCGAGATGGTCGAGCGGCAGGGCCAGAATGGCGGGCAGGGCGGTGGCCAGAATCAGGGCCACAATCCGCAATACCGTCAGGGTGGCGAGGATGAGGGCAGCACCCATGGCTATGGTCATGGCTATGGCCATGCCAGCCAGAACGGCAATGGCAATGGTCATGCTGGCGCGCGCGATCAGGATCGCGGCGGCCAGGACAGGGGTGGTCAGGACCGCTCGGGTCAGGACCGTGGTGGACCAAACCGGGATGCTCCGGCGCGTGACTATGCTGCGCGGGATGGCGGGTCGCGGGAGTCCGGTCATCGTGATGTGGCCCCCCGCGACTTTGCGCCACGCGATGCAGGTCCCCGCGAAGGGGCTGCGCGTGAGGTGACAGCGCCCGAGGACCAGACCGCCGCGGCCCAGCCCGTGCAGGATCAGGCGCCTCTGGGTCTGCCCGATCCGGTGGGTGAGGGTGCAGGCCCGGTCGCCACGCCCGAGGCGCAGGACAAGCCCAAGCGCCGCAGCTCGCGCCCCCGCAAGACCGAAGCGCGCGAGACCGAAACCCGCGACACCGACGGTGAGGCTGCCGCCCCGGCGCCGCGCCCGGCCCGCAGCCGGCGCAAGCCCGCCGCTGCCACAGGCGAGACCGCCGAAGCGCCGGCCACCGCCCCCGCGGGCAAGAGCGAAGACTGAGGCCCGCGCGCCCCTTTGCGGGCCGCAGGACCAGGCATTCAGACCGCAAGCCTTCGGGCCTGCGGTCTTTTTCATTGGGCTTTGGCGGCGGGGGTCAGGTGGCGGGGGTCAGGTTGGGGCGGCCCGCGCGCGGGCCAGCGCGCGGGCCAGCGCGCAGAACCGTTCCAGATCAATCTCTTCGGCCCGTGCGGTGGGCGGGATGCCGACCTCTTCCAGCAGCGCTTCGATCTGCGGATGCAGCCCCTTCAGCGCCGCGCGCAGCATCTTGCGCCGTTGGTTGAACCCCGTCGCGGTCACCTGCGACAGCACCGCCGGATCGGCGGGCCAGCGGGGTTCGGGCAGGGCGGTCAGATGGACCACCGCCGAATGCACCTTGGGCGCGGGCACAAAGGCCTCGGGCGGCAGCGACATGACGATCCGCGCCTCGGCCCGCCATTGCGCCAGCAGGGCAAGGCGGCCGTAAGCCTTGTCGCCGGGCCGGGCCACGATGCGTTCGGCCACTTCCTTCTGGAACATCAGCGTCAGCGACTGCCAGAAGGGCGGCCATTGGGGCGGGGTCAGCCAGCGGATCAGCAGTTCGGTGCCGACATTATAGGGCAGGTTGGCGGCGATGCGGATCGGCGGCGTCAGATGGGCCAGCGGGTCGATCTCCAGCGCGTCGCCATGGATCACGGTCAGGCGGCCCGGATAGCGGTCGGCGATCTGCGCCAGCGCGGGCAGGGCGCGGGCGTCCTTTTCGATGGCCAGCACATGGCGGGCGCCTTCGGCCAGCAATCCGCGCGTCAGCCCGCCGGGGCCGGGGCCGATCTCCAGCACGTCGCAATCGCGCAGATCGCCCGCCTGCCGCGCGATTTTCGAGGTCAGGTTCAGGTCCAGCAGGAAATTCTGGCCCAGCTGCTTTTTTGCGCGCAGGTCATGGGTGGTGATGACCTCGCGCAGCGGCGGAAGATTGTCGATGGTGCTCATGGCTGCCGCGTCGGGATATGGATATTTGAGTGAAGAAGAAAGGTCATGCGCCGGAGCCGGATCTGGCTTTTGCCATGTCGCGGGCCATGGTCAGGGCGGCGATGGTCGAGGAGGGATCGGCGCGGTTCTGGCCCGCGATGTCGAAGGCGGTGCCGTGATCGGGCGAGGTGCGGATGAAGGGCAGGCCGAGCGTGACATTGACGCCGCCCGCGAAATCCAGCGTCTTGATCGGGATCAGCGCCTGATCGTGATAGGCGCAGATGGCCGCGTCATAGCGCGCGCGCGCGGGCGGGTGAAACATCGTGTCGGCGGGCAGCGGGCCGGTGAGGCTCAGCCCTTCGGCGCGCAGCCGTGCGATCAGCGGCGCGATCATCTGCTGTTCCTGCTGGCCCATGCGCCCGCCCTCGCCCGCATGGGGGTTCAGCCCGGCGATGGCGATGCGGGGGGCGGGGATGCCGAAATCGCGGATCAGGGCGGCATGGGTCAGCCGGATCGCCTGTTCCAGCGCGGCCTCGGTCAGGGCTGCGGGCACATCGGCCAGCGGGATGTGGATCGTGGCGGGCACCACCCGGCAGGGCGGTGTCACCGTGGTCGAGGCCAGCATCATCGCCACCGGCAGATCGCCCGCCAGATGGGCGAGAAACTCGGTATGGCCGGGAAAGGCAAAGCCCGCGCCGGTCTGCAGCGCCTCTTTGCTGATCGGCGCCGTGGTGATGGCCGCGACCCGGCCCGCCATGGCCAGCCGGGCGGCGCGTGCGATCACCGCGATGGTGGCTGCGGCATTGGCCGCATCGGGGTGGCCCGGCGTGGCGGGGTGCGGAAAGTCATGGCGCAGCACCGGCAGGTGGCCCGCCGGAACCGGGTCCGAGGGGTCGTCCACTTCCGCGATCTGCGTGCCCTGTGGCAGGTGGCGCGGATCGCCCAGCCAGACCAGATCGACGCCCGCCGCGTGCGCCCGCGGCGCCAGTTCGGGGCCGATCCCCGCCGGTTCGCCGCAGGTCAGCAGGATGCGCTGTGCCATGCCTTCAGGGCCGCCGGATCAGCGCATCGGCGCGCAGATCGGCCAGCAGGTTTTCCGCCGCCGCGTTGATCTTGCGGTTGAAGATCTGGCTGCGCAGCTCTTCGCGTTCGGGCACGCCCTCGGCGCGGTCGCCGCCGATGCCATCGGGGGTCTGCGCGCTCAGCGGCACCTGCGGCGCGGGCAGGGGCGCCAGCGCCGGCTGGCGCGAGCACAGCATCACCAGCTCTGCCGTGCCGTCGCCCATGGGCAGCACCGTCGCCTCGTCGGGGTCCAGCGAGGCCAGCCGCGTGGCGATCAGCGTGGGGATCGCCTCGGGGCCCGCGGTCTGGCGCCGGATCTGGTCCGCCCCCGCGCCCGCCTGCGTATAGAGGTCATCGCAGCTCCGCGTGACCTGCGACAGCCGCGCGGCCTCGTCCACCGATGCCAGCCGCAGCACCATGTAATCCAGCAGCTGCGCGCCCGCGCCGGGGCGCACCGTGCCAAGCGCGTCGCGCAAAAAGAACAGCACCACCGCGCCCTCGACCGTCAGCGGCTGCGAGACCTGACCGGGTTGCAGGGCCGTCAGGACCGGGCGCAGCGCCGGCGGCAGGTTGTCCAGCCGCACCATCTCCAGCCGCCCGCCCGCCTGCGCCGAGGGCACCGCCGAATATTCCCGCGCGGCGGCGGCGAACTGCGCCTCGGTCGGGTTCGAGGCGGCGATGCGTTCGGCCAGCGCCAGCGCCTGCCCCTCCTGACCCGGAGGCGCGGGGATGATCAGTTCCGACAACAGCACCCGGTCGATGACGGGGGTTTCGATGACGCGGCGCAGCTCCTGCTCCAGCTCGGCATCCGAGACGCTGATCTGCGGCAGCAGGCGCGCGCGCACGACCTCGCGCCAGACGGTCCCGGCCTCGATGAAATCGCGGAACACCTGCGGCTCGACGCCTGCGCGGCCGATCTGGGCGGTGAAGCCCGCCCTGTCCAGACCCGCGCGGGCGGCGAATTCCTCCTGCCCTTCGGCCAGGCCCTCTTCGGTGATCTCGATGCCCAGGCGGCGGGCGGCCTGCAGCCGCAGCCGGTCGTCGATCAGCGCCTGCTCGGCCTCGCGCGCGGTGACGGCGGGGGCGCCCAGCAGCCGCATGAAGCGCATCCGCTGATCGACCTCATAGCCGGTCACGGCGCTGTCGTTCACATAGACGACCGGCTGGAACAGGCCCTGCGCCGCTGCTGGCGGCACTGCTGCCATGCCAAGCGCCGCAGCCAGGATCACGCCCGATAGGATATGCCGCATTCGCTGCCCTCTTTCTCTGTCCTTGCCGCGCAATCTAGCGCATGCAGCTTCGCCGCGCCACCGTGCCCGGACCCGCCTCGGCCTGACCAAAGCCGCTGAGGCGGACCGACAGATCAAGGCTGGTTTCCGGCCGGACCGTATCCGAACTGGTGAACCGGCGCGAGAGGCCGGTTTCGACCGCCACGCATTCATTGCGATAGGTCACCTGCAACGAGGCCCGCTGCGCCCGCCCGGCCACGAAATCATAGCGCGTCTCGGCCTGTCCCCACCAGCCATCCGCGATCTGCCAGCCGACCGTGCCCGCCAGCTCGCTGATGTCGCGCTCGCGGCCCTCGCCCAGATCGCTGTCGATCCACAGATGCCCGGCCGAGACCTGCAGGTCGGGCCGCAGCCAGCCCAGCCGCAATTCATTGCGCGAGACGCGGAATTCGTCGTCAAACAGCGCCCGGTTGGCGATGGCCAGCCCGGTGCCGCTGTCGAAATGCGCCGCCAGCAGCCAGTCCGAGGTGCGCCCGCCCACCGGCGCCGCGTCCGAGAACTGCTGCGCCTTGCGCGCGCGCAGCACCCGGCCCCCGGTCAGCCCCAGCGACCAGCCCGCCGCGTCGGTCCGCGTCCATGTCGCGCCGACATTGGCGCGCAACCCCGTCTCGCGTGCGTCATGGCCGGGAAAGCGGTTGACCGAGAACAGGTTGCCCTCGTCGAATTCGATCAGGCGGCTGTCCTCGTTGGGGATGTCGTCATCGCCGCCGGCCGGGGAATACAGCAGCTGGATGACCGGCTCGACCAGATGGGTGGCGCCGCCCCGGCTGGTCGCCAGCGGCCAGCGCAGTTCCGCCCCGATCAGCGGGTCCAGACGGCCCACGACCGGCTCGAACAGGCTGTCCTGCGCGATCCGGTACAGATCGGCGTCCAGCCCGGCGATGGCGGCCGCCACCACGCCGCCCGGCAGGATCTCGCTGCGGCGCCAGTTCAGCCCGACCGAGCCGCGCGCCACATCGCGCCCCTCGCCATCGGCATCCGAGGGGCGCCTGTGCGCATGGACCGACCATTCCAGCGCCGCCTCGCCGCCGATCAGCGCGGGCGTCAGCCGCCGGACCCACAGCGCATCCGCGACCTGCGCGGGCGAGGTGTCGTTGTCCTCGTCCTCGCGCAGCGAATGATAATTGCCGACCCGGCCCCAGAACAGCTTGTCGCGCCGGACCCGTTCCAGGCTGACGCCGCTCCACAGCCGGTCGGCATTGGTGATGCCGTAATCCAGCAGATAGGCGCGGTCGGATGCGGCCTGCACCTGCACCCCCAGCCGATAGTCGCGCGGCAGATCGAACTGGCCCACGCCGAACAGATAGCCGCGCGTCTTGCCGGGGCGCAGGTCGTCGCGGCTGACGGCGCCGTTCCATTCGGTTGCGCCATTGGCGAAGGCGTGGCGATAGCGCGCCTCCAGCGTGCGGGTGCGCGAATAGGACAGATAGGGCGTCAGCGTCACATCGGCCTGATCGCCAAGGGTGATGAAATAGGGCAGCTTGACCCCGAACCCCAGCCCCGAGGTGGTCCGCGTCCGGGGTCGCAGCAGCCCGGTCTGGCGCGCCACCGTCGGATCGGGGGCCGAGACCGTCGCAGGCAGGCCCGCGACCGGCACGCCATAGATCAGGAACTGCGGATGCTCAAAGGACAGGCGGCGGGTCTCGGCGTCATGGCTGATCGTGCGGGCGCGGATCTCCCACAGGGGCGCCGGATCGCCCGCGCAGATCTGGCACGACGAGGCCGCGACCCGCCGCAGGGTGGTCGTGCGGCCATTGTTGCTGCGTTCGGCCTCGGCGGCGGCCAGCTGCATCTCGCGGGCGATCACCAGACGGGCGCCGCGCAGGATGCCGTTCTGCAATTCGCGGTCCAGCTGGCCCGAATCGGCGATCAGGATCGCCTCGGCGTCAGGATCGGCGGCGCCGGGCCGCGACAGATGGATCGGCCCTTCCAGCGTCAGCGCGCCGCTGCGCCCGTCCACGATGATGCGCGAGGCCACCAGCCGGGCGCCCTGATACCAGACGACCACGCCCCCCGCCGCGATCAGCGTGCGGTCGCCCCGCAGCACCACATTGTCGGCCAGCACCGTCGCCGCCCCGCCCTCATCCGCAGGCCCGCCCGGCAGCGTGACATCGGCATCCGGGCTGACGACCATCGGCGCGCCCTGACTGGGCGTGCGGTCGCCCACCGGCGCGCTGCCCAGTGACGGCGCCGTGGGCGCCAGCGCCGCGCCGCCATTGCCCGCCAGCGGCGCCACCAGCGGCGCCCCCGATGGCGCCCCCGATGGCGCGGTCGCGGTCATCCCCACCCCGCCGCCATAGGGGCTGTCCTGCATGATCCCCTGCGCCCCCGCCCCCAGCGCCAGACCGGCCAGCGCCAGCATTGCGGCCACAGCCGGGACCAGCGCCGGGGTGCTGCGGTGATGGGTCTTGCGCTGGCTCATCCGTCTTCCCGTTTCAGGATCAGGGCGATGGCCAGCAGGGCGCCCACAAAGGGGGGCGTCCAGCCTGCCATGGCCGGGGTGATCTGGCCGTTATCGCCCAGAACCTGCGCCAGATTGCGCAAAAAGAACAGCGCGATCCCGGCGCCAAAGGCCAGCAGCACCGCGCCGCCGGTGTTGCGCCCGCGCACATGCTGCAAGGTGAACCCCGCCGCGATCAGGATCATCGCCGCCATCAGCGCGGGCCGCGCCAGCTCCATCTGGAACCAGACCTTGTGGCGGGCGGCGGAAAAGCCCGCCCGCTCCAGCCCGTCGATAAAGGCGGGCAGCTGCCAGACCGGCACCGCATCGGGGCGGCCAAACCCCTCGCGGATGCGCTGCGCCGTCAGATCCGAGTCCAGCATCATCGTCTCGTGCTGCCGCGCTTCGGCCTGCGGGTTGGCTGTGTCCAGCGGAAAGTCCTGCACCTGCGACAGCTGCCAGCGCCCCGGCTCCAGCCGCGCCTGCCGCGCCTCGATCCGGCGCACCGGGCCGCGGTCGCGGTCGAATATCAGAAAGCTGGCGTCATACAGCACCGTCGCATCGGGGCTGGTGCGCCGGGCGCGGATGACGATCTGGCCCGATTCCTCACCGCCCGTCTGCACCGCCTGCCGCAGCCAGACCTCGCTGTCGCTGATGCTGACCGTCTGGCGCCCGTTCCGGTCGATCGCGGCCACCGCATCGTCGTACAGCTGCCCCGTCACCGCGACCAGCGGGTTCACCAGCGCGACCGCCAGCCCCCCCAGCACCGCCGCCGTCACCGCAGGCGCGGCGATGCAGCGCAAGGCCGACCGCCCCGAGGCCCGGATCGCCACCATCTCCGAGCTGCGCGCCAGCCCCAGAAACAGCGCGATCCCCGACAGGACCGTGACCAGCGGCAGGATCGAATAGAAACTGCCCGCGACATTCAGCGCCGCGATCCCGGCGGCCTCCGCCAGCCCCAGACCCCGGCCCGAAAACCGGCGCACCGTCTCGATCATGTCGATCAGAAACAGGATCAGCAGGAACACCCCCGCGATCAGCAGAAACCCGCGCAGAAACCGCCGGGCAACATAGCGCGCAAGGATCATGCCCCGCCCCCTTTCGGCCCGCGCGGCCGCGCCGCCAGCCATAACAGCCCCGCCGACAGAACCGCGCCGATGACGGCAGGCAGATACAGCAGCGGCCACAGCCCGGCATTGCGCCCCACCTGACTGGCGGCGGCATTCGACAGGAACTGCACCAGGATCAGCGCCAGCACCGCCCAGCCCACCTGCCGCCAGACCCCAAAGCGCGAGAACCCCCCGATCAGCAGCGTCGCGAACCCGATCATCGCGGCCACCGGCGACAGCAGCGGCTGGGCGATCCGCTCATGCGCCTCGCGCCGGGCGTCACCGGCCCCCGCGCCCGTCGCCTCCAGCATCTCGGCATCCGGGTTCAGCAGCCGCAAGGTCCCGTAATCGCGCAGATCCCGCCCCCGGGCCGAGGCCCCGCCGGTCAGCGCCCCGATGTCATAGCTGAACTCCGCAAACCGCGTGACCGCCAGCCGCCCGCCCGTGCCCCCCGCGCCCGCGCCCGCCTCAGCCTGCCGCAGGCTCTGCGTCATCCCGTTCAGCAGCACCAGCACCGGCCCGGTTTCGGTCCGCACCACCAGCGCCTCTTCCGAGCTGTAGCTGACGGTATTGGCCGGGTTGCGCGCATCCTCGATGAACAGGTCCAGCAACCTGCCATCGGCGGCAATCTCGCGGATGAACAGGGTGATCCCCCGCGCCGGATACTGAAACGCACCGGGGCGCAGGAACTGCGCGGTGGCGTTCTCGGCGATCTCGGTCTGCCGGTCGGCCAGCCGCGCCCGCGCCATCGGCACCAGTCCGTGCACCAGCACCGCGACCATCACCGCCACCATCACCCCGAACACCGCCACCGGCCGCGCCAGCCGCCAGGGCGACAGGCCCGCGGCCTGCATCGCCACCAGCTCGGATTCCCCCGCCAGCCGGTTGGTGCCATAGGCGGCGGCGGTAAAGGCCGCGACCGGCAGCACCGTGGCGATCACGATGGGCAGGGTCAGCGCGGTGAATTCCAGCACCACCAGCGCGGTCTGCCCGTCGCTCAGCAGCTCGTCAAACAGCCGCACGGCGCGGTTGATCCAGTAGACCGACACCAGCACCAGCGCGAAAAAGCCGAACAGCATGGTGAACTGGCCAAGGATATAGCGGTCGATGCGGGGCATTGCGGGCCTTTGCGGCTGAATATCGTGATCCTGCTTAGCGGCAAGGGTGCCTCTGGAAAAGAGGGGGGAGCAGGTCTAGGGTCGGGCGCAACCAGACGTGAGGACCCCCATGACGCAGCCAGTCGAAATCAGCTTCACCGAAACCGCCAATGACGCGCTTGCCGCGCATCAGGGCCGCATCGCGCTGCTGATCGGCGCCGACGGCAAATTGCCGGGCCGCCTGCCGCGCCCCGTGCGCGACGCCGCGACCCGCGCGCTGGGCTCCAAAACCGGTCAGGCGCTGAAGCCAGGTCAGGCGCTGGAACTGGCCTTTCCGGCGGGGCTGGAGGCCGAGACGCTGCTGCTGATCAGCCTGCCCGGCAGTGCGACCGTCCCCGAGGCCCGCCGCGCCGGTGCCGCCATCGGCGCGCGGCTGTCGGGCCAGCATATGCTGGTGCTGGCGGGCCATCACAAGCTGGCGGGCGAGGTCGCGCTGGGCCTTGCGCTGCGCGGCTATGACTTCGACGCCTATCGCACCCGCCGCGATGACGACCAGCCCGCCAGTCCTCCCGCCCGCCCCCGCGTCACCTTCATGGTCAAGGACCCCGAGGCGCTGGCCCGCACCGCCACCGCCGCCGCCGCCGTGGCCGAGGGCGTGTTCTTCACCCGCGACCTGATCAACGAACCGGCCAATGTCCTGACCACCTCGGATTTCGCCGACCGCCTGCTGGCGATGCGCGAACTGGGGCTCGAGGTCGAGGTGCTGGACGAAAAGAAACTGGCGAAACTGGGCATGCGTGCGCTGCTGGCCGTGGGTCAGGGCAGCGAATCGCCCTCCAAGGTGGTGGTGATGCGCTGGAACGGCGGCGGCGACGAGGCGCCCTTGGCGCTGGTCGGCAAGGGCGTCGTGTTCGACACCGGCGGCATCTCGATCAAACCCTCGGCGGGCATGGAAGAGATGACCATGGATATGGGCGGCGCGGGCGTGGTGGCGGGCGTGATGCGCACGCTGGCCCTGCGCCGCGCAAAGGCCAATGTCGTGGGTCTGGTCGGTCTGGTCGAGAACATGCCCGATGGCCGCGCCCAACGCCCCGGCGACATCGTGAAATCCATGAAGGGCGACACGATCGAGGTGATCAACACCGATGCCGAGGGCCGCATGGTTCTGGCCGATGTGCTCTGGTACGCGCAGGAAGAATTCAAACCCGCCGCCGTGATCGACCTGGCCACCCTGACCGGCGCGGTCATCATCGCGCTGGGCCATGACAATGCGGGCGTCTTCGCCAATGACGACGCGCTGGCCGAGGGCTTCCTTGCCGCCGCCCGGTCCGAGGGCGAGGGCGCATGGCGCCTGCCGCTGGGCCCCTCCTATGACACGCTGATCAAGTCGCGTCTGGCGGATATGAAGAACACCGGCGGCCGCCCGGCAGGCGCGATCACGGCGGCGCAGTTCCTCGCCCGCTTCATCAAGGATGGCCAGCCCTGGGCGCATATCGACATCGCGGGCGTGGCGCTGCCGCCCACGGCGACCGATCTGGCCCCCAAAGGCGCGACCGGCTGGGGCGTGATGACGCTCGACCGCCTCGTGCGCGACCGGTTCGAAACGCCCTGAGCCGCAGGATGACCCCCGCAACGCCCGCAAGCGGTGTACAGGCTGTGCACGCCCCGTGCTGCGGGCGTGCACGCCCGGTGCGGCCTGTTCCCCAGCATTTGCTGGGCGTTCAGGCCGCCCGGGCCGCACCCGCCCCGCACGCAACGCCCGCAGCTGTTGCGCGCCCGTTGCGCGGACGGCTCTGATGGGCAAGGCGCTCTTTTACCACCTCACCCGCTCCCCGGCGGAAGACCTGCTGCCGGTCCTGCTGACCAGGGCCCTCGGCGCCGGCTGGCGGGTCGAGCTGCGCGCCACCACCCCCGACCGCCTCACCCGCCTCGACCAGCATCTGTGGCAAGGCGACGGCTTCCTGCCCCACGGCCCGGCGGGCACCCCCCATGACGCCCGCCAGCCGGTCCTGCTGACCCTGCCCGGCCAGACGGCGCAAAACGCCCCCGCCTGCCTGATGACGGTCGAGGGCGCGCCTCTCGACCCGTCCGAGATCGCGCCTCTCGAACGCGCCTGCATCCTCTTCGACGGCGGCGACAGCGCCGCCATGGCCACCGCCCGCGACCAATGGCGCCAGCTCACGACAGCCGGGATCGAATCCGAATATTGGTCAGAAGAATCAGGCCGTTGGGAAAGAAAGCGCTGACGCCTCAGCCCTGCTTTGGTCCACCAAATATCCACGGGGGGTGAACTGGCCGCAGGCCAGGAGGGGGGCAGTCAGCCCCCCTGCCACCGTCCGCGACAACGACCCTCAGGCGGCGGCATGCCCCGCCAGCCGCGCATGCAGATCCTCGCGCGACAGACCCGCCTTCGGCCCCTGCATGACCGCGCGCCCCCGCTCCATCACCAGAAACGCATCGCCCAGATCCCAGGCGAAATCAAAGAACTGCTCGACCAGCACGATGGCCATATCGCCCCGGTCGCGCAGGCCCGCAATCACCCGCCCGATCTGGGCGATGATATTGGGCTGGATCCCCTCGGTCGGCTCGTCCAGCAACAGGATGCGTGGCTTGGTGATCAGCGCCCGCGCAATCGCCAGCTGCTGCTGCTGGCCGCCCGACAGATCGCCGCCCCGCCGGTGCGCCATCTCGGCAAGCACCGGGAAACTCTCGAAAATCTCGTCGGGGATCTTCCGCTCGCCGCGCGGCAGACAGGCAAATCCCGTCTCCATATTCTCGCGCACGGTCAGCATCGGAAAGATCGCCCGCCCCTGCGGCACATAGCCCACGCCCATCCGTGCCATCCGCTGCGCCGACAGCCGCCCCAGCACCTTGCCGTCCAGAGAAATCCCGCCGCCCGATCGCGGATGCCGCCCCGCCAGCAGGTTCATCAACGAGGTCTTTCCGACCCCGTTATTGCCCATCACGCAGGTCACTTCGCCGGGACGCGCGGCAATGTCGATCCCGTGCAGGATCTGGCTGCCGCCATAGTGCAGGGTCAGGTTCTTGGCCTCTAACATCTTATCGCCCCAGATAAACTTCAATGACTTCAGGGTTGCGCGTCACATGGTCCAGACTGCCCTCGGCCAGCACCGATCCCTGATGCAGCACCGTCACGCGACAGTTCAGGCGGCGCACGAAATCCATGTCATGCTCGACCACGACCACCGCCCGCGTCTCGGCCAGCCGGCACAGCAGCGTCGTCGTCTGCTCTCGCTCGGCCAGCGTCATCCCTGCGGCAGGTTCATCCACCAGCAGCAGGCGCGGGGCCGAGGCCAGCAGCATGCCGATCTCCAGCCATTGCTTCTGCCCGTGGCTCAGCTCACCCGCCTTGCGGTCCACCTGTTCCGACAGGCCCACCTCGGCCGCCAGTTCCGCCACCCGCGCCTGCGACACGGCGGAGGGCCGCCAGCGCAACACCGCAAAGGGGCTGCGGTCGGCCTTCAGCGCCATGGTCAGGTTGTCGGCGACCGACTGATCCTCGAACACGGTCGGGCGCTGGAACTTGCGACCGATTCCCTCGCGCGCGATCTGCGCCTCGTTCATCTTCAGCAGCGATTTGCCCGTCTCACCGAACCGCACCTCGCCCGCGTCAGGCCGGGTCTTGCCGGTCACGATGTCCATGAAGGTGGTCTTGCCCGCCCCGTTCGGCCCGATCACGGCCCGCAATTCCACCGCGTCGATAGAGAACGACAGATTGTTGATCGCCCGGAACCCGTCAAAGGATTTGGTGATGCCATTGACCTCAAGCAGCGCGCTCATGCCTTGGCCTCCTTTTCCTGCAGCGATCCCTGATCCGGCCCCATGTCGCGTCCATGGCGGCGTGGCGGCAGCACGCCTTCCAGCCAGTCAAACACCCCGGCGATGCCCTTGGGCGCAAACAGCGTGACCAGCACGAAGGACAGGCCCAGCAGCACCTGCCACCAGTCGACCCAGTTCACCACATAGCCCGGCAGGTTGATCGAGGGCGCCCGCCCGCCGGTGAACCAGCTGGACAGCAGCGACACGACCACCGCGCCGATGACCGCACCATAGAGCCGCCCGCGCCCGCCGATCGCCACCCAGACCGCCAGATAGATCGAGGCGATGGGCATCATTTCGGCCGGGTTGATGATCCCCGCCTGCGGGTAATACAGCGCCCCCGCAATCGCGGTCATCATCGCGGCGATGGCAAAGACGGCCAGCTTGAACCCCTCGACCGGGTAGCCCAGAAACCGCACGCGGGTTTCATCGTCGCGGATGGCGCGCACGACGCTGCCGAACTTGCCGCTGACCAGCCATGCCGCCAGAATATAGCCCAGGGCCAGCGCAAGGGCCGAGGCCCAGAGGAACCAGACCGACAGCGTGGCCTGACTGACATGATCCAGCCCCGGAATGTTCTGCAGCCCCGACAGCCCGTTATTGCCCCGGAACCCGCTGTCGTTCTGAAACAGCCACAGCGCTAAGGCCAGCGTCATCGCCTGCGTCAGGATCGACAGATAGACGCCGTTCACGCGACTGCGAAACGCCAGCCAGCCGAACACCAGCGCCAGCAGGCCGGGCACCGCCACGACAAGGATCAGTTGCAGCGTCAGCGAATGCGCGAAACTCCATGCCATCGGCAGCTCGGCGCTGCCCACGACACCAAAGATCTGGTTCGTCACCGCGTCCTGCAATTCCTGCGCGGTGGCGGGGATGGGCGATTGCGCCAGCTGGGCTGCCACGACGGTTTCGGTGCGCGCATACATCAGCCACTGGCCGATCATGTAGCCGCCAAGGGCAAAGAACGCCATCTGGCCAAGCGACAGGATGCCCAGATAGCCCCAGACCAGATCCATCGCCACGGCGGCCAGCGCCAGAGACAGGGTCTTGCCAAGGATCTTGACGGTCGAGGTGGGCAGCGCGCCGGTGCCGTAGGCCGCGCTGGCGGCGGTGACGGCGGCGGTGAACACCGCCAGCAGCGCCAGCACGATCAGGATCGAGGGGTTGCGCAGCACGAAAGGGGTGCGGTTCATGGGCTCAGACCTCCGCCGCGCGGCCCTTTTGCGGGATGATCCCACGGGGCCGGAACTGGATGAAAATAATGATGAACAGGATCATGAAGGTCTGCGCCGCCAGCGTGTTCGACGGATTGAGCGACTCGATCACCTTTGACAGCCCGCCGATCAGCGTGGCGCCCGCCAGCGTGCCCCAGATATTGCCGACACCGCCGACAACCACGGTCATGAAGCTCTGGACGATATAGTTCTGACCCAGTTCCGACGTGACCTGCGCGAACAGCCCGATGGCCACGCCCGCAATGCCTGCGATGCCGGACCCAAGCCCGAATGTCATCATGGCGATGCGGTCGGGGTTGATTCCCATGCTGGCCGCCATGCCGGGGTTCTGCGTGACGGCGCGGACCTCCAGCCCCAGCCGCGTGCGTTTCATGATGAACAGGAACAGGCCAAGGAACAGCAATGCCAGCACAAAGATCGCCACCCGGATCGAGCTGATGCTGATCACGTCGTTGATGGTGATCGACCCTTCCAGCCATGCGGGCGCGGTCAGGGGGCGGGCCTGCGTGCCAAAGATGTTCTTGGCCAGCTGTTGCAGCGCGATCGACACGCCGAAGGTCGCCAGCAGCGTCTCCAGCGGGCGGTGCGCCAGATGGCGGATCACCAGCCGGTAAAGCACGACGCCCGCCGCGAAGGTCACGACAAAGGCCAGCGGCAGCGCCACGATCAGCGACCACGTGCGGTCGGCGATCAGCGTCTGCACGGTGAATGCCGTATAGGCGCCCAGCATGATGAATTCGCCATGCGCCATATTGATGACGCGCATCACGCCGAAGGTGATGGCCAGACCGATGGCCGCCAGAAAATAGATCGAGGCCAGCGACAGCGCGTCCAGCCCCAGGTCGATCCCCTGCATCGCCGCCAGCCGCACCTGCGCGCGGATATGGGCGGCCTCTGCCGCATCGGTCACGGCCGGGTCGGCCTCGGTATAGATGTCGAAAAAGCGGTGGGCGTCCAGCGCAGCGTCGATCTCGGCCGTGGTGGCGGCGGGGGGAACGGCGCCTGCGGCCTCCAGCGCCTCATAGGCGCGGTCGCGGGCTGTGGGGTCGGACAGCTGGCTGACCGGGATGCCGCCGACGCTGTTGTTCACGATATTGGCCGCAAGGCGCGTGCGCTGTTCGGCATTGGTCAGGGCGGGGTCCAGCACGCCCTCCTGTGTCAGCAGGGCGATGGCGGCCTCGCGCGGCAGATCATCGCTGCCCGCGCGCAATTCGCGCGCGACGTTGCCCTGCGGTTCGCCGGTCGTCACCACGCGGCGGGTCGCCATCAGCGGGTTGAGGGCGGCGCGGAAATCGAGGCCGACATCGCCGGCCAGTTCCTCGATCGCGGTGACGCGGGCGGCGCTGTCGGGGTCATGCTGGATGGTCAGCAGCCGTTCCAGCCGGGCCTTGCGGGCGGCCAGCGCGGGGTCGGCATCGTCCAGCGCGCCCCGCAGCGCGGTCAGCGCATCGGCATCGCCGCCGCGCGACAGGCTGTCCAGCGCGGCACTGCGGCGGCGGGGGTCGGCATCGCTCAGCGCGCCTGCGGCCAGCGCCGCCTCGATCACGCCGCGCACGCCGGAATTGGGGCGCAGCATCTGCGGGTCCGCGGTGACGGGGGCGCCGGTGACGGCATCGGTGGCGCTGTCGCCATCCACGATCACCGCGCGGCCATCGACCAGCCCCAGATTGCGGTCGGACCAGGCCTGCAGCAGCGCCAGCCCCTCGGGGCCGGTGGCGGCGATCCGCGCCACCAGCGGTTCAACCGTGCGGCGCGAGGGCTGTTCGATCTGGTCGATATTCTCGGTGATCAGCGCATCAAGCGCGGGGTTTGCCAGGGCGGCAAGCGGCATCAGCAGCACCGCCAGCAGCGGAGCGATCAGGGCAAGGCGTCTCACGCGCGTATCCTTTTGGAAAGGGACGGGCGGCGCCGGGCCGCCCGTTCGTCAGATCAATAGTTCGACTGAACCTGCACGCAGCTTTCGGTCTCGGTGTTCCACATGCCGCATTCCTTGCCGGGCCAGTCGGCCTCCAGCACCGCCGATTCGGGCAGGTGGTCGGTCCAGGCGTCGCCCGGCACCGGGTCGGTCTGGCTGACGATGTCGAACTGGCCGTCGGCACGGATCTCGCCGATCAGGACGGGCTTGGTGATGTGGTGGTTGGGCAGGACGGTCGCGGTCGAGCCGGTCAGGTTCGGCACCTCGACGCCCACGATGGCCTCCAGCACCGGATCGACATCGGTGGTGCCTGCGGCCTCGACGGCGGCAACCCATGCGTTGAAGCCGATCATCGTCGCCTCCATGGGATCGTTGGTCACGCGGCTGGTATCGCCGGTAAACGCGTGCCAGGCCGCGATGAATTCGTCATTCTCGGGGCTTTCGGCGGTCTGGAAATAGTTCCAGGCGGCCAGATGGCCCACGAGGTTGGCGGTATCCAGACCCGACAGTTCCTCTTCGCCCACCGAGAATGCGATCACCGGAATGTCGTCAGCCGAGACGCCCGCCGCAGCCAGTTCCTTGTAAAAGCCCACATTCGCGTCGCCGTTGATGGTGGACACCACGCCGACCTTCTTGCCACCCGCGCCAAGCGCCACGACGTCGGACACGATGCGCGACCAGTCGGAATGGCCAAAGGGCGTGTAGTTGACAAAGATGTCCTCGGCCGCGACGCCCTGATCCTTGAGATAGGCGTCCAGAATGTTGTTCGTGGTGCGCGGATAGACATAGTCGGTGCCCAGCAGCGCCCAGCTTTCGACGCCCAGTTCCTCCATCATGTAATCCACCGCGGGGATCGCCTGCTGGTTCGGCGCGGCGCCGGTATAGATGACGTTTTTCGACGATTCCTCGCCCTCGTACTGGACGGGGTAGAACAGCAGGCCGTTCAGTTCCTCGATCACCGGCAGCACCGATTTGCGCGACACCGAGGTCCAGCAGCCAAAGATCGCATCGACCTCGGAGATGGTCAGCAGCTCGCGCGCCTTTTCGGCAAAGAGCGGCCAGTCCGAGGCCGGATCGACCACGACCGCCTCAAGCGGGCGACCCAGAACGCCGCCCTTGGCGTTCTGCTGTTCGACCAGCATCAGGACCGTGTCCTTCAGCGTGGTCTCGGAAATGGCCATCGTGCCCGACAGCGAATGCAGCACGCCGATCTTGATCGGCTCGCCTTCCTGTGCGTGGGCGGTGTGGGCCAGCGTCAGGGCGCTGGTCATCATCAGGATCTTGGTCAGCCTGGTCA
>NZ_JBKBVD010000046.1:0-30444 GCF_046289755.1 Paracoccus sp. (in: a-proteobacteria) | reverse complement strand
AGATCGGGTTCGGCATGAATCTGTCGCGCTCGCTGACGCTGCTGGCCGATCCGGCGCGGCAGGAACAGGTCCAGTCCGAGCATCGCGCCGTCATCGAGGCCATCCGCAGCCAGCACCCCGACAAGGCCACCGAGGCGATGCGCCACCACATCACCGCAGCCCGCGACCGCATGTTCGTGGGAACGACCTGAGCGACGGGCCGGGTCGGCGCGCCTCAGGGTGGTGCCAGCAGGATCGGCGTGACGGGAAGGCCGCAGGGCGGGCCGAACAGGCCCCGCGCCAGACGCGGGGCCCTACTCGACATGAAATAACTGGTTAAAATACGATCCGCCAATGCAGGAACCCTGAGGTCCTCAAGGCTGGGCAGCAATTATCCGGTCATTTGTGCGACCGCTTACCCCGCGGGGGTTAAAAGCGACAACCCGGTGATAAAAATACATTCTGCGCAGCGGCGGGATCAGCGCGGACGGACGAGGCGGATGATATCCGCCTGACTATGCGCCCCGGTTTTCGCATAGAGGCTGCGGATCTGCGCCCTGATGGTTTCACGTGACAGCCCCGCCTCGGTGGCGATGTCGGCGGCGGTCTTGCCCCCGACAAGCCCGTCGATGGCGCGCATTTCGGCCGGCGTCAGCCGGTAGGTCTGCGCGATCAGCCGCCGCTCGAATGTCAGGGGCGTGCCGGTCAGCCCGCTGAGCATGATGATCAGCGACGCGCCGTAAAACAGCATGTGCATATTGTCCTGTTCGGGGCGGCGCAGCGACACCTTCAGATGCGGAAGATAGCAATCCACCGATCGCGGCCCCGCGTAATCCGTCCGCGTCATCTGCGAAATCCGGTCCGCCAGTTCGCCGGGGCGCACGTGAAGGCGGCTGTTGTTGAACACCAGAGGCGTGGTCTGACCCTCCAGCAGCCCGGCCACCGCGCTGTTCATGAAGGCGATATGGCCGTCGCTTCTGATCAGCATGACACCGGCCCCGAACGCCTCGGGCACCGACTGCGACAGCAGGTCCATCTGGGTGCCGGGGCCGGAATGCTTGTAGAATGCGCGGGCGCGCTGCAGATGCGGACCCAGACTGGTCAGCTTGCGGGCCATATGCGTGCGGCCATCGTCATCGGCATGGCCGCTGAGCAGCACCAGCGACGAGACCCGCTGGCCGGATGTGCTGATCTTGATCCCCGCCGAGGCGCGCACCTCGTTGGGCATCAGCCATTCGTTGAAAAAGCTGTTCCGTCGCCGCTCGTGCCCGGCGACCAGCGCATCATCGGGGATGCCCACTCCGACCGGCTTTGCGGCCATCGCCTGCTGCAGCAGGTTCCGGGTCACGTAATGGGATTGATACGCCTCCAGCGCCGCGCTGTCGAAGCCGGTCTGCTGCGCGACAAAGCTGTTGCCCCGGTGCAGGTGGTCATACATCTGCATCGTGGCCTTTCCGGCCGGAATGTCGCGCGTCAGGTGCTGCAGAAACGCGGCCCAGGACCGTTCTCCCAGCATCGCGGCATAGAGGTGGTCGATGTCATCGCTGAACATGTCCGGAAGTATCTTTTATGCGACGCGAATGAACAGGTGCTGGCTGACCCGGACGCGGCGGGCACGCGATCCGCCGCCGGGATATGGGCCATTTGCACTATTTGCACGCATTGCGATAGTCCGGCTGCCGGATTCACCCTGCCTTATCGCATGTGACGCTGGGTCAATTCCCAGGACGTCGAGGTCCCGGGACCGGGCTGCGACTTTCGGACGCAGCCTGGTGAGGGTTCCGTCAGTTCAGCCGCTCACCATCCGTGGGCGAGAAATACGACACTTTGGACAGATCGAAGGCCAGCGGAAAGGGCTGGCGCGCCTGCACGGCGCTTTCGGCGCGCAGCCGCGCGGTGACCGGCTTGCCGCCCAGATGGGTGACGGCAAAGGTGTCAGCGCCCGCCGGTTCGACGATCTCGATCATCACATCGCCGCCCGCACCCTGCGCGGTGCCGGGCAGATGGGCATTGCCTGTGGCCTCGTGGATGTCCTCGGGGCGCACGCCCAGAATGATCTGGGCGGGCAGGTTGCGGGCCACCGGATCGGTGATGACCAGCGGCGCCGCGCCATCGCGCTCGATCTCGATCCGGGTCTGGCCGCCTTCCGACCGCACCCGCGCCGGGATCAGGTTCATCGCCGGGCTGCCCATGAAATCGGCCACGAACATGTTCGCGGGCCGGTTGTAGATCTCGGCCGGAGTCCCGATCTGCTGGATCACGCCGCCCTTCATGACGACGATCTTGGTGGCCAGCGTCATCGCCTCGATCTGGTCATGGGTGACATAGACGATGCTGGCGTTCAGGTCCTGATGCAGCTTCTTGATCTCGGTCCGCATGCTGACGCGCAGTTTCGCGTCGAGGTTCGACAAGGGCTCGTCGAACAGGAACAGCTTGGGGTCGCGCACCAGCGCCCGGCCCATGGCGACGCGCTGACGCTGGCCGCCCGACAGCTGGCCCGGCTTGCGGTGCAGCAGCGGCTCGATCTGCAGCTGGCGCGAGACCTCGGCCAGCTTGGCCTCTTGCGTGGCCTTGTCGACGCCGCGCACCTTCATGCCGAAGGTGATGTTCTTGGCGACCGTCATCGTCGGGTAAAGCGCATAGGACTGGAACACCATCGCGATGTCGCGGTCCTTGGGGGAAACGCCGGTGACATTGCGCCCGGCGATCTGGATGTCGCCGCCGGTGATCGGCTCCAGCCCGGCGATGCAGTTCAGCAGCGTGGACTTGCCGCAGCCCGAGGGGCCGACCAGCACAAGGAAATCGCCCTCATTGATGCTGATATTGATGTCGTGCAGAATATGGGTGTCGCCATAGGCTTTCTGCAGGTGGTCGATCTGAAGGATGGGCATGGCTTATCCCTTGACGCTGCCGGCGGTCAGGCCGCGGATGAAGTATTTGCCGGCGATGACATAGACCAGCAGCGTGGGCAGGGCGGCGATGATCGCCGCGGCCATGTCCACGTTGTAGGCCTTGATGCCGGTGGTGGAGTTGACGATGTTGTTCAGCGCGACGGTCACGGGCTGCGAGCCTGCCCCGCTGAAGCTGACGCCGAACAGGAAGTCGTTCCAGATCTGCGTGAACTGCCAGATCACCGAGACGGTGATGATCGGCAGCGAGATGGGCAGAAAGATCGACCAGAAGATGCGGAAGAACCCGGCCCCGTCAACCTTGGCCGCGCGCACCAGCTCCTGCGGGATGGTGACATAGTAGTTGCGGAAGAACAGCGTGGTGAAGCCGATGCCATAGATCACATGGACAAAGACCAGCCCCGGAATCGTGCCCGCCAGCCCCATCAGGCCCAGCATCTGCGCCATCGGCAGCAGCACGACCTGAAACGGGATGAAGCAGCCGAACAGGATCATCGCAAAGAACAGGTTCGCGCCCTTGAAGCGCCATTGCGCAAACACATAGCCGTTCAGCGCCCCCACGATGGTCGAGATCATCACCGCAGGCACCGCCATCACGATGCTGTTCCAGAAGAACGGCCGCAGCCCCTCGCACTGGGTGCCCGCGCAGGCGGTGGACCAGGCCTCGAGCCAGGGCGCAAAGGTGATCTGGCGCGGCAGCGACAGCAGGCTGCCCGTGCGGATTTCCTCAAGGCTTTTCAGCGAGGTGGTCAGCATGACGAACAGCGGCATCAGATAGAACAGGGCGAACAGGATCAGCATCCCGTACAGGCCCCAGCGCAGCATGGTTTTACTGGTCACGGCGGGGCCTCAATTCACTATACAGATAGGGAACGACGATGGCGAAGATGACCATCATCATGATCATGGCGCTGGACGCCGCCTGCCCCAGATCACCGCGCGAGAACGCCATCGCGTACATATAGGTCGCGGGCAGGTCGGTCGCATAGCCGGGGCCGCCGCCGGTCAGCGCGATCACCAGATCGAACGCCTTGATGGCCAGATGCGCCAGCACGATGAAGGCCGACAGGAAGATCGGCGCCATGGTCGGGATGATGATCGCGGAATAGATGCGGTGGGTGGGGATGCCATCGACCTGCGCGGCACGGATGATCTCGCTGTCGACCGAGCGCAGACCGGCCAGAAACAGCGCCATCACGAAGCCCGAGGCCTGCCAGACGGCGGCCAGCACGACGGTATAGATCGCCATCTCGGGCTGGATCAGCCAGTCGAAGGTGAAACTTTCAAAGCCCCAGCCCCGGATCGTCTCCTGCAGGCCCAGACCGGGGTTGAGGATCCATTTCCACGCCGTGCCGGTCACGATCAGCGACAGCGCCATCGGATACAGATAGATGGTGCGCAACACGCCCTCGGCCCGGATCTTCTGATCCAGAAAGATCGCCAGCATCAGCCCGATCACCATCGAGATCACGATGAACAGCCCGCCAAAGATGAACAGGTTGTTCATCGCCACATCCCAACGCGGCGCGGCGAACAGGCGGGTGTATTGCGTGACCCCGTCCAGCTCGTATCGTGGCATCAGCCGTGATCGGGTAAAGCTGATCCATGCCGTCCAGGCGATGAAGCCATAGACGAACACCATGATCGCCACGAAAGACGGCGCCAAGACCAGCTTGGGCACGTTGCGTTCAAGCCATTCCATTATCCGGATATCCCCAATGAAATATCCCGCACCCCGGTCGGAGGCGCGGGACGTTCAGGCCAAGATCACATCGCGTTGGCGACGGCGTCGGCCAGTTGCTGCACGGCGTCTGCCGACGACATGTCGCTGTTGAAATGCGCGGTCACCACATCGGTGATCGCACCGGCGGGCGCGCCGCGCAGCGCCATGCCATGCGCATAGCTGGGCAGCAGGCTGCCCGCCTCGGCATCCGCAACCATATCGGCATTGGACTGCACCGCGCATTCGTCAAACGCCTCCAGCGACACATCGGTGCGCGCGGGGATCGAGCCCTTGTTCAGGTTGAACGTCTGCTGGAAGTCCGGGCCCATGATCAGACCGGCCAGCAGCGCCTGACCCTGCTGCTTGTCCTCGCCGTCCAGCTCGAAGAACGCAAAGCTGTCGACGTTGTACAGGAACCCCTCGCCCGGCGTGGGGGCGCAGACGAAATCGGTGCCCGGCGCCTTGCCTGCGGCCAGAAACTCGCCCTTGGCCCAGTCGCCCATGATCTGGAAGGCGGCCTCGCCGTTCATGACCATGGCGGTGGCAAGGTTCCAGTCGCGCCCCGAGAAGTTGGGATCGACATAGCCCCGGATCGTGCGCATCTGGTCAAAGACCTGCACCATCGTGTCCGAGGTCAGCGCCTCGGGGTCCAGATCGACCAGCGACTGCTGATAGAATTCCGGCCCGCCCAGACCCAGCACGACAGTCTCGAAGATCGTCGCATCCTGCCAGTTCTGACCGCCATGGGCCAGCGGCGTCACGCCCGCTGCCGCCAGCTTGTCCGCCGCCGCGTTGAACTCGTCCCAGGTGGTCGGCATCTCGATGCCATGCTCGTCCAGGATCGCCTTGTTGCCCCAGATCCAGTTCACGCGATGCACGTTCACGGGCGCGGCGCACCACTGGCCTTCGCATTTCATGTGTTCGGCGATCCGGGCGGGCAGAACGGCGTCCCAGCCGTTTTCCTCGGCCACGGGGCCGATGTCAGCCAGACCGACCTCTTCGAACCATTCCTGAATGGCGGGGCCCTTCAGCTGCACGGCTGTCGGCGCATTGCCCGACAGCACGCGCGCGCGCAGCGCAGTCATCGCCGCGTCACCGCCGCCGCCTGCCACCGGCATGTCGGTCCAGACGCCGCCCTCGGCTGCGAACTGTTCCTGCAGCACGGCGACCGAACGGGCCTCACCGCCCGAGGTCCACCAGTGCATCACCTCGGCGGTGGGTTCGGCCATTGCGGGCACGGCCAGCATCATGGCGGTCGAGGCCGCCAGCACGGATTTCATGGTCATGGATCCTCCCAGATCGTTGCCGCGGATCACGCTCCGCGTATGGTGGCGGGATCATGCCGCAGGGGCCGATATGTCTGCAACGCAGCACAGCCATGCGGTCGCCAGATTTTGCGCCGTTACGTTACAAGCTGTTACACAACCCGCGCGGCGATGCTATTGCCTGCCCCCAAGGAGCCCGCCATGAGCCTGCACCGCCTATTGCTGGTCGAGGATGATGCCGATATGGCCGCCATGCTGGCCGCCTATCTGCAACGCCACGGCTTTCACGTCACCACAGCCGCCAGCCGCGCGGGGGCGCTGGCGGCGCTGGCGGGTGCGCGGGTCGATCTGATCCTGCTGGACGTGTCTCTGGGCGACGACAACGGCGTGGCGATCTGCGCCGAGATCCGCGAGGCGCAGGACGTGCCGGTCATCATGGTCAGCGCCCTGTCCGCCGACCATCAGCGCATGGCCGGATACGAGGTCGGCGCCGATGACTATATCGCCAAGCCCTTCAACCCCGACCTGCTGCTGGCGCGCATCCGCGCGGTGCTGCGCCGGGCACATCGCGCGCCCAGCCTGTCGCATCGCAAGCGCGACAGCGTGCTGCGCTTTGGCGGCTGGCGCTATGACGCGCGGCGCGACGAGGTGACGGCGCCCGGCGGCTGGCAGGTGTCGCTGTCCTCGCGCGAAACCGCGCTGTTGCGGGTGTTTCTGGCCAATCCGCTGATCCCGCTGACGCGCGAGGAAATCGCTGCCGCGCTGGATGATGACGAGCCCGCAGGCGCGGTGGCAGGCGGGGCGGCAGGGGGCCGCGCCATCGACATGCTGGTGGGCCGGTTGCGCCACAAGACCGAGGCCGGGCTGATCCGCACCGAACGCGGCACCGGCTATGTGCTGACCGCCGAGGTGGCGCGCGATGATCCCTAGCCTGCGCGTGCTGGGCAGCCTGTGGGTGGGGCTGGCCATGCTGGCGGGCGGGCTGGCCGTCTGGCTGTGGATGGCCAGCGACGCGGCATGGCGGGGGCATCTGGACCGCGCCTATATCGCCGGGCTGGCGCTGCATGACAGCGTCGAGAACGGCTCGATGCTGCCGCCGGGCCTGCGGATGATCCCCCGCGCCGATCCCCCTGCCCTGCCTGCGGGCTGGCGGCAGACGCTGCTGACGCTGACCGGCGGCGGGCGCCCGGACCTGCCGCGCGGCAGCCGCCTCCAGATCCGCATCCAGTCGCCCGACATCCAGTATCCGGTGGCGGGCGTGCAAAGCTTCGGCGGCGCCTCGCAGGCGGCGGGGCTGGCTTCGGTCACGCGGACGCTGGCGCAGTATTGCAGCCAGCCGCGCCTGTTCGTGCAATCGGGCGAGGGTCCGTGGCTGGCGGTGGACGGCGCGGCGGTCTGGGGCTGCGAGGCGGCGCCGCCCGACCGGCGCCTGCTGGCCGGGGCGGTCGGTCTGGCGGCGCTGGCGCTGTTGCTGGGCTGGGTGACCGGGGTCTCGGGCGCGTTCACGGCATTCGCCCGCGCGCTGGCCGATCACCGCGCCCGCAGCGCGCCCCTGCCCGAAGGCGGCGTGCTGGAGCTGCGCCAGACCGCGCAGGCCGTGAACGCCTATATGGCGCAGGACCGCGCCGCGCTGGAAAACCGGGCGCTGGTCCTGTCGGGGGTCAGTCACGATCTGGGCACGCCCGCCACCCGCCTGCGCCTGCGCACCGCCCTGATCGAGGATGCCGGTCTGCGCGCGCGGCTAGGGCGCGACATCGACGAGATGACGACCATGATCGACGGCGTGCTGACCTATACCCGCGCCGAGATCGGGGCCGAGCCGTTCCGCCAGCTGTCGCTGTCCTCTCTGGCGGGGGCGGTGGTGGCCGATTATCAGGATGTGGGCCTGAAGGTGACGCTGCGCGCCGCGCCGCCGCGCCCGGCGCAGGCGGGCACGCTGTTCTCGCGCCCCTCCAGCCGCGCGGCGACGGACGGCCATGTGCTGCTGATGCGGGGCCAGCCCACCGCGCTGCGCCGGGCGCTGTCGAACCTGATCGACAATGCGCTGAAATACGGGCGCGAGGCGGTGGTGCTGACCGGCGGCGATGCCGATGAGGCGTGGATCACCGTCACCGATCGCGGCTCGGTGCTGACCGGGGCCGATCTGACCCGCCTGACCGGGGCGTTCCAGCGCGGCGGCAATGCCGGGGCCGCCCCCGGCGTGGGGCTGGGCCTTGCCATCGTCTCGACCATCGCGGCGCAGCATGGCGGGCGGCTGGAATTTCACCGCGCGCCCGAAGGGCTGGAGGCCCGGCTGATGCTGTGCCGCAACTGGGCCTGACCGCGCCCGCCCAAGGCTTCGCATCGGCGGCCGCCCGCGCTACCCTCGGCCCGACCCGTGACTGACAGAAGAGAGGAACAGGCAATCATGGCAGAGATGAGGAAAAGCGTCTGGGGCGTGCTGAGCACGGCCAATATCGCCGTCAATCAGGTGATCCCGGCCCTGCTGCAAAGCGACAGGCTGGTCGTCGGGGCCATCTCCTCGCGCGATGGCGCGCAGGCGGCGGCGGTGGCGCAGCGGCTGGGGATCGCGACCGCCTATGGCAGCTACGACGAGTTGCTGGCCGATCCGGCCATCGACATCATCTATAACCCGCTGCCCAACCATCTGCATGTGCCCTGGACCCTGCGCGCGCTGGAGGCGGGCAAGCATGTGCTGTGCGAAAAACCCATCGCGCTGAGCGCGGCCGAGGCCGCGACCCTGACCGACGCCTGCCAGCGCAGCGGCAAAAAGGTGCGCGAGGCGTTCATGATCCGCGACCACCCGCAATGGCTGCGCGCGCGCGAACTGGCGCAGACCGGCGCGCTGGGGCAGGTCCGCGCCATCCATGTCAGCTTCTGCTATGACAACCGCGACCCCGCGAATGTGCGAAATCAGCTGGCGATCGGCGGCGGCGCGCTGAACGATGTCGGCTGCTATGCGGTGGCGGTGGGCCGGTTCATCTTTGGCTGCGAACCCCTGCGCGTCGTGGCCGAGGTCGATCGCGACCCGGTCTTTGGCACCGACCGCCTGACCAGCGCGATCATCGCCTTTCCCGAGGGCCGCCGCCTGCTGTTCACCTGCGCCACGCAGTTGGTGCGCAGTCAGGATGTGCAGATCATCGGCACGACAGGGCGCGTCTCGCTGCCGGTGCCCTTCAACCAGCCGCCCGACCGCGAGGCGCTGTTGCTGATCGACGACGGCACGGTCCTGAAGGGCAATGCGCCGACGGTCGAACGATTCGGCCCGGTCAATCAGTACACCGCGCAGGCCGAAGCCTTCGCCGATCTGTGCCTGTCGGGGGCCGATGACCCCTATGACCTGCGCGACGCGCGGCGCAACATGCGGGTGATTGATGCGATGTGGTCCTCGGAACAGTCGCAGGGCTGGGCCTCTGTCAGCGGCGACTGAACCGCGCGCCCGTGCATCAGGTCACGGCGCGGGCGCATCCTGCGTGCCCGCGCCATCCGCCTGCCGCAGGTCCCGCAGCGGCGCGGCCACCATCTCTTTCCAGTAGGACAGAAGCCGCGACAGCTGATCCGGTGAATCATAGGGCGCATGAACCGCCAGCCCGCGCAGGAACGCCAGGTTCACGTGCAGAAAGCTCAGCGCGCGCGGATCGTCCGGGTCCAGCCCCAGCAGCCCGCAGGACAGCCGGTCCCGGATCGGCTGCCATTCCCGCGACACCACCGACAGGCTTTGCTTCAGGTCGGGATTCATCCGCGCCGCCAGCATCAGTTCCAGCGACGCGATGTAATCGGGGCGCGAGAAGAACGCCCCCCACAGATAATCGCAGAACTCATCCGCAGTCATCCGGCCCCGGCCCGTCTGTGCCTCGGCATGCTCGCGGCGCTCATCGTGCCACAGCGCGATCAGGTGCCGGAACGCCGCCGTCAGAACCGCATCGCGCGACCCGAACTGATGCGTGATGGCGCCCTTGGACACGCCGGCCCGCTTGGAGATCACGTCCATCGTCGTGCGCTCATAGCCCAGCTCTGCCAGGGCAGACAGGGTCGCCTCGCAGATCAGGCGACGCATGGCGGCGGACTTTTTATATTGGCGCGTTTCACTGCGCGCGGAATTCTCGTCGTCCGTCATGTCTTCCAATGCCCCGGCAGGGTGTCCTATCAGATCAGAGGATTGTCTGGGAAACAATATCCTTGGGCGCCTGCGTCAGCACCTCGGGCGGGTCCGCGACCACGACGGTATCATCGACACGAAACCCACCCACATCCCAGATATAGATGCCCGGTTCGGCGGAATAGACCTCGTTCCGGCGCAGCGGGCGGGTGTTGAAGGCGGTGTCGGCGGGGTATTCGTGGCCGCGCATGCCGACGCCGTGGCCGGTGCGGTGAAAGATGTGATCGCCATAGCCATCCGCCTCGATGACCATGCGCGCGGCATTGTCGATCTGGCAGACCGGGTTGCCGGGTCGCATCGCGTCGATCGCGGCCAGATTGGCGCGCAGGGCGGTGTCAAAGGCCCGCTCCTGCACGTCCGAGGGGCGGCCGCAGAAAAAGATCCGCTCATTCTCGACCGTGACGCCGTTCAGGCGCGGGATCACGATATTGACCAGCCCGTCGCCCGTCTCGATCATGGCGCCGGTCTGCGCGCCGTTCCCGTGCGGCGAGGCGGAATGCCCGCCGCGCAGCGTATAGATGCGCCATTCGCAGTTCTGGCCGGGAAAGCGGCGGGCGGATTCGACCACGGCCTGCCGGTGCATCTCGACATCCAGTTCCTGAATCAGGCGCCCTGCCCGGATATTCTCGCGATAGCGGTCCTGCACCCAGTCGGAAATCGCGGCCGCCTCGCGCATCAGCGCGATTTCCTCGTCATGCTTCACGAAACGCAGCGGTTGCAGATCCCCGGCCACCGGCACGGCCTGACCGCCGCCCAGATGCCGGATGATCCGGCCCATCCGCTCGCCCGCGCTGTCATAGCCCAGACGCGCGCCATGCAGGCCCTTGTCGCGCAGCCGGTCCGCGACCACGGCGTCGAATTCGGGATAAAGCGGCACGCCCGCGCGCTGATGTTCGTAATAGAACACGACATCCGACAGCCAGCTGCTGCCGCGTTCCAGCGCAAAGCGCAGGTGATGGGTGGACAGCGAATGCAGCACCGCGAACATCTCGCCATCGCGCGGGATCACGACGGCGATGGGGCGTTCCCAGGGGCGCACATCCACGATCCAGTTCGTATAGAACTCGGAATCGACATCGAACAGGATCACCGCATCCAGGCTTTTGCGGTCCATCATGCCGCGCAGTGCCGCATGCCGGTAGTCGAACACGTCTTTTGACAGGAACGCCATTGCAGTCTCCGATATTTCAGTAGGGTTTCCGGACTGGCCGGGTCTTGCCGATCAGCCGGGTCATGGCGACAGTCACCACGATCGTCACCGTCATCAGGATGAAGGCGATGGCCGAGCCAAAGGGCCAGTTCGCCACGGTCGTGATCTCGTTATACAGAACCGGCGCCATCATCCGGTATCCCGGCCCGCCCAGCAGGAACGGCGTCGCATAGGCGTTCATGCACAGGATGAAGACCAGCACAAAGCCGGTGATGACCCCCGGCAGGACGATCGGGAAAAACACCCGCACAAAGGCCTGACTGCGGCTGGCCCCCAGATTGAGCGCGGCATCGACGACCGAGAAATCGACATTCTCGATGGCGCTTTGCAGGCTGAGGATCATGAAGGGCAGCACCACCGACACCGTGCCGACGATCACCGCGAAATCGGTGTTCAGGATCTGCAGCGGCTGGTCGATCAGCCCCATCTTCAGCAGGGTGACATTGATGATCCCGCGCGAGCCGAACAGCGCGATCCAGCCTGCCGCGCGCACCACATTGCCGATCATCAGCGGAAACACGACGCTGATCACCAGCAGGCTTTTGAACCGGCTTTTCGTGCGGGCCAGAAAATAGGCGACCGGAAAGGCCAGCACCGCCGTGATGATCGTCGATGTCAGCGCGACATAAAGCGTGTTGACCATCACGCCCTGATAATAGGGCTCGGCAAAGAAGCGGGCATAGTTCTCCAGCGTGAACACGTCCCGCATCATCAGCATCGGGTCGTATTCCTTGAAGCTGTAGCGAAACAGCGTCACAAGGGGGATGAACAGGCATCCGAAAATCAGCAGAAGGCCGGGCAGCAACAGACCTGTCGCCGCCCCCGCCGTTCTGATGCGGGCGCCACCGCGTGCCATGCTCATGCCTTGAACGACTGGTTCCACCACGCAAGGTGGTCCGAGATGCTGCGCGAGACATATTCGTAATCGGGGATGTTGAAGTTGTCCTCTTCGGCCTGGGTAAAGCCAAGCCGGGCGCGCATCTCATCGGACAGCTGCGCCGTGCGGGTCGTGGGCAGGTAGCCCATGTCCTGCGCAAAGGCCAGCTGCGCCTCGGGCTCCAGCAGCGTGTCCAGAAACGCCGCCGCGGCCTCTTTGCGAGTCGACAATGTGGCCACGCCTGCCTCGAAGGTGACGGGCAGGATGCCCTCGGCGGGCACGACCGTCTGCACCGACAGCCCCGCCTTCTGCCACTGATAGGCGCGCGCCTTCCACATCAGCGTGGCGCTGATTTCCTGCGCGTGGAACGCATTGGCGATCGCCTCGTTCGAAGAATAGACCTGCGGCGCATGCGTGCGCTTCAGGTCATCCAGCGCCTCGATGCCGGGGGCGAAATCCGTGGCCGTGCCGCCATGGGCAATCGCCGACAGCATGATGATCGGCGTGAACAGGATGTCGGAAAACCCGATGCGGTTGCGATACTCTGCCGCCCACAGATCCCTGACGCTGGTGGGCGGGGTCGCGACCTGCGCCGGATCGTAGACGATCACCATGCCGCTGTAGATCTGCGGGATCGAATAGGGCGTGCGCAGGCTGGGCAGCACGTCATCGGCGCGCGACAAGCCCAGCTCGTCCACGGCCACCATCGTCCCCATCGCGTTCATCTGGAACATGTCGCGGTCGTTGAAGAACGCCACATCCGAGGCGGCCCGGCGCAGCCGCGCGGCGGTCGTCACCTTGGTCTTGCGCGCGCCGCTGTCGCTGGTGTCCAGCGTAAAGCCCAGATCATGCGCGGCGGCCAGCCGCGGCGCGACATGCTGTTCCAGCAGGCGGGCATAGTCGCCGCCCCAGCTTGCCACGATCAGCGAGCGGTCCTGCGCCCGCAGCGCGCCGGGCCACAGGCCCGCCGCCGCCAGACCCGTCATGCCCTGCAACAGGCTGCGGCGCCCGATTCCGAATGTCTTGTCCATCAGATAATCTCCCATGCTGGTTCTTGTTATCTTCGGTCGTCAAAGCCTAAAGATCGTCGACAAGGATCTGCGTCGCCTCGGGGTGCCACCCGACCGTCACGTCGCTGCCGATGTCGGGAACGGGGCGGGTGCCGATCCGGTTGGGGTGATGCGCGGTCACGACGGCGCCGCCGGGCAGGACCACCTCGACCTCGACCAGCCCACCCAGATAGGTCACCGCCTGCACCGTGCCGGTAAAGCTGTTGGCATGCTCGCCCGCCGCCGGGGACAGAACGACATTCTCGGGGCGCACCGACAGGACCATGTCGGGCCGGGCCTTGCCGGTGTCGCAGCGCACCAGCGTGCCGCCCCCGATCTCGAACCCTTCGGGGTGGATGCGCCCCGGCAGCACATTCGCCGCCCCCAGAAAATCCGCCACAAACCGCGTGGCCGGATGCGCATAGAGATGCTGCGTATCGCCCTGCTGGACGATCCGGCCATTGCGCATGATGACCAGCCGGTCGGCCATCATCAGCGCCTCTTTCTGGTCATGGGTCACGAACACCGTGGTCAGCCCCAGCCGCGTCTGCAGGGCGCGCAGCTGCATGCCCACGCTCTGACGCAGCTTGGCATCCAGGTTCGACAACGGCTCGTCCAGCAGGAACACGTCGGGCTGCACGACCAGCGCACGGGCGACGGCCACGCGCTGTTGCTGCCCGCCCGACAGGGCCTGCGGCATCCGCTGCGCAAAGGCCGACAGCGACACCAGATCCAGCGCCTCGGCCACGCGCCGCCTGATCTCGTCGCGCGCGATCTTGCGCATTTCCAGACCAAAGCCCACGTTCTGCTCGACCGTCATATGCGGAAACAGCGCATAGTTCTGAAACACCATCCCGGTGTTGCGCCGCTGCGGCGCCAGATGGGTGACATCCTTGCCGTTGATGGTGATCTGCCCCGAGGTGACCGGAATGAACCCCGCGATGGATCGCAGGATCGTGGTCTTGCCACAGCCCGAAGGCCCCAGCAGCGCCACCAGTTCAGAGGCCCCGACCTCCAGATCCACCCCGTTCAGGGCCGTAAAGGTGCCATAAGACTTTCTCAGGGCTGATATTTGCAACTCGGCCATGTTCATACGATCCGCGAAAGTTTGACAAAGCGATCCGTCACCAGCAGCAGGGTTCCGATCACCAGGATTTGCAGGGTGCTTGCCGCAGCAAGCGTCGGGTCCATCTGCCATTCCAGATATTCCAGCATGGCGATGGGCAGCGTGGTCTGTCCCGGCGTGACCAGCAGGACCGAGACCTCAAGATTCTCGAAGCTGACGATGAAGGAAAACATGCTGGCGGCCACGATCCCGGCCCGCGCCCGCGGCAGGGTGATCCGCCAGAAGGTGGTCCAGGCCGAGGCGCCCAGATTGCGCGCCGCCTCTTCGACCGAGCGGTCCAGCATCCCCATCGAGGACACGATCAGCCGGACCGACCACGGGATCGTCAGCGTGATATGCGCCAGCACCAGCCCGGTCAGCGAGGACAGCGCATCCCATTGCCAGATGATCGACATCTGGATGAAGAACACATACAGCGCCGTTCCGATGACGATGCCCGGCACCAGCAGCGGCGCCAGCATGATGTTCATGATCACGCCCTTGCCGGGAAAATCGAACCGGGTCAGCGCGACCGCAATCGCCAGCCCGACCGAGACGCCCACGACCATCGCCAGAAACGCGATCTTGGCGCTGGTGACAAACCCCTCCACGAAGGCGCGCTGGCTGAAGACATTGGCGAACCATTTCAGCGTATAGCCCTCGGGCGGAAAGGTCAGGAACTGGCTGTCGAAAAAGCTGACATAGCTGACCGCAACGACCGGCAGCAGCATGAAGGCAAAGATGACGACGACAAGAAAGTTGAATGCCAAACGTCGCGGCGTCTGTGTGTTCATGCTCTGCCTCCATTGCGTAAGCCAACGTTAGGAGGTCAGGTTTCTTCTGTAAATAAAAAAGAACGCTTGGTTCTTTTTTATTTATTTAAATATGATTATCAGCATCTTAGAAATGAACCGATCCCATCTCTCCCCGGTCCCGGCCTCTGTTTCACGCCGGGGGCCGCACGCGCCTTTCTGGCCACAGCCCCGGACCAGCACCCATGCACATACAAAAACCACTCACCCTTTGCCTGCCGCTGATATAGTGAGTCCCGTGTCAATTGGTCGGAGTTTAACGATGCTGAACACCAGGCCCGGCGCCGGGATGATTGCCCTGCCCCCCTCTGCCCTGCCCGCATCGGCGCAGACCGGATCGACCCGGCATTCCGGGATCGAGATCGGCCGGATCACCGCCTGCTTCGCCGTCATCCTGTTGCATCAGGAGGCCGCCAGCTATGGCAGCGCCGGCTATATGTCTGACCTGTTCGATCAGGCGGCGCGGTGGGCGGTGCCGTTCTTCTTCATCATCTCGGGCTATTTCATGCCCCTGACCGGGCGCTGGTTCGCGACCACGGCGCGGTACTTCAAAAGGCTGTTTCCGGTCTTTGTCTTCTGGTGCCTCTTCTATCTGGCCATCGCCGAGGACCCGTCGATCCATTTCGACGGCCTGCGCAACATCTCCAAACTGCTCGTCGGCGGTCCGGGGTTTCATCTGTGGTTCCTGCCCTCGCTGGGGATCTGCCTGTCGATCGCGGCGGCCTTCATCTATGCGGGCGCGGTCCGGGGGCTGATCATCCTGTCCGTGCTGCTCTATCTGACGGGACTTGCGCTCGGGTCTTACAGCGCTGCGGTTCTGGACCTGCTGTCCATCGACCGGCAGCTTGACGTGAACAGCCGCAACGGGCCGTTCTTCGGGCTGATCTTTGTGACGCTCGGCCATCTGATCCGCATCGGGACGATCCGGCCGACGCTCTGGTCCGGCATCGCGGTGCTGGGCCTTGGCGCCCTGATCACTGCCGCGGAGGCCTTCGTCCTTTACGCGGCCTATGGCACCGGCATGACGCGCCACGATTTTCTGGTCGGAACGCTGCCCTTCGGCCTTGGCGCGACGCTGGTGTTTCTCAGCTTCGACATCCGGTCCCCGGCCATCGCCTCGGCGGCCCGCCGTGTCGGCGCCTGCTCTCTGGGCATCTATGCCGTTCATCTGGTGGTGCTGCGGCAGGTGACGGCGCTGCTGGGGCCGGACAGTTTCACCGGGGGCCTTCTGGTGGCCGTGCTGGCGCTGGCGGTCTCATCGGCCATCGCCCTCATCGGCGCGCAGATCCCGGTGCTGAAACGCGTGTTCCGCTAGCGCGCGCGCCCCTGTCGATCACGCCTGCGCCCGAAATTGGCCAGCGCGCCGAACCCCATCAGACCGGCCAGCACCGACAGCAGCGAAATGAACGGGTCCTTGATGATCAGATCCATCCACAACGGCACCAGCCGCAACGGCTCGGTCCCGACATATTGCAGGATCGCGGCAGTGGGGGCCCGTACGTTGACGGCCTGAACGTCGAAACTGCCATCGCTTGCATTGGCGATCACCTGCACATTCATCGGGTTCGCCGTCCTGTCGCGCATGTCGACGAACTTGACATGGCCCCCGACCGGAATCCGGTCCTCGCGCAGCAGGATATTGGCGCGACCCTCCCAGCCAAAGGTCAGCGTGGTCGCGGCGCGAAAGGTGATGTCGCCCGATTTGACATAGCCGCGCTGCGACGTGCCCGGCGGCGTCCCCAGCTCCAGCTCGGCCCGGACCAGATAGCGCCCGCGATCCTGCATCGCGGCGGTGGGCATGATCATCCGCGCCTGCGCCACCACCCCCGGCATCTGGCGCAGCCCGTCAGGAAGGGCGGCAAAGCGGATCTCGGCATAGTCGTCGACGATCTCAAAGTCGATCCTGGTGCCCGGCGGCGGGTCCAGAACCACCGTCCGGGGCCAGATGCTGCCCTCGGGCCACCCCGCCCCCGGAACCTCGGAGGCGGGCGGCAGCGCATCGCCGGGGCGGACCGCGAACCACGCCCCCTCATCGCAGGTCATCACCATCGGATAATCGCGCGGGCGGCGCGGCGTGGCGCGCGGCAGGCACAGCACCGCCTCGCCCAGCATGAACAGCGCCTGATCCTCGCGCACGGTCAGCGACACCCGCGACGAGGACGCGCCCACGATCACCGTCCGCTTCTGCCACGTCTCGATCAGCCACGACAGCAGCAGGGACAGCAGCACCGCCGTCAGGATCAGCGCGCCGATGCGGCCCGCCCACCGCGCGGCGCGCAACCGGCGCCGCGACCCTCTACTGCGCCGCAAGCGTCACCTCGACCTCGTAGGTCTCGACGACCCTGTTGCGCGTCACATCGAAATACAGCGTGACCAGCCGGTCGCGCGGCAGGCGGTCGGCATCGACCGGACAGGCGGCCGTGTACTTGATGCCTTCGGATTCCTCGATCTGCGCACAGCGGGCCACGACCTCGCCCGAGGCGGTTTCATAGGCCACGACCGTATCGGCCCCGGCAGTGTTGACATAAAAGGTCAGCGCAGAAGCCGTGCGGGCAGAGGCATCGGCCCAGATGACCGGAATGACCGGCTCGTCATGATCGCAGCCGCCCAGGTTCATCCGCGCGACGGTCGGCGTCCGGCGCAGCACATCGGAGTGCTTCGTCGGATGCGCGAATGTGACCGCCCTGGTCCGCACCGTGCCCGCCAGTGAAAACGTGCTGGCGGATTCATACCTGCCATCCCGGCTGGTCACCCGCAGACACGCCATCTCGGCCCCCTGCCCTGCGGCAGGCAGAACCGCCTCCAGCACCGGCCTGCCCCGCTCCAGCCGGTCGGGCGAGAACATCGCCCCCACGACCAGCCCGCCCGAAACCTTCGCGCGTTCATACAAATGCTCTTCAAAACTGTTTGGCGTCAGAGGCTCCTGTGCCAGTATCGGCCCCGACAGGACGGCCGCGCCAATGGCCACAAGGCAAAACCGATGCGTCATAGGGCTGCTTCCGACATGATGACCATATCTGTGAAACATATCAAAAACCTCGCCATCGCGCTACTTGTTACCGCCGCTCCGGTGCAGACCGATGCACGGCCCGTCCGCATCGGCGCCGAAACCGGCAACGGCTTTCTGTTTCAGAAAAGCGGCGTCTGCTATGTGATCCTGCCGACCCATGTGCATGGCCGGGGTCCGTTCCCGCTGGCGGCGCGCGACCCTTCGGGCATCGGCACCGGCCGCGTCATCCACCGGGCCGACGCCGCGCTGGACCTGTCGCTTGGCGTCGTGGCGGGCTCGCTTGCCGCCGATTGCGGTGCCGACTGGTCGGCGCTGCCGCGCGCGGTCGATCCGGCGGCAGGCCAGCCGGTCACCGTCGTGCGCTATCAGGACGGCTCGGTCGAGACGATCCGCGCGCAGATCACCACCACCACCTTCACCCATTTCCAGATCGCACCCGACGCGGATGAGACGCGCTATTTCGCCGCCGGCACCTCGGGGTCGTTCGTGTTCGACGGCCAGACGCCGCTTGGCATGATCACCGAGGCCGGCGACCGGCAGAACGCCTATGTGCTGCGCATGGACGAGATCCACGACCGCCTGCGCCGCGTGGTCGAGGACTGGTACGAAGACGAGGGCTGCACCGACCCCGCCGGATGCGAGACCCCCCTGCCCGATCCGGCGCCGCCGACCCTGTCGGGGTTCCGGCTGGTCGAATGGGCGCCGCAGCCCGTTGACAGCCGGTTCGCGGCAGATGCGATGGTCGCGGGCACCGCGCCCTTCATCGCGCCGGTGACCCGCTCCCAGCCCGTCACCCTGACCTTCGAGGCCGATGCCGTCCGCGAGGTGTCGCGTGTCGTGCTGACCTCGCGGGCCGACGGGGCCACCAGCGTGTCGCCCAAGCTGGTGGATGTGAAGATCGACACCTCGTCTGACGGCGTCGACCGCTGGCGTGCCTTCCGCTCGCCCCGCGACATGGTCCCCGATGAGCCGCTGGACCTGCGCCGCGGCGCCACCCATGCGCGCCGTCTGCAGATCGAGGTCCGGTCGGGCTGGGGCGACGGGCCGGTCCGCATCGACAGCGTGACGATCGAATAGCCCCCTGCCGCCCGATACCCGCTGCCCCGACACCCCCCTGCCCCGGCGCGCTATTCAGCCAGTGAGATGGTCAGCTCCACCGGCGTCTGCGAAAAGTTCGCAGGCCCGGTCAGCCTGCCGGTATTGTCCAGCCGCAGCTGCGCCCAGCTATCCAGAAACACGCTGACCACATCGGCATTCAGCGTGACGATGCAGCGGCCATGCCCCGTCGAGTCGTCCCAGCATTGCTTTTCCGCGTCCCATTTGCCGACCTTGCGGATCACGCTGGCCGAATTGTCCGGCTTCAATGTCCCGGAAAAGGTTCCGACCGCGCGCCCGTAATACTGGTTCACCTCGTCACCGACGGGTCTGATCTCGAAAATCAGGTTGGGCGCGCTGTTCAGGATCGCCCGCAGCACCGTCGCACGCATCGCCAGATCGGTCGAATACAGCCCCGAGCGGATCGCCATCCGCCGCTGATCGGCATCCCCCCGCTCGATCATGATCTGCATCGCGGCCAGCGCCTTGCGCGGATCGGAATCCGCCAGGGCATCATCGAAAGTGGACAATGTCTCGACCCGCTTGCCGACTTCGGCATTCAGCTCCTCAAGCGAGATCTGCGCCAGTGCGGGCTGAAGCGGCGCAAGGCACAGCAGTACGGCAAGACTACGTTTCATCGAAAAACCTGTCGCCAGAGTGACCGAAGGATTGTGCAGTTCAATTCATTGTGAACCGCACGGATGCGCGCAGGCAACATCTCTTTTTGTGCAGGGGCTGCGCCGTCCGATGCCGCGATCCTGCGGCAGGATGATGGCCACAGCGGCGGTCTGCCGGGTCAGCCTGACCGCCTGCGCAACCCGGACCTGTCAATCCTCCTGCCCCCCTTATGCGCGTTATCTCACCATAATGCGCATTACCTGTGGCCTTGGCTGCTGTCGTCTTCCCGACGCATGAAAATGGCGGCCGAGCCCTCGCCCCGCCGCCATGCACGACCTTCCCCGTGGGGAAGGCTATTCGATCTGATCCAGCATCGCGGCCACCGCCGATTCCAGCCGCCGCCGGTCCACGGTCGAGAAATCGCGCGCCAGCCGGATTTCCAGCCGCCCGTTCGCGGCGGTGCATTTGGCGCTGCCCTGCGCGCGCGTCAGCTGGAATGTGGTCTTGGCCTTGGCCGTCGCCGCAGGCTGCGCGTCGGGTGCCGCCTTGGCCGTCTCGGGCGCCCCCGCATCGGCGCCCTGCCCGGCATAGCGCCGCAGCACCGCCAGTTCATCGGTGATCGAGCGCGTGTCCCAGTCGCGCAGCTCTGACTTGATCGCCGCCGCCAGCCCCGGCACCTCGGCCAGTTTCGAGGCCAGCGCCAGCCCCAGCGCACGCGGGATTTCCTGCGGATACATCAGCGTCTCGCCCAGCCGGTCGACCAGCGGAATGAAGTTGCGGATATAGCTGCGCTTCTGATAGCCCGCCGATTTGAACAGGATCGCCACCGCCTTTTCCGCGTCATGTTCGGCGGTCAGCGGGTCCATCGCATAGTGCAGCGCCAGCTGCGCCATCTCGGCAAACGAGATGTCCTTGCGCACCAGATTCTCATCGACCATGCGCCGGTACAGATCCTCCAGCGCATCGCCGCGCGCCGCGATCCCGGCCGGAATCCGGCCCCAGGCATCCGTATCGCCGGTCTCGTCCAGCAGCTGCCGATAGGCCGACAGACGCCGCCAACCCTGGATCAGCTCATAGCGGCCGTCACCGGCAGGCTCGACCCGGATCGGGTTCGACAACCCGATGTCGCGGATCGAGGACACCAGCTCGGCCAGTTCGAAATCGGCCACCGGGCGGCGGTCGCGGATCAGCTTTTGCGTGTCGATGGCGTCCAGCGGGATCAGATCGGTGATCAGCCCCGCCCGTTTCAGCCGCACATGTTCCTGCGCCAGCGCGTCGTTTTCGGCCCGGATCTGTGCCTCGATCCGGGCGCGGTCGCGGGTGCTTTCGGCGGTCTCGCTGATCGCGGCGGCCATCGGGCCGCGCCGCGCCTCGACCTTCCCCGCGGGGATGTCCGGGGTTTCTTCCTCGGGGATGTCGATGTCGAACATCCGTCGCTTGCGGCTCATGCCACCTCCTCCTGCTGCGTCCAGGCGGTCAGGACGTGACCGCGGAATTCCTCATAGGCCTGATCGAATGTCGCGCGCGCCCGGCGCCAGGTGCCGCGCGTCATCTCGCGATAGTCGATTTCATAGATCGAGCTGAGGAAGCGGCCCGACTGTTCGACGGCGCGTGTCAGTTCGATCGGGTGCTGCGCCACGCGGTCGCCAAAGACCTGCCGGAAGGCCCCGAACATCGCCTGATGCAATTCGTTCGACGGCTCGTACCGGGTCATCAGAAAGCGGACATCGGAAAAGGTCTTGGGCAGTTTGATCTTCCCCGTGGGGAAGTTTTCAAACCCGTGCGACAGATCCTCCAGCGCCTCGGCCAGCTGACCGATAAAGCTGGTCGTGCTGTCATATTCCCAATAGCCGGGGCCGGACGGGATATAGAGCATGTCGGCGGCAAAGACCGCGTTCATCGACTGATAGCCGATCGCGGGCGGGCAGTCGAACAGGATCAGGTCATAGGCATCGTCGGCCAGACTGTCGAGAAACCGCGACACGGCGCCAAAGAACGTCCATTCCGGGTTCAGGTGGCGATACTGAGCGCTGGCGAATTCGACAAAGGCGGCGTTGGCGCAGCTGGGCACGATGTCGATGGTGGGCCAGGCGGTCGGCTTGATGAAATCGGACACCCGCAACGAGCCCAGACCCATGTCGCGGATCGAGGCGGGCAGCTTGCGCTGGGGCAGGGCGGTGCCCGATTCGGCGCCCGCACCGGCGGCGTTCATGCGGTCGGTCTCTCGTTCCAGATCGCGCGCCATGATCCCCCAGACGGTGTGATCCTCGCCGACATCGGTCAGGCCCATGGAATGCGACAGCGTCGCCTGCGGGTCGAAATCGACCACCAGCACCCGGTAGCCGTCCAGCGCGGCGGCATGGGCGAAATGCAGCGCGACGGTGGATTTGCCGGCGCCGCCCTTGAAATTGGCGATGGCGGCGCGAAAGGCGCGCTTGCCCTCGGGGCGGGGCGGCATCAGGGATTTCTTGTTGATACGAATGCGGCGGCGCAGCTCGTTCACCTCATCGAGGCTGAACCAGCGCTGGCGGCCGTCCTCCTCGACTTCCCCAAGGGGAAGGTTCGGGTCGGCGGCCAGCTTGCCGCGAAAGGTCGACTGGTTGATGCGAAAGATCAGCTCGGCCACCTCCCAGCTGGAGAAGCGGCGCAGGGTCTTTTCATTGGCGGGGCTGAAGGTCTGGCGGCGGATCCAGCCCTGCATTTTGAGGGACTGGCTCTGCAGCCGGGCGAGGTCTTGATGCGTATACATGGTGTGCCTGTTTTCAAGGACGCAGATTCCTGCTGCTTGCTGTTTTACGCTTGATTTGCGCATTTGGCAAAACCGTTGTTCAATGAAAGCACAGAATACAGCAATCCAGCGCCTGTTGCGCGAATCGGCTGTCCTGCGTGCGTTGCGCGCCCTGGGTGCCGCAGGCCCCGTCCGGCGCGCTAATCCCCGGAATGGGGGACGGAACCGGGGCAATCTGGGCGGATTGGGGGACATCTGCGCCCGAACAGGGGACATTCAAGGCGTCCCCCTATACCAATGATACCGGATTCTTCTTTGAGTTTGCGAACGTTGCATCGCGCAACGGCGCAAGTTGCTTGACAGAATCGCAATTCAGGACGCTAATGCGACAAGGTTGGTGAAAGGCGTTGGGCGGAAGATCCAAAGCGGCCAGCAGAGGCAAGGTTCGTTCAGGACCAAAGGCAAGGACCGGGACAACCCGGCAGGAGCAGTGATGCAGGTGATCAGACCCGTCGGGCGTGAAGCCGCGGCGAAGAAATACGACATCCTGTCGGCGCTGATGGCGCATGCTCTGGCCAGCGGGCCGGGGCCGCAGCGGCTTGTCCTGCGGCTGATGGCGCTGATCACGACCCGCTACAACTGGCAGCGCGACGAACTGACCATGGGCCAGCGCGAGATTGCGCGGCTGTGGTGCGTCGACGAGCGGACGGTCAAGCGCGACATGGCGCAGCTGCGGGCGCTTGGCTGGGTGACGGTCAAGCGGCAGGGCGCGCGGGGCCGCGTCTCGGTTCTGGGGCTGGATCTGGACCGGATCGCGCTGGACACACGCCCCGCATGGCCCAATATCGGCGAGGATTACGTCGCGCGGATGACCGGGCGGTCCGAATCCGCACCCGCCCCGAATGTCGTGCCGTTCCGCAAGCAGGGCGCCGCAGCCGCACAGGCCGGGCTGTGGGGGGTGGTCTGTGCGGCGCTTCAGGCCGAGGACCCGGTCGTTTTCGATGCCTGGTTCGCGCCGCTGGTTCAGATCGAACAGGCGGACGGGCAGGGGGGTGCGCTGCATCTGGCGGCGCCGTCGCGGTTTCACGCAACATATGTGCGCACGCATCTGATGGCGCGGTTGCAGATTGCCGCGCGGCGGGCCGACCCCTCGGTCGTGTCGGTCCGGATCGAGGCGCCCTGAGGCTCTGGACAGGGCGACGGGCAGGGGCGTATGGGACAGCGATGGACCTGATCATCTTTGATTGCGACGGCGTGATTGCCGACAGTGAGATCCTGTCGGCCGAGGTGCTGATTGCGCAGCTGGCCGCGCTGGACATCGCGATCACCGCAGATGACGTGCGCCGCGATTTTCTGGGCCGCAGCTTTCCGACGGTGGCGGCCGCGATCCGGGATCGTTTCGCCCGCGATCTGCCATCCGATTTCGAGGCCAGCTATCGTGCCCGGCTGCTGGATCGGTTCGGGACCGGCCTGCGCGAGACACCGGGGTTTTCGGAGATGCTGGCAGGGCTGGGGGCGCGGCGGATCTGCGTGGCGACCTCGTCCAGCCCGCCGCGGGTGGCGCGGACGCTGGCGCTGCTGGGGCTGGACGGGCGGTTTGGGGCGCATGTGTTCACCGCCTCGCAGGTGGCGCGCGGCAAGCCTGCGCCGGATCTGTTCCTGTATGCGGCCGCGCAGATGAACACCTCGCCCGCCCGCGCGCTGGTGATCGAGGACAGCGCGCCGGGGCTGGAGGCGGCGCGGGCCGCAGGCATGGCGGTGCTGCATTACGCGGGGGGCGCGCATCTGCGCGGGCAGCCCGCCCCGGCGGGGGTGACCAGCTTTGACGACTGGTCCCGCTTTGCCGCGCTGCTGGAGGCGGTGGCATGAGCCAGCCCCCCGTCCGGTTCACGCCCGAGGCCACGCGGCTGGACGATGCCGCGCGGGCCGGGTGGCTGTATTATGTGGCGGGCAACACGCAGGACGAGATCGCGCGCAAGCTGGGCGTCAGCCGCCAGAGCGCGCAGCGGCTGGTGGCCATGGCGGTGGCCGAGCGTCTGATCAAGGTGCGTCTGGACCATCCGATCGGGCGTTGCATGGATCTGGCGGCGCAGCTGAGCGACCGCTATGGGCTGCACATGGCCGAGGTCGTGCCCTCGGACCCCGAGGCGCCGGACCTGCTGGCCGGGCTGGCCATCGCCGCCGCCGCGGCTCTGGAACGGGTGCTGAAATCGCCCGAGCAGCGGATCGTCAGTCTGGGCACCGGGCGCAATCTGCGCGCCATGGTCGAACAGGTGCCGCGCATGGCCTGCCCGCAGCACATCGTCGTCTCGCGTCTGGGCAATATGATGGAGGACGGCTCGGCCACGCCCTATAACGCGACGATCCGTCTGGCCGAGCGCATCGGCGCGCCGCATTACCCCTATCCGCTGCCGGTCATGGCGCCCGATCCGCAGGCGCTGGCCGCGATGCAGGCCCAGCCTGCGGCGCAGAACACCATGCGGCTGTGTGCCGGGGCCGATCTGTCGCTGGTGGGCGTGGGGCAGATGGATGCGCATGCGCCGCTGCATGTGGACGGGTTTCTCAGCGCCGCCGAGATGGCCGAGCTGACCCGGCTGGGCGCCGCGGGAGAGATCACCAGCTGGGTCTATGACGCGCAGGGGCAGATCCTTGATTGTGCGTTCAACGCCCGCGTCGCCTCGGCGCCGCTGCCGGTCGCGGCGGACCGTCCGGTCATCGCCATGGCCTCGGGGCAGGGCAAGCTGACAGCGATCCGCGCCGCCCTGCGCGGGCGGCTGGTGAACGGGTTGATCACCTCCGAGGCGACGGCGGAACGGCTGCTGGGCTGAGGCGCGGCCCCGGCGGGTCAAAGGGCTTTGGTGCTGCGCGAAATCGTGATATTGTGAGCGGATGATTTACAAGCCGCCGTCCTCGCGTGACAAAGTTCCGGCCCTGGACGAGCCCGCAGAGGCCGCGTCCGAGGACCTGTGGTTCCTGCCGGGCCCGCCCGCCGAGGAGCCGGACGATCTGCCGCCCGGCCCCAGTCCCGGCCCCGGTGCGGCACCACGCACGCATCCTGACGAGACCGCGCTGATCGCCGGCTGGCAGCAGGCCGAGGCCGGTGAGGCCGCGCGTCTGGCGCGGGTCGCGGGCCGGCTGGGGGCGCTGGATGACCGGTTGCGGCGCGGCCCCGAAGGCTGGCGGCACCGGCTGGCGCTGATCGAGGCGGCTGACCTCAGCTGGGTCTTTGGCGACCGGATCACGCCCGACCGGCTGGCCTTGTGGACGGCTTTGCGGCTGGCGGGGGTGCAGGAGGACACGGCTGCCCTTGCGCGCGCGGCCTGGGCGGTGCGGCGCCTGACCGCGGGGCCGTCGCCGGAAACCGGGCTGGCGGATTTTCTGGGGCGGCACGATCCCGAATATCCCGATGACGAGGCCGACCGCTTTTCCGACCGGGCCGACAGCTGGCTGGGCCTGATGGGCGCCGCGCATGCGCTGCATCCGATCACGCGGGCCTGCATGGGCTATCACCTCTGGGCGCTGGCGGGGCTGGGGCCGCAGGGCGACCGGATCGAGGCCGCCGTGACCGCCGCCCGGATCGCCGCCAGCGAGGGGCAGGGCGCGGTCTTTGCGCCGCTGGTCACCGGCGGGGCAGGGGGGCTGCGCGCGGGCGGGCCGCCCGCCGAGCGGCTGGCGCCGTGGCTGGACGGGATGGCGCGCGCGATCCTGACCGCGATGCGGCAACTGGACGCCATTGAGGCCTGGGAGGTGCGCGCCCGTGCGGCGATGGCGCCGCTGTCGGGCCGCACCCCGCCCGCCCTGCGCGCGGTGCTGACCGAATGGCCCTTCGTTTCGGCCCCCATGGCCGAGGCGCTGACCGGCTCCAGCCGTGCTGCGGTGCAGCGAAACCTGACATGGATGGAACGGCAGGGCCTGATCCGCGAGGTGACCGGGCAGGGCCGGTTCCGCATGTGGCGCGCCGCCGACTGAGAGGCGCGGCTTATCGCGCCGGGTCGGCTGGTTGCGGGGTGCGGACGGGTGGGGCAGAGACCGGCAATTCCCGAACCTTGCCGCCGCCGCAGCGCAGCTGCCGGGTCGCGCGTTCGATCAGGGCGGGCCGGTGGGCGATCACGATGCGGGTGACCGGCAGCGAGGCGATCAGGTCGGCAACCGCCGCCTCGGTCTGCTGGTCCGGATTGGCCGTGCCCTCGTCCAGCAGCAGCAGTTGCGGGCGGCGATACAGCGCGCGCGCCAGCAGCACCCGCTGTCGCGGGGGGCCCCCCCCCGGCGCCCCCCCCCCCGGGGGGCGCCCGACAGGGCCGAGCCCATGTCGGGCGGCCAGCGACAGGGATTGCATCGGCATGCGCCCGACGTCCTCGTGCACCTGCGCGGCGGCGGCGGCCACGACGCGCTCCATCTCCATGTCGGGATCGAAGAAGGCGATGTTGTCCGCGATCGAACCCGACAGCAGCTGATCATCCTGCGCCACCACGCCGATGCGCCCGCGCCATGCGCGCCACAGATCGGGCGAGGCCGGGCGGCCGTCCAGCAGGATCTCGCCCACCAGCGACAGGGCGCGGTCGCTGAAGGTCTGGCGAAAGGACAGAAACGCCATCAGCCTGATCGTGGGCATGGCCCGCACCGTCTCGATCAGGTGGGTGTGTTCCGAGGCGATGGCGACGGTGTTTTCCTCGGTCGCGCGGCGGGTGGCGGGAAAGAAGGCGAACCCCAGCCCCAGCCCGACCCGCAGCGGGCGCGGCGACAGCCCTTCGGCCAGCTGCATCAGGTTGCGCAGCGTCGCCCCGGTCAGTGACAGCGAAAAGCGCTGGCGCAGCCCGTTCAGGTCGATGTCATGGCCATGATAGCGCCCGACCATCGCCATGCAGGCCAGCCCGCATTCGGCGGCCTCGGCGGCGCGGATCTCGGGCAGGCGGGGGCGGCCGCGAAAGTTCAGCCCGGCGATGCTCATCCCATCCGCCCCACGGCATAGAGCGGGTCCAGCAGCCATTCCGGCAAGGACCGCCGGTCGATCACGATATTGGCCGACAGCAGCATCCCCGGCTGCACCGGCATCTGCTGGCCATAGGCGGTGACGCTGTCGCGGGCCAGCGCGACCTTGACGCGGAACACCGGCTCGGTGACCTCAAGCCCCGGTATCGCCACCTCGGCGGGCGCCAGCACGGGTCGGGGCCTTGGCTGCGCCTTGGCTGCGTCGTGATGGGCCGACAAACCCGCGGGTCAGATGTCGCGTTAGAGGGCATGTGCCAGCAGCGGCAACGACCATGAGGAGAGTCGCATGAAGGATGTGCCCGACTGGCCATCGCGGCTGCGGATCATCATCGCGGATACCGGCCCGACCGTCAGTGACAGCATCAACAGGATCATCCGCGATCTGGACACGGAGGCCGATGTCATCGTCATGGCCCCCGCCGCGCTGCACCATGCGCTGGCGACGGACAGTCCTGCCCCTGACACTGGCCTGACTGCGGCCGGCATGGGAACCGACATGGGGACCGGAACGGCCGCGCAGGCGGGCCAGCTGACATCGCGGCAATACGAGGTTCTGGCGCTGATCGTTCAGGGCAGCACGAACAAGGAAATCGCGCGCAGGCTGGAGATCTCGCCTTCGACCGTGCGGGTGCATGTCTCGGCCCTGCTGCGCGTGCTGGGCGTGTCGTCGCGCACCGCTGCGGCGGCGATGGCGGCAAGCGTCCTTCCGCAATCGCGGGCGGCTCAGGGCGCGACAGGCGCCCCTTCGGACTGACCGGGCCGGTTGCCCACGCCGCAGAGGGCGAGCATCCTGATCAGCCTTGTGGCGGCGTCAAGGCACTTGACCGGCGCCCAGGATCAGGCCAAGCTGATTGAAACGGCATGACAATCCGGGTTTCCGATCACGCTTGCCCGAACAGGGTTGCGGCTGGCGCAGCTCTGCCGATCCGGCCACCCCTTCAGATGCCGCTCACGCCGTGTTGTCCTGTGACGTTCAGAGGGGGGACGTGATGATCCGGTCTGTCCGGGCTGCCTGTGCGGCGGTGGCGATCTGGCCGCTGGCGGCCACGCCTGTTGCCGCAGAACCCGTCACCGAACCCGTCACGCATCTTTCGCAGGGCTGGTCGCCGGATCTGCGCGACAGCTTTTATTTCACGCCGCAAGGCTCGCATATGATGCGGGCGGACTGGTTTGCCGCGCTGGAACAGCCCGATGGTGCGGGCCGGTTCGGTGATCCGGCCTATCTTGAGCAGTTCGGTTTCATCCCGCCCGGCGCCCCGTCCGATCTGAACCCGCAAGGCTATCCGGTCGGATTCGCGGTCGAGGCGGCCAGGAACCAGATCGGGCTGACCTGCGCGGCCTGTCACACGGCAAATATCGACGTGAACGGCGAAATCCTGCGGATCGACGGCGCGCCCGCGCGGCTGGATTTCGACAGCTTCTATCAGGCGCTGGCCCGCACGGTTTCGCGCACGCGGCTGGAGCCTGCGCGGTTTGCGCGCTTTGCCGACACGCTTGGCGTGACCGGGGACGATACGCTGGACGGCCTGCGGGCCGACCTGACCGCATTCGACATGCGGCTGACCGCAGACGCGGTGCTGCGCAAGCCCGCGCTGGCCTCGGGCTTTGGCCGGGTGGATGCGCTGACGCAGATCGTCAATTCGCTGGCGGTGCGCGATCAGCAGCTGCCCGACAACCTCTATCCGGTGGCCGCCCCGACCAGCTATCCGGCGCTGTGGCTGACCCCGCATCTGGAATTCGTGCAGTGGAACCCGATCGCGGCCAGCCCGATTGCCCGCAACAGCGGGCAGGTGCTGGGCGTGTTCGGGCGCACCGACATTGCCCCCGATGCCGGCGGCGACGCATTCGCATCGACGATCCTGCTGCGCGAACTGGCCGAGCTGGAAGACTGGCTGAAGATCCTTGAACCGCCGAATTGGGACGAGGCGCGCATGGGGCCGATTGATCAGGCGCGCGCGACCGAGGGCGAGGCATTGTTTGGCAAGACTTGCGCAGGCTGTCACAATATGGCGCCCTATGCCCGCACCGACCCTGCCGAGAATGCCTTTGGGCAGTCCTTTATCCGGATCGGCCGTGTCGATTACCGCGCCGTCGGGACCGATCCCGCCTATATGCAGAACCTGCTTGGCCGCGCCGTCGCGACAAACGCGACCACGGCCCCGATCTTCGAGGGCGCGGCGATCGTGCCTGCCCCGCGCTTTTTCGCAAGCGCCGTCGAGGCCTCGGTCCGGCGCAAGATGGGCGAGGCGGGTCTGACGCAGGCCGAGATCGTCGCCCTGAACGGCCATCGCTTCCGGCGCGGGCCGGACGGGCAACCGGTTCCCTACCGGGCGCCCCGCCTGACCGATCTGAAGGCCGGTCCGCTGGCCGGGGTCTGGGCCACCGGGCCCTATCTGCACAACGGGTCCGTGCCCACGATCTATGAACTGCTGTCCCCCGCCGAGGAGCGCCGCGCGGTGTTCTGGACCGGCGGGCGGGCGCTGGACCTGCGCAGGCTGGGCTATGAAAGCGGCGATGCGCCGGGCCGGTTCCGCTTTGACACGCGGTTGCCCGGAAACGGCAATGGCGGCCATGCCTTTCCCGCCGGTGGTCTGGACCCCGACCAGCGCCTTGCCATCATCGAATATCTCAAGACGCAGTGACCGCCATGAGCCATCTTGACCAGATCGACGCCGCCCCCGAAAGCCTGCGCTGGCCGCTTGTGCGCGGGTTGATGCGGGACGATCCGCCCGGCCTTTACGCCGAGCTGCGCGCCTGTCGCCCGGTTCTGGTCCTGCCCGAGGTGACGCTGGCCGCGCGGCATTCGGACTGCACGCAGATCCTGTCGCGGCACGATCTGTTCAGCGTCGCGCCCTATCGGGCGAAACAGGGTGACTACTGGATGGCGCAGGACGACACCGCGCGGCACTGGCGCGA
>NZ_JBKBVD010000001.1:0-178115 GCF_046289755.1 Paracoccus sp. (in: a-proteobacteria) | reverse complement strand
GCGGTCCATCAGCGCGCGCAGGGGGATGGCGCCCAGATCGTCGGGGCGGACCATGGCCAGCGCGCCGCCGAAACGGCCGATGGGGGTGCGGATATAGTCGCAGATGAACACGTCGGTCATGGCAGGTCCTCCTCACTGGAATGCTCTGGAGGGCGGGATAGCGCAGCGCCGCACGGTTTCAGACTGACCATTTGTTGCCCTGCCGCACAGCTTTGCTCTGGCGGGCTACCGCCGGGGGCTTTGGGGCGCCAGGCATGCGCTGGGTTCGGGCATGGCCAAGTTATCGTCAGATCACAGGGGCGCCCCGATCGCACATTGTGGCGGACACGCGGCCCCCCGGGGTTGCACGAAGATGAACGGGAGGAACCATGAGACATATCATCGCCGCCGGATTCGGCGCAGTCCTGAGCCTGACGGGTCCGGCGCTGGCGCAGGATTTTCCGACAAGGCCCATCGAATTCGTTGTCCAGAACGCGCCGGGCGGGGCATCCGACATCTTTGCCCGCACGCTGGCACGCTCGGCCGAAGAGGTGTTTGGCCAGCCGGTGGTCATCGTGAACCGCGCCGGTGGCGGCGGGGCCGCGCAGATGGCCGCCGTAAAGTCCGCAGCACCCGACGGCTATACCATCGGCGTCAACACGCTGAGCCATTTCACCGCCATGCTGACCAACCTCAACGGCGTCTTTGCGCCCGAGGATTTCAGCTGGATCGCGCAGGTGCAGCAGGACGCCCATGTGCTGTTCGTCAACGCCGACAGCCCGCATCAGACCTTTGGCGACCTGGTCGAGGCCACCATGGCCGAGGGCCGCGCCGTCACCATGGGCGGCTATGGCGCGACCGGCTCGATCGCCAATATCGCCACGCGGCTGGTCACCGATTCCGCCGGGATCGAGGTGAACTGGGTCGGCTATGACAGCTCGACCGAGGCGATCACCGGGCTGCTGGGCGGGCATGTGCAGATGGCCGTCGCCAATCCCGGCCCGGTGCTGGATTTCGCACGCGCAGGCCGCGTCCGCATTCTGGGCGTGCTGTCCGAAGACCGCTCCAGCGCGTTTCCCGATGTGCCGACCTTTGGCGAGCAGGGCTATGACGCCAATCCCGACTGGCAGCAGATCCGCGGCATCTATGGCCCCGCAGGCATCCCCGACGAGATCCGCCAGATTCTGGCCGATGGTCTGATCGAGGCGATGCAGTCCGAGGAATTCCAGCGCTATCAGGACGAAACCGCCATCGAGGGGCTGGCCTATGGCCCTGCCGAATATGCCGAACGGGTCGAGGCGATGATGGAACTGGCGCGTCAGGGTCTGGCATCGGTCGGCATCGCGGACTGAGCCGCCAGCCGACACCCGCGCAGGCAGGCCAAGGCTTGCCTGCGCCTGACCCAATATAAAGTCAGTTCAAACGAGCCCCCGTCGCGCCGATAACAGAGGCAGGAGAGAGGGGCCGCTGACACAGCGCCAAAAAGGGGAGGGTTTCCATGCACGTCGCATTCCTGCGTCATGGCCTGATCCTGTCCGCTGGTCCGGCCCTTTTGCGTGGCCCGCTTGGAAATGGGCCCGGAAAGACGGCCGGAAAAAAGGGCCAGACCACATCAGGGAGGTGGCACGGGTTCGTCCCGCCACGCAAAGGAGGAGAGCTGCGATGAACACCGCCGAGAACCCAAGGCCCGAGGATCACGACGACTTCGGCAAAAAGACACTGCCCCTGTTCCGCATCGAGATCGTGGTGGGTGTGATCCTGCTGGTCATCGTGGGGATCTATCTGCGCGACGCCTCCGCGCTGCCCGCCTCGATGAACCCGTCGGATGTGGGCGCGGGGCGCTTTCCGATGATCGCGGGCGGGGCCACGGCCATCGCGCTGGTGGTCATGCTGGCGCAGGCGGTCCTGATCTGGCTGAAGCGCCGCGAGCAGCGGCTGGCCGTCATCGGACGCCCGCTTTGGGTGCTGGCCGGGATGGGCCTGCTGGTCCTTCAGGCGGCGGTCTTCGAACTGCTTGGCGCCATTCCGGTCATCTTCGGCTCGGCAGTGCTGATTATGCTGGCCTGCGGCGAACGGCGCCCGGCGCATCTGGTGCTGACGCCGGTGGTGCTGACCGTCGCGATCTATTCCATCTTCACCTATGCCCTTGGCATCCGGCTTCCCTGAGGTATTTCCCATGTTCGAGAATCTTGCACTGGGCTTTGCGGCCTTTGGCGATCCCTATGTCTGGCTGGGCCTGCTGGTCGGCGCCCTGGCGGGGTACCTGATCGGGGCGATCCCCGGTCTTGGGCCAAGTCTGGGCGTGGCCCTGCTGATCCCGTTCACCTATGGCATGGACCCGGTCGTGGCCATCGTCATGCTGGTGGCGCTGTATGCCGCTGCCGAATACGGGGGCGCGATCACCGCCGTGCTGATCAACACGCCCGGTACGGCGGCGGCGGTGGCCACCGCGTGGGACGGCTATCCGCTGACGCGTCAGGGCAAGGCGGGCATCGCGTTGAACCTGTCGATCATCGGATCGGGGATCGGCATTCTGGTCTCGTCGGTGCTGCTGGTCGTGACGGCAATCCCGCTGTCGGAACTGGCGCTGAATTTCGGCCCGGGCGAGTATTTCGCGCTGGCCGTGGTGGGGCTCAGCCTCGTGTCCGGCCTGTCCGAGGGCTCGGTCCTGAAAGGCGCCATCGCGATGGGTCTGGGGCTGGCGCTGGCCACCGTGGGGCTGGACACGCAGACCGGCATCCCGCGCTTTGCCTACAGCCCCGAATTCTTCGAGGGCTTCCCGCTGGTGCCGGTGCTGCTGGGTCTTTACGCCCTGTCCGAAGTGCTGTTCATGCTGGAGGAAGGCCCTGCCCAGAAGATCAAAAGCCAGAAGATCACGGGTATTCTGGCCGTGCCGTTCAGCGCCTATTACAAGCTGCGTGGCCATCTGATCCGCAGCTCGCTGCTGGGCTATGTGATCGGGGTGATCCCCGGTGCGGGCGCCTCGATCGCGTCCTTCATGTCCTATATCGTCGCCAAGAAGACCTCGAAAGAGCCCGAGAAATTCGGCAAGGGCAGCTATGAGGGGCTGGTCGCCTCGGAAACCGCCAACAATGCCGCCGTGTCGGGCGCGCTGGCGCCGCTGCTGGCGCTTGGCATTCCCGGATCGGCCACGACCGCCGTGCTGATCGGCGCGCTGATGATCCAGGGCATCCAGCCGGGGCCGCTGCTGTTCACCCGCAACCCGGAAATCCCCTATTCGATCTTTGCCTCGCTGTTCATCGGCGTGCCGGTGATGATCGTGATCGGTCTGGCGGGGGCGCGGCTGTGGGCGCAGGTGGCCAATATTCCCCGCCCGGCGATTGCCGCCATCGTGGCGACGATCTGTCTGATCGGGGCCTATGCCTCGTCGAACTCGATCTTTCCGGTGTTCATCATGACGGCCTTCGGCGTCATCGGCTATGTGCTGCGCAAGGCCAGGATCCCGCTGGCGCCGATCATTCTGGCACTGGTTCTGGGCGACATGATGGAGACGAACTTCCGCCGGGCGATGGTCATCTCGCGGGGCAGCTATGACATCTTCTATACCCATCCGCTGACGCTGATCCTGCTGATCGTGGCGGTGCTGGCCTTCGTGGTGCCGCTGGTCAATGACATCCGCGCCAAACGCCGCGCCCGCCGCGTCTGAACCAGCGCGAAAATAGCGAAAGGGCCGGGCCTCACGCCCGGCCCTTTTGCGTCCGGCGCGCGGGTCTGGCAAACCATCGCTGCGCCTTCGCCTGACCAAATCTCAGTTCACGCAGGCGCCGCTGCAGCCCATGATCCCCCCAGACCGGCGGAGGAGCCGGCAGGATTTTCAGGGAGGGAATCTCAATGTCATTCACAATGTCTCGCCGTCTTTTCGCCGTCTCGCTGGCCGCCTGTGTGGGCTTTGGCGGCCCCGCCATGGCGCAGGAAACCTGGCAGCCCGACGGGCCGGTCCGCATCCTGATGCACACCAAGCCCGGCGGCACCGCCGACATCTTTATCCGCACGCTGGCCGCGACGCTGGAACCGGCCATCGGCCAGCCGCTGGTGGTCGAGAACCTGCCCGGCGGCGGCGGTGCCAACCAGATGAACCAGATCCGCCGCGCCGATCCCGACGGGCTGACGCTTGGCATCAACACGGTCAGCCATTTCACGGGCATGCTGACCAACCTGAAAGGCGTCTTCGAGACCGATGATTTCTCGTGGATCGCCGCCGCGCAGATCGACCCGATCCTGATGTTCTCGTCGGCCGACAGCGACATCCAGTCCGTCGAGGATCTGGTGGCTTTGGCCAAGGAACGCGGCGACGGTGTGGTGAACATGGGCGGCTTTGGCCCGGTGGGTTCCATGCAGCACATCGGCATCTCGATGTTCGAGAAATCTGCGGGCATCAAGCTGAACTGGGTGGCCTTCGAGGCGACGCCCGACATTCTGACGGCGCTTCTGGGCGGGCATGTCGATGTCGGCGTGTCGAACCTTGGCCCGACGCTGCCCTTCTTTGAATCCGACCGGCTGACGCCGCTGGCGGTGCTTGGCCCCGACCGGCTGGAGAGCCTGGCCGAGGTGCCGACCGTGAACGAGGCGGGCTTTCCCGTGAACACCGACTGGGTGCAGGTGCGCGGGTTGTTCGGTCCGGCGGGCATGGACCCGGCCCTGCAGGAGCAGATCGCCGATGCCTTCCAACTGGCGATGGCGGCGGAAAGCTACCGGGAATATGCGGCCAAATCGGGTGTCGAGACCCCGGATATGGGGCCTGCGGAATACTCGGCCTTTGTCCAGCAGCTGATGACGGTGGCCGAGGAAAACCTGCGCGAACAGAACCTGCTGAACTGATATGCCGCCCCTCCGGGCCTGCCCCTGCTTGCCGCGGAGCAGGCCCGGCCACGACCAGATGAGGACCCCATGACCCAAGCATTCACCGGATTGCGCGTGATCGACACGACGCATGTTCTTGCCGGACCTTTCGCCAGCTATCAGATGGCCGTTCTGGGCGCCGAGGTCATCAAGGTCGAACACCCCCGCGACCCCGATCAGGCGCGCGGGCAGGGGTCTGACCGCGCCCTGAACGACCGGGGCATGGGCACAGCCTTCATGTCGCAGGCGGCGGGCAAGCAGGCGCTGGCGCTGGACCTGAAATCGCCCGAGGGGCGCGCCGCGATGCTGAAACTGGTCGCCACGGCGGATGTCTTTGTCGAGAACTATCGCCCCGGCGCCTTTGATGCGCTGGGGCTGGGCTATGCGGAACTGTCGGCGATCAATCCGGGGCTGATCTATTGCTCGATCTCGGCCTTTGGTTCGGACGGGCCGAAACGCGAGGTGACGGGCTATGACAATATCCTGCAGGCCTATTCCGGCATGATGGCAATGACCGGCTTTGGCGACGGCAAGCCGCTGAAATCGGGCGCGCCGGTGGTCGACTACGCGACCGGCACCACCGCCGCATTTGCCATCACGGCGGCGCTGTATCAGCGCCAGCAGAATGGCGGGCGGGGGCAGTTCGTCGATGTCTCGATGCTGGATGTGGCGCTGATCCTGGCCTCGTCGCATGTGACCGCGTTCACATGGAACGGCAGCCATCCCAGACAGAAGGCCAACACCTTCCCCTTTGCCACCATCGGCATGTATCACGCGCAGGACGCCGACATCATGATCGCCGCCTCGAACCTGCGCCAGCAGCGCAGGCTCTGGGCCGCGCTGGGGCGCGAGGACATGATCAAGACCGACAACAACCAGCGCCTTGATGCCCATGCCGAGGAAACCGCCGCCCTGTCGGAAATCATCGCCACCATGCCCGCCGACTACTGGGAGGCGTTTTTCCGCCAGCGCCGCATCCCCGCCGCCCGCATCCGCCGCATGGAAGAGGCGCTGGCCGACCCGCAGATCGCGCAGCGCCGGGTGATCCAGCGCATCGCGGCACCGGGCGATCCGCTGGACGGGTTGCAGGTTCCCGTGGCAGGCTTTGACATGTCGGACAGCCACCCCTCGGTCACCCGGCTGCCGCAGCCGGTGGGCGCACAGACCGATGCGATTCTGCGCGAACTGGGCTATGGAGAGGACGAGATTTCGCGCATGCGTGCCGCAGGTGCGATCAACTGACAAAAGGACAGGGAATGGCGATACGCAGCGGTCTGGAAATGACGGTCCTGATGACACCGGACATGGCGAATTTCAGCGGCAAGGTGCATGGCGGCGCGCTGCTGAACCTGCTGGACCGCGTGGCGTTTTCCTGCGCCTGCCGGTATTCGGGCGAATATGCCGTGACCCTGTCGGTCGATCAGGTGACCTTCAAGGAACCCATCCATGTGGGCGAGCTGGTCACCTTCAGCGCCCGCGTGAACCACACCGGCCGCACCTCGATGGAGGTCGGCATCCGCGTCGAGGCCGAGAATATCCGCCGCGCCACCCGCCGCCACACCAATTCCTGCTATTTCACCATGGTCGCCGTGGATGAGCGCGGTCAGCCCGTGCCCGTTCCGCCGCTGGAGCCCGAGAATGATCTGGCGCGCCGCCGCTGGCGCGCCGCCGAAGTGCGCCGCGAAATGCGCCGAGAGATCGCCGAACGGCAAAAGGCCGCGTCAGGCGACGCAGATGCAAAGACCAAGACCGATGACCCATGATGCTCCGCTGCTCCGTCTGGCCACCCATGTCGCAGGCTGGCGCGACCGCCCTCTGACGTCTGATCTGGACGGGGCCGCGCGCGCCGCCCTGCTGGACTGGTTCGCCACCACCCTGCCGGGCTGCATCGAGCCGCCCGCCACGATCCTGGCCCGCGCGCTGGCGCATGAGGCCGGGCCGGGCGGGGCGGTCTGTTATGTCGATGGGCGGCGCATGGGCCCGCGTCTGGCGGCGCTGATCAACGGCACCGCCAGCCATATCGTGGAATTCGACGACATCTTCCGCGACGGCGGCTATCACCCCGGCAGCCCGACCATCGCGGCGGCTTTGGCGCTGGCGCAGCACCGGGGCGCCTCGTTGCAGGATCTGCACCGCGCGATCATCGCGGGATACGAGATGGGCTGTCGCTTGTCGCTGGCCGTCCAGCCCAGCCATTACCGATACTGGCACACCACCTCGACCATCGGCACGATGGGGGCGGCGGCGGCGGGCGCACTGCTGCTGGGCTGCGATGCGGCGCAGATGGGCCATGCCGTGGCGCTGGCCTCCAGCTTTGCGGGCGGGCATCAGCAGAACCTGCAGGGCGAGGGGATGGCCAAGGCGATCCATCCCGGCCACGCCGCCGAGGCCGGGCTGCTGGCAGCCTTCGCCGCCGCCGGGGGCGCGACTGCCGCCGCCAATGCGCTGGACGGGCCGATGGGCTTTGCCGCCGCCACCAGCGACAGCGCGGGCAACTGGGATGCGGCGTTGGAGGGGTTGGGCGACTGGACCCCCATCACCCGCATGACGGTCAAGAACCACGGCTGTTGCGGCCATATCTTCCCGGCCATCGACGGGCTGCGGCTGATGCGGTCGCAGGCGGGCTTTGGTGCGGATGACATCGCGGCCATCGAGGTGCATGGCTACGCTGCCACCAAATCCATGTGCGACACCCCCGATCCGCAATCGGCGCAACAGGCGCGGTTCAGCCTGCAGTATTGTCTGGCCGCCGACCTGATCCTTGGCGCCGTGCGGCTGGCGGCCTTCACGCCCGAGGCGCTGGCCGATCCGCGCATCCGGGCGCTGCTGCCGCTTATCTCGGTGGCAAAGGACGACGATCTGGCCGCGCTTTATCCCCGCCAGCGGATGGCGCGGCTGCGCGTGACCCTGCGCGATGGCCGCGTGCTGGACCATCTGCAAAAGACCCGCAAGGGCGATCCCGAAGACCCGCTGACGGCGACCGAACGCGCCGCGAAATTCGACGAACTGGCCGCGACCGTGCTGGCGCGCCCGGATGCAAAGGCCCTGCGCGCGGCCATTCTGACCGGCCCTGACCTGCCCGGCGCGCTGGCCCTGACCCAAGCCTGACATTTCGTTGGCCAAGCCCCGCGCTATGGTCGGTTGCGACAAATCCCCCGCTTTTGCATTCCTAGACCCAAGGCAGGCGCGCGGGGGAGGACGCCCGGAGGCCGCCATCACAAGACCCTGAGGAGCCCAACATGAACGCCATCACGCGGCAGGCCGAATTCGTGGCCGTCACCCACAAGAACGGCATCGCCACCATCACGCTGAACCGGCCCGATCTGCGCAACGCCATCAACGACCAGATGCGCGCCGAACTGATCGCCGCTTTCGAGGATGCGGGCGCCGACAAGACCGTGCGCGGCATCATCCTGACCGGCGCCGGCAAGGGGTTCTGCTCGGGCGGTGACATCGGTGGGATGCGGGCGCGGCTGGATGCGCCGGCGGGCGAGGTGGCCTTTAACGGCTGGAAGCGTCAGCAGAGCACGCACAAGGGCGTCGCGGCGATCCACGGCATCTCCAAGCCGGTGATCGCGGCGGTGAACGGCGCGGCCTTCGGGCTGGGTCTGGACATGGCGCTGGCCTGCGATTTCATCATCGCGGCCGAGGGCGCCAAGATGTCGATGAGCTTCGTCAAGCGCGGGTTGGTCTCGGACGGCGGCGGCATGTATTTCCTGCCCCGCCGCGTCGGGCTGTCCAAGGCCAAGGAACTGATCCTGACCGCCCGCGTGGTCGAACCCGACGAGGCGCTGGCCATCGGCATGATCGACCGCATCGCCTCGCGCGAGGATCTGCTGGAACAGGCGCAGGCCTGGGCCGAGGAACTGACCATCGGCTCGCCCGCCGCCATCGCGCTGACCAAGGCGATCCTGGACAAGACTTTTGAGTCCACCGACGAGCAGGTCTTTGCACTTGGCCGCGAGGCACAGGCGATCTGCTATACCACGGCCGAGCATCGCGCCTCGGTCGAGGAATTCCTTGCAAAGACCGGCAAATGAGGTCCGACATGTCCGCAATCGACGCCATTCTGAACCCGAAAAGCGTGGCCGTGGTCGGCGCCTCGAACGATCCGGCCAAGCTGACCGGGCGCCCGATCGCCTATCTGCAGGCCAATGGCTATACCGGCACGATCTATCCGATCAATCCGCGCTCTGACACCGTGGCGGGGCTCAAGGCCTATGCCGATCCGCGCGACCTGCCCGAGGCGCCCGATCTGGGTCTGGTGCTGGTCGGCGCGAACCGCGTCATCGACGCGGTGCGGCAACTGGCCGAGGCGGGCACCAAGGCCTGTGTCGTTCTGGCATCCGGCTTTGGCGAGGCGGGCGAGGAAGGCCGCGCGCGTCAGGACGCGCTGCGCGAGGCGGCGGGCGATATGCGCATCCTCGGGCCGAACACCATCGGTCTGGTCAACCTGACCGACCGCATCGCGCTGACCGCATCCGGCGCGATGGAGATGGAGGATTTCACCACCGGCCCCATCGCGCTGCTGTCGCAGTCGGGCGGCATCCTCGGTTCGCTTCTGTCGCGGGCCATCGGGCGGGGGATCGGCTTTTCCAAGCTGGTCGCGACCGGCAATGAAAGCGATCTGGAGGTCGCGGATTTTCTGGACGCGCTGGCCGATGACCCCTCCACGACCGTCATCGCCATGTATCTGGAAACCATCCGCAACGTGACCGCCTTCCGCGCGGCGGCCGAGAAGGTCCGGGCGGCGGGCAAGCAGATCGTCGTCTACAAGGTCGGCCGGTCGGAATCGGGGGCACGCTCGGCAGTGTCGCATACCGGCGCGCTGGCCGGTGCGGATGAGGTCTATGACGCGCTGTTTCACCAGCTGGGCATCATCCGCGCGCAGACCTTTGCCGATCTGCTGGACATCCCGGCAGCGCTGGCTGCGGGGCGCAGGCTGAAAGGCAACCGGGTAGCCATCGTCACCTCGACCGGCGGTGCGGCCACCGTGGTTGCCGACAATGTCGGCCTGTCGGGGCTGGAGATGCCCGCCCCCGATGCCGACACTGCGGCCAAACTGCTGGCGCTGGACCTGCCCGAGGCGGTGCTGGACCGCAACCCGATCGACGTGACGCTGGCGGGCATCCGCCCCGACCTGTTCCGCTCGATCCTCAGGATCCTGGCTGACAGCGCGTCTTATGACGCGATCATCGTGGTGGCGGGCTCGTCGTCCATTGCGCAGCCCGAGCTGGTCTCGGACGCGGTGCAAGAGGCGATGTCGATCACCGACAAGCCGCTGATGGTCTATGTCAGCCCCGAGGCGCCCAATATCGTGCGCCACCTGAACCGCAACGGCATCGCCGCTTACGGCGCGCCCGAAAGCTGCGCCTCGGCCCTGTCGGCGCTGCTGCCGCGCGAGGCTGTCACGGCGGATGCCCGCCCGGTCGCGGGTTTTGACAGCGCCCATCTGGCAGCGGGCGCGCTGAACGAGGCGGATGCGAAAGACCTCTATGCCCGCTTCGGCGTGCCGGTCACGCGCGAGGTGACGGCGGCCACGCCCGAAGCGGCGGGCGAGGCGGCGGCGTCCTTTGACGGGCCGGTGGTGATCAAGATCCTGTCCTCGGAAATCCTGCACAAGACCGAAGTCGGCGGCGTTGCGGTGGGCATCCAGCCCGGCGATGTGGCGCAGGCCTGTCGCGAAATGCTGGCCCGCGTCAAGGGCCACACCGACGCGGCGGTCGACGGGTTTCTGGTGCAGGAGCTGATCAGCGGCGGGGTCGAAATGATCCTGGGCTATAACCGCGATCCGCAGCTGGGCGCCTATATCCTGCTGGGCGCGGGGGGTGTCACGACCGAGCTGTATCAGGACGTGGCGCTGCGGCTGCTGCCCCTGGACCGGGCGGGGGCCACGCAGATGATCCACAGCCTGAAATGCGCGGCCTTGCTGACCGGGTTCCGGGGCAGGCCCGCGGCGGATATCGAGGCGCTGACCGATGCCGTGCTGGCGTTCTCTGACATGGCCTGTGCGCTGGACGGGCGGCTGGAAGAGGCCGAGATCAACCCGCTGTTCGTGCTGCCGCAGGGGCAGGGCGCACGCGCCGCCGACGGGCTGGTGGTTCTGTCCTGAACCTGAAAGTCAGATGGCGGCTTCGGTCGCCATCTGCGCCTTGATCCAGTCGAGAAACTTCACCAGCGGCGCCGAGGGCGCGACATTCTTGGGCCAGGTGATGTAATAGCCCTCGGTCGTCAGGCAGCTTTCCGGGAAGGGCATGACCAGCGCCCCCGACTGAATCTGACGTGTGACAAACGGGCGGATGGCGATCGCCACGCCGATGTCCAGCAGCGCGGCCTCATAGGCCAGTGCCGAATTCTCGAACCGGATGCCGGGCGTGGGGTCGATGCCCGCGCGGACATGGCTGATCCACGCGGCCCAGTCACTTGGCCGGGCCATCGAATGCAGCAGCCGGACCTTGGCCAGATCGGCAGGTGCGCGCAGGTTGCCGGATGCCAGCAGACCGGGCGAGCAGACCGGCACCAGATCAATCTGCGCCAGCTTTTCCGAATGCAGGCTGTCCCAGTCGCCGCGCCCCGACCGGATCGCGGCATCAAGATTCTGCGTCTCGAAATCGACCGGCGCGGTGGACGAGGACAGCCGCACCTCGATGCGCGGGTTGGCGTCGTGGAACTGGGCCAGCCGCGGGATCAGCCAGCGCTGCGAGAATGTCGTATAGGACTGGATCGACAGAATATCCCGCCGCCCCCGGCGCGAGACCAGCCGCGCCGCCGCGCTGATGTCCGAGAATGCCTGCGTGACCCCCTCGTACAGGCGCTGGCCCTCGCGCGTGACCTCGATGCCGCGATGCAGGCGGCGGAACAGGGCGACGCCCAGATATTCCTCCAGCACCTTGACCTGACGGCTGACCGCCACCTGACTGACATTCAGCTCCTCGGCTGCCAGGGTCAGGCTGTTGAGCCGCGCCGCCGCCTCGAAGGCTTTCAGCGGGTTCAGGGGGGGAAGCTGTTGGGTCATCGCGCGCCTGTTCGATTATGTCGCAACTGCGCAAACATCCGGCACCCGGACGTGACGACGCTGCGTCACAACACTGTCGCACCGGCGCGAAAAGCTCAAGCCTTTCAGCGCGTGCGGCCAGTCGTCTCAGCTGTCAAGGCCAAAGCGGTCCAGCACCGCCACCCCCGCCGCCGAGGCGACAAAGCGCAGGAAAGCGTCGGCCTGTGCAATGGCTTGCGCGGTGGCGGTCTGCGGACGCCCTGCGATCAGCGCGGTGCCGTGCTGCGCCAGTGGCGGCAGATCGCAGACCACCTGCACGCCGGGCTGCCCGGTCAGCTCGGCGCGCTGCTGAAAGCCGATCCTGGCCTCGCCTGCGGCGACCACCTCGGCCACGGGCCGGTCGGATCGCTGCAGGGTCGCGACCTGATCCGGCGCCAGCCGCAGCGCGGGCAGCAATGTGGTGGTGAAATAGACGCCGCTGCCCGCGGTCGAGAGGGCGACGGTCCCGGCATCCAGCAGCGCCGCGCGCAGGGCGCTTTCGGTCGACAGGTCGGGCAAGGCGGCCCCTTCGGGCAGGCAGAACGCGGTGCGCGAGACGGCGAATGCTGCCTGCACATCCCCGGCGATCCGGCCCGCCTGCTGCTGCGCCTGAAACAGCGCGCGGGGCAGCACGACCAGATCGGCCACCTCCCCGGCGGCCAGCCGCGACACAAGGCTGTCGGGCCGGTCTCCCGCCGCCGGGCCAAAGGTGAAGCTCACCTCGCCATCGGGCCATGCGGCACCCAGCGCGCGGAAGGCATCGGCAAAGGCGGCGGGGGCGATGATATGCAGGCCCGGCGCCATTACAGCAGGCCGCGCAGCAGATCGCACAGCGCGTCGGGGTCGTCGATCATCGGATCGTGGCCGCAGTTTTCCATCACCGCGACCTGCCAGCCGTCATCGGCCTTGCAACGCTCATAGGCGGCGTCAAAGCGGGGCTGCGGGAACAGCGGCGTGCGGACATACAGCTTGCGGGCGATCCGCTCGCGCGCGCCGGTCAGCACCACCGGGTCCAGCGACACGCCGATGGGCTGGGGCGTGATCTTGCTGTCGACCCATGCGGCATCCTCGGGCGACTGGATGCGCAGCGCTTCGGCCCTGGGGCCGGGACGGGCCAGATCGCCGCGCGCGCGGGCGGCCTCGAACGCCTCTAGCTGCTGGGCGTTCAGGAAATCCATCCCCTTCTGCCCGTCATCGGGCAGGAAGGCGTCGACATAGGCGATGGCCGACAGACGATCCTCAAGCTGTTCGATCGCGCCCGAGATGACCCAGCCCGCATAGGAATGGCCGACAAGAATCACATCGGTCAGATCCTCCCACAGGCACAGGTTCACGACGTCCTTGATATGGGTGTCCAGCGTCACATCGGCGCCAAGCAGATGCGAGCGGTCGCCCAGACCCGTCAGCGTGGGCGTAAAGACGCGGTGGCCCTGGGCCGTCAGGCGGTCGCGGACGCGCGACCACAGCCAGCTGCCATGGCCCGCGCCATGGACCAGAACAAAGTTTCGCGCGGGTGTGCTGTTGGACATGTCGCATTCCTTTTGCTGTGATTGACCAGCTCTGCCGGGCAGAGCGCGGTAATTCTGATCCGATCATGGTGCAGTCAATGTTTGCGCAGCACTGTCGGATCCGGGCGCAAGCCCTGTGTCTGCTACAATGCCAACCCTCATTGATTGCAGCAACGCTTGTCTGGCGCGGGTGACCAACTTATCGTCTGCTCTTGCAAAACCTCACCGGTCTTTCATGTGAGCTGCCTATGGGTCACCCTTGGGAATGCTTCGAAAAGAAAAGCAAATGAATGCTACAAAAACCATACAATGGGAGGACCAAGATGAAACAGTTTGTCACCGCGCCGATGCTGGGCACGTCCCTGCTGGCCATGTCCCTGCTGGCCGCCGGTCTGGCGCCCGCTGTCGCGCAGGCCGATGACTGGCCCACGCGCCCGGTCGAGCTGGTCGTGCTGACCGGGCCGGGCGGCGCATCCGATATTTTCGCCCGCAATCTGGCCCGCGCGGTCGAGCCGGCCCTGGGCCAGCCGGTGATCGTCGTGAACCGTCCCGGCGGCGGCGGGGCCACGCAGATGGCGGCGCTGCGGTCGGCGGCGCCCGATGGCTATACGCTTGGCGTCAACACGCTGTCGCATTTCACCTCGATGCAGTCGAACCTCAAGGGCGTGTTTGCGGTCGAGGATTTCGACTGGATCACCATGGTCCAGCAGGACAGCTTTCTGCTGTTCGTCAATGCCGACAGCCCGATCCAGACCATGGAGGACGTGACCCGCCTCGCGCAGGAACGCGGCGGCTCGATCGACATCGGCGGCTTTGGCCCGATCGGCTCGCCCCAGAACATCGCCACCCGCATCATTATGGAGGCGGCGGGCGCCGAGGAAAACTGGGTCAGCTTCAGCGCGACCTCGGACACGGTGGCCGCCGTGCTGGGCGATCATGTCGAGGTGGGCTCGGGCAATCCGGGGCCGCTGATCGACTTTGTGGAATCGGGGCGCGTGCGGGTGCTGGGTGTTCTGGCCGATCAGCGCAGCGCCGCCCTGCCCGATGTGCCGACCTTCGCCGAGCAGGGGCTGGAAGCCGATACGGAATGGCAGCAGATCCGGGGGATCTTCGGCCCGGCAGGCATCCCGGATGAGGTGCAGGCCACCATCGCCGCCGCCTTCGAGACCGCCATCGCCGACGAAGAGTTCAAGGCCTTCGAGGCCGTGTCGGGTGCCGACAGCCGTTTCATGGGTCTCGAAGACTATACGGCCTATATCGGCATGCTGGACGAGATGGCCGTCAAGGGCTTGCAGGCGGTCGCGCCGGGCGAGTGAGCTGAACTGACCGACACCTGACCGGGCGGGGCTGCGGCCCTGCCCGTCACGCATTCTGACCACGAAAGCAAAGGAAGACCAGATGACGACCCTGATCACCATTCCCGGCGTGATGTCCGACGCGCGGACATGGGCGCCGGTGACCGAGGCCATGACCCATCGCTTTGCCGCGATCCATGTCGCGGACACCGCCTCGGATGACACGCTGGCCGGGATGGCCGCGCGCGCGCTGGAGGCCGTGTCGGGCGATCTGGTCATCATGGCGCATTCCATGGGCGGCCGCATCGCGATGGAGATGGGGCGTCAGGCCCCCGGCCGCATCCGCGCGATGATCCTGTCCAGCACCGCCGCCGAACCCGCAGGCCCCGATGAGGCCGCCCATCGCCATGCCCGCATCGCGCAGGCCAATGCCGGGATGGCCGACTATGCGCAGGGCTGGGCGCCCAAGGTGCTGTCCAGGGCGGGCGCGCAGGACCGGGCGCTGCTGGCCCGCGTGCGCCAGATGGTGACCGACTGCCCGCCCGAGGTCCACGAACGCCAGAACCTTGCGCTGCTGCACCGGCCCGATGCCTTCGCCTATCTTGGCGGCTTTGATTTCCCCGTGCTGCTGCTGACCGGCTCTGAGGATCACCTGTCGACCGAGCCGGTCCATGCCGAAATCGCCCGCGCCCTGCCCGATGCGGACTCGCAGGTCATTCCCGGCGGCGGCCATCTGCTGACCTTCGAGAAACCCGCCGAGGTGGCGCAGGCCATCGACAACTGGCTGACCCGGCGCCGGTTGGCTCTCTGACCTAGCCGGGCATCAGCCCGCCCGTGGCCTCGACCGGGCTGATCCCCGCAAAGGGGATGCGCCCGGTCAGCGCCTGCACCACCGCCCGCTGCATCGGCAGGATGGGTGAGTAGGCGTTGATGAAACTCGGGCAGTCGGGCATGTGATACGGCAGAAACGGCGTGCCGAGCGAGACATAGACGGTCGGCAGGTGATGCCACAGCCGCTCCATGCTGGCCGGGAAGGCGCCGTGCAGGCGCTCCCATTGCGGGCCCAGATTTTCTTTGCCCGACAGCCCCTCTTCCGCCATCAGATAGAGGCCGATGTCGTGATTTTCCGCGTCAATGGGCTGGCCGGGCTGGTGGCGGGTGATGGTGAAGCCCGCCTCTTCCAGCATCGCGGCGATCTGCAGGTCGGGCAGGGCGGATGAGGGGCTGCGCCGCCCCACCGCCTCGGCCAGCAGGATGCGGCGATGGCGGGCCGGGTCCAGCGGCAGGATCTGCGGGCGGTCGCGCAACAGGGTCACGGCGCCGCGCACGATGCCCTCGGACCAGCCGCGATGTTCGTCGGAACCCAGCCGCGCGGGCCGGTCCTGCGGATCGGGCAGCGTTGACCCCAGATGCAGGCCAAGCGAGGCCTTCAGCGCCAGAATCCGCAGCACCGCCTGATCCAGCCGCTGGCGGCTCAGCGCGCCCGAGGCCAGCCCCGCGCGCAGGCGGTCCAGATCGGCGTCAATATCCTTGGGAAACAGCAGGATGTCGCAGCCGGCCTGAATGCAGGCGGGCACGATGCGGTCGCGCGGGCCTTGCTGGGCGAACCCGTTCATCAGCGTCGCATCCGAGACGATCACGCCGTTGAAGCCCAGATCGCCGCGCAACAACCCCTGCAACAAGGGCGCGCTGAGCGAGGCAGGCGCGCCCGTGGGATCATGCGCGGGCAGGCTGATATGGCCCGCCATCATCACCCGCACATCGGCCGCGATGGCTGCGGCAAAGATGCGGCCGAAACTGTCCTGCCAGCGCGGCATGTCCATCGGGTTGATCGTGGTGACGAAATGCTGGTCGCGGTCGTCCAGCCCGTCGCCCGGAAAATGCTTGACGCAGGCGGCCATGCCATGGGCCTGCATGCCGTCGATATAGGCGCAGACCAGATCGCGGGTCAGATCGACCCGGTCCGAAAAGCTGCGCGTGTTCACCACATTCGATCGCGGGTTCAGGGCCAGATCCGCCACCGGCGTCCATGAGACGTGAAAGCCCAGATACCCGGCCTCGCGCGCGGCCAGCGCCCCCATGCGCCAGGCGTTCTGCGGATCGGCGGTCGCCGCGACCGTCATCTGGTTGGGAAAGACCGTGCCCGCCCTGACGCTGGCCTTTTCCGACAGCTCCAGATCGGCGGTCATCAGCGGCGGGATCGCAGCGCCTTCGGTCAGCAGACGGGCCGAGTCGCGCAATTCGTCCTCAGAAAAGCTGGGAAAGCGGTGGATGCCGCCCAGATTGCGGGCGGCCAGATCGCGCAGCGCCTCGGGCGACAGGTCGCGGCACATGGGGATCAGCAGCTGGCGCAGCCTGCCCTCATCATCGAGCCTGTCGAAACTGCGGCGGACCCAGGCCAGCGCCTGCGGGTCCAGATGGAAGGGGGCCGCGCGAAGGTGATCGTCTGTCAGGGCGTGCTGCATGCGTCCTCTTGTCGGGCTGGGATGGCGTTCAATCGGGCCGGGCGTCCGACAATTACCTGCACATTGTATGCCATTAATCCAGTCGCCCTGCGCGATGGCAAGGCAGCGCCGACTTATTTCATACGCTAACAGAGGCAAATATGACGGTTTTACAAGGGCGTGAATAATTCATTAGGCAATGACCAACCTGGATGATGTTGACCGGGAAGCAAGCTGCAATCAATTTGACGCAATGTAACAAACAATAAGCGGCGTCCACCACCAGATGCCCTGCCATCACTTATCCTAGGGAGCGTAACATGAAACACCTGACCCCCATGCTGCTGGGCCTGACCGTTCTGGCCGGATCCGTCCACGCCGCCGATCTGGAGGTCACCCATTGGTGGACCTCGGGCTCCGAGGCCGAGGCGATCCGCGTCATCGCCACCGCCTTCGAGAAAAGCGGCCATCGCTGGATCGACGGCGCCATTGCGGGCGCGGGCGGGGTGGCGCGTCCGCTGATCGCCAGCCGCATCACCGGCGGCGATCCGATGGGCGCCACCCAGTTCACCCATTCCAACGCCATGAACGAGCTGATCGGCGCGGGCTTCATGCGCGACGTGACCGCGCTGGCCGAAGAGGGCGGCTGGAAGGACAAGATCTTTCCGCCCTCGCTGCTGGACAGCTGCACGCTGGACGGCAAGCTGTATTGCGTGCCCTCGAACATCCATTCGCAGCAATGGCTGTGGCTGAACACCAAAGTGTTCGAGGAGAACGGGTTGCCCGTGCCGACCAACTGGCAGGAATTCGCCGCCGCCGGTCCGGCGCTGCGCGAGGCGGGGATCATCCCGCTGGCGCAGGGTCGTCAGGCCTGGCAGCAGCAGATCACCCTCAATGTGCTGATGGTCGGTCTGGGCGGGCCAGAGCTGTATCTGCGCATCTATGACGATCTGGACGCCGAATTCGCCGCAGGCCCGGAACTGGCCGAAATCTTTCAGGCCGCAGCCGAAGCGCGCGAGCTGATGACCGGCTCGAACGTGCAGGAATGGAACCTGGCCGCGCGCATGGTCATCGACGGCGCCGCGGCGGGCCAGATCATGGGCGACTGGGTGCAGGGCGAGTTCGAGCAGGCGGGCATGGTCATAGGCGAGGACATCGCCTGCCTGCCGGGTCTGGGCGTGAACGAATACATCACCGCCACCGGGGATGCGTTCTTCTTCCCCGCCACCGACGATCCCGGCAAGATCGAGGCGCAGGACGCGCTGGCCAATGCCATCGTCTCGCCCGAGGTGCAGGTCGAATTCAACATGGTCAAGGGCGCGCTGCCGGTGCGCTCGGACGTGGACATGTCGAATGTCTCGCCCTGCATGGCGCGTGGGCTGGAGATTCTGGCATCCGGCAATGTGATCGAAAGCGTGAACACGCTGGTCTCGCCCGACACGGTCGGCCGCGTGACCGATCTGGCGGTCGAATTCTTCAGCGATCCCAGCTTCTCGCCCGAAGAGGCGCAAGAAGAATTCGCCCGCATCATCGCCACCGCCGACTGACGCAGACGGGGCGCCCTGGCGCCCCTCTGCCACGTCCCGAGCCGGGGAACCGAGCCATGTCCCACACCGCAAGACCCTCGCGGCTGTTCAAGAACATCAATGCCAAGATCGCGGCTGTCCCGATGATGCTGACCTCGGTCGTCGTCTTTCTGGGATTTTCGATCTGGACCGTCGTCTATTCCTTTACCAACTCGCGCATGCTGCCCAGCACCGAATGGGTCGGGCTGGCGCAGTACGAGCGTCTCTGGGCCTCGCGCCGCTGGCTGATCTCGATCGAGAATCTGGCCATCTATGGCGGGCTGATGCTGCTTCTGTCCTTTGTCATCGGCTTTCTGCTGGCGGCGCTGCTGGACCAGCGCATCCGCTTTGAATCCGGGTTCCGCACCATTTTCCTCTATCCCTACGCGCTCAGCTTCATTGTCACCGGGCTGGTCTGGCAATGGCTGCTGGACCCGCAATACGGGCTGCAGGAGGCCGTGCGCGGTCTGGGCTGGAGCAGCTTTACGCTGGACCCGCTTTATGATCCGAACATCGTCATCTATGGGGTGCTGGTCGCGGGGCTGTGGCATGGCAGCGGTCTGGTCATGTGCCTGATGCTGGCCGGGCTGCGCGGCATCGACGAGGATGTCTGGAAGGCCAGCCGCGTCGACGGCATCCCGGCATGGAAGACCTATATCTTCATCGTCATCCCGATGATGCGCCCGGTTCTGGTGACGACGCTGGTGCTGGTCACCGCCGGGATCATCAAGCTGTATGATCTGGTCATCGCGCAGACGGGGGGCGGTCCGGGCATCGCCTCGGAGGTGCCGGCCAAGTTCGTCTTTGACGCAATGTTCGTGTCGCAGAATCTGGCGCAGGGCTTTGCGGCCTCGACCATGATGCTGGTCGCGGTGATCGTCGTCATCATCCCCTGGGCCTATCTGGAATTCGGAGGCAAGAAACATGGCTGAGGCAACCGCCTTTCCGGTGACCCGGCTGCGTGGGCACCCCGTCGATGCCGCCGGGCCCCGGCCCCGCCGCGCGCTGTCGCGCCGCAATATCATGATCTATGGCGTGCTGATCCTGCTGGCGGTCTATTACCTGCTGCCGCTGTATGTGATGGTCGTAACCTCGCTGAAGGGCATGCCCGAGATCGGCATGGGCAATATCTTTGCCCCGCCGACCGAGGTGACCTTCGAGCCATGGGTCAAGGCATGGTCCACCGTCTGCACCGGGCTGAACTGCGACGGGCTGTCGCGTGGGTTCCTCAATTCGATCAAGATCACGCTGCCCTCGGTGTTCTTCTCGATCGCGATTGCCTCGGTCAACGGCTATGCGCTGTCGCTGTGGCGCTTCAAGGGGGCAAATGTCTTCTTCACCATCCTGATCATCGGTGCCTTCATCCCCTATCAGGTGATGATCTATCCGATGGTCATCCTGCTGCGCGAAATCGGCATCTATGGCGATCTGGCGGGGCTGGTGCTGGTGCACACGATCTTTGGCATGCCGATCCTGACGCTGCTGTTCCGCAACTATTTCTCGTCGGTGCCCGAGGAACTGTTCAAGGCCGCCCGCGTCGATGGCGCCGGGTTCTGGGCGATCTATTTCCGCATCATGCTGCCGATGGCGCTGCCCATTCTGGTGGTCGCGGTGATCCTGCAAACGACCGCGATCTGGAACGACTTCCTGTTCGGCGTGATCTTCTCGCGCCCCGAGAACTATCCGATGACGGTGCAGCTGAACAACATCGTCAACTCGGTTCAGGGGGTCAAGGAATACAACGTCAATATGGCGGCCACGCTGCTGTCGGGTCTGGTCCCGCTGGCCATCTATCTGATTTCGGGAAAACTTTTCGTGCGCGGCATCGCCGCTGGCGCGGTGAAGGGGTAAGCACATGCAAACGAATGTCTCTGTCAGGAACCTGCGTCTGGATTACGGTACGGTCTCGGTCCTCAAGGATCTGGATCTGGACATCGGCAAGGGTGAATTTCTGGTGCTGCTGGGCTCGTCCGGTTGCGGCAAGTCCACGCTGCTGAATTGCATCGCGGGGCTGCTGGAGCCGACCGATGGCAGCATCTTCATCAACGGCACGAACGTCACATGGGCCGAGCCGTCCGAACGTGGCATCGGCATGGTGTTCCAGTCCTATGCGCTGTACCCGCAGATGACGGTCGAGGGGAACCTGACCTTTGGCCTGAAGAACGCCAAGCTGCCCCGCGATGAGATCAGGCGCCGCGTGGATCGTGCCGCCGAGATGTTGCAGATCCAGCCGCTGCTGAAGCGCAAGCCCGCCGCCCTGTCGGGCGGTCAGCGTCAGCGGGTGGCCATCGGCCGGGCGCTGGTGCGCGACGTGGATGTGTTCCTGTTCGACGAGCCGCTGTCCAACCTTGATGCGAAGCTGCGCGCCGAATTGCGGGTCGAGATCAAGCGCCTGCATCAGCAGCTGGGCAATACGATGATCTATGTCACCCACGACCAGATCGAGGCGATGACCCTGGCCGACCGCATCGCCATCATGCGCGGCGGCGTGGTGCTGCAACTGGCCTCGCCCGATGAGATCTACAACCGGCCCGCGCATAAATACGTGGCCGATTTCATTGGCGCCCCGCCGATGAACTTTGTCGCGGGCCGCATCGACAGCGACGGGCCGCGCGTGGTCCGGGTGGGCGATCTGGTGATCCCGCTGGACGGCTATGCCTTTGCGCGCCCCGGCCATGCGGGGCCGGTCTGGTTCGGCATGCGGCCCGAACATGTGCTGACCGGCGATGCCGCGGCCCAGGCCCCGGTGCGCCTTGATCTGCGCGCCGAACTGGTCGAGCCGATGGGCGCCGAAACGCTGGTCTGGAGCAGCCTTGCAGGCGTGCCCTTCAAGATCCGGCTGGACGGGCAGGTGCGGGTGGCCACGGGTGATGTGCTGCCGGTGGGTCTGGACCCGGCACGCGCCTCGATCTTCGATCAGGCGGATGAGCTGCGGGTCTGAGCGACCCGCCACCATCACGCGAAAGGGCCGGTCGATCGACCGGCCCTTTTCATATTGCGATATAACGGCTGCGCATCAGCGCCAGGGGGCGTCCGTCGGGCGTGGCCAGCTGGCACAGGGTCCGGGCGGGCTGGCGGCAGAGCGTCGCCTCAACCTCTTCGCCCGGCGCGACATTGCCCTGATAGACCACGTCGCGCGCCACGATCCGGCGGGCATGCGGGGCGCCAAGCGCGAAATCCGCGCGCTCGGACAGGGCGGCGAAGCTGGGGAAATACATCAGCCGGGCTGCGTTGAAATCCAGCGCGGGGCAGGGCAGCAGGCGGGTGCGCGGGCCGTCGATCACGGGCCGGGCGCGGGCAATCCGGGCGGCGTGCTGCGCCAGTTTCTGCGCCACGCGCGGGGCGGGGGCGGGCAGGGCCATCATACGCGGCGCGCGCCGCACGATGCCGTGATTGCAGGCCGGGTCCGTCCGCCCCACAAAGACCGAGATCAGGATGATTCGCCCGATCCGCCGCCCCCCGGCCTCGATCTGCTGGACCGAGGCCAGACGGCCATGCCCCAACTGGCCAAGCGTGCCAGACAAGGACAGTGTATCGCCAAGGTCGGGCGTCGCGCGCAACCGCAGGCTGGTCGCGCAGAAGGCCGCGTAAAGCGGCTGGCCCTGCGCGCAGGTGAACACCGCACGCCGCTGGCCCATCGCCTGCGCGATCAGCCGCCAGTGCAGATCGCCCGCCCGCCGCATCAGCCATTGTTCCGACAGGCCCGCAAACCCCATCTCGGCCATGCCGAGGATATGGTCCTCGTGCAGGCGCGGATGGGGGGCGGGCAGGGCGCGCGCAGGGGTCATGCCGCGCGCAGCTGCCGGTCGCGGGCGACGATGTGGCCCGCCAGATGGCGGCTGTCCTCGTCGATGCCCAGAAACCGCCCCGAGCCCCAGGTGTTCAGCCAGCCCAGCCCGATGAAATAGGCCCCCGGCACCTGCGTCACGCCGCGCTGATATTGCGGCCGCCCGTGATCGTCGAAACAGTCCAGCTCCAGCCAGCCATAGTCGGGTCGGAACCCGATTGCCCAGAGGATCGAGGTGATGCCTTCTGCGGCCAGATCAACCTCGGTCACTTCGCGTTCGGGGCGCCAGACCTTGACGAAGGGCGGCTCGACTGGCGCGTCGATCCCCTGCGCGGCGATCCAGGCGTCGATCTGGGTGCGGATGCCGACATAACTGCGATCGGCATCGTCCAGGTTCTTCTCCAGATCGGGCAGGAACTGCGCTTTCGTCCCCGACGCCCCGGACATGGACCCGTAAAGCCGCACCCCCTCCAGCGCAAAGCGGCGCAGGTCGATTTCCTTGCCGCCATCGCGGCCCGACATATAGTGGTTGGTCTGCGACAGGGCCTTGGCCGGGTCGGGATGGCGGTCGATGGTGATCTGGTAATGGCCCGCATCATGCAGCCAGTCGGTCGCGTCGCGCCCGCGATATTTGCGCGGGCTGCGCGGCGCGGGGCCCACGGCCAGATGCACGTCGCGCCCGTCGCGGTGCAGATCCTCCATCAGCTGCACGCCCGACTGGCCGGTGCCCACGATCAGCGTGCCGCCTGCGGGCAGCTGCGCGGGGCGGCGGTAATCGCGCGAATGCATCTGGGTGATGGCCGGGTCGATCTGCGCCGCATAGGGCGGCACGATGGGGCTGTCATAGCCGCCCGTCGCCACCACGACCTGATCGGCGGTGAAGGCGCCGAGGGTGGTGGTCAGGTGATAGATGCCGCCCTGCTGCCAGACTCGGGTGACCTCGACCCCCTCGCGCAGCGGCGGATCGAAGCTGTCGGCAAAGCCGTCGACATAATCGACGATCTGATCCTTAAGCATGAAGCCATCGGGGTCGCTTCCGCGATAGGGCCAGCCCGGCAGGCGGCATTGCCAGTTCGGCGTGACGAGGCAAAAGCTGTCCCACCGGTTGTTGCGCCAGCTTTCAAAGCGACGGTGGCGTTCGAACACCAGATGCTCGATGCCCTCGGCGCAGAGATACCAGCTGACCGACAGGCCGGCCTGACCGCCGCCGATGATGATGACGGGAAGATGGGGGATGCTCATGGGCGTGGCCTTTCAGGAAAGCCGCAGGCAGGTGACCTGCCCGTCTGGCGGTTGGGTGGCGGCGCGCGCCTCGATCCGGGCGAGCTGGTCCATGGCCGAGGAACAGGCATAGCCGAACTTCGCGGCCACCCGGTCCGAGGCGGCGTTCAGCCCGGCCCGCGCGCGGGTCAGGAATTCGGGCAGCGGATAGGCGGCACCGGCGGTCAGGTGCTGGTGGATCGCGGTCGAGGGGGAATAGCAGCCCTCCTCGGACCCGTCGGGCCAGCGGATGGTGAAACGAACCTCAGGCATGGGCGGGGTCCTTGGTCAGGCCCAGATAGGGCTGGTGGCGGTAATCCCAGAACGTGGCCGTCTGCGCGGCGTCGTGCAGGGTGATCCGGGGGGTGTCGGTGGCGCTGCCGATCACGGCGGCGCTGATGTCGCGGGCATGGAAGCGGGCGCAGACCTCGGCAGCGCGATCGGGGCGGACCGACAGCAGAAAGCCAAAGCTGGGAAAGCTGCGCAGCCAGCGTTCCAGATCGGCGTCGGGGGGCAGGGGGATGGCGCCTGTGTCGATGTTAAACCCGCAGCCCGAGCACTCGGCCAGCATCAGCGCCGTGCCGACGATGCCGCCCTGACTGATATCTTTGCCCGCATCGACCAGCCCCGCCCCGGCCAGTTCAGGCAGCAGGGTCAGATCCTCGCGCAGCCGCGCGTGGGGGGCGTCCAAGGCCGCGCACCAGTTGTCGAAGCTGGGGCGATAGCTGCCCCGGTGGTCGATGGCGGCGATCAGCGCATCGCCGGGCCGCGCCGCAAAGCTGGAGATCAGGTGATCCGCCCGCCCCGTGACCGACACGGCAAGGTTCAGCGCAGGCGCGCCAAGGTTGGTATGCCCGCCGACGATGGGCACGCCATAGGCGTGGGCGGCATCGCGCAGACCCGCCAGCAGCGGCGCGGCGGTGGCCGCGTCCGGCGCCCACACCGCGTTCAGCAGTGCCGTGGCCCGGCCCCCCATCGCGGCGATGTCCGACAGGTTCACCATCACCCCGCACCAGCCCGCGAACCACGGATCGTCGGCCACGAATTGCGGCATGAACCCCTCGCCCGCCAGCAGATCCCAGCCTCCGTCCGGGCGCGGCAGGGCTGCGGCATCATCGCCGGGCGCACCGGGTGAGGTGGCATCCAGCGCCAGCGCGCGGGTGGCATCCGCGATCTGCAATTTGCCCCGGATCGAGGGATGCGCGGCCAGACGCGCGGCAAGGGCTGTCAGGTCCATCACGCCCTCCGCGCGCGGGCCGACCAGCCGATGCCGGGGTCGGGGATCGCCGGATAGTGCGGCAGCGAGGCCGTCATATGCGCATGGGGCGCGCCGTGCAGGGTGACCTCATCCAGCACGGTCCAGTGCAACCGGCGGAACAGGGGCACGTTCTGGATCTGCACATGGGCGTGGAATTCGGTGCAGCCGCGCCCGTTGGCGGTGCTGACGGCCAGCCGGATCAGCTCGGCCCCAAGGCGGCCCACGCGGCGGTAATCGGGCGCGACGGCCAGCCGCGTGCCCCACCAGATTCCGGGGGCGGGTTGGTGGATGCGGACGCAGCCCACCACCTCGGCGGGTTCACCGGCCAGCGTGGACAGGGCGACCAGCGGCGTGGCGATCTGGTCGGTGGCGTCGCGGTCATGGCCGGTGAACAGCCCCTGCTCGGTGACGAACACCTGCTGGCGCAACCGGGCGGCGCCCGTCATCTCCCAGATCTCGCGGGCCTCGCGGATCAGGAATTCGGGGCTGATGAAGGCTTGGGGGCTCAGGCTGCTCATGCGGTCCCCCGCTTTTCATAGGTGGACAGGGCCGAGCAGGCGCCGCATTTGCCGCAGCCCGCCTTGATGTCGGCGGCCCGCAACCCGCCCCGCAGCACGATGCCCGACAGGGGCCGCAGCACGGAGGCCATGAAATCGGACGAGGGGGCCGGGTGGCTTTCCAGCGGCGTCCCCGAGATCGGCACGAAGGGCACGACAAAGGGATAGACGCCCAGATCCACCAGCTTTTGCGACATCTGCAAAATCGCGTCCGCCGTGTCGCCAAGCCCCGCCAGAATATAGGTCGAGACCTGACCGCGCCCGAAGACCTTCACCGCCGCCTCGAAGCTGCTGAAATACTTGTCCAGCGGCACCGAGGCCTTGCCGGGCATGATCCGCGCGCGCACCTCGGGGGTCACCGCCTCAAGATGCATGCCCAACGCGTCGACGCCCGCATCCTTCATGCGCTGGTGCCAGAGGTCATCCTCGGGCGGCTCGCACTGCGCCTGAATAGGCAGATCGACCGCCGCCTTGATGGCGCGTGCGCTGTCGGCCAGAATTGCCGCGCCACGGTCATTGCCCGCAGGCGTGCCGGTGGTCATCACCATGTGCTTGATGCCGTCCAGCTCGACCGCCGCGCGGGCGACCTCGGCCAGTTGGGCGGGGGTCTTGCGGGCGATGGTGCGGCCTGCGGCAAGGCTCTGGCCGATGGCGCAGAACTGGCAGGTCTTCTTGCGGCTCTCATAGCGGATGCAGGTCTGCAAGACGGTCGTGGCCAGCACGTCGCGCGAATGCAGCACCGCGATCTGGTTGTAGGGGATGCCGTCTTCGGTCTTCAGATCGTAAAAGCGCGGGCGGTTGGGAAAGCGGATGCGCGCCAGCTCGGCCCCGTCGCGGGTGATGCGCGAGCGGCCAGCGGCGTCGGGCGCCTCGACCAGATAGGGGCTGTCAAAGCTGGGCGCGGTATGGACCGGGATCATCACGGTCTGATCGCCAAAGCTGACCGCCTTGTGGTCGGACGGGCCCGCGCCACCCCTGCGGCTTTCATGACCCGCGCTCGGATCGACCAGCCGCATGCCACGTGTCTGCAATTCGTTGATCAGCTCAGGTTCGGCGTCGGAAAGATCGGTCAGGTCACGCATCTTGCACCTCGTGCGGCTCGGGCGCCTCGATCATCGGCGCGTCGGGAAAGGGCGTTTCGCGGGGGGCGGTCGGGCGGGTGTCATGGATCAGCCGCAGCAGTTCGGGGCGGGCGTAATGGCCCACCGAATCCATCATCCGCTTGCGCTTGGTGATCAGGCGCATGTCCAGATCGCCGATCAGGATGCCCTCGCCCTCGGTCAGGGGCGGCACGACATGGCGGCCTTCGGGGGTGATGATACAGGTCATGCAGCCGTCGCGCAGACCGCGCTGCAAGGCGGGGTCGGGATGGATCGAGGCGATCTGATCCTCGGTCAGCCAGCCGGTGGCGTTCACGACAAAGCAGCCCGATTCCAGCGCGTGATGGCGCATGGTGACCTCGATCTGCTCGCCAAAGATCGGGCCGACCAGACTGCCGGGGAAATGGCTGGCGTGGATTTCCTCGTGCTGGGCCATCAGCGCATAGCGGGCCAGCGGGTTGTAATGCTCCCAGCAGGCCAAGGCGCCCATGCGGCCCACGGCGGTCTCGACCACCTTGAGGCCCGCGCCGTCGCCCTGACCCCAGATCATGCGCTCGTGATAGGTCGGCGTGATCTTGCGGCGTTTCAGTTTCAGGCTGCCATCGGCGTCAAAGATCAGCTGGGTGTTGTACAGCGATCCGTGGTCACGCTCATTCACGCCCAGCACGATCACCACGCCGCGTTTGCGCGCGGCATCGGCCACGGCCCGCGTCTCGGGCGAGGGCACGGTGACGGCCTCTTCATACAGGCGCAGATGTTCGGCGCCCTGCTGCATGGGCGGCAGCACGAAGCTGAAATAGGGATACCACGGCACGAAAGTCTCGGGAAAGACGATCAGCTCGGCCCCCTTGTCGCAGGCCTCGGAAATGGCGTTCAGCACACGTTCGACGGTGCCCGCGCGCGAGGTCAGATCGGGGGCGATCTGGACGGCGGCGGCGCGGACGGTGGTGGAACGGGCGGTGGGTGTGCTCATCTGTTGGGCCTTTCGACAAGGGGGCGTTGCAGGCTCAGACCGTCCAGGTGTCCAGAATGACGGCGTTGGCCTTTTTGTGCAGCAGGATGCAGTCCAGCACGTCCTGCGGCTGGATCGGGATGATGCCGGGGATCAGCGACGGCTCGCCATGGCCGTACAGCGCCTGCAGGGCGAAGCGGCAGGCATAGACCTTGCCGCCCTCTTTCATGAAGCGTTCGAGGTTCTTGTTGAAGTTCAGATGGCCCGGAAACGCCTCATCGCCAAGCGTCGGAAAGCCGCGCTGGATGCCAAGCGTGACGCCGGGGCCATAGAGCAGGATCGAGGTCTCGTAGCCTTTGCGCTGCAGGCGGATGGCGTTGAGGATGTTGACCAGACCGATCGAGCCTTCAAAGGCCACGGTGTGGAAGGTGACAAGCGCCTTTTCGCCCTCGTCGGCCTTCACATCTTCGAAGACCTTGGATTCGTAATCGACGAAATAGTCGCCGTCCTTATGGGCCTCTTTGGTGACTGCGGGCATGATCTTCTCCTGTTTGCGAGTGGTGAGCCCATGAGAAGCTGCGACATTGAAGCATTCAATAATCAGTTTAATTTGCATACAATTATTGGCATCGCCTGCATCGCTCAGGGCAAGACCTGCTGGAATTGGCAGCGCTGTGGCGGATGATCAGGCAGAATTGAGACGGGCATCGCGTCCGATTCGCCATTCGGCCTTGTCTCTGAGGTCAAGATACATACAATCGGCGTGACCGACCTCCCTACTGGAAATGAAATGATTGCCTGGACTCCTGAACTGATCGAAGACGGCCCGCCGCGTTACCTTCAGATCGCCGATTCGATTGAGGCCGGCATCCGGGCGGGGTCGCTGAAGCCCGGCGACAAGCTGCCCCCGCAGCGCAAGCTGGCCGAGCGGCTGGGCATCGACTTTACCACCGTCAGCCGCGCCTATACCGAGGCGCATGCCCGACGCCTGACCGAAAGCCATGTCGGGCGTGGAACGTTTGTGCGCAAGACAGCCCGGCCCGCCGAGACGGCCGATCCCCGTCGCCTGCGCGAGGCCGATCTGTCGATGAACATGCCCCCCGAGGTCACTGACCCCGAATTGCTGGACTATATGCGCGAGGGGCTGGATGTCGTGTCGGCGAACCTCGTGTCGCTGCTGCGCTATCAGGCGACGACCGGGGGCGATCAGGACCGGATGGCCGCCTCAAGCTGGCTGTCCAAGCGCGGCATGGTCCCCAATCTGGACCGGATTGCGGTGACGCCGGGGGCGCATGCGACGATGACGGCGATCCTGTCGATCATCGCGCAGGGCGGCGATACGGTTCTGTGCGAGCGGATCACCTATCCCGGCCTGCGTGCCATTGCCGCGCGGCTGAACCTGCGCCTGATCGGGCTGGAGATGGATGACCACGGCGTCACGCCTGACGCGCTGGAGGCGGCGATCGCGCGCCATTCGCCCAAGGCGCTGTACCTGAACCCGACGCTGCACAATCCCACGACGCTGATTGTCCCCGAGGATCGCCGGATTGCACTGGCCGAGATCGTGACCCGCCGCCGCCTGCCGCTGATCGAGGATGACGCCTATGGCTTTATTCCGCAATCGGCGCCACCGCCCTTTGCCGTGCTGGCACCGGCCCAGACATGGCATATCGGGGGTCTGGCCAAATGCATCGGCGCGGGGTTGCGCCTGGCCTATACCGTCGCGCCCGATCCGCGTGCGGCCTTTGCGCTGGCGCAGGCGCTGCGGGCGATTGCGGTCATGCCCTCGCCGCTGACCACGGCGCTGATGACGCGCTGGATCGAGGATGGCACCGCCGACCGCATCCGCCATTTCATCCGGGCCGAGATTGCCGTGCGCCAGCAGATCGCCGCCGGTGTGCTGAGCGGGATGGAGTTCCAGACTGAGACGAACGCCTTCAACATCTGGCTCAAGCTGCCTGCCGGTGCCGGGCGCGCCGAGATGATGGGGCGGATGACGGGGCGCCATATCGGCCTGATGCCCTCGGACGCATTCACCGTGGACGGCGATCCCGGCGAGCATATCCGCATCTGTCTGGGGGGCGCGATCAGCCGTGACGAACTGCGCACCGGGTTGAATTTCATGCACAATACGCTGCTGGGCGGAGGCTGGATGGGGTAGCGGTCAGGTCAATTTGACGCAATGACGGGTGAATGCCTTACAATGTATGGATGGATGACTTAGATAATGACCCATCATTGTATGATTCCTGTCCGCTGTCGACGCCGGATCTGCAGTGCCGTCCACATCTGTTGCTGGTGCGAAAAGGGGTAGTACAGGATGATCGACATACGCGACCCGAAGGTGGCATTGATTCAGGGCGCAATGAACCGTTGCCCGAAATGCGGCGAGGGCAAGATCCTGCGCGGTTACCTGCATGTCGTGCCGCAATGTGCGTCTTGCGGAGAGCCTCTGGGCAAATACCCCTCGGCGGATGGCCCGGCCTTTTTCACGATCACGATCGTCATGTTGCTGCTGATCCCCATGATCGGCTTTGGCTGGACGCTGTTCGGGTCGGACCCCTTCATCTTTTTCCTCGTCCTGACGGTGGTGACCACCGCGATCACTCTGTTGTTGCTGCGCCCGATCAAAAGTGCGTTCGTCGCCTATCTCTGGGCCCATGAAGAGCGTGACCGCGGCGCCTGACCACGTGCTGCGACCACGGCGCGCACCGGCAATGGCCCTGGGTGGGGCAACGGATGATGCTGCCGGTCGGCGGGCCTGTCTGCTGGGTGATATGCGGCATTGCGCGGCAGATCCCCGGGCAACACGCCGGATCAGGCGCAAGGCCGTCTCAGTCCGGGCTGAGCGTCAGCAGCGCCCGGCGGAATTCGGGATCGGTCAGCACCACCTCGCGCGCGCCCAGCATCTGCGCATGGCTCAGGGCGATCGACGTCAGGTGTTGCGCGGTCGCGATTGCGCGGGGCAGGTCCAGCCCGCGCGCCAACCCCGCCACAATCAGCCCGGCGAACAGATCACCGGTGCCCGACAGCGCGACGGGCAGATGCTGCGTCGGGTGGCGGCTGGTGCCGTCCGGCCCCAGCAGGACACTCTCGATCCGGCCGGGAAGCGTGTCGTCCAGCGCGCAACCGGTCACGATCAGCCGCGCCTGCGGTGGCAGGGGCAGCAGGTGCCGGGCGGTCGCCAGATCGTTCAGCGTGGTGATCGGCTGCCCGGTCAGCCATGACAGTTCGAACGGGTTGGGCGTGGCGATATCGGCCAGCGGCAGCAACCGGTCGCGCATCACATCCGCAATCGCCTCGGGCACATACAGCCCCGGCCCGGCATCGCCCATCACCGGATCGCAGAGATAGATCAGCCTTGGGTTCGCCGCCTTTGCCTCGGCCACGAAATCTGCCGCAAGCCGGGCGACCTCGACCGAGCCGATATAGCCGGTGACGATATAGTCGGCGCGTTCGGGCAGCCCGCGTTCGCGCGCGCCCAGCAGCAGATCGGCAAACAGCCCCGGGTCAAGCGCCCGGCCGCGCAGGGTGGGGTAATGGGGCGTGTTGGAAAAGAGGACGGTGGGGATCGCCGCCACCTCCAGCCCGGCCGCCTGCATCGGGAACAGCGCGGCTGAATTGCCGACATGGCCAAAAACCACCTGACTCTGGATCGAGATCACGAAGGGGGCCCGCGTCATGAAAAAACCTGCATCATTCGGTGCCATCCAGTCTTTGGGTCCAGTCCTCGACGCGGCCGCTGCTCAGGCGTCGCACGGCATATTTGCGCCATCCTTCGGCCAGAACGTCAAGCGCGGCAATGCCTTGCAGTTCGCCCCGGTTCAGCCGGTCAACATAGAGCGCATGCCACAGCCGGTGCAGCGTCCAGTCCGGGGCGAGGCGGTCCACCAGTTCCAGCCGGTCGCCGGGGGCAGCGATGCCGGGCGCCAGCACGCGGTAATACCAGCCGGTGCGCCCGCTTTGCTGCACCCGCCGCGCCATGTCCGGGGTGCCAAACCGTCGGTTCAGCTTCCAGCAGGGCTGCCGCCCCTGCGAGACCTGCAGCAGCGCCGTGCCCAGCCGAAAGATGTCGCCCACCGCCACGGTCGCCTCGCTTGGGCCCGAGGTCGAGATGTTCTCGCCAAACCCGCCCGGCCCTGCCAGCGCGGGCAGGGCGCCCAGCTCGGCCTGCCAGGCGGCATAGTGATCGAACGGATAGTGATGCACGGCCTTTTCGATGCCGCCATGCACACGCCGGTCGGCCTGCTCGTCGCCCTCAAGCCCCTCGGTCCCAAGCGCCAGCGGGCCGTCCACAGGCGCCTTCACGATTCCGCTCAGGGCGTCGCTGCCGGGCAGGGCGGCTGCACGCCCGGTCAGCAGGATGACTTCGGGGTTTGTCATGCGGGGCCTCCTGCCTTTCACGCGGTCCGACGAAGAAATGACCTGTAAGATGGCCCGATTTCAAGACAATCGCGAGACATGCGGTCCGGTCATGCCCATAAGCGCTGCCAGCGCAGTCCCGGCCAGATCACCTCATGGGAACGTCACGGGCGGGTGGCCAGGCGATTGTGCCGCAGTCGTGTAACCTGACGCGATCACGGTCCGGGGAAACCTCAGAGCATTCTTGTCAACGCGGCCACAGAGCGGGCCAGTCCGTGCAGGTCGAGCGCGTCAGCAAAGACCTTGGCCGTGGTCCTTCGAGAGTGTATGGGTCAGCCCCGGTCCACCTGCCCCGGGCGACCGTCGCCCCGATCTTTGCGACGCAGGAAGGCCTGGCGGCGTCGCTTCTGTTGCCTCGGTGCCGAACCCGGCAGGAGCCCAGAGGGTTCATCGAGGTGCCGGACGCGGTCGAGGCGTGGCGGAACCGGGGCGTCGCCGGTGATGGAATGGAGTGCACGCCGTCGCGCCGCGTGCTTGCGGTAGTATGAAGATGAACAAAAACAAATCGCATAGACTGTCCGTGGCGCCGATGATGGACTGGACGGACCGCAACTGCCGCCGCTTTCACCGGCTGATGTCGCGGCATGCGCTGCTTTATACCGAGATGGTCACCGCCCCCGCCGTGATCCATGGCGACCGGGCGCGGCTGCTGGACTTCGATGCCGCCGAACATCCGCTGGCGCTGCAGCTGGGAGGCTCGGACCCGGCGGAGCTGCGCGAGGCCACCCGGATCGCCGCTGACTGGGGATATGACGAGATCAACCTGAATGTCGGATGCCCCAGTGACCGGGTGCAATCGGGCTGTTTCGGGGCGGTGCTGATGAAAACGCCCGGTCTGGTGGCCGATTGCGTGGTCGCGATGCAGGCGGTCAGCCCGGTCGAGGTGACCGTGAAATGCCGCATCGGCGTGGACGACCAGATCCCGGCCGAGGTGCTGCCCGGCTTTCTGGCCACCCTGCGCGACGCGGGCGTCCGGCGCCTGACCATCCATGCCCGCAAGGCGTGGCTGAAGGGCTTGTCGCCGCGCGAAAACCGCGAAATCCCGCCGCTGGATTATCCGCTGGTTCACGCGATGAAGCAGGAACTTCCCGATCTGGATCTTTCGATCAACGGCGGCATCACCGGACTGGATCAGGTGCGCGCGCATCTGGCGGTGATGGATGGCGTGATGGTCGGGCGCGCGGCCTATCACCAGCCGTGGCAGATACTGGGCGCGGCCGATGCGCTGTGGGGGGCAGAGCCGCCCTTCGACCATCCGCTGGAGGCGGCGCAGGCGATGCGGCCCCTGATCCTTGACCATCTGGCGCAGGGCGGGCGGCTGCATCAGATGACGCGGCACATGCTGGGGCTGTTTCACGGCCTGCCCGGTGCGCGCGGCTGGAAACGGGTGCTGTCCGAGGGCGCTTCAAAGGGCGGGATCGAGGTCTATGACGCGGCCCTTGCGCAGGTCACACCAGAGGCTCTGGCGCAGGCGTGCGCCAGACGCTAACGAAGGCGGATGAGCGAATTGATCCTTCCCATCCTGGGCCTTGCCGCGACCGGAGCCTTTGCGGGCATTCTGGCCGGGTTGCTGGGCGTCGGTGGCGGCATCGTGCTGGTGCCTGCCTATTTCTACGTCTTTACCGCCGCGGGTTTCGGCGGCGCGGGCGTCATGCAGATGTGTCTTGCGACCTCGCTGGCCACGATCATCATCACCTCGGCACGCTCGGTCGGCGCGCATCAGCGCAAGGGCGCGGTGGACTGGGACATCCTGCGCAACTGGGCGCCGGGCATCGCGCTGGGGGCGTTGCTGGGGGCGATGACCGTCGGCGCGCTGCGCACCGAGGTTCTGCAGATGATCTTCGGCGTGCTCATCTCGGTCATTGCGATCTATATGGCGGTGTCGCGCGCCCATTGGCGGCTGGCCGATGAGATGCCGCGCGGGCTGTGGCGCTGGATCTTTTCGCCGTTCACGGGCTTTGTCTCGGTGCTGCTGGGGATCGGCGGGGGCAGCATCGGCGTGCCGCTGATGACGCTGCACGGGCGTCCGATCCATCGTGCGGTGGCCACCGCCGCCGGGTTCGGGGTGCTGATCGCGGTGCCTTCGGTCGCGCTGTTCCTGTTCATGCCGCTGCCCAATCCGCCGCCCTATACGCTGGGATCGGTCAATCTGCCGGCGTTCTTTCTGACCATCGCCATGACGCTGATCACCGCGCCGATGGGGGCCGCGCTGGCGCATCGCACCGACCCCAAGCGGCTGAAGCGTTATTTCGCCTTCTTCCTGCTGCTGGTCGGGCTGAACATGCTGCGCAAGGCGCTGATGGGCTGAAGAGTCAGCCCTTTTCAGCCGCCTTGGCCTGATCCCACAGCCGGTCCATTTCGGGAAGGTCGCTGTCCTCGGGGCTGCGACCTTCGGCGGCCAAAGCGGCCTCGATCGACTGGAAACGGCGCATGAACTTGGCATTGGCCCGCCGCAGCGCCAGTTCGGGGTCGATTTTCAGATGCCGGGCCAGATTGGCCATGACGAACATCAGATCGCCGAACTCTTCCTCCAGCGCGTCGGGGCCAAGGCTGTCGCGGGCCTCGACCAGTTCGGCGGTCTCTTCGGTGATCTTGTCCAGAACATCAGCCGCCCCCGGCCAGTCGAACCCCACCCGCGCGGCACGGTTCTGCAATTTGACCGCCCGCGTCAGCGCCGGCAGGCCAAGGGCCACCCCGTCCAAGGTGCCGCGTTCGGCCTTGCCCGCACGCTCGACCGCCTTGATCGCTTCCCAGTCGCGGACCTGCTGTTCGGCGGATTTGTCGCGGTTTTCGTCGCCGAAGACATGGGGGTGGCGGAAAATCAGCTTGTCACTGATCGCTGCGGCACAATCGGCGAAATCGAACATGCCGTCCTCGGACGCCATCTGCGCGTGAAACACCACCTGCAGCAGCAGATCGCCCAGCTCGCCCGGCAGTTCGTCCCAGGCCTGCCGCTGGATCGCATCCTCGACCTCGTGCGCCTCTTCGATCGTATAGGGGGCGATCGAGGCGAAGCTCTGCTCGATGTCCCAGGGGCATCCGGTCTGCGGGTCGCGCAGGGCAGCCATGATGTCGATGAGACGTGTAATCTCGGCTGCGGAATCGCGGCGCGGGGACGAAGATTTGTACATTGTAATTCCCTTCGCATGGCGGAACATATCCATCGACTGACATAGTGAAAGGTCCAAGTCCACATGCCTGTCCTGAACCGCATCGCAGATTTCGCGGACGAGATGACGGCATGGCGCCGTCACCTGCATCAGCATCCCGAACTGGGCTTTGAATGTCACCAAACCGCCGCATTTGTCGCCGCGCGTCTGCGCGAGTTCGGCGTGGATGAGATTCACGAGGGCGTCGCCTTCACCGGCGTCGTGGGGATCATCCGGGGGCAGTCGGACGGTCCGACCATCGGCCTGCGCGCCGATATGGACGCGCTGCCGATGGAAGAGGCGACGGGGCTGGACTGGGCATCCACAGTGCCGGGGCGGATGCATGCCTGCGGCCATGACGGGCATACGACGATGCTGCTGGGTGCGGCGAAATACCTGGCGGAAACGCGCAACTTTGCGGGCCGCGTGGCGCTGATCTTTCAGCCCGCCGAAGAAGACGGCGGCGGCGCCGAGGCGATGGTGGCCGAGGGCATGATGGACCGCTTCGACATCGCCCGTGTCTTTGCCCTGCACAACAATCCCGGCGAAGAGCAGGGCCGCTTCAACACCACGCCCGGTCCGATCATGGCCGCGGTCGACACGTTCGAGATCCATGTCATGGGCGAGGGCGGGCACGGTGCGATGCCGCATCTGACCGCCGATCCCATCGTGGCGGCGGTGGGGATCGTGTCTGCCGTTCAGACGATTCCCAGCCGCAACCACTATGCCCTTGAGGATCTGGTCGTCTCGGTCACCCAGATCCACACCGGCAGCGCCGACAATATCGTGCCCGATACGGCGTGGATCTGCGGCACGGTGCGCACATTCCAGCCGCATGTCCGCGATATGGTCCGCCGCCGCATGACCCAGATCAGCGAGGGGGCTGGCGTGGCCTATGGGGTCGAGGTCCGGCTGGACTATCAGCAGGGCTATCCGGCGACCGTGAATGACCCCGGCCAGACCGCCTTTGCCGCCGAAGTTGCCCGCGAGATTGCCGGGGAGGACCGCGTCGATGCCGAAACGGGCCGCGAGATGGGGGCCGAGGATTTCAGCTATATGCTGATGGCGCGCCCCGGCTGCTATCTGTTTCTGGGACAGGGCGAGGGGCCGGGCGTGCACAATCCGCATTACGATTTCAACGATGCCGTGGCGCCGGTCGGGGCCAGCTTCTTCGCCCGGCTGGTGGAACGTGCGCAGCCGCTGGCGCGCTGAAACGTCATCACGAAGCCGTTTCCCGGCCTTGTGTCCGGGGCAGGCGGCGCTTTCTTGCCAAGGGCGGGCGGCGCAGATAGGTTGCGCGCCAATTCAGACGAGGCGGGCGCCATGGGGTGCCGGCCCATCAGACGAAAGGAACGTGCATGTTCGTGACCCCCGCCTATGCCCAAGCCGCCGGAGGCGCCGGTGGTGCCGCCGCGTTTGCGCAGTTCATCCCGCTGATCCTGATCTTTGCGATCATGTATTTCCTGATGATCCGTCCGCAGCAGAAACGTCTCAAGACCCACCGCGAGATGGTCGGCGCGCTGAAAAAGGGCGATCATGTCGTCACGCAGGGCGGCATTCTGGGCAAGGTCACCAGCGTGCGTGATGACGAGCTTGAGGTCGAGATTTCGCAGGGCGTGCGCGTGCGCGTCGTCCGCAGCACCGTCGCTCAGGTTGTGAACAAGACCGAGCCGGTCGCCGCCAATACCTGAAAGGCCTAAGCCAAGATGCTTCAGATCGACCGCTGGAAGCGCGTCCTGATTTTCGGGATCTGTCTTCTCGGGCTGCTATATGCGATGCCCAACGCCTTTTACGCCCGCGTCGAGGCGCATAATGATGCCAGGGCCCAGATCGCGGCCACCGGCGTCACCACGCCCGAATTGCAGGCGGCGGTCGATGGCTGGCCGAACTGGCTGCCCTCCAGTCTGGTCAATCTGGGGCTGGACCTGCGCGGCGGTGCCCATCTGCTGGGTGAGGTGCAGGTCGAGCAGGTCTACAAGGCCCGCGTCGATGCGATCTGGCCGGAACTGCGCCGCGCGCTGGCCGCCGAGCGTGAGACGGTCGGCGCGGTGCGCCGTGTGCAATCGCCCGATGGCGTGCTGACGGTCGAGATCGGCAACCCCGATCAGCTGGCCCGCGCGGTCGAGATTGCGCGCGGCTTTTCCACCCCCGTCACCACCCTGACCGGTGCGGGGCAGCAATCGCTGGCGATCAACGCGCAGGGCGCGACGCTGTCGATCCAGTTGTCGGATGCCGAAAAGGCTGTGACCGATGACCGCACCATTCAGCAAAGCCTCGAAATCATCCGCCGCCGCGTCGATGAGGTCGGCACCCGCGAGCCCACGATCATGCGTCAGGGCGAGGATCGCATCCTGATCCAGGTGCCCGGTATCGGCTCGGCTGATGAGCTGAAGGCGCTGATCGGCACGACGGCGCAGATGACCTTCAACCCGGTTCTGGGCTCGACCTCGGACGCGCAGGCCACGCCGGGCGTGGGTCAGTTCCTCGCGCCCTCGCTGGATCAGCAGGGCCTGTATTATATTCTGGAAGACAGCCCCGTCGTTACCGGTGAGGATCTGGTCGATGCCATGCCCGGCACCGACGAGAACGGCCAGCCCTCGGTCAATTTCCGCTTCAACCCCACCGGGGCGCGGGCGTTCGGCGCCTATACCTCGGCCAATATCGGCCAGCCCTTCGCCATCGTGCTGGACAATGAGGTCATCTCGGCCCCGGTCATCCGCTCGGCCATCACGACGGGCTCGGGGCAGATTTCCGGTTCGATGAGCTTTGATGAGGCCAGCCAGCTGGCGATCCTGCTGCGCGCGGGCGCCCTGCCGGCCGAACTGGAGTTTCTGGAGGAACGCACCGTCGGCCCGGAACTGGGTCAGGACAGCATTGATGCGGGCAAGGTCGCCGCAGGTGTGGGATTTGCCGCCGTCGTCGTGCTGGTGGTTCTGTCATACGGCCTGTTTGGGGTCTTTGCCAGCGTTGCGCTTGCCGCCAACATGGCGCTGCTGTTTGCGATCCTGTCGGTGATCGGCGCCACGCTGACGCTGCCGGGCATCGCCGGGATCGTGCTGACCATCGGTATGGCGGTCGATGCCAACGTGCTGGTGTTCGAACGCATCCGCGAGGAGTTGAAAACCGCCCGTGGCCCCGCCCGCGCGATCGAGCTGGGCTATGAAAAGGCCATGTCGGCCATTGTCGATGCCAATATCACGACGCTGATCATTGCGGTGATCCTGTTCGTGCTGGGCTCGGGTCCGGTCAAGGGTTTTGCGGTGACGCTGACCATCGGCATCGTCACCTCGGTCTTCACAGCCCTTTTTGTCACCCGCCTTCTGACCATCATGTGGTTCGAGCGCGCCCGCCCGAAAACGATCGAGGTATAGCATGGCTTTCCGCCTGAAACTGGTCCCAAGCGAGACCAAGATCGACTTTTTCCGGCTGCAGAAGGTCACTTTTGGCCTGTCGGCGCTGATGATGCTGGCATCGGTCGTGCTGCTGTTCGTCAACGGGCTGAATTTTGGCATCGACTTTCGCGGCGGCACGACGATCCGCACCGAGGCCAGCCAGCCGGTCGATGTCGCGGCCTATCGCGCGGCGCTGAGCCCGCTGGATCTGGGCGATGTGGCCATCACCGAGGTGTTCGATCCGGGCTTCCGTGCCGATCAGCACGTGGCGCAGGTCCGCATCAGCGCGCAGGAAGGCGCCGAGGCCGTCACCCCCGAGACGATCCGCGCCATCGAGGCTGCCTTGCAGGAGGTCGCGCCCTCGATCACCTTCCCCTCGGTCGAATCGGTCGGCCCCAAGGTCTCGGGCGAATTGATCCGGACCGCGATCTATGCGGTGCTGGCCTCGCTGGTGGCGATCTCGATCTATATCTGGCTGCGGTTCGAATGGCAGTTTTCGGTCGGCGCCATCGTCTCGCTGGTCCATGATGTCGTCATTACCATGGGCATCTTCGCGCTGTTCCAGATCCGTTTCGATCTGACGACCATTGCGGCCCTGCTGACCATCGTGGGCTATTCGATCAACGATACGGTTGTTGTCTTTGACCGGCTGCGCGAGAACCTGATCAAATACAAGAAACGCGCGCTGCGCGACCTGATGAACCTGTCGGTGAACGAGACGCTGTCGCGCACCGTGATGACCTCGGGAACCACGCTGGTGGCGCTGATCGCGCTGCTGGTGCTGGGTGGCGATGTGATCCGGGGCTTTGTCTTTGCGATCACCTTCGGCATCCTGATCGGCACCTATTCGTCGATCTACGTCGCCAAGAACTTTGTGCTGTGGCTGGGCGTCAAGCGGAACTGGGACAAGAACGACCCCGAGTCGAAGAAGAAAACCGCCTCGCCCTTTGAAGGCGCCGAGGAGGTCTGATGGCTTTTGCCCCCAGCGATGCCGAAGGCGCTGCGGTCATCGAGGGCTATGGCCCCGGCTTCTTTCGCGTGGCGGGGCAGGTGATCCACGGCCCGGTGCTGGTCGAGGGGGACCGGGCGCGCCCATGGGGCGGGCCGGGCGATGAGGCCGCGCTGATCGCGCTGGCGGGCGCGGTCGATGTGCTGTTCTTTGGCACCGGCGCGCAGCCCGCCTATCCGCCCAGGGGGCTGTTCGACCGGCTGGCCGAGCATGGCATCCGGGCCGAGGCGATGCCCTCGGCCGCCGCCGCGCGCACCTACAACATCACCCGCTCCGAGGGGCGGCGCGTGGCCTGCGCCCTGATCCCGCTGTGAGGCATCTGACCGTCCACGACCTGACCGTGTCGCGCGGCGGTCTGCGGGCGGTCGAGGGCGTCAGCTTTACGCTGGACGCGGGCGAGGCGCTGATTCTGCGCGGACCCAACGGCATCGGCAAGACCACGCTGCTGCGCACGGTGGCGGGGCTGCAGCCCCCTGTCGCGGGCCAGATCGGGATGGCCGAGGATGCGGTGGCCTATGCCGCCCATGCCGACGGGCTGAAACCGGCGCTGAGCGTGGCCGAGAACCTGGCCTTCTGGGCGCGGGTCTTTGGCGGCGCGGAGATTGGCGCCGCGCTGGCCACGATGGATCTGGAGGCTTTGGCCGACCGGCCCGCGGGCGCGTTGTCGGCGGGCCAGAAGCGTCGCCTCGGGCTGGCGCGGCTGTTGGTCACGGGTCGGCCCCTCTGGGTGCTGGACGAGCCGACCGTGTCGCTGGACACAGCCTCGGTCGCGCGGTTCGGCGCGGCCTTGCGCGCCCATCTGGCGGGCGGGGGGGCGGCGCTGATCGCCACCCATATCGACCTTGGTCTCCCCGAGGCCCGTGTGCTGGACCTGACGCCCTTTCGCGCGCAGCCGGGCCGCGTGGCCCATCCCGCCAGCTTCAACGAGGCCTTCGCATGAGGGGCGCGCGATGCTGGCGCTGCTGATCCGCGACCTGCGACTGGCGGTGCGGGCGGGCGGCGGCTTTGGCCTTGGTGTGGCGTTCTTTCTGATCCTGTCGGCGCTGGTGCCATTCGGGGTTGGTCCTGATCGCGCCGCGCTGGCACCGGTGGCGCCGGGCATCCTGTGGGTCGGCGCGCTGCTGGCCTGCCTGTTGTCGCTGGACCGCATCTTTGCGCTGGATCACGAGGATGGCAGCCTTGATCTGCTGGCCACCGCGCCGCTGCCGCTGGAAGGCGCCGTCGCCATCAAGGCGCTGGCCCACTGGATCACCACCGGGCTGCCGCTGATCCTCGCGGCGCCGCTGTTCGGCGTGCTGCTGCAACTGCCGCCCGCTGCCATGCCATGGCTGATCCTGTCGCTGCTGGCAGGGACGCCGGCGCTGTCGATGCTGGGCGCCTTCGGGGCGGCGATCACGGTGGGGCTGCGGCGGGGGGGGCTGCTTTTGTCGCTGTTGGTGCTGCCGCTCTATATCCCTACGCTGATTTTCGGCGCCGAGATCACCCGGCGCGGCGCCATGGGCCAGCCGGTTCTGACGCCGCTGGTCTTTCAACTGGGCATCACGCTTGGTGTTCTGGCGCTGATACCATTCGCCGCAGCCGCCGCGCTGCGGGTCAATCTGCGGTGAGCGGGCTTGAGCCGCCGCCGCGCCGCGGTTAGGGAACCACCATGTCGATCTGGGAATATGCCAACCCCGCCAAGTTCATGCGCACGACCGACCGGCTGCTGCCCTGGGTCGCTGGCGCGGCTGTGCTCTGCTGCGTGGGCGGCGTGGTCTGGGGTTTTCTGACGCCCGATGATTTCCGGCAGGGATCGACCGTCAAGATCGTGTTCCTGCATGTGCCCGCCGCGATGATGGCGATCAATATCTGGGTGATGATGCTGATCGCCTCGCTGATCTGGATCATCCGCCGCCACCATGTCAGCGCGCTGGCCGCCAAGGCCGCCGCCCCCATCGGCGCGGTGATGACGCTGATCGCGCTGGTGACCGGCGCGCTGTGGGGACAGCCCATGTGGGGCACATGGTGGGAATGGGACCCGCGCCTGACCAGCTTCCTGATCCTGTTCCTGTTCTATCTGGGCTATATGGCGCTGTGGTCAGCCATCGACGATCCCGACAGCGCCGCCGATCTGACCGGGGTGCTGTGCCTTGTCGGTTCGGTCTTTGCGCTGCTGTCGCGCTATGCGGTGATGTTCTGGAATCAGGGCCTGCATCAGGGCGCCAGCCTGTCGGTGCAGTCGGGCGAGCGGATGAGCCATGTCTATCGCTATCCGCTCTATCTGGCGATGCTGGGCTTTGGCCTGCTGTTCCTGACGCTGCTTCTGATCCGCACCCGCACCGAAATCCGCAAGCGACGCCTGGCCGCGCTGCAGGCACGCGAGATCCGGGCATGATGGATCTGGGGAAATACGCATTCGCGGTGCTGGCCTCCTACGGCGTCTCGCTGGCGCTGCTGGGCGGGCTGATCTGGCACACGCTGGCTGCCAATGCGCGCGCCCGTCGCGCGCTGGACGATCACGAGAAAAGGGGAAAACATGGCTAAATTCTCGCCGCTGGTGATCCTGCCGCCCGCGATCTTTGCCGCGCTGGCTGTCACCTTCCTCTGGGGGATGAACCGCGAGGACCCCGACCTGTTGCCCTCGGCGCTGATCGGCCGCGCGGCGCCGCCGGTGCCCGAAACGACGCTGCCCGGCAAGACCCAGCTGACCGCCGATCTGCTGGCCGCGCCGGGCGTCAAGCTGGTCAATTTCTGGGCCAGCTGGTGCCCGCCCTGCCGCGTCGAGCACCCGGTCCTGATGGAGCTGTCGCAGGAAATCCCCGTCTATGGCGTAGCCCTGCGCGACCAGCCCGGCAATGCGCTGTCCTTTCTGGGTGAGGGCGGCGACCCCTATGCCGCCATCGGGGACGACCCGCGCGGGCGCACCGCGATCGACTGGGGCGTGACCGCCCCGCCCGAGACCTTCATCATCGACGGCGAGGGGCGCATCCTCTACCGCTTTGCCGGGCCGATCGTGGGGGCCGATTACGAAAACCGCTTCCGTCCCGAACTTGACCGGGCGCTTTCCGCCGAGGATTGACCCCGGACTGACCCGCAGACTTGATCGCAGTCGAAAGCCGCGCCACACTGATTGCATGTCGTGCAGATCGGGGGGCTGAGGATGTCGAGGGTATTGATGCTGGCGCTGCTGTTGGGCAGCGCGGGGATGGCCGGTGCGCAGCAGGCGGCAGATGCGATAGCCCCCGAGGGCGCCTCGGCTGCCGACGCGTTGCAGCCGGGCTTTGGCCCGCTGACGCAGGCCGCACAGGCCGCGCTGACGGCCAAGGCCGAGGGGCGCCCGGTCACCGGGCAGGACTGGATGGTCACCGCGGCCCATCCTCTGGCGGTCGAGGCCGGGGCACGCGTGCTGGAGGCCGGGGGCAGCGCCGCCGATGCCATGGTCGCGGTGCAGGTGGTGCTGGGTCTGGTCGAGCCGCAGAGCTCGGGGCTGGGTGGCGGCGCCTTTCTGGTCTGGTATGATGCAGCCACGGGTGAGGTGACGACGCTGGACGGGCGTGAGACCGCGCCGATGCTGGCGACGCCGACGCTGTTTCAGGACGATGAGGGCCAGCCCCTTGGTTTCATGGATGCGGTGGTGGGCGGCCGCTCGGTCGGCACGCCGGGCACGCCGCGCCTGCTGGAGATGGTGCATCGCAAATGGGGCCGGGCGAACTGGTCGGGCCTGTTCGAGGACGGCATCCGGCTGGCCGAAGAGGGGTTCACCGTCTCGCCCCGCCTTGCCACGCTGGTGGCGGGCGAGGGAGAGGCCCTGTCGCGCTATCCCGCGACGGCCGGTTACTTCTTCCCCGGCGGACAGCCCGTCGCCGAGGGCGCGACCCTGCAGAACCCGGCCTATGCCCGCAGCCTGCGGGCGCTGGCCCAAGGCGGCGCCGATGCCTTTTATCGCGGCGAGATCGCGCAGGAAATCGTGGCCGCCGTGCGCGGCGCAGAGGACAATCCCGGCCTGCTGGGCATGGATGATCTGGCGGCTTACCGGGTGGTGGAACGCCCGGCCGTCTGCGTGGACTACCGGGCGCATGATGTCTGCGGCATGGGCCCACCCTCGTCCGGGGGGCTGACGGTGGGGCAGATTCTGGGGATGCTGGGCGGATATGATCTGGCCGGAATGGACGCCGAAAGCCCGGATGCCTGGCGGCTGATCGGCGACGCCTCGCGGCTGGCCTTTGCCGACCGGGGCCGCTTCATGGCCGACAGCGATTTCGTGCCGATGCCGACCGAAGGGCTGATCGACCCCGATTATCTGGCCTCCCGTGCCGAATTGCTGGCGGGCGACGACAGCCTTCCCGAAACCGCGCCCGGCACCCCCGGCTGGAGCCACGCGATGCTGTGGGGCCAGGATCACGCGCTGGAACTGCCCTCGACCAGCCATATCTCGATCGTCGATGCCGATGGCAACGCGCTGTCGATGACCACGACCATCGAGAACGGCTTTGGCGCGCGCATCATGGCGGCGGGCTTTCTGCTGAACAACGAGTTGACGGATTTCAGCTTCACCACCCATGACGAGTCCGGCTATCCCATTGCCAACGCCCTGGCACCGGGCAAGCGGCCACGCTCTTCCATGGCCCCGGCCATTGTGCTGAAGGACGGTGCGCCGGTGATGGTGATCGGCTCGCCGGGCGGCAGCCGCATCATCGGCTATGTCGCCCGCGCGATCATCGCGCATCTGGACTGGGGCATGAATATTCAGGCGGCGGTCGCCGCCCCCAACCTTGTCAACCGCTTCGGACCGATGGATGTCGAGCCCGGCTTGCCCGCCGCCCTGTCTGACGGTCTCGCGGCCATGGGGTTCGAACTGAATGAGACCGAACTGACCTCGGGCCTGCAGGGCATCGTGATCACCCCCGAGGGCCTTGAAGGCGGGGCCGATCCGCGCCGGGAAGGGATTGCGATCGGCGGCTAGCGCGGCGAGCGGGGAAGGGGGCTGCCGCCCCCATCGCGCGATGCGCGATTCCCCCGCGGATATTTTCATGAAGAAGAAGGGGACCGGGCCTGCCTTTCTTCTTCACTCAAATATCCACCTTGCGACCTCGCAACAAAAAACCCCCGGCGAGATGCCGGGGGTTGTCCTGTTAAACCTGGTCCGATCAGGCAGCTGCCAGATTGCGCAGAACGTAGTGCAGCACGCCGCCGTTCTTGAGGTAGTCAATCTCGACCTCGGTATCGACGCGGGCCTTCAGCTGGATCTGTTTTTCCGTGCCGTCGGCATAGGTGATCGTGCAGGGCACCATCGACAGCGGCTTGAACGCGCCCGCCAGCCCGTCGATCGAGATGACCTCGTCGCCGGTCAGCTTCAGGGATTTGCGGTTGTCGCCGCCGGTGAACTCGAACGGGATGACGCCCATGCCGACGAGGTTGGAACGGTGGATCCGCTCGAACGATTCGGCGATGACCGCCTTGACGCCCAGCAGGTTCGTGCCCTTGGCCGCCCAGTCACGCGACGAACCGGCGCCGTATTCGATCCCGCCGATCACGACCAGCGGTGTCCCCTGATCGACATAGGACATGGCGGCGTCATAGATCGCGGCTTCGTTGCCGTTCGCATCCTTGGAATAGCCGCCTTCGACGCCATCCAACATCTCGTTCTTGATGCGGATATTGGCGAAGGTGCCGCGCATCATGATCTCGTGGTTGCCACGGCGCGAGCCGTAGCTGTTGAAATCACGCGGCGCGACCTGCCGTTCGGTCAGGTACTGACCGGCAGGCGTGCCCGGCTTGAACGAGCCTGCGGGGCTGATGTGGTCGGTGGTGATCATGTCGCCCAGCAGCGCCAGAACGCGCGCGCCCTTGACGTCGTGGATCACGCCCGCATCCTTGGACATGCCCTGGAAATAGGGCGGGTTCTGGATATAGGTCGAGGATGCCGGCCAGTCATAGGTCTCGCTGTCGGTGATCTCGACGCCCTGCCAGCGCTCGTCGCCCTTGAAGACGTCGGCGTATTTGGCCTGGAACATCTCGCGCGTGACGATGGTATCGACCAGTTCGGCGACTTCTTTCGAGGTCGGCCAGATGTCTTTCAGATAGACCGGCTTGCCGTCCGGCGTATGGGCCAGCGGGTCTTTGGTCACGTCGATGTTCATGTCGCCCGCAATGGCATAGGCCACCACCAGCGGCGGCGAGGCCAGATAGTTCGCGCGCACGTCGGGCGAGATGCGGCCTTCAAAGTTGCGGTTGCCCGACAGGACGGACACGGCCACCAGATCATTGTCGTTGATCGACTTGGAAATCTCGGGCTGCAGCGGGCCCGAGTTGCCGATGCAGGTGGTGCAGCCGAAACCCACGAGGTTGAATCCAAGCGCGTCCAGATCTTCCTGAAGGTTCGCGGCCTTCAGATACTCTTCGACCACCTGCGAGCCGGGCGCCAGCGAGGTCTTGACCCAGGGCTTGCGGGTCAGGCCAAGCGCACGCGCCTTGCGGGCCACCAGACCGGCGGCCATCAGCACATAGGGGTTCGAGGTGTTGGTGCAGGAGGTGATCGAGGCAATCACGACCGAGCCGTCGCGAAGTTGATAATCTTCGCCGTCCACCGGGGCACTGTTCAGATGGCCATGGCTGCCGCCGGGGATGTCCTCGGGGGCGGGCGAGGGCGAGCCGCCCTCTTCGGTCATTTCGGCTTTCTCCTCGGCCGGAACCGAAGCGGCAGGGCGCAGGCCCTTGATGTAGTCGCTGAATGCGGTCGCGGCCTCGGTCAGCGGCACATGGTCCTGCGGACGTTTCGGGCCGGAAATCGCGGGGACGACGGTGCTTTGATCCAGCGACAGGGTCGAGGAATAGACCGGCGCGTAATCCGCCGTGCGCCAGAAGCCGTTTTCCTTGGCATAGGCCTCGACCAGCGCGATGCGGTCCTCTTCGCGGCCGGTCTGGCGCAGATAGCGCAGGGTCTCGTCGTCGATCGGGAAGAAGCCGCAGGTGGCGCCGTATTCGGGGGCCATGTTGGCGATGGTCGCGCGGTCGGCCAGCGGCATGTGGTCAAGACCCTCGCCGTAGAACTCGACGAACTTGCCGACGACACCGTGCTTGCGCAGCATCTGCACGACCTTCAGCACCAGATCGGTGGCGGTCACGCCCTCGGCCAGCGCGCCGGTGACCTCGAAGCCCACGACTTCGGGGATCAGCATCGAGATCGGCTGGCCCAGCATCGCGGCCTCGGCCTCGATGCCGCCCACGCCCCAGCCAAGGACCGCAAGGCCGTTGACCATGGTGGTGTGGCTGTCGGTGCCGACCAGCGTGTCGGGATAGGCGATGGTGGCGCCGGTCTGGTCGGTGTCGGTCCAGACGGTCTGGGCCAGATATTCAAGGTTCACCTGATGGCAGATGCCGGTGCCGGGCGGGACCACGCGGAAGTTGTTGAACGCCTTCTGGCCCCATTTCAGGAAGGTGTAACGCTCCATGTTGCGCTCGTATTCGAGTTCAACATTGCGCTGGAAGGCGCGGGGGGTGCCGAACTCGTCGATCATCACCGAATGGTCGATGACCAGATCGACCGGGTTCAGCGGGTTGATCTGCTGCGGATCGCCGCCAAGCGCCTTGATGCCGTCGCGCATCGCCGCCAGATCGACCACGGCGGGAACGCCGGTGAAATCCTGCATCAGCACGCGGGCGGGGCGATAGGCGATCTCGCGGCTGGATTTGCCGCCATCGGTCGCCCATTGGGCGAAGGCCTTGACGTCATCGACCGACACGGTCCGGCCGCCATCCTCAAAGCGCAGCATGTTTTCCAGCACGACCTTCAGCGCGGCCGGCAGTTTCGAGAAATCGCCAAGCCCCGCCTCGGTGGCGGCGGCGATCGAATAATAATCGACGCTTTGACCGCCCGCGCTGAGCGTGCGGCGCGTCTTGGCGGTGTCGGTTCCGGTCTGGATGGGCATCAAGGCCTCCCTGTCTGCAAGTGTGGATGGGTCGGGCGTGCGTGCCCCTGCTTTGCCCCATCACAGGGGCTTTCGCAAGTGCGGCAACGCGCATTGTATGCAATCGCATACCATACTGCCGCCTGTTGCTCAAGAGGCACGCAGCGCGATGTGTCGTGCATCTGACAAAGCGTTGATTGTCTATTCCGGCGGGCATTGACTATGGAGTTCACTGTGACATTCGACAGAGATCAGACAATGCCGCTTGCAGACAGCCATGATGCAGGACGTGTGGTGAACAGGCTTTGCGCCACGATGCTGGCGATCGCGTTCGGCCTTGGCATGGGGCCTGCCTGGTCAGAAGGCGAACCCTCGGATGCCGCCCAGTTCGAGGCGACGGGTCAGGTTGACAGGTTCGATGCGCAGACCGCTGAACGCCCGATGGCTGAGGACCGGGCGACTGAGGACCGGACGGCTGATGGCGACGGCGCGGACGATGCCGGGGCCTATGGCGCACCCGTCATCGCAGCGCCTGATGATCTGGGGCGGATGGCGCCGGGGTCCACAGCCATGGGTCACGACGGCGGGGGTCGCGAAGGCGCGATGCTGAACAGCTTTGCGGCCTCGGACGCGCCTGCGCCGTCGATGGCGCGCATTCCAAGCGGTGGCGACCTGCCGGTGGTGGTCGAGCTGTTCACCTCGCAGGGCTGTTCATCATGTCCTCCGGCAGATGCGATGCTGTCGATGATCGCGCAGAATGACGATGTGCTGGCGCTGGCCTATCACGTTGATTACTGGGACTATCTGGGATGGGCCGACAGCTTTGCCCGCCCCGAATTCACCGCCCGGCAAGAGGCCTATGCCCGCGCTGCGGGCGAACGCTCGATCTATACGCCGCAATTGATCATCGAGGGGCGCGATACTGCGCTGTCCCCCGGCCCCGCGCAGTTGATGGGGCTGGTGGACGCCGCGCGCTTTCGTCCCGCCATGGTTTCGGTCCAGCGCGAAGGCAAGGGGCTGAACGGCACGATCGAATTGTTGCCGCTGTCCGATCTGGGCGGCCGGGTGGACATCACGATGGTGCGCTACCTGCCCCAGCGACAGGTCAACATGACGGCGGGCGAGAACCGGGGGCGCACCGTGACCTATTCGAACATCGTCGTCTCGCTGGAGCGTCTGGCCGCATGGGACGGGCTTGCCCCCTTGCGGCTGACCGTGCGCCCGGTCGAGACGAATGGCACGGAATTCCCCGCCGACACCCGCCATGCGTTGCTGGTGCAGAAGGTGCAACCCGCCTACGATCTGCCCGGCCCGATTCTGGCGGCGATCCGGCTGGACTGAGGGGCAGGGCGTCTGCCGGCTGTGGTCGCGGCCCTTGTGAGGCGGGTCAGGCTGAGCGAAAAGGCGCAGGAAACCTGGCGGTCGCAAGCCGACGGTGGTGTGGATCGCTGAATTAGCTGCCCAAAGCGGCGGCGCAACAGAATGGATGGCGGAATGGATCAGGACAAGGCAGGCAGGCAGGCGAAACCGTGGGTCAAGCCGGTGCTGGAGTTCGGGCCGCTGATTCTGTTTTTTGCGGTGTTCATGCTGTATCGCAACGATACGGTGACGCTCATGGGTCAGTCCTATGGCGGCTTCATGCTGGCGACGCTGATCTTTGTCCCGGTGCTGGTTGCGACGACGCTGATCCAGTGGCGGCTCAGTGGCAAGCTGGCGCCCATGCAGGTGGCGACGCTGGTGCTGGTTGTGGTCTTCGGCGGCATGTCGCTGTGGCTGAACGATCCGCGCTTTTTCAAGATCAAGCCGACGATCATCTATCTGTTGTTTGCGGCGATCCTTGGCACCGGGCTGGCGCTGCGGAAGAACTGGCTGGGCGCCGTTCTGTCCGAGGCATTGCCGATGACGACCGAGGGCTGGCGCATCCTGACCATCCGCATGGCTCTGTTCTTCGTCGCGCTGGCGGTGGCGAACGAACTGGTCTGGCGGATGATGACGGAAACCAGCTGGGTCTGGTTCAAGACCTTTGGCCTGCCGGTGCTGATCTTTATCTTTCTGATGGGCAATGCGGGCCTGTTCAAGGCCCATGCGTTGTCCGACGAGGGTCAGGGCAGGGACAGCGGCGCCTGATCGGCCAGCGCCCGGACACCTGCGGGCCGCGCCAGCAGGCGCGACCAGCGTGGTTCGGGCCGCTGCGGCAGATGCTGGCGCAGCAGTCCCATCGGCAGCGCCCAGGAGTGGCACAGCGCCGCCCGGTAGAAATCGAACAGCCCCGCACGCAGATAGGATGTCCAGTGCGACAGGCGCAGCGCGTTCCGGTCGGTCGGAAAGCCCAGGTTGCGCAGCCCGTCCAGCGTGGCGTCGTCGTCGATCTGCACATCGACCCAGTTGCGCGCGGGGCGTTCAAGGCCAAGGCCAAGCGCCCGCCTTCGCCCGCGCGCCATGATCTGCTCCAGCGCGAAATCGAACAGGTCGTTTTCGCGTGACGTGATGTTCAGCACCTCGGCCTGCGCCCCGGCAGGGCGGATCAGTGCGGCCGCGGCGGTGTCGCGGAACTCGGCCGCGTTCAGCAGCACCAGCCGCGACAGGCTGCCCGCCTCGGCATGGGCCAGCGCCTGCAGCGCCACGCGCCCGCCAAGCGAATGCCCGATCAGCGCCACCGGCCGGCCCGCCACCTGTGCCAGATCGCTGACCAGCCGGGCCAACCCCTCGCCAGTCTCGCCCGCGCGGGTATAGGCGCGACCGAACCGGCCTCGCGCCTCCCAGCCAAGCGCGATGGCCAGCCCTTCGCAGGCCGTCCCCGCCCCGAATCCCAGCCCGCGCGGCCACGAGATCGCGCGCCGGGCGCCCGGCCTCGGGTCCAGCGACAGGATATGGCGGTGCGGGTCGTGACAAGGGGCCGAGGGGGAATAGCGGTAGCCGTGCAACATCACCACAATGGGCGCCCCTGCGGGCAGATCGGCGGCAACCTGCCACAACCGCGCGGGCAGAGCCTGTCCGGCATTGACGCTGATGACCGGCATCCCGACCTCCTGTCTGGCCTCGATCATGGCCTAGGGGAAGGGTGCGACAGGGGCGTGAACGTGGTGTTAATGCTGCGTGACGTTGCCCGCATGCCGCGCCGCGGCTGATCTGTGCGTCGGTGTCGCGCAAATAGTCCATCCAAAATGCACTCGCAGGTTGTGCGCTGCAATCCGCGACCCCTGTATGGGGGCCGCGTTTTATCATTGAACCCGGCTGCGCTTCGCCTCTATGGTAAAGGGACGCGCCGCGCGACCCTTGGACGGGTTGCCACGCGCCGACAGTTTCGCAGCGCGGCACCTCTGCCCGTCCCATTCGCGGGCGGCAGCATGTGCCACGCGGAAAACCCGCCCTTCGCCTGCGCCTCTGGCGCGCGAAGGTGCAGATGACAGCGACCCGGCCGGCCTTTCTGGCAATCCGGGTTTTACGAAGGAACAGACGCGATGACGCGCGCACAGGAAGGCAAGTCGGACAACCAGAGGGCATTGCGCCCGGCCGGTCCCGATGCCTTGTCCGACGCCGCGCCCGTGTCATTATCACAACGCAGCCTGATCCGGGGGGCGCCGATGGCCCCGCCCGGCATCCGCCTGCGCGAAAGACACATAAATGGCAATGAAAATGCTGATCGACGCCACCCATGCCGAGGAGACTCGGGTGGTCGTGGTCGACGGAACCAAGGTCGAAGAATTTGATTTCGAGACCCTGAACAAACGCCAGATTTCTGGCAATATCTATCTGGCCAAGATCACGCGGGTCGAGCCCTCGCTGCAGGCGGCCTTTGTGGATTACGGCGGCAACCGCCACGGGTTTCTGGCCTTTGCCGAGATCCATCCCGATTATTACCAGATCCCCGCAGCCGACCGCGAGGCGCTGAAGGATGAGGAACGCGCCCAGGCCGAAGAGGCCGAGGCCGAGGAAAACAACCGCAGCCGCCGCAAGCGTCCCGCAGCCCAGACCGCCGGGGATGGCGACGAGACCGCGCAGTCGGATGACGGCGATGACGACATCGAGTCGGTGGCCGATGAGGACGTGACCGAAGAGGTCCGCGCCCCCCGTCGCCCCCGCGCCCGCCGCTACAAGATCCAGGAGGTCGTCAAGGTCCGCCAGATCATGCTGGTGCAGGTCGTCAAGGAAGAGCGTGGCAACAAGGGCGCCGCGCTGACCACCTATCTGTCTCTGCCGGGCCGCTATTGCGTGCTGATGCCCAACACCGCGCGCGGCGGCGGGATCAGCCGCAAGATCACCAACATCGCGGACCGCAAGAAGCTCAAGGACATCGCGGGCGAGCTGGACGTGCCCAAGGGCGCGGGCCTGATCATCCGCACGGCGGGCAGCCAGCGCACCCGCACCGAGATCAAGCGCGATTACGAATACCTGCTGCGCCTGTGGGAACAGATCCGCGACCTGACCTTCAAATCGGTCGCCCCTGCGGCGATCTACGAGGAAGGCGACCTGATCAAGCGCAACATCCGCGATCTGTATTCGAAAGAGATCGACGAGGTGCTGGTCGAGGGCGAGCGCGGCTATCGCGTGGCCAAGGACTTCATGAAGATGATCATGCCGTCCCACGCCAAGAACGTGAAGCATTACGTCGATCAGATGCCGCTTTTCGCGCGCTTTCAGGTCGAAAGCTATCTGGCCGCGATGTTCAATCCGGTCGTGCAGCTGAAATCGGGCGGCTATATCGTCATCGGCATCACCGAGGCGCTGGTGGCCATCGACGTGAACTCGGGCCGGGCGACCAAGGAAGGCTCGATCGAGGATACGGCGGTCAAGACCAACCTTGAAGCCGCCGACGAGGTGGCCCGCCAGCTGCGCCTGCGCGATCTGGCCGGTTTGATCGTCATCGACTTCATCGACATGGACGAACGCCGCAACAATGCGGCGGTCGAAAAGCGCATCAAGGACAAGCTGAAATCGGACCGCGCGCGCATCCAGATCGGCCGCATCTCGGGCTTTGGCCTGATGGAGATGAGCCGTCAGCGCCTGCGCCCCGGCATGCTGGAATCCACCACCCAGCCCTGCCCGCATTGCCACGGCACCGGCCTGATCCGCAGCGATGACAGCCTTGCGCTGACCATCCTGCGCGCGATCGAGGAAGAGGGCACCCGCAAGCGGTCGCGCGAAGTTCTGGTCCGCGCGCCCATCGCGGTCGCCAACTTCCTGATGAACGCCAAGCGCGAGCATGTGGCGGGGATCGAGGCCCGTTACGGCATGTCGGTCCGGGTCGAGGCCGATCCGGCCCTCGTCTCGCCCGATTACGCGATCGAGAAGTTCAAGACCGCGACCCGTGTGGTCCCCGAGGTCTCGCATGTGCCGTTGTCGCTGGATGCCGAGCTGATGGCGCAGATCGACCATGAAGAGGATGACGAGGACGATCTGATCGAGGATGCCGTCGAGGTGACGCCCGAGGCCCCCGAGGTCGCCGAGGCGGCACCCGCCAGGGCCGCGCCGGTCCAGCAGGATGCAGACGAGCAGGGTGACGAGAACGGCGATGGCGATGGCGAGGGGGGGCGGTCGCGCCGCCGTCGCCGCCGTCGCAAGCGCCGCTCGGACCGCCCCGAAGACGAGGCGATGTCGGACGATCAGGACCGTCAGGACGAGGCGCAGGACGCGCCCGCCAGCCAGCCTGCTGCCGCCAGTGCCGCGGCCGACAGTGCCGCTGCCGACAGCGCGGATGCCCCGGCGGATGAGGCGCAGGAAGGGTCGGGCCGTCGCCGGTCGCGTTCGCGCAGCCGTTCGCGGCGTTCGTCCGGCGATACGCCGCTGCCCGAAGTGGTCGATCTGTCGGAGGACAGTGACGGCACGCGGGCCGAGGCTCTGCCCGGCCTGAACGCAGCGCCTCTGGCCGAGGCGGTCATCGCTGACGTATCAGTCGCCGAGGAACCTGCCGCGCAGGAGGCCACCCAGCAGGAGGCCCCCGAGCAGGCGGCTGTCGATGATCGCCCCGCCGTCGAGGCCGCCCCGGAAGAGGCCGCAGTTGCGGCGCCGGAAGCCGGGCAGATCCCCGAGCCCGTGCTGGAGGTCTCGGTGGCCGTTCATGCCGAGCCCGAGCCCGAGGCACCCGCCCCGGCACCGCAGGCCGCCAATCAGCCGGAACCGGCAGATGAGTCCGGTCAGTCCAAGCGGCGCGGCTGGTGGTCTTCGGGAAGCTGAGCCACCTCTGATGACCGGGAACGGGGCGCGGCATTGCCGCGCCCCGTTTCGTTTTGCCGCCCACGCAGGCGTGACGCAATGCCCCCTGTCCTTTGCGCGGCCATCGGCTAAGGTGCGGCCCATGTTGGGAATCGAACTCGCCACCGCCGCCTTTCTGCCTGCCGCCCTCGTGGCGTTGCTGGCGGGGGTGCTGTCCTTTCTGTCGCCCTGTGTGCTGCCGATCGTGCCGCCCTATCTGGCCTATATGACCGGGGTAGGGGTCAACGGCCTGAAGAAGCGCGAGCGCAGCGCGGTCCTGCCGGCGCTGTTCTTCGTGATGGGCCTGTCGACGGTGTTTCTGGTCATGGGCTTTGCGGCCTCGGCCTTTGGCCGCGCCTTTCTGACCTGGCAAGAGACGCTGTCGCAGGTCGCGGGCGTCATGGTCATCGTGATGGGCCTGCATTTCCTGCACATCATCCGCATTCCGATTCTGGATCAGGAGGCGCGGTTGCAGGCCGGTCAGCAGGGTGGTGGCGCATTTGGCGCCTATGTGCTGGGGCTGGCCTTTGCCTTTGGCTGGACGCCCTGCATCGGGCCGCAACTGGGGATGATCCTGACGCTGGCCGCCACGGGGGGCGAGCTGTCGCGCGGCACTGCGCTGCTGGCGGTCTACGCACTTGGGCTGGGGATTCCCTTCCTGCTGGCCGCGATTTTCATCGACCGTGCGATCGGGCTGATGAACCGCATCAAACCCTATCTGAAGGCGATCGAGCGGGCGATGGGTGCGCTGCTGGTCGTGGTGGGGGTCATGCTGATCACCGGCGCCTTCTCGGCCTTCAGCTTCTGGCTGCTGGAAACCTTCCCGGCGCTGGCGACACTGGGCTGACGGCAGAGCGATTTGCCTTGTCGGTCTTGAAGCGCGTCCCGCGTCGCCAGCCCGACACAGCTGCCCCAGCCCGGTTGAACACAATTCTGCGTGTAGGGCCTCAGCGCCGGAAATCATTGGGGAATCGGTTGTAGCACCGCGCGGCATTTCGCGCTAATCTGGCGGTCAGATCCGGAAAAACCGGACAGACAGAGGCAGTGACGGCGGTATTCTCATGACCGAGATGGTCTTCGGCACCACGCCCGTAAGGGCGGCCGACCCGATTCTTCCACGCTGGTGGCGCACGCTGGACAAATGGGCGCTGGCCTGTGTGTTCGGACTGTTCGCGACGGGTATCCTGCTGGGGCTGGCCGCATCCGTGCCGCTGGCCGAGCGCAACAACCTGCCGCGTTTCTACTATGTCCAGCGTCAGGCGGTGTTCGGCGGGCTGGGGCTGATCGTGATGATGGTCGTCTCGATGCTGCCGCCGCGCCAGATCCGGCGGATCGGGGTGCTGGGCTTTGCGGTCTCGTTCCTGCTGCTGGTGGCGCTGCCCTTTATCGGCACCGATTTCGGCAAGGGCGCCACGCGCTGGCTGTCGCTTGGCTTCGTGTCGATCCAGCCGTCCGAGTTCCTCAAGCCCGGTTTTGTCGCGCTGTGCGCGTGGTTCATGGCCGCCAGCCAGGAGGTCGGCGGGCCTGCCGGACGGCTCTATTCCTTTATCGCCGCCGGCGTCGTGGTCGTGCTGCTGGCGCTGCAACCCGATTTCGGTCAGGCCTCGCTGGTGCTGTTCTCGTGGCTGGTCATGTATTTCGTGGCCGGAGCGCCGATGGTGCTGCTGCTGGGCGTGGCGGGGATGGCGATCATGGGCGGTGTCTTTGCCTATGGCTCGTCCGAGCATTTCGCCCGCCGCATCGACGGGTTCCTGCAATCGGAAGTCGATCCCCGCACCCAGATCGGCTATGCCACCAATGCCATTCAGGAGGGCGGCTTCTTCGGCGTCGGGGTGGGCGAGGGCACGGTGAAATGGTCGCTGCCCGATGCGCATACCGATTTCATCATTGCCGTCGCCGCCGAGGAATACGGCTTTGTCATCGTGATGGCGATCATCGGGCTGTATTGCACCATCGTCACCCGATCGCTGCTGCGGCTGCTGCGCGAGCGGGACGCCTTTGCGCGCATCGCGGGCACCGGGCTTGCCTGTGCCTTCGGCGTGCAGGCGCTGATCAATATGGGCGTGGCGGTGCGTCTGCTGCCTGCCAAGGGGATGACGCTGCCCTTCGTCAGCTATGGCGGCTCGTCCATGATCGCCTCGGGGATCGCGGTCGGAATGCTGCTGGCCTTGACGCGGACGCGCCCGCAGGGCGAGCTGGCCAATATTCTGCGGCGGGGTCGCTGATGGCGGATAGGCTTGCGCTGATCGCCGCCGGAGGAACCGGCGGGCATATGTTCCCGGCCCAGTCGCTGGCGGAACTGCTGCTGGCCGAGGGCTGGCGGGTCAAGCTGTCCACCGATGACCGGGGCGCGCGCTATGCCGGGGCCTTTCCGCAGGCGGTGGAACGGCAGGTCGTGGCCTCGGCCACCACCGCGCGGGGCGGCATCGCGGGCAAGCTGGCGGCTCCGTTTCGCATTGCCGCCGGGGTTTGGTCCGCGCGCGCGGCCTTTCGCCGCGACCGGCCCGATGTGGTGATCGGCTTTGGCGGCTATCCGACGATCCCGGCGCTGACGGCGGCGCGGATGATGGGCCTGCCGCGCATGATCCATGAACAGAACGGCGTGATGGGCCGGGTGAACCGTCTGTTCGCGGCCCGCGTCCACCGCATCGCCTGCGGCACATGGCCCACCGATCTGCCTGCGGGCATCAGCGGCCTGCATACAGGCAATCCGGTCCGCAGCGCCGTGCTGGACCGCGCCGCCACCCCCTATGAGGCGCCGGGCGAGGGCGCGCTGCGCCTGCTGGTCATCGGCGGCAGTCAGGGCGCGCGGGTGCTGTCCAGCATCGTGCCCGCCGCCGTGGCCGCGCTGCCCGATGATCTGCGCGCGCGCCTGTCGGTCAGCCATCAGGCCCGGGCCGAGGATATGGACCGCGTCACCGCAGCCTATGCCGCGGCCGGGATCACCGCCGAGGTGCAGCCCTTCTTTACCGATGTGCCCGACCGGATCGCGGATGCGCATCTGGTCATCAGCCGCTCGGGCGCCTCGTCGCTGGCCGACATCACCGTCATCGGGCGGCCCGCGATCCTGATCCCCTTTGCCGCCGCGACCGGCGATCACCAGACCGCCAATGCGCAGGCTCTGGCCGAGGCGGGGGCGGCGCATGTCCATCCTGAATCCGTGCTTGACGCGGAAAGCCTCACGCGCGACATCCGCGCGATCCTGACCGACCCCGCGCAGGCCACGGCCATGGCCGCCGCCGCGCTGAAACTGGCCCGCCCCGATGCGGCGCGGCGCCTCTACGACCTCGTCGAGGAGATTGTGCGATGAACGCAGCGACAAAACTGCCCGGAGAGCTGGGCCCCATCCATTTCGTGGGCATCGGCGGCATCGGCATGTCGGGCATTGCCGAGGTGCTGCTGACGCTTGGCTATCAGGTGCAGGGCAGTGACCTGAAGCGCTCCAAGATCACCGACCGGCTGGAGAAACTGGGCGCACGGGTGTTCGAGGGCCAGCAGGCCGGAAACATCGCCGACGCGGCGGTGATCGTGATCTCGACCGCGATCAAGAAGGGCAATCCCGAACTGGAAGAGGCCCGCCGTCGTGGCCTGCCCGTCGTCCGCCGCGCCGAAATGCTGGCCGAGCTGATGCGGATGAAATCGAATATCGCCATCGCAGGCACCCACGGCAAGACGACCACGACCACGATGGTTGCCACGCTGCTGGACGCGGGCGGGCTGGACCCGACCGTCATCAATGGCGGCGTGATTCATGCTTATGGCAGCAACGCGCGGGCCGGTGCGGGCGAATGGATGGTGGTCGAGGCGGATGAAAGCGATGGCAGCTTCAACCGCCTGCCCGCCGACATCGCCATCGTGACGAATATCGACCCCGAGCATATGGAGCATTGGGGCAGCTTTGACGCGCTGCGGCAGGGTTTCTACAATTTCGCCTCGGGGATTCCGTTCTATGGGCTGGCGGTCTGCTGCACCGATCACCCCGAGGTGCAGGCGCTGGTGGGCAAGCTGACCGACCGCCGCGTGGTGACATTCGGCTTCAACGCGCAGGCCGATGTGCGCGCGGTCAACCTGCGCTATCAGAACGGCATCGCGCATTTCGACATTGCGCTGCAGGGCGAAGGTCCCTCCGAGACCGGCGACATCGAGATGATCGAGGGCTGCACCCTGCCGATGCCGGGCGATCACAACGTCTCGAACTGTCTGGCCGCAGTTGCCGTGGCGCGCCATCTGGGCATCAAGAAAGCCGAGATCCGCGAGGCGCTGGAGAAATTCGCAGGCGTTGGCCGCCGCTTTACCCGCGTGGGCGAAATCGGCGGCGTGACCATCATCGACGACTACGGCCATCACCCGGTCGAGATCGCCGCCGTGCTGAAGGCCGCGCGGCAGGCCAGCAGCGGGCGTGTCATCGCGGTGCATCAGCCGCATCGCTATTCGCGCCTGTCGTCGCTGTTCGAGGATTTCTGCACCTGCTTCAACGAGGCCGATGTCGTGGCCATCGCCGATGTCTATGCCGCGGGCGAAGACCCGATCCCCGGCGCCAGCCGCGATGATCTGGTGGCGGGGCTGATCGCCCATGGCCATCGCCACGCCCGCGCCATCCTGTCCGAGGATGATCTGGAACGCCTCGTGCGCGAACAGGCCCGTCCGGGTGACATGGTGGTCTGCCTTGGGGCCGGCACAATCTCGGCCTGGGCCAACAACCTGCCGATGCGCCTGCAGGGACAGGCCGCATGAGCCTGCCCGCCGGTCTTGCACTGGCGGCACTGGCGCTGTGGCTGCTGGCGGCCTGCGCCATCCCGCGCCTGCGCCTGGCCCACCGGGGCGTGGCGGTCTGGGTACTGGTGCTGGCGGGTGTGCCGCTGCTGGGTTGGCTGACACTGCGCTGGGGGCCGGGCCTGGGCGTGCTGGGCTTTGCGCTTGGGCTGCTGGTTCTGTACCGCCCGCCGCTGCGCCGTCGCCGCAGCGCGCGCGTCAACCGCCAAAGCCCCGAAGCATGAGGTTGTGGCTGATCGCGGGGGCCTGCCTGCTGGGGGCGGGGTTCGTCGCCTGGGGTTGCGCGCGGCTGCGGCTGCGCTGGCCGTTGCTGGTGCTGTCGCTGCTGCTGGCCGCGATTGCGGTGCAGTTGTTTCTGGCCGCGCGGGGGCAGGGCGGCATGCACGATCTGGCGGCGCTGGTCGCACAGGCGCTGACCGTCGCCCCGGCGCTGCTGGGCGTGGCGGTCGGGCTGGGGCTGGCGCATCTGCGCGGGCATCGCGCGGGCTGGCGCAGCCTGCCCGGTTTTCTCAGCCTGCTGGCGCTGGCCGTGGCGGCAGGGGCTGTGGTGCTGACCTTCCTGCTATAGCGGCAGCGTTGCCTGCATCACGCGCATCCACGGCATTCTCGGGAAATAAACCACCCGGCGGTTGATCTTTGGTGCCTGCTGCGGCTAATGCTGCGCCAAACGCATGGACCCGGTGAAAATCCGGGTGGCTCTTCCGGCCGCTGACCCGCCGGACAATCATCTGAAAAAACATTCCGTGCAGGCCCGACACCAACAGGCCAGAGGCGCGGGATGATGGACAGCTTATGATCTCATTTTCCGAATACCGTCACCAATGGTTCGGCAATATCCGCGGCGATATTCTTGCCGGTGTTGTCGTGGCGCTGGCCCTGATCCCCGAGGCTATCGCCTTTTCGATCATCGCGGGCGTTGACCCAAAGGTCGGCCTCTATGCCAGCTTCTCGATCGCCGTCATCACGGGCATCGTGGGCGGGCGTCCGGGCATGATCTCGGCTGCCACGGCCGCGACCGCCGTGCTGATGATCACGCTGGTGCGCGATCACGGGCTGGAATACCTGCTGGCCGCGACCGTGCTGGCGGGGCTGTTGCAGATCGGCGCCGGGCTGCTGAAGCTGGGCCGCTACATGCGCTATGTCTCGAAGTCCGTCATGACCGGGTTCGTCAACGCGCTGGCGATCCTGATCTTCATGGCGCAGCTGCCCGAGCTGGACTTTGCCAATCCCGGCGTGACCTGGCTGACATGGGCGCTGGTGGCCGCCGGTCTGGCGATCATCTACCTGTTCCCGCGCGTGAACCGGACGATCCCGTCGCCGCTGGTGACGATCATCGTGCTGACGGCGCTGGTGGCGTTCCTGGGCTGGGACGTGCGCGTCGTGGGCGATATGGGCGCGCTGCCCGATACGCTGCCGGTGTTCCTGATCCCAGATATTCCGCTGAACCTCGATACGTTGCTGATCATCCTGCCCTATTCGCTGGCCGTGGCCATCGTGGGCCTGCTGGAAAGCCTGATGACGCAGAACATCGTCGATGATCTGACCGACACGACATCGAACCGCGATCAGGAATGTATCGGGCAGGGCGTGGCGAATACCGCGACCGGCTTTATCGGTGGCATGGCTGGCTGCGCGATGATCGGTCAGTCGATCATCAACGTGAAATCCGGCGGGCGCGGGCGGCTGTCGGCCTTTGCGGCTGGCGTCTCGCTGCTGATCATGGTGGTGGGCCTTGGCGGCCTTGTCGCGATCATTCCGATGCCCGCGCTGGTGGCGATCATGATCATGGTCTCGATCGGCACATTCTCGTGGTCGTCGCTTGGCAATCTGCGCACGCATCCCCGGTCGTCCTCGGTGGTGATGATCGCGACGGTGGCGACGGTGGTGTATACCCATAACCTCGCGATCGGCGTGCTGGTCGGCGTCATGCTGTCGGGCATCTTCTTTGCCGCCAAGATCGCGCAGCTGTTCCGCGTGTCCTCAACCCTGTCTGCAGATGGCCGCACCCGGACCTATGTGATCGAGGGGCAGCTGTTCTATGGCTCGTCCGAAGATTTCGCCGGGGCTTTTGATTTCCGCGAGGCGGTCGAGCGGGTGGTAATTGATGTCAGCGGCGCCCATATCTGGGACATCAGCTCGGTTCAGGCGCTGGACATGGCGATCCTGAAACTGCGCCGCGAAGGGGCCGAGGTCGAGGTGATCGGCCTCAATGAAGCCTCCGAGACGCTGGTGGACAAGCTTGCCATTCATGACAAGCCCGGCGCACTTGACAAGCTGATGGGGCATTGAGGGGGATGGCGATGAACAAGATACTCGCACTGGTCGACGGTTCGGTCTATTCCGAAAGCGTCTGCCACCACACCGCCTGGATCGCGGGGCGCCTGAACGCGTCTGTCGATCTGATGCATGTGCTGGGCCGCCGCGAGGCGGGCGGCAAGCAGAACCTGTCGGGGGCGCTGACCCTCGGCGCGCGATCCGCCCTGCTGGCCGAGCTGGCGGCGGCGGATGAACAGCGCGCGCGTCTGGCGCAGGCACAGGGCCGCGCGATCCTCGAGGATGCGGAGCAGATCCTGCAACAGGCGGGCGTGGCCGAGGTGGGCACCCATCTGCGCAAGGGCGACATTCTGGAAGCCGTCCGCGAGATCGAGCCCGACCTGCGCGCCATCGTCATCGGCAAGCGGGGCGAGGCTGCGGATTTCGCCAGCGGTCATCTGGGCTCGAACCTCGAACGGATCGTGCGCGCCTCGAAAGTGCCGGTCTTCGTCGCCTCGCGCGCGTTCAGGCCGATCGGGCGGGTGCTGCTGGCCTTTGACGGCAGCCCCTCGGCCCGCATGGCGGTGCAGCGCATGGCGAAAAGCCCGGTCTTTCAGGGGCTGGAGATCACGCTGCTTCATGTGGGCGAGGACAAGCCCGCGATCCGCACGCGGCTGGACGAGGCGATGCTGGAGCTGACGGCTTCCGGCCTGCGGGTCATGCTGCGGGTGGTGCCGGGCGAGCCGGACGAGGCTTTGCGCGCGCTGGTCGTTGACGAAGGGTTCGATCTGCTGGTGATGGGCGCTTACGGCCATTCGCGGATCCGCAGCCTGATCATCGGTTCGACCACGACGGCGATGATTCAGGCCGCCAGCATTCCGGTGCTGCTGTATCGGTAAGGCCGGGCGGGGGCCGGTTGACGGCCCCCGCTCTGCTGGCTACCAGTCGGGAATGACACCTGACCTTCCGACCCCCCGTGGCAGCCTGATCCCCGACCGTGCGCTTGACAGCCTGACATGGCTGCGGGTGGGCGGCCCTGCCGACTGGCTGTTCCAGCCCGCCGATGCCGAGGATCTGGCGGCGTTTCTGGCCGATCTGCCCGGTGATGTGCCGGTCTTTCCCATGGGCGTCGGCAGCAACCTGATCGTGCGCGATGGCGGCATCCGGGGCGTCGTGATCCGTCTGGGCCGCGCCTTCAACACCGTCGAGGTCGAGGGTGACATCGTCACCGCAGGCGCCGCCGCGCTGGACGCGCAGGTGGCCCGCCGCGCCGCCGAGGCCGGGCGCGACCTGACCTTTCTGCGCACCATTCCCGGCAGCATCGGCGGTGCGGTGCGGATGAATGCGGGCTGCTATGGCAGCTATATCGCCGATCACCTGATCGACGCCGAGGCGGTGACCCGCGACGGGCGCCGCGTGACGCTGACCCCTGCCGATCTGCGCTTTGGCTATCGGCATTCCGACATTCCCGACGACTGGGTCATCACGCAGGCCCGGCTGCGCGCCGCGCCCGGCAATACCGACGCGCTGCACGCCCGCATGGCCGACCAGCTGGCCCGCCGCGACGAAAGCCAGCCCACGAAGGAACGCAGCGCCGGATCGACATTCCGCAACCCGGCGGGGTTCAGTTCGACCGGGCGTGCCGATGACACGCATGACCTCAAGGCATGGTCGCTGATCGACGCGGCGGGCCTGCGCGGCCATAGCTGGGGCGGCGCGCAGATGTCGGAAAAGCATCCCAACTTCCTGATCAATACCGGCGGCGCGACGGCTGCCGAACTGGAAGCCCTGGGCGAGCTGGTGCGTCGCCGGGTGCTGGAAGACAGCGGCCATGAGCTGCAATGGGAGGTCATCCGCATCGGTGATCCGGCGCCCGAGGAATAGGCCCGCCGCAACAATCGGTGCAGCGCGCTGAATTATCACTTTTGCGGTTGGCGCTTTGCCTGTATCTTCCCGCCACAGGATGCGGCCAACCAAGGCTGCGCGAGACGGACAAAGCCCGGAACAACCGGGCGCGAAAGGCGAAAACGTGGCGGGCAGGTCGAGCAGGACAGCCCACTCGGTCGCTGTTCTGATGGGCGGACCCTCGGCCGAGCGCGAGGTGTCGCTGTCGTCAGGGCGCGAATGCGCGGATGCGCTGCGGGTGGCGGGCTATGAAGTAACCGAAATCGTGCTGGACAAGGCGCGCGGCGATCAGATCGTTCAGCGCCTGACGGCGGCTGCGCCCGATGTGGTGTTCAACGCCCTGCATGGCCGCTGGGGCGAGGATGGCTGCGTTCAGGGCCTGCTGGAATGGCTGGGCCTGCCCTATACGCATTCGGGGGTTCTGGCCTCGGCGCTGGCGATGGACAAGACCCGCGCCAAGGATGCCTTTCGCGCCGCCGGCCTGCCGGTGGTGGAAAGCGTGATCGCGGATGCCGATGAGGTGCGCCGCCGCCATGTGATCCCGCCGCCCTATGTCGTGAAACCCAATGACGAGGGGTCTTCGGTCGGCGTCTACATCGTGCATGACGGCGCCAATGCGCCCCCCGATCTGTCGCCCGACATGCCTGCACGGGTGATGGTGGAAACCTATGCGCCGGGGCGCGAACTGACCACCACCGTGATGGGCGCCCGCGCGCTGGACGTGACCGAGATCCTGACCGACGGCTGGTATGACTATGCCGCCAAATACACGGTCGGCGGCTCGCGCCATGTGGTCCCGGCGGACATCCCCGACCAGATCCGCGCCGCCTGTCTGGACATGGCCTGCCGCGCGCATAAGGCGCTTGGCTGCACCGGCCTGACCCGGACCGATTTCCGCTGGGACGAGGCGCGCGGGCTGGCGGGGCTGATCATCCTTGAGGTGAACACCCAGCCCGGCATGACGCCCACCTCGCTGGCGCCCGAACAGGCGGCGCATGCGGGGATCGACTTTCCCGCGCTGATGGCCTGGATGGTGGAGGACGCGCTGTGCCGGTCGTGATCGACCACAGGCCCAATCGCACCCCGCCCGCCGCGCCCCCTCAGCGGCGCGATCCCGCACCCTCGCGGCTGACCTATCGCTTGCAGCGGATGTGGCTGACGCCGCTGTATCGCCGCGTTGTGCGCGTGGGGCTGCCCGCGTTCGCACTGGCGATGATCGCCGGGCTGTGGCTGGCCGATGAGGATCGCCGCGCCCGGCTGACCGGCAGCGTCACCTCGGTCGTGGCCCAGATCCAGAGCCGCGATGAATTTCAGGTCCGCATGATGACGATCGAGGGCGCCTCGCCCGTGGTCGACCGCGCCCTGCGCGCCATGCTGCCGGTGGATCTGCCCGCCTCCAGCTTTGACATCGACCTGCCCGCGCTGCGGCTGCAGGTGATGCAGCTTGATGCGGTGGAAAGCATTGATCTGCGCATCAAGCCCGGCGGAATCCTGTCGGCGGTGGTCAAGGAACGCGAACCGGCGATCCTGTGGCGCCACGCGCGGGGGATCGAGATTCTGGACAAGGGCGGCCACCGCGTCGCCAGCGTCACCTCGCGCGAGGTGCGGCCCGAACTGCCGCTGGTCACGGGCGAGGGGGCCGATCTGGTCATTGCCGAGGCGCTGGCCCTGTTCGATGCGGCAGGCCCGATCCTGCCGCGTGTGCGCGGTCTGGTGCGGCGTGGTGAACGGCGCTGGGATCTGGTGCTGGATTTCGACCAGCGCATCCTGCTGCCCGAGACCGGCGCCGTGACCGCGCTGGAGGCCGCCATCGCACTGGACCGGGCCGAGGACATGCTGGGCCGCGACATCGCCGTGGTCGATCTGCGCACGCCCTCGCGCCCGGTGCTGAGGCTGGGCGTTGATGCCCGCAACACGATCCGCGAGGCACGCAACCAGCCCCTGCTGGGGCCGGACGGGAATGTACTGCCGGACACCGAAAGCTGAGACAAGGAGGCAAGGGCGAATGACTGACCTGTATCAGACGCAGCGCGCAATGCGAAACATGCGCCGTGCCGCCTTGCAGCGCGGCGTGATCGGCATTCTGGACATCGGCACCTCCAAGATCGCCTGTCTGGTCCTGCGCTTTGACGGCACCGGCACGTTCCGGGAAACCGATGGCGTCGGCCCCATGGCGGGGCAGGTGAATTTCCGCGTGATCGGCGCCGCCTCGACCCGCTCGCGCGGGATGCGGCGCGGCGAGATCGAGACCATGGCCGAGACCGAGCGTGCCATCCGCACCGTCGTTGCCGCCGCACAAAAGCTGGCCGGTGTGCGGGTCGATCACGTCATCGCCTGCATGTCGGGGGGGCGGCCTGCCTCTTACGGTCTGGCGGGCGAGATTTCGCTGCCCGCAGGCAAGGTCGGCGATCACGAGGTCGCATCGGTGCTGGCCGCCTGCGACACGCCCGATTTCGGCCGCGGTCGCGAGGTGCTGCATGCACAGCCGGTGAATTTCGCGGTCGACAACCGCTCGGCCCTGGTCGATCCGCGCGATCACGTCGGCAACAAGCTGTTCTGCGACATGCATGTGCTGACCGCCGACAGCGACATGATCGGCAACCTGGTGCATTGCATCCGGCGCTGCGATCTGGAGCTGGCGGGGATCGCCTCGGCGCCCTATGCCTCGGGCCGCGCCTCGCTGGTCGAGGATGAGCAGGAGCTGGGCGCCGCCTGTGTCGATTTCGGAGGCGGTGGCACCGGCGTCACGATCTTTGTCAAAAAGCACATGATTTTTTCGGATCACGTGCCCATCGGCGGCAATCTGATCACGCAGGATATCGCGCAGGGGTTGCGCGTGCCTCTGCCCGTGGCCGAGCGGCTGAAGACCCTGAACGGCGGCGTCGAGGCAACGGGCCGCGACGACCGCGACATGATCGACGTGGGCGGCGAGACCGGCGACTGGGAAACCGACCGCCGACAGGTCAGCCGTGCCGATGTCATCGGCGTCATGCGCCCGCGGGTCGAGGAAATTCTGGAGAATGTGCGGGGCGTGCTGGACGCGGCCGGGTTCGATTATATGCCCAGCCAACAGATCGTTCTGACCGGCGGCGGCAGCCAGATCCCCGGTCTGGACGGGCTGGCGACGCGTATTCTGGGGCCGAATATCCGCTGCGGACGGCCCCTGCGCATCGACGGGCTGGCCCATCAGCTGACCGATCCCAGCTTTTCCAGCGCCGTCGGGCTGGCGCTGTTTGCCGCCCATCCGCAAGACGAGTGGTGGGACTTTGAAATGCCCTCGGACCGCTATCCGGCGCGGTCGCTGCGGCGGGCATATCGGTGGTTCCGAAACAACTGGTGATTGTATTGCACCGCTTGCTATGGCTGGTTGCCCACCGGGCCACCACATTCTGAGCGCTTGGCAAGATACCGCCGAAAACCACAGACCAAACCGCCAGATTTTGCGCATTCCTGCCGTTTTTCGGGTGACGCGAAGGGCTGCAAAGGGTACGGTTGTGTTTAATTCCGGGGATTCGAGCGGGCAGCCCGCGCCCGTAAGCGAGAGCAGCGACAAAAGGCGGAAACCATGAGCCTCAATCTGATGATGAACGACGAAGAAGAGCTGAAGCCGCGCATCACCGTTTTTGGTGTCGGCGGGGCGGGCGGCAATGCGGTCAATAACATGATCCAGAAGCAGCTTGAGGGCGTGGAATTCGTGGTCGCCAATACCGATGCGCAGGCGCTGCAGCAGTCGCGCTCGACCTCGCGCATCCAGATGGGTCCGAAAGTGACCGAAGGGCTGGGCGCCGGCGCCAAGCCCTCGATCGGGGCCAAGGCCGCCGAAGAGACCATCGAGGATATCGTCGATCACCTGATGGGCGCGCATATGTGCTTTATCACGGCCGGCATGGGCGGCGGCACCGGCACGGGTGCGGCTCCGATCATCGCGCAGGCCGCGCGTGAGATGGGCATTCTGACGGTGGGCGTGGTGACCAAGCCCTTCCAGTTCGAAGGCTCCAAGCGGATGCGTCAGGCCGAAGAGGGCGTCGAAGCACTGCAGAAGGTCGTCGACACGCTGATCATCATCCCCAACCAGAACCTGTTCCGGCTGGCGAATGAAAAGACCACCTTTACCGAAGCCTTCGCCATGGCCGATGACGTGCTGTATCAGGGCGTCAAGGGTGTGACCGACCTGATGGTCCGTCCGGGCCTGATCAACCTCGACTTTGCCGACGTCCGCGCGGTGATGGACGAGATGGGCAAGGCGATGATGGGCACCGGCGAGGCCACGGGCGAAAACCGCGCCCAGGAAGCCGCCGAGCGCGCCATCGCCAACCCGCTGCTGGACGAGATCAGCCTGAACGGCGCCCGTGGCGTGCTGATCAACATCACCGGCGGCTATGACATGACCCTGTTCGAGCTGGACGAGGCCGCAAACGTGATCCGCGACAAGGTGGATCAGGACGCCAATATCATCGTCGGCTCGACCTTGGACCCCGATATGGAAGGCGCGATCCGCGTGTCCGTCGTGGCGACCGGCATCGACGCGGCAGCTGCCGTGGTCGAAACGCCCTCGCCCCGCCGCAGCATGGCAGCCCCGTTGACGCAGAACCCGACCGTGACCCACAAGGACACGGCCGCCGACATGCCGCTGCCGCCGCGCCGCACCACCCCGGCGGTCGAGCCGCGCGCGCCGCTGGCGCCCGCCGCCCGCACCGCCGCACCCGAGGCGCGTCACGAGGAGGATATGCCGAAACCGGCCTATCAGCCCAAGGAAAGCCCGCGCCAGAACGCCGTGCGGATCGAGGACGACGCCTCGGACTTTGTCGCACCGACCCCGCCGCGTCCGGGCCAGCCCGCACCCGAGGTCATGGACCGTCTGCGCCGCGCCGTCGAGAACCATGGCCAGAACAGCCGCAATGCCGCCCCGCAGCAGGCGGACGCTCAGGCTGATCCCCGCGCTCAGAGCCGCATGAGCGGCCTTGGCCGGATGCTGGAGCGGATGGCCGGGCATGGCGGTGATCAGGCGGGCAAACCCCCCGCATCCTCGATCGCCGAGCGTGTCAGCGACCGCGTTGCCGTCCGCGCGCGGCAGCAAGAAACCGATTTCGACGATCTGGCCAGCCCGGATGCGGCCCAGGACAATGTCGAAATCCCGGCCTTCCTGCGCCGTCAGGCGAACTGACACCGCTCACGTATCCGACATCGAATGAACGGGGCCGCCACAGTGCGGCCCTTTCTTTTTGTATAAAATCCAGAACATTGCGCCGTTTTCTGGACAAATGTTACATCTCGGCCCGCCGTTTGTTTCATGCCGTCATAAAACGTTAATTGATCGCGACCGGCGCTGCGCCTAGCTGAAATGCACAGGCCCCGCAGTGATGCGGTGCGAGAATTTTTCCGGAGTGGCAGCCATGCAGGCAACGCTGAAACAAGCAGTTCTTTTTACCGGCGTCGGGCTTCACTCCGGCGCTCCGGTCCGGCTTGTGCTGCTGCCTGCTGCTGCTGACTACGGTATCCGCTTTTGCCGCACCGACCTGCCGGGCCGCCCGCAGATCCCCGCGCGCTGGGACCATGTGACCCCCTCGAAACTGTGCACGCTGCTGGATGACGGCGCGGGCACGACGGTGTCGACGGTTGAACATGTCATGGCCGCGCTGTCGGGCACCGGCATTCACAACGCTCTGGTCGAGGTGGACGGACCCGAAGTGCCGATTCTCGATGGCTCGTCGGCGCCGTTCGTGTCGGGCATCCTTGGCGCGGGGATCGAGATGCAGGCCGCGCCGCTGCGCGCGATCCGTGTTCTGCGCCCGGTCGAGGTCCGCGAGGGTGAGGCGTTTGCGCGGCTGGTCCCCGGCGATCATCTGGAAATCGACTTTGCCATCGACTTTGCCGATGCCGCGATCGGTCATCAGGAGATGCATCTGGACATGGCCAACGGCGCCTTCCTGCGCGAACTGGCCGACAGCCGCACCTTCTGCCGTGCCTCGGATGTCGAGGCGATGCGCCGCAACGGGCTGGCCCTTGGCGGCACCTATTTGAACGCCGTCGTCGTCGATGGCGCGCAGATCCTGTCGCCGGGCGGGTTGCGTCACCGTGACGAGGCCGTGCGCCACAAGATGCTGGACGCTTTGGGCGATCTGGCGCTGGCGGGTGCGCCGCTGTTGGCGCAGTATCAGGGCCACCGGGCGGGGCATGCGATGACGAACCGTCTGCTGCGTGCGCTGTTTGCGGACCCGACAGCCTGGCGTTGGGAGAACTGCACCCCCGCGCTGGAAGGGCGACTGCCCGGCGCGGGTGTTGCGGCCTATGGCCCCCAGGCTGGCGCTGCCAGCTTCTATGGGGTCGCCGCCGAGTAAGGTGCCCCGTATTCCCGGACAGTCTTGCGGACGGCGCTTTGCTGCCGCCCTTTGATGTCGTGCAATCATGCGGAGAAAGCCACGCAGAATTCAACGGATTGCCATTTTGCGCCCTCTGATGTTCTGTGCTAGGAGGTGCCGGCAGCGCCGTCCACTGGGCGGTCTGGCGCAGACGAAATCGCAGGACAGGATCAGGATGGCGCGCTCGAAAATCATGGCATCGGTGACGGCTGTGCTTCTGGCCGGAGCCGTCCTGTCCGGCTGTTCGGGCAGCCGGGACGCAGCCCTGCGTCAGAATCTGGACCAGTTCACCGCCGAGTACATCTATAAACGCGGCGAGTTCGAGCTGGAGAATACGCGCAGACCCGAAGACGCCGTGCATTATTTCGCCGAGGTCGAGCGGCTGTACCCCTATTCCGAATGGGCCAAGCGCGCGCTGATCATGCAGGCTTACGGCCAGCACCGCGCCGGCAACTACGAAGAGGCGCGGGGCGCGGCGCAGCGGTTCCTCGATACCTATCCCGGTGACGAGGATGCGGCCTATGCACAATATCTGCTGGCGCTGTCCTACTACGATCAGATCGACGATGTCGGCCGCGATCAGGGGCTGACCTTTCAGGCGCTGCAGGGCCTGCGCCGCGTGATCGAGGAATACCCTGACAGCGAATATGCCCGCAGCTCGATCCTGAAATTCGATCTGGCCTTTGACCATCTGGCGGCCAAGGAAATGGAAATCGGGCGCTATTACCTCAAGCGCGGGCATTACACGGCGGCGATCAACCGGTTCCGCGTCGTGGTCGAGGAATTCCAGACCACCGGCCAGACCCCCGAGGCGCTGATGCGGCTGACCGAGGGCTATCTGGCGCTTGGCCTGCTGGACGAGGCGCAGACAGCGGGGGCAATTCTGGGCCACAACTTCCAGTCCTCGCCCTTTTATCAGGACGCGTTCGGCCAGTTGCGCGGGCGTGGCCTGTCGCCCGAGGCGCGCGGCGACAGCTGGCTGACCAATATCTATCGTCAGACGATTCAGGGGCGCTGGCTGTGATGCCGCCCCGCATGGCGTAAGCCGGGGGCACTCCAATGCTGCGTTCGCTGGACATCCGCGACATGCTGTTGATTGACCGGCTGGAGCTTGCGTTCCAGCCGGGTCTGAACGTGCTGACCGGCGAGACAGGGGCGGGCAAGTCGATCCTGCTCGACTGTCTGGGCTTTGTGCTGGGCTGGCGGGGCCGCGCCGAACTGGTCCGCAGCGGTGCCGCGCAGGGCGAGGTGACGGCGGTGTTCGACCTGCCGCAGGACCATCCGGCGCGCGCGCTGCTGGCCGATGCCGGGATCGAGCTGGAGGATGACGAGCTGATCCTGCGCCGCGTGAACGCTCAGGACGGGCGCAAGACGGGCTGGGTGAACGACCGCCGCGTGTCGGGCGAGGTGTTGCGGCAGCTGTCGGACACTCTGGTCGAGCTGCACGGCCAGCATGACGATCGCGGTCTGCTGAACCCGCGCGGCCACCGGGCGATGCTGGATGCTTTCGGCGGGCTGGACCTGGCGCCTGCGCGCGCCGCATGGACGGCCCGGCGCGAGGCGCGGCGGGCGCTTGATGAGGCCGAGACAGCCCTTGCCGCCGCCCGCGCCGAAGAGGATTACCTGCGCCATGCCGTAAACGAACTGGACGCGCTGGCCCCGGTGGCGGGCGAAGAGGCGCAGCTGGACGTGGCGCGCCGCAGCATGCAGGCGGCCGAGCGGATCCGCGTCGATGTCGCCCGCGCCCTGCAGATGCTGGGGGCGGACGGGGCCGAGGGTGCGATGGTCGATGCCAGCCGCTGGCTGGAGGGTGCCGCCGACCGCGCCGAGGGTCGGCTGGACGCGCCTCTGGCGGCGCTGTCGCGGGCGCTGATCGAGCTGGGCGAGGCGCATCGCGGCGTCGAAGACACGCTGTCGGCGCTGGATTTCGATCCATCCGCGCTGGAGACGGCCGAGGAACGGCTGTTTGCGCTGCGGGCGCTGGCGCGCAAGCATGACGTGCTGGCCGATGATCTGGCCGGGCTGGCGGATGAGTTGCGCGACCGGCTGACGCGGATCGACGCGGGCGAGGCCCGGCTGGAGGATCTGCGCCGCGAGGCGGCCGAGGCCGAGCAGGCTTATGACACCACCGCAGGCGCTCTGACCGCGGCCCGGCAGGCGGCGGCCCTGCGTCTTGACCGCGCCGTCACCGCCGAGCTTGCCCCCCTGCGGATGGAGCGTGCGGTGTTCCAGACCCGTGTGACGCCCGCCGATCCCGGTCCCGAGGGGCGTGACATGGTGGCGTTCAGCGTCGCCACCAACCCCGGAGCACCCGCCGGACCGCTGGACAAGATTGCCTCGGGCGGCGAGTTGTCGCGCTTTCTGCTGGCGCTGAAAGTCTGTCTGGCACGGGGCAATGACGCGCTGGTGATGATTTTCGACGAGATCGACCGCGGCGTCGGTGGCGCCACTGCCGATGCGGTCGGGCGGCGGCTGAAAGCACTGGCCGACGGTGCGCAGGTGCTGGTCGTGACGCATTCGCCGCAGGTCGCGGCGTTGGGTGCGGCGCATTTTCAGGTCTCGAAGTCGGTCGAGCAGGGGATGACCCGCTCGACTGTCTGCCTGCTGGATGAGGGTGCGCGGGTTGCGGAAATCGCCCGGATGTTGTCGGGCGAGACGATCACCGATGCCGCCTCGCAGGCGGCGCGGTCGCTGCTGGCGGGGTGATCGCTAGTCGAGAATTCGTTCGACCCGGCGGAGCGCGGACAGGATTTTGCCGCTGGTCACGTCGATGCGCACAAGATGCCCCGAGACGATCGCATAGCCATTCCCGGCCGGGGGATTCGACAGGCCGTAGGCCCCGGGGCGCGTCACCAGGTGGATTTGATCGCGCGACACGATATCACCGATGGCGATGCCCCGCTGTGGCGGATGGCTGACCGCGAGGGCAGCAGAAGGCGACGAGTTCTGCACCTGCGCCTGCGCCTGTGAATGGCCTCCGGGCGCCGCAACGACCGCTATCAGCATCGCCCCGGCCGCCACCGCGCCCTGGCGTTGCGACAGTGTCATCATCGTCTCCGTCTTTATCTGGTTTCAGAGATGCCAACCTGCCCGTGGTCCGATCGGTTCCGCAACCGGGCGCAATGTCGTCATGCGCTGACGGCAAGGCTGCGGTATCGGCCTCGTCTCAGTCCATGACCTGCGGCGCGCGACGCAGGATCGAAAGCGTGCGATGGGTCAGCGGATCAAAGCGCACCAGATGCCCGGCCACCACACCATACTGGCTACCGGGAAGGTGCGATCCAAGACCGTATCGCCCCGGAAGGGTGACGATATGCAGGTTGGCGGGGTCGATAATGCTGCCGACTGTCACAATTCTTGCCGCCTCGTCCGCCATTGCCGGGGCTGCGATCACAGCATGCCGTGCAGGCCACGCTGCCCAGGCAAACGTGACCAATGCAACTGCGCCGGCGATGCGGATCGAAATCATCAGCCACGTCCCTTGTCGTCTCCTTGATTAAGGAGGCAACCACCCGATCGTGATCCAGTTCCGCAAAAAGTTGCACTCGGTGAGGAAAATTACCCGTTTCTCTGCACAAAGCGGGGCAGCATGGCAGAAAAGTCACGCCCGCGCCCGTCCTCGTGTTCGACGAACTCGGCGTAGATCTGTCGCGCAAGGGCGCCCATCGGCGTGTCGGCCTGCGCCGAACCGGCGGCCTGCTGCGCCAGTGTCAGGTCCTTGAGCATCAGTTCCGATGCAAAGCCCGGCCTATACCCGTTGTCGGCGGGCGAGGACGGGCCGATGCCGGGGGCCGGGCAATAGGCGTTCATGCTCCAGCTATAGCCGGAGCTGGTCGAGACGACATCGAACATCTTCTGGCGGTCAAGGCCCAGCTTGTCGGCCAGCGCGAAAGCCTCGCAGGTGGCGATCATGGTCACGCCGAGGATCATGTTGTTGCAGATCTTGGCCGCCTGTCCCGCGCCCGCATCGCCGCAATGGACGGCCTTCTGGCCCATCACCTCGAACAGCGGCGCCACACGGGCGAAATCCTCGGGCGCGCCGCCGACCATGAAGGTCAGCGTGCCCGCCTGCGCGCCCGTGGTTCCGCCCGAGACGGGCGCATCCAGCGCGCCCAGCCCCGCCGCATGTGCCTGCCGGGCCACCGCGCGGGCGCTGTCCACATCGACGGTCGAGCAGTCGCACAGCACCGCGCCGGGGGCCATGGCGGGGATCACCTGCTCCGCGACCGCGCGCAGGATCTGGCCGTTGGGCAGCATGGTGATGACGATCTCGGCGCCCTGCACGGCCTCGGCGGCGCTGGCGGCCGCGGTGACCCCGTCGGGCTCGGGCGCGGCGGTGTCGAAGCCCGTCACCTGATGGCCCGCCGCCGCCAGATTCTGCGCCATCGGCGCGCCCATATTACCCAGACCGATAAACCCGATTTTCATGCCCTGTCCCTCCAGCAAAGTTCATGTTCGCCCAAATTCGCCAGCATCGCCTGAACCGCTGCGGGCGAGGCGTCGGCCCGCCAGTCGGGCTGGCGGTCCTTGTCGATGATCTGCGCGCGCACGCCTTCCAGAAAATCGCTGTCAGACGTGGCGCGGAAGGTGAAACGGTATTCGCGCGACAGCGCGTCCTGCATCCTCTCGTCGCCCCGCGCGGCGCGCACCATGGCCAGCCCCGCCGCCATCGAGAGGGGCGAGTTGCGGCGCATCGCCTCCAGCGGTCCGGTCTGGCCCGTAGCCTCCAGCGCAGCCATGATCGCGTCCGCATCTGGCGCGCCAAAGGCCGACAGATCGCAGGCCGCCAGCGGTGCCTCGGGCGGGGTCAGGCCCCGGATCAGGGTGGCGTCGCCGGTCGCCTCCAGCCGGGCGATCAGGGGGGGCCATTCCGCCTCGGGCAGGTAGCTGTCGGCAAAGCGGGCATGGATCGCATCGCCCGGCCCCATGCGCGCGCCGGTCAGCGCCAGATATTCGCCGATCCGCCCCGGCGCGCGGCCCAGAAGCCAGCTGCCGCCGACATCGGGGATCAGGCCGATGCCGCTTTCGGGCATGGCGATCCGGGTCGTGTCGCCTACGATCCGGTGCCCGGCATGGCCGCCGACGCCGACGCCGCCACCCATCACAAAGCCCTGCATGAAGGCCACCACCGGCTTGGGGTAACCGGCAATGGCCGCGTTCATCAGGTATTCGTCGCGGAAAAAGGCGCGCCCGGTCTGATGATCGCCCGCGCGCCCGGCGTGATAGACCGCCGCGATGTCGCCGCCTGCGCAAAAGGCGCGCTCGCCCTCGGCGTCGATGATGACCAGCGCCACGCCGGGGTCGTCGCGCCAGCCGTCCAGCGCCGTATGGATCGCCAGCGCCATCTGGTGGCTCAGCGCGTTCAGCGCCTGCGGGCGGGTGAAGGTGATGCGGCCCGCGCGGCCCGATTTCCGGATATTCAGATCGCTCAACGCCTTACCCCCGTTCGGCCAGCAGCGCGCGGCTGATGATCAGCCGCATGACCTCGTTCGTGCCCTCAAGGATCTGATGCACGCGCAGGTCGCGCACGATCTTTTCGATCCCGTAATCGGCAAGATAGCCGTAACCACCATGCAGTTGCAGGCAGTGATTGGCCACCTCGAAGGCGCGGTCGGTCACATGCAGCTTGGCCATGGCGCAGAATTTGGTGGCGTCCGGGGCGGCCTGATCCAGCTTCCATGCCGCCTGACGCAGCAGGATGCGTGCCGATTGCAGCGCGGTTTCCATCTCGGCCAGCCGGAATTGCAGCGCCTGAAACTGATCCAGCGTCTGCCCGAAGGCGCGGCGCTCGCCCATATAGGTCAGCGTCGCGTCCAGCGCCGCCTGCGCGCCGCCAAGCGCGCTGGCCGCGATGTTCAGCCGCCCGCCGTCCAGCCCGGCCATGGCATAGGCAAAGCCGCGCCCCTCGTCACCCAGCAGATTGTCCGCCGGGATGGTGCAATCGTCGAACTGCACCTGCGTCGTGGGCTGCGCGCGCCAGCCCATCTTCTGTTCAGGCGCGCCAAAGCTGAGGCCGGGCGTGCCGTCCTCGACCACCAGCGCGCTGATGCCGCGCGGGCCGTCGCTGCCGGTGCGGGCCATCACGATATAGGCGTCGGAATAGCCGCCGCCCGAGATGAAGGCCTTGGTGCCGTTCAGGCGCCAGCCCTGATCGCCCCGCTCGGCTCGCGTCCGCAGGGCCGCCGCGTCCGAGCCGCTGCCCGGTTCGGTCAGGCAATAGCTGAAGACCGTCTCCATCCGGCAGATGGCGGGCAGCCAGCGCGCGCGGGCCTGGGCGCTGCCGAACCTGTCGATCATGCCGCCGCACATATTGTGGATCGACAGAAAGGACGCGACCGAGGGGCAGGCCATCGACAGCGCCTCGAAGATCAGGGTGCCGTCCAGCCGCGACAAGCCGCTGCCGCCGTGATCCTCGCTGACATAGATGCCGCCGAGGCCCAGTGCGGCCAGATCCGCCCACAGCGCGCGCGGGATGGTGCCGGCCTCTTCCCATGCGCGGGCATGGGGCGCGATCCGGGTCTGGCCGAAATCGCGGGCCATGTCGAATATCGCCTGCTGTTCCTCGCTGAGTGCAAAATCCATGCGGCATCCCTCCCCAGATATGCGCGAATTGAACGGATGTTTAATTGGCAGATATTTCCAGAATGTTGCAAGGGGCGGGTCGGTCATAGGTCGCGGGTGAATTCCCCGATCAGATGGCGGGTCACGGCGCGCAGGGCCTGATCCTGCGTGGCCCCTGCGGCGCGGGCATCAGCGGCCACCTTGCGCTGGCGGTCGGCCGAGGTGCCACGGGCCACCATGTCGCGCAGGCGGGCGATGGCGGGCTGGCTGTCCAGTGCGTCGGCATCCTCGGCGATCAGGGCGAACCAGTCCTCGGCCAGTTCGGCAAAGGGGGTGATCCGGCCACGGCCAAAGTCGATCTGCCCCTCGGTCGTGCCATAGCGCAGGGCGCGCCAGCGGTTTTCACCGATCAGGAAGCTGTCATATTGCCGCCAGCGGATATTTTTGCGCGACAGGCGCCACAGCATCCGCAGCGTCGCCTGGATCAGCGCCGCCAGCGTCAGCGTGTCCTCGATCCGGGGGCAGGCGTCGCAGATCCGGGTCTCCAGCGTCGGGAACTTGCCCGAGGGGCGCAGATCCCACCAGATTTTCGAGCTGTCCTCGATCACGCCGAGGTCGCTGAGCGCTGTGACCGAGCGTTCGAATTCGGACCAGCTGCCAAAGGCGGGGGGCAGGCCGGTGCGGGGCATGTCGCCAAAGACCGTGGTGCGATACGAGGCAAGGCCGGTATCCTCGCCCTGCCAGAACGGGCTGGAGGCCGACAGCGCCAGCAGCCAAGGCAGGAAATGCGTCATCTGGCCCATCAGGTCGATGCGCAGGGCCGGGTCGTCGATGCCGATATGGACATGCATGCCCGAAATCAGCATCCGCCGCGCCACGCCGCCCATGTCACGCGACAGCTGATTGTAGCGGTCCTTGTCGGTATGGGTCTGCGCGCGCCAGTCGGCAAACGGGTGGGTCGAGGCCGAGATGGGGGCAAGCCCATGCGCCCCGGCGTGCCGCGCGACCGTGGCGCGCAGATGGCGCAGATGGTCGCGGGCCTGCGAGATACTGACCGCGACCGGCGTGCCGATCTCGATCTGGCAGCGCAGGAATTCCGGGCTGACCTGATCGCTGAGGTCGCTTTTGCACGCCTGCATGAGGGCGGGCGGCGCCTCGGCCAGATCGCCGGTATCGGCCTCGACGAGGAGGTATTCCTCTTCGATGCCAAGGGTGAAGTCGGGTTCGGTCGTCATGGTCTACCTTTGCGGCAGGGTGGTCGTGACCGGGACCCTGGGCGGGTTTGCGTCCCGCGAGCGCCGGGGGGCTGCGCGCCCCCCGGACCCCCTGCGGGATATTTTCGTGAAGAAGAAAGGTTCAGTCCATCGCTTTGAAGTTGAACTCTCCGCCTTCCTTGATCCCCGAGGGCCAGCGCGCGGTCACCGTCTTGGTGCGCGTGTAGAAGCGGAACGCGTCGGGTCCGTGCTGGTTCAGGTCGCCGAAGCCGGATTTTTTCCAGCCGCCGAACGTGTGATAGGCCAAGGGCACCGGAATGGGCACGTTGATGCCGACCATGCCGATATTGATGCGGCTGGCAAAGTCGCGCGCGGTGTCGCCGTCGCGGGTATAGATCGCGGTGCCGTTGCCATATTCGTGGTCCATGGCCAGCCCGATCGCCTCTTCGTAGCTGGCGGCGCGGACGGTGGTCAGGACCGGGCCGAAGATCTCGGTCTTGTAGATGTCCATGTCGGGGGTGACGCGGTCGAAGAGGTGGGGGCCCACGAAGAAGCCATCCTCGTAGCCCTGCAGCCTGAAGTCGCGGCCATCGACGACCAGTTCGGCGCCTTGGTCGATGCCGGTCTGCACGAGGCGCAGGATGTTGTCCTTGGCGGCTTTGGTGACGACGGGGCCGTAATCGACATCATCGCCTGCGGTCCAGGGGCCGACTTTCAGCTTTTCGATGCGCGGGATCAGCTTTTCGATCAGCGCATCGGCGGTCGCCTCGCCCACCGGCACCGCGACCGAGATCGCCATGCAGCGTTCGCCCGCCGCCCCGTAGCCCGCCCCGATCAGCGCGTCGGCGGCCTGATCCAGATCGGCATCCGGCATGATGATCATGTGATTCTTGGCGCCGCCGAAGCATTGCGCGCGCTTGCCGTTGGCCGCCGCGCGTTCATAGATATACTGCGCGATCGGGGTGGAACCCACAAAGCCCACCGCCTGAATGGTCGGATTGTCGAGGATCGCGTCGACGCTGTCCTTGTCGCCGTTCACGACCTGCAGCACGCCATCGGGCAGGCCCGCCTCTTGCAGCAGACGCGCCAGCATCAGCGGCACCGAGGGGTCACGCTCGGACGGTTTCAGGATCATCGCATTGCCGCAGGACAGGGCCGGGCCCATCTTCCACAGCGGGATCATGGCGGGGAAGTTGAAGGGCGTGATGCCCGCGACGACGCCAAGCGGCTGGCGCATGGAATACATGTCGATGCCGGGGCCGGCGCTGTCGGTGAACTCGCCCTTCAGCAGATGGGGGGCGCCGATGCAGAATTCGATCACCTCAAGGCCGCGCTGGATGTCGCCCTTGGCGTCGGGGAAGGTCTTGCCATGCTCCGCCGACAGAACCTCGGCCAGCTTGTCCATGTCGCGGTTGATCAGGCCCACGAAGGCCATCATCACGCGGGCGCGGCGCTGCGGGTTGGTGGCGCCCCATTTCACCTGCGCCTTGGCGGCCTGTGCCACAGCGTGGTCCAGTTCGGCCTTGGTGGCCAGCGACAGGCGGGCCTGCACCTCGCCGGTGGCGGGGTTGAAGACATCGGAAAACCGGCCGGACGAGCCCTTGTGGTCCTTGCCGTCGATCCAGTGATGTATCTCGTTCATGGCATCCTCCTGTGCTTTGGCCAGAGGGTAGCCTTGCGGAAATGCTGTGGAAAGAGGAATGCTGGCAAAAGCGTTTTGCGTTTTTGCAAAGGTGGCGGCGATGGACTGGGATGATCTGCGCATTTTTCTGGCCGTGGCGCGGGCGGAAAGCCTGTCGGGGGCGGGGCGCAGGCTGGGCATGGACGCCTCGACCGTGGGGCGACGGGTGCAGCGGCTGGAACGGTCGGTGGGCGCCGCGCTGTTTCTGAAAACGCCGCAGGGCTATGCGCTGACCGCCGAGGGCGCGCGGCTGATCCCGCCCGCCGAGACCGCCGAGCAGGCCGCCAGCGCCGCCGCCGAGGCGGTGGGCCGCGATGCGGGCATCACCGGGCAGCTGCGGATCGGGGCGCCGGATGGCTGTGCGAACTATCTGCTGCCGCAGGTGGCGCGCGATCTGTGTGCGCGCCATCCGGGGCTGGAGGTGCAGATCGTGGCCCTGCCTCGGGTCGTGAACCTGACGCGTCGCGAGGCGGATATGGCCATCGCCGTCTCGCCGCCCGATACGGGTCGGCTGGTCGTGCAGCGGCTGACCGATTACCGGCTGCACCTGGCCGGGCACCGGGATTATCTGGCGCAGCACCCGCCATTGCGCGATCTGGCGGACCTGCGGGCGCACCGGATGATCGGCTATATCCCCGATATGATCTTTGACCGGGAACTGGACTATCTGTCGGAAACCGGGGTCGAGACGGCGGCGATCAGCTCGAACTCGGTGTCGGTGCAGATGCAGGCGATCCGGGCAGGGGCGGGGCTGGGGATCGTGCATGACTTTGCCATCCCCTTTACGCCCGGTCTGCAGGTAGTGCTGCGCGACCAGATCGCGCTGCGGCGCAGCTTCTGGCTGATCCGCCATGCCGATGACCGCAACTCGCGCCGTCTGTCGCTGCTGGCCGAGGCGCTTGGCGGCGCCGTGCGGGCCGAGGTCGCGCGGCTGGAGGCGCAGCTTTCCGCACCTTCGCAGGGTGTTGCGCCAGACTGACTTGACGCGCGGCGATTCGGCGCAAAAGATGACGGGAGAAAGACAAGCGAATGGAGGCGTGTCATGCTGGTGAAACAGTTGCTGTCGATGAAGGCCGGAATGGGAAAGCCGGGGATCGAGGCGCAGACGATCATCACCATCGCGCCCGATGTGACGCTGGCCGAGGCCGCGCGCTTGCTGGCCGAGCGCCGGATCGGCGCCGTGGTCGTCTCATCCGATGGTCGGCGCCCCGAGGGTATCCTGTCAGAGCGTGATATTGTACGGCAGCTTGGCAGCAGGGGCACGGATGTTCTGTCCGAGCCGGTCAGCAGCGTGATGACGCGCGAGGTTCAGACCTGCACCGAGGGTGAGGATGCGCTGCAGATCCTTGAGCGCATGACCGAGGGGCGGTTCCGTCACCTGCCGGTGGTCGACGCCGAGGGCAATATGCTGGGCGTCGTGTCGATCGGGGATGCGGTCAGCGGCCGCCTCAAGGAACTGGCGGCGGAAAAAGAGGCGCTGACCGGGATGATCATGGGCGCATGACGCGCGACCGGTGGCGTTCACATTCTTGCAATCGGTGGACAAATGCGCTTTGCCTGAGGCCGAGACCCTGACCTAAGGACGCAAATTCATGCGCATCGGCCTCTATCCCGGTACTTTCGATCCGATCACCCTTGGCCATATCGACATTATTCAGCGCGCCATGGCGCTGGTCGACCGGCTGGTGATCGGCGTGGCCATCAATCGCGACAAGGGGCCGCTGTTCACGCTGGAAGAGCGGGTGGCGATGGTTCAGGCCGAGTGCGCCGAAATCGCGGCCTGCACAGGCGGCGAAATCCTGGTGCATCCGTTCGAGAACCTGCTGATCGACTGCGCCCGCGATGTGGGCGCCGGGCTGATCGTGCGGGGCCTGCGCGCGGTGGCTGATTTCGAGTACGAATTCCAGATGGTCGGTATGAACCGGGCGCTGGACAGCGGCATCGAGACCGTCTTTCTGATGGCGGATGCCCGGCGTCAGGCCATCGCCTCCAAGCTGGTCAAGGAAATCGCGCGCCTGGGCGGGGATGTGTCGAAATTCGTCACCCCCCCGGTCTGCGAGGCGCTGGTTCGCCGGTACGCGTAATTTCATTGCCACCCCGGCAGGCGGCGCGTATCTTTCCCCAGAGCGCGCTGACTTCTGGGGATGGATTCATGGCGCGATCAGATTTTTCCAATGACCCTCGGCCCGAGCCTGATCTGCTGCCGGACCCGGTGCGGATCACCCTTGCCGATCTGCGCGCGGCGCTTGCCTGCGGCTGGCACGATTTTCGACGTGCGCCAGCCTTCGGGCTTTTGTTTTCAGCGTTTTATGTCATGGGCGGGCTGGTTCTGGCGGCTGTCAGCACCGCAGTCGGGCGCGAGTGGTGGCTGATCCCGTTTGTTCTGGGGTTCCCGCTGATTGCCCCCTTTGCGGCTGTCGGCCTCTATGAGGTCAGTCGCCGGATCGAGCGTGGATTGCCGCTGGACTGGCCGCAGGTCATCCGCGTCGTGATTGCGCAGAAAGACCGCCAGATCCCGTCGATGGCGATGGTCATTCTGCTGATGTTCATGTTCTGGGTGTTTGTCGCGCATACGGTCTTTGCGCTGTTTCTGGGCACGGCGTCGCTGACCAATATCACCAGCTCACCGGCACTGCTGTTCGAGCCGCGTGGCCTTGTCATGCTGTGCGTCGGCACGCTGGTGGGGGCGGGCTTTGCGGTTGCGCTGTTCAGCTTTACCATCGTGGGCCTGCCGCTGCTTCTGGATCACGAGACCGATTTCATCACGGCGATCATCACCTCGGTTCAGGCGGTGCAGATGAATGCGGGCGTGCTGGCCCTCTGGGCGGCGCTGATTGCCGCCGGACTGTTCCTGGCGATTCTGCCGATGTTTCTGGGGCTGTTCATCGCCTTGCCGGTCTTTGGTCACGCGACCTGGCATCTCTATCGGCGGCTGACGCCACAGGATGAGGCCGACTGAACCTGCACCCGGCAGCGGTCAGCGGGCGGATGCAGAAAGGCCCGCGATTGCGGGCCTTGCAAGGGGTGCAACCGGCAGGCCGGTCGGATCACTCAGAGCTGGGCGGCGCCAGCTTCTTGGTGACGCCATTGCTCAGCGGGTCGTCCTGACGCTGGACCGAGCCCTCGAAATGCGCGCCGGATTCGATGGCGATGGTCTTGTGGATGATGTCGCCCTCGACGCGCGCCGAAGCGCTCAGCCGCACCTTGAGACCGCGCAGGCGGCCGACGACACGCCCATTGACGATCACGTCATCGGCGACAATCTCACCCTTGATGGTGGCCGATTCGCCGATGGTCAGCTGATGGGCGCGGATGTCGCCCTCGACCGTGCCCTCGATCTGGATGTCGCCCTGCGTCTTGATGTTGCCGGTGACATGCAGATCCGCCGACAGCAGCGAGGGCGCGCTGCGGGGCCGGGGTGCAGCCATGGACGTGGATTCGACAGGTCTGCTGTCGGCTGCCGTGGGCTCGGCGGCCGGGCTTGCAGGGGCATTGCCTTGCTGGGGGCGGGTTTCGGTCACGCGGGTCTTACTGAACATTCTCTGCTGCCTTGATGAAGCTCATCGGGTCAACGGCCCGACCGTTCATCCGCACCTCATAGTGCAGGTGCGGCCCGGTCGAGCGTCCGGTATTCCCCATATCACCGATCCGCTCGCCTTGCGACACCCTTTGGCCCACACGGACGCCGATTCTGTTCAGGTGGGCATAGCGGGTCTCGGTGCCCAGCTCATGCTCGATCTTGATCAGGTTGCCATAGGCGCCAAGACGACCGGCAAAGGTCACAACGCCGTCGCCCGTGGTGTGGATCGGGGTGCCCACGGGACCGGCCATGTCGATCCCCTCATGCATGCGGCCCCACCGGCGGCCAAAGCCGGACGTATAGCGGAAATTCTGCTTGACCGGCATCGCAAGCGGCAGCTTTTCCATCGCGATCCGGTAGGTGTTCATCTGGTCCAGCGTCACGATGATCTGACGGGCCTTGACCTCGCCCTCGCTCAGCGCGGCATTGCCGCGGGTCGAATAGGACATCGGCGTCAGCGGCCCGCCCTGACCCGAATAGCCACGGCGGATGGTGCGCAGCACCTCGTCCGGGTTCATCCCGACCGAGCGGAACACATCGTCCAGCGGCTTGACCGAAATGGTCACGGCATTCTCAAGCTGGTTCAGGATCTCATCATTGCGGGCAAGGATCTGGTCGCGCTCGACCACCAGTTCTTCGGCGGCCAGCCGGGCCTCTTCGGCCTCCAGAACGGCTTCGCTGCGCTGCGTCGCCGCGCTGCGAAGCTCGCCCGACAGAATATCCAGCGCAACGGAAAACTCTTCGGCGCGGCCGGCATCCAGCGGCGTCTCGCCCCCGGCGGCGGCCGTGCTGTGGGTGCCGGCGCCGCGTTCGGCCAGGGCAACCTGCACGCTTTCCAGACCCGCCTCCAGTTCGCGGCGACGTTCCTCGGACAGCAGAAGCTGGGACTGCATCTGCGACACCTGCTCCAGTGCGACCGAGAAGCGGTTCTGTGCGGCCAACGCCTCGGCCGCGCGGGCGTCACGTTCCGACGACAGCTCGTTCAGACGCTCTTCGAACGAGGAATGGGCGCGATGGATCTGATCGCGGGAATTCCCGGCGCCGACCGCGTCGATCACCAGAAACGAACTGGACAGCAGCGTCCAGCCAAGCACCAGCGTCAGACCGCTGACGCCTGCCAGCTGTGTCAGCGGACGCAGGCGCAAAAAGCGCGTGCCTTCTTCTGACCGGATGAAAATGCGTTGCTCGGGCAACCATTTGCCAAGCGACGAGTTCAGTCGGTCGAGAATGTTCATAGGCAATCCGTGTCCCTCAATGGCACGCCGCATTAAGGCCGCCGGCATGTTGGTTCCATTCATGGTCGGGTAAACAGGACCTGTGCCATCTTGGCAACATGCCATCCGCCTCGCGTTCCCCAGATGCGCGGATACCTGCCTTCCTGCGCGGGATTCCGCCGAAATACAGACATATCCAGCAAAATTATGACGTGATTTCATAGGGTAAATGTCCATTGCGGTCATTTGGAATCCGCAGCGCGCGGTCAATCGGCGGGACCGATCGCTGGTGGCAGTCCGGGCGGGGACAGATCCGGCAGGAAATACCGATGGGTTCAAAGGCGCGCGGTTTGCTCAGGTCCAGACCATCGGCATAGACCAGCCCCGCGGCATGGGTGACCTCGCAGCCCAGACCGATGGCAAAGCGGCGGACCGGGGCGTTGTAGGCGCCGGCATGTTTCGACACATCCCGCGACAGCAGCAGATAGCGCACGCCATCGGGGGTCTCGGCCAGTTGTCGCAGAAACCGGCCCGGCTGCTCGAACGCCTGATGCACGTTCCACAGCGGGCAGGCGCCGCCAAAGCGGGCGAATTGCAGGCGCGTGGCCGAGTGACGCTTGGTGATCGTTCCGGCCTGATCGACGCGGACGAAGAAGAACGGCAGCCCCTTTGCGCCGGGGCGCTGCAGCGTCGACAGCCGGTGCGCCACCTGCTCCAGCGAGGCGCCGAACAGGTGTGAAAGCCGTTCCAGGTCGTGCCGCTCGGACTGGGCCGCGGCCAGAAAGGCGCGATAGGGCATCAGCGCCGCGCCCGCGAAATAGTTGGCCAGCCCCAGCCGCGCGATCTCGCGCGCGGTCGTGCTGCGGAAACGGGCCAGATCCAGCGTCGCCTCCAGCAGATCCGCCTGCCGTTCCAGCGCCACGATATGCAGCAGCTGAAACGCCCGCGTCGGCGCCTCGGCGGAGGCATTCATCAGCACCTGCGCGCCCTCGCGCCGGTAGACCGCACCCGCCGGCAGTTCGGTCAACGAGACTCGGATGCCCTTTGCCGCCAGCGCCTCGACCGCGCGGGCCCACGGATCGCTTCGCGCGCCGTCCGGGCAGGCAAAGCGTTCGGCCGCACGGTCCACCGCGTCCAGGTAGTTGTCGCAATAATGGAAGAAATCGCGCACCTCGTCCCATGGCGTGCTCAGCGTGCTGTGGCTGGCGGCGCCAAGCGCCTCGTCCAGCGCGGCCAGACGTTCCTGCCCCTCGCGATAGGCGCGGTGCAGGTCCAGAAAGGCCCGCGCCAGCACCGGCACATTGGTCGCCGCCAGCCGCAGGTCGGTCAGCGGTGGCGTCGCATCGAACAGCGGATCGGCCAGCGCCTCCTGCATGTCGATGACCATGCGTTCGGCGTCGCCCGCCGCCAGCGTCGTCAGGTCGGTGCCGAATTCCTGCGCCAGCCGCAGCAGCACCCCCGCCGAAATCGGGCGGTGGTTGTTCTCCATCTGCGACAGATAGGGCAGCGAGACGCCAAGCGTCTCGGCAAAGCGCCGCTGTGTCAGGCCGGTGCGTGCCCGCGTTTCGCGCAGGGCGCTGCCTGCATAGATCTTTTGAATGGCCATCCCCGTCCCCCCGGTTTGCAAAGCCACGGATAGCGTTTGCAAAGGTGGTCCGGCAAGCCCCGGCGCCGCCGTGGAAAGGGCCGTGAACAGGGCGAGCAGCCCCATGAGCAGGATATGGAAAATGCGACCCGACATGCCCCGACAATGAGGCAAAAGCCTTAATATCCGGTTGTCAGCCGCCCAGCCCGATCTGTTTTTCGCGCCACAGCACCCAGAATACGGCCACCAGCGACCCCGCCGCCGAGGCGGACATGATCACCAGCAGCGGCCCCGCGCCACTGCCCGGCTGCAACAGCGCCCCGGCCAGCGCCGACAGGGCAGCACCTCCGGCGACCGCCAGCGCGCCGCCCAGCCCCGAGGCGGTTCCGGCCAGTTCGGGCCGCACGCTCATCATCCCGGCATTGGCATTGGGCAGCACCATGCCATTGCCCAGCCCCATCAGCGCAATCGCGCCAAAGAACGCCAGCGGGCGCAGCGCGCCACCCAGATCGACCAGCAGCGCCGCCGACAGCGCCGCCACACAGATCGCCGCCCCCGCCAGAATCATCCGGTTCAGGCCGATACGCTGCGAGAACCGTCCCGACAGGAAATTGCCGGTCAGATAGCCGATCGAGGGCGCGGCGAACCAATATCCCACCTGCGCGGGCGTCAGGCCAAAGACCTGTTCGCCCACAAAGGGCGCGCCGCCCAGATAGGCAAAGAACGCCCCCGAGGACAGCGTCGCCGCAAGGCAATAGCCCCAGAACCGCTGTGACCGCGCCAGCGCCGGGTAGTTCCTGACCTGCTGGCGCAGGGGCAGGCCGCCGCCGCGCACCGTCTCGCCCATGTCGTGCCATGCGAGCGCCAGAACCAGCAGTCCCAGAAGCCCCATGACGGCAAAATTCGCCTGCCAGCCGAACAGCTCGTCCAGCACGCCGCCGAAGACCGGCGCCATCATCGGCACCACGGCCATGCCCATGGTGACATAGCCCAGCATCGAGGCGGCCCGGTCGCCATCATACATGTCGCGCACCACGGCGCGGGGCACCAGCATGCAGACGGTGATGACGGCCTGCAGCAGGCGGAAAATCAGGAAGGTTGTCGCCGTGGTCGCCAGCAGCGTGCCGATGGTCGCCAGCAGAAAGCCCACCAGCCCCCAGATCACCACCGGGCGGCGACCGAACCTGTCGCTCAACGGGCCGCCCAGCAGCTGCAGCACCGCGCTGGCGCCGATATAGGCCGAGACCGACAGCTGCATCACGCCATATTCGACGTCGAAATCCCGCGCCATGCCCGGCAGCGAGGGCAGAAACACGTTCATCGACAAGGCCGACACGCCTGACAGCGCAACGAGGGTCAACATACGGGGCGGCGTGCGCAGAGCGGCCATGGCAAGTCCCTTTGCGGTGGGGCCGGCCTTGCAGATCGTGCATATTGCCGGGTGCCAATCCTTAGCCCGGCCTTTGGGCCAGCGCCAGACCCGCCAGCAGCTGGGTCGTGACCGCGCCCATGGCGCTGGTCAGGTCAGCCCCGGCAGGTCAGTCCCACTGCGACTGTTGCCGGTCCTTGGCCAGATTGCCAAAGCGCGTGAACTGCCCCTCGAAGGACAGCTCGACCGTGCCGATGGGGCCGTGGCGCTGCTTGCCCAGAATGACCTCGGCCTTGCCGTGGACGGCCTCCATCACTGTCTGCCACTTGGCCATGGCATCCAGATCGCTGTCGGAAGGTTTTTCCCGTTCCTTGTAATATTCCTCGCGGAACACGAACATCACGATGTCGGCGTCCTGCTCGATCGAGCCGGATTCGCGCAGATCGCTCAGCTGCGGGCGCTTGTCCTCGCGGTTTTCGACCTGACGCGACAGCTGCGACAGGGCGATGACGGGGATGTTCAGTTCCTTGGCGATGGCCTTGAGGCCCTGCGTAATCTCGGACACCTCGTTCACGCGGCTGTCCTTGGCGGTCGCGGCTTTCAGCAGCTGAAGATAGTCGACCATCAGCACGTCCAGCCCATGCGTCCGCTTCAGCTTGCGCGCGCGGGCGGCCAGCTGGTTGATCGGCAAAGCGGGCGTGTCGTCGATGAACAGCGGGCAGTTCTGCAGCGCATGCGCGGCCTCGACAAAGCGGCGGAATTCGGCCTCGTCCATATTGCCGCTGCGGATGCGTTCACTGGGCACCTCGGCGGCCTCGGACAGGATCCGCGCGGCCAGCTGTTCGGCGGACATCTCCAGGCTGAAAAAGCCGACCACGCCACCCTCGACGCTGCCCTGCGTGCCATCGGGCTTTTCGCCGATCTTGTGGGCCTTGGCGATGTTGAAGGCGATGTTGGTGGCCAGCGAGGTTTTCCCCATCGAGGGGCGCCCGGCCAGAATGATCAGGTCGGAATTGTTCAGACCGCCCATCTTGCCGTCCAGATCAATCAGCCCGGTCGAGATGCCCGACAGCTTGCCGTCGCGCTGATAGGCGGCATTGGCGGCCTGCACGGCCCCGGTCACGGCTTTCAGAAAGCTCTGGAAACCGCGTTCCGCCGTGCCTGCCTCACCCAGCTTGTACAGGGTCTGCTCGGCGGCCTTGATCTGTTCCTCGGCCTCGTCACCCACCTCGACGGTGGCGGCGCGGGCCGAGATGTCCTGACCCAGCAGGATCAGCTCGCGGCGCAGGGCGAATTCGCGGATCATCTGGGCATAGTCGCGCGCGGCATAGGCGCTGATCGCGGCACCGGCCATGCGGGCCAGATAGGCCGGGCCGCCCAGTTCCCGCAGCCCGTCATCGTTCTCAAGGAAGGCCTTGATCGTCACCGGGCTGGCCAGCGCATTGCGGCGGATGCGTTCGGCGCAGATCTCGAAGATGCGGGCATGGACGGGGTGATAGAAATGCTCGGACCGGATGATCTGGCTGACGCGGTCGAACACGTCATTGTTGGTCAGCAGCGCGCCCAGAAGCTGTTGCTCGGCCTCCAGCGAATAGGGGATGGCCTGCTTTGCCTCATCCTCGGTCTGGCCTGGGATGATCGCGCGGATGCTGCTCATGGCCGGTCCTGTCCTTCTTGTCGGTTGGCTGGCAGTCTAGACGAAAGCGGCGGGCCGCGTAATCGGCCCGCCGAAGATTTCCGTGCGTGGTTCTGTGGACAAGCTGTGGATAAGTTCAGGCGTTGGCCGCCTGCCAGCCGCGCGGATCGGTCAGGAACGCCTCGACCTCGGTCAGCGTGGCCTCATCAAAGGCGCCTTGCGCGCGGGCCTCGGCCAGCACGTCCCACCAGGTGCAGAGGTGGTGCAACGCAACCCCGTGATCGGCCAGCCGCTGCACGGTCTCGGGAAAGATGCCGTAATAGAAGATCACCGCCGTATGGGCGCAGGTGGCCCCCGTCTCGCGGATCGCATCGACAAAGGACAGTTTCGAGCCGCCATCGGTGGTCAGATCCTCGACCAGCAGGACCCGCTGGCCTTCGGTCATCACGCCTTCGATCCGGGCATTGCGGCCGTAGCCCTTGGGCTTCTTGCGCACATAGGTCATCGGCAGGCCCAAGCGTTCGGCCACCAGCGCGCCAAAGGGGATGCCCGCGGTTTCCCCGCCCGCGACATTGTCGAACGCCTCGAACCCCGCATCGCGCATGACGGTCGCGGCCATGAAATCCATCAGCGTCGCGCGGACGCGCGGAAAGCTGATGATGCGGCGGCAATCGACATAGGTCGGGCCCTTGAGGCCGGACGCATAGGTAAAGGGCTGGGCGGCGTTGAAGTCCACCGCCTTGATTTCCAGCAACATCCGGGCGGTCAGGCGCGCGATCTCATCGCGGGCGGGGAAGGTCAGGCTCATGCGTCCTCCAGATGCCAGTGCAGGGGAAAACCGGGGTCGAAGACGGTGACCGTCTCATCGCCTGCGGTGATATGGGTGGGGTATCGGGCGGGCGTTGCGCGGCGGGTCAGGCGGATGCGGTCCTCATTGGGTGCCATGCGATAGAAGGCGGCGCCATTGAGGCTGGTGAACGCCTCCAGCCGGTCCAGCGCGCCGTCGTCTGCAAACACCTGCGCCAGAATCGACATGGTGTTGGGCGCGGTAAAGCAGCCCGCGCAGCCGCAGGGCTGCAGCTTGGCCGCATCGGTATGGGGCGCGCTGTCGGTGCCCAGAAAGAACGTGGCCTCGCCGCTGGTTGCGGCCTCGCGCAGGGCCAGACGGTGCGATTCGCGCTTGGCGACCGGCAGGCAGTAGTAATGCGGCCGGATTCCGCCCGCCAGGATCGCATTGCGGTTGATGACCAGATGATGCGTGGTGATCGTGGCGGCCAGATCATCGCCGCCCGCGCGCGCATAGGCGACCCCTTCCGAGGTGGTCACATGCTCCATCACCACGCGCAGGCCGGGGTTGCGGCGGCGCAGCGGGTCCAGAACCGTGTCGATGAACACGGCCTCGCGGTCGAAGATGTCCACGGACGGGTCGGTGACCTCGCCATGCACGCACAGGGTGACGCCCGCCTCGGCCATCGCCTCCAGCACCGGCTGGACGCGGTCGAAATCGGTCACGCCCGAGGCGCTGTTGGTGGTGGCCCCCGCCGGATACAGCTTGACGGCGCGGATGATGCCGGCGCGGAAGGCTGTGACCACATCGGCGGCGTCGGTCGTGTCGGTCAGGTACAGCACCATCTGCGGGTCCAGCGCCGCGCCCTGCGGCAAAGCGGCGCGGATGCGGTCGCGATAGGCTGCGGCCTCGGTGCCTGTCACCACGGGCGGCACAAGGTTGGGCATGATGATGGCGCGCCCGAAAGCGGCGGAATGGGGGGCAACGGCCGCCAGCATGGCGCCATCGCGCAGATGCAGGTGCCAGTCGTCAGGGCGGCGGATCAGGATGCTGTCGGTCATGGCCTGCCTCTATACACGCCGCGTCACGCTTGCCAAGCGTGCGTGGAAAGTTTCCGTTTACCACGGTTGCACCGGAGGCTTGCATGAGGCTGCAAGGGGAACTTAACTGGCAAGCCGGACTTGATTAAGGCCTCACATGAAGAAAGCGCGATTCGCATGACCTATATGACCCTGCCGGTGCTGCCCGTCGCCCAGACGCGCCTCATGCTGCAATTTTCGCGCATGGCGATCGAATCGCAGATGATTATCGGATACCGGCTTGCCGGAATGATGGGTCTGATGGCCCAGGCGCCGGGCGAGCCGTTTCGCATGGTTGCCGAAAAGCACGCGGCGGCGTCAGAATCCCTCTTTGCGATGGTCACCGCCGCAGGGCGCGGCGACAGCGCCGAACGGGTGATGTCGCTTGGGCTTCGCCCTTATGGCAAGCGCACGCGGGCGAATTCACGCCGTCTTTCGGGGCGCCCGGCCTGATCCCTTTGGATATGAGACGAAAAAAGGCGGCAGGTTTCCCTGCCGCCTTTGTCATGACCTGACCGCTGTTCAGATCAGCTTGCCCATGGCCACAGCCGTATCCGACATGCGGTTCGAGAAGCCCCATTCGTTGTCGTACCAGGTCAGGATGCGGCACAAGCGGCCTTCCATCACCTTGGTCTGGTCCATGTGGAACACCGAGGAATGCGGGTCATGGTTGAAATCCGACGAGACCAGCGGCTCGTCCGTATAGCCCAGAACGCCCTTCATCGGGCCATCGGCGGCGGCACGGATCGCGGCGTTGATTTCCTCGACCGAGGTGTCGCGCGCGGCTTCGAACACCAGATCCACGACCGAGACGTTGGGCGTCGGCACGCGGATGGCGACGCCGTCCAGCTTGCCTTTCAGTTCGGGCAGAACCAGACCGACGGCCTTGGCGGCACCGGTCGAGGTCGGGATCATCGACAGCGCCGCGGCGCGGCCGCGATACAGATCCTTGTGCATCGTGTCCAGCGTCGGCTGGTCGCCGGTATAGCTGTGGATCGTGGTCATGAAGCCGCGACCGATGCCGATCGTGTCGTTCAGAACCTTGGCGACCGGCGACAGGCAGTTGGTGGTGCAGCTGGCATTCGACACGACCAGATCGCTGGCGGTCAGCGTGTCATGGTTCACGCCGAACACGATGGTCTTGTCGGCATTGTCGCCCGGCGCCGAGATCAGCACCCGCTTGGCGCCGGTGGACAGGTGCGGCTGCACCTTTTCCTTGGACGCAAAGATGCCGGTGCATTCCATGATGACGTCGATATCGCCCCATGGCAGTTCGGCGGGGTTGCGGATGGCGGTCACCTTGATCGGGCCGCGGCCCACATCAATGGTCGAGCCGTCGACGGTGACGGTTGCCGGAAACCGGCCATGCACGCTGTCATAGCGCAGCAGATGGGCGTTGGTCTCGACCGGACCCAGATCGTTGATGGCGACGACCTCGATATCGGTGCGGCCCGATTCCACGATAGCACGCAACACGTTACGTCCGATACGACCGAAGCCGTTGATGGCGACCTTGACTGCCATGGGTACCCCTCCTGAGCAGATGACGGTTGCCATCCTCTAGCCAACAAGCCCCGGTGATGCAAACGGGGATCGTGCTGTGCTGCGCTAACAGTCGCAGGCGTCAGCGCCAGAAGCTGAGATATTCGATGAACTGATCCAGCTGGCGGGCCAGAAACATCGGTGCATCCAGCTGAAGCCAGAAATGATCGACGACAAGAAAGGCGGCAAACAGCAGTAACAGGGCAATCGCAATCTGGTTGGTCATGGGGGCCTCCGGCTGGCCTCGTTATTGCGCCGCATGGGACCCCTGACAAGCGGTCACGCAGGTCTGGTGGCCTGAGCCCGCCCGACGCCACGGGACGCCACGGGGCCAGCATGGGGCCGGCATGGGATGCGTCGCGATCGCCAGCAGATCAGCAGCGGCCCGTATTGCGGCGGGTGATTCGCTATTCATCGTCGACCGGCAAGGCCAGCTTGATCTCGTCAGCCTCTTCGAGGCGGCGGATGGCGGCCACAAGCTCGGTCATGCTGTCTTCGATCTCTTTGGGGCGAAGCTTTCCCAGAGCAGCCATTTCCTCGCGCAGCCCCTCGGCCATGCGCTGCGACAGGTTCGACAACAGGAATTCAGCCGCCAGCGCGTCGTCTTCTGCGGTCGCGGACAAGGCCCGCAGCAGGATCGGCTGCTCGACCTCCCGCAGGACACGGGGCACGTCGCGGGGGTTCAGGCGGGCCGGGATATGCGCGAAGATAAAGATTGATTTGCGAACACCCTCGGCAAAGTCGGGATCGTATCCGTCAAGCGTTTCAAGCACATCATCGCGCAGATCGGCCGAGGCAAAGTTCAGGATCGCGCCCATGCGGTTCGGGGCCGGGATCGGCAGGACGGGGCGGGGCAGGGCGTCGGCCGCGCGCAGCAGCACGGTGCCGACGCGGCGCAGTGATGTCGCGCTGACCCCGGCTGTCATCGACATCGCCTGTGCCACGGATCGGGCGCGGTCGCGGGGCAGGGCAACGAACGCATCCGATGCACGCTCGACCGGCAGTTTCGACAGCAACAGCGCCACCAGTTCCGGCGGCTCGGAGCAAGCCAGCGCGACAAGGGTTTCCGAAGGCAGGGCGGCAATGCGCGCCCAAGGATCGGTTCTGCCCTCGACCGCAGCGGCCTTGCGCAGCCGGTCGCTGCTGTCTTCCGATATCTTGCTGCCCAGCATCGCCAGCGTGCCGTCCAGATCGCCCGGAAAGGTGACGCCCACGGCTTCGAGAATTTCGCAGAACTCTTCGATCACCGCGTCGCGCGTGCCGCGGTCGATCATCTCCATCCCTGCCATTTCCTGGGCCAGCAGGCTCTGGCTGTCGCTGGTCAGACGTTCGAGGCTGACGCCTTCGTCATCCTCCAGCAGAAGGCGGACGATGATCGCCGCCTTTTGCCGTTGATTGAGTTCCATGCCCGCACCCATGTCTGCCCCCGACGTCCGTTTCTTGACAGGGAAGGTGACAGCATTGGCCTAACAAGAGGTTAACGGAACCGGGAATTTACAGAGGATTTGCCTCAAAAACCCGGCGGAAAATCGTGTCGACATGTTTGGTGTGATAGCCGAGGTCGAATTTCTCGTTGATCTCGTCGGGCGTCAGGGCGGCGGTCACCTCGGCATCGGCCAGCAGTTCCTCGCGGAAATCGGCGCCTTTTTCCCAGACCTTCATCGCGTTGCGCTGCACCAGCCGATAGCTGTCCTCGCGCGATACGCCCGCCTGCGTCAGGGCCAGCAGCACCCGTTGCGACATGACCAGACCTTTGAACTTGTTCATGTTGGCCAGCATGTTGTCGGGATAGATCACCAGCTTCTCGACCACGCCCGCCAGCCGGTTCAGCGCGAAGTCCAGCGTGATGGTGGTGTCGGGGCCGATGGCGCGTTCGACCGAGGAGTGGCTGATGTCGCGTTCGTGCCACAGGGCCACGTTTTCCATCGCGGGGACCACGGCCATGCGGACCAGACGCGCCAGCCCGGTCAGGTTCTCGGTCAGGACCGGGTTGCGCTTGTGGGGCATGGCCGAGCTGCCCTTTTGGCCGGGGCTGAAGAACTCTTCGGCCTCCAGCACCTCGGTGCGCTGCATGTGGCGGATCTCGATGGCGATATTCTCGATGCTGGAGGCGATCACACCCAGCACGGCAAAGAACATCGCATGGCGGTCGCGCGGGATGACCTGCGTGCTGATCGGCTCGGGGCGCAGGCCCAGTTTCGCGCAGACATGTTCCTCGACCGCCGGGTCGATATTGGCAAACGTGCCGACCGCACCCGAAATGGCGCCGGTGGCGATTTCCTCGCGCGCGGCCTGAAGCCGCGCCTTGCCCCGCGCCATCTCGGCATAGAAACGCGCAAAGGTCAGGCCCATCGTGGTCGGTTCGGCATGGATGCCGTGGCTGCGACCGATGCGGACGGTGTCCTTGTGTTCATAGGCGCGGGTTTTCAGCGCGGCCAGGACGCGGTCCATATCGGCCAGCAGAATGTCGGCGGCGCGCACAAGCTGGACGTTCAGCGTGGTGTCCAGCACGTCCGAGCTGGTCATGCCCTGATGGACGAACCGCGCCTGATCGCTGCCGACATGTTCTGCCAGATGGGTCAGGAAGGCGATCACGTCATGTTTGGTGACGGCCTCGATCTCGTCGATGCGGGCGACGTCGAACTGCACATCCCTGGCGCGCCAGACGGCATCGGCATTCTCGCGCGGGATCACACCCAGATCGGCCTGCGCGTCGCAGGCATGGGCCTCGATCTCGTACCAGATGCGGAACTTGGTTTCGGGCGACCAGATGGCGGTCATCTCGGGGCGGGAATAGCGCGGGATCATGGCGGGCTCCTTGTCGTTGCGGCGGGCATAGCCTTGCCCCGGCCTCTGGGCAAGTTTTCATGTGATAAGATTCGGCCACAGGCGGAACATTCCTCGGAACATTCCCGGCGCGCCGGGGGTTTGTCCCGCAACACTGCAAAGCCGGAGACCCTCCATGAGCCGCCATGACCCGCACCCGCAGCTGACCGAGGCCGATCGCGACAGCGAGACCCGGTTCGGCCTAAGGCCCGTTCCCGAAGGCCACCGCACCGCCAGCGCCTATCCGCATCGCAAGATGGTCTCGTCCCACATTCCACCGTCGGGCAAGGTCTCGCCCGATGGTCGGCGCGTCTGGCCGCAGCCGTCGCTGGCGGCCAGGATCATCGTCTGGGGCGGGATTGCCGCAGGTGTCGCGGGCGTCACTGCCGCCGCGGCGATTGCGGCGCGCAAACTGGCCGGACATGACGATCCGGCGCGGTCCGCGCAGGCCCCGCGCCAGACCATCGCCCCGCGCTTTGCCGCGATTGACGAAGATGAACGCGAGGAAATGCGCCGCCGCGTCCGTGCGCAGGCCCGTGATGACAGCCGCGCCGCAGCCCGGCTGCGGGCGGGTGCGTCCCGGCGCCGGGCGGGCAGCGGCAATGCCGCCCGCAATCTGACGGCAACGGCCAACGACTTGTCCGGTGGGCTGAACAGCGTTGTTCAGTCAGTTCTGGGCGCGTTCGAAGCGTTCCAGCGCATCGCCGGACAGGCGCGCGGCATCGTGGGCGAGTTCACCGCCGCCGCTGACCAGATCCGGACATTGGGCGGCGAGCGAAACGGCCCCGCCAGCGATCCGCTGCGGCCCACAGCGCCGACCGAAGCCCAGCCTCGGGTGCCGCCGCGCGTCGATCAGCCGGGACGGCGGATCTAGGCAGGGCGCATGAACGGCAGGACAGCCCATAAATCCCAAGGCCCGACGGTTCTTGACGCTCTGTTCGACACTGTCGACCCAAGAACCGGCCAGCCCTTTGGGCGCCAGCCGGAGGCGCCGGTTCTGCCTCAGGAACCTGCGGTACAACCGGCGCGCCTTCGCGACCTGCGGATGCGTGATCTGGTTGCCGTCACCAAATCGACGATCACCCGGATCGGCGAGGACCGTGTCACCTCGGTTTCAGGCGGGGTGACATTTTTCGGGCTGTTGTCGCTGTTTCCCGCGATCACGGCCTTTGTCTCGATCTATGGGCTGATGGCCGATACCGGGACCATTCAGGCGCATCTGAACCTGCTGAGCGACTTCCTGCCCGAGGGCAGCCTCGAGATCATTCGCGTGCAGGTCACCTCGATCGCGGAAAGCCCGGCGGGTGCGCTGTCCATTGCGGGCATCGTCGCGCTGCTGGCTGCGATGTGGTCGGCGAATGGCGGCATGAAGGCGCTGCTGTCCGCGCTGAACGTGGCCTTTTATCAGCGCGAGACGCGCAGCTTTGTGCGGCTCAATCTGGTTGCGATGTCGTTTACTCTGGGCGGGCTTCTGGTGGTTGCGCTGATGCTGGCGGTGATTGCCGTGATCCCGGCGATCGTCCGCCTTGTGCCCATGGCCCCCGCCAGCGAGGCGATGGTCAATTCGATCCGCTGGCCGATCATGTTTGCGGTGCTGGTGCTGGCGCTGGCCGCGATCTACCGGTGGGGACCGGCGGTGCCCAATTCGCGCTGGCGGTGGGTTTCGCCCGGCGCGGTGATCGCGGCGGTCGTGCTGGTGGCGACCTCGATGCTGTTCTCGTGGTATGCGGCGAATTTCGGCAACTACAACCAGACCTATGGCTCTCTTGGGGCGGTGATCGCGCTGATGACGTGGCTTTGGCTGAACGCAACCATCGTGCTGATCGGGGCCGAGATCAATTCCGAGCTTGAGCGCCACACGAGGCGCATGGCAGGATTGCCCGACCCCCTGATCGAGGCGCGCAAGAAGGCCCCGGTCTGACCCGGACTGCCGGACCCACGATGATCGTCTCGCCCTATATTCCGCTGGTGGCGGCCATCGCGCTGGAGGTCGTCGGCACCTCTGTGCTGCAACGATCCGAACAGTTCAGCAGGCTCTGGCCGATCGTCGGCATGGCGGCCTGCTATCTGGTCAGCTTTTACCTTCTGTCGCTGAGCCTGCGCGTTCTGCCCCTTGGCATCGCCTATGCGATCTGGAGCGCGGTGGGCATCGTGCTGGTCGCGGTGATCGGGCTGGTTGTCTTCGGGCAGCGGCTGGATCTGCCCGCGGTGATCGGTCTGGGGCTGATCGTGACTGGGGTGGTGGTGGTCAACCTCTTTTCGAAGACCGTTGGCCACTAGGCGCTAGCGTTCGGTCAGCTTCAGCTCGATCCTGCGGTTCAGGGCGCGGCCCTCGGGGCTGTCCTCGGCCGAGATGGGGCGCGTATCGGCAAAGCCCGTGGGGGCAAGGCGGCTGGCGGGAAAGCCCAGATCCTCGGTCAGATAGCGCACGACGGCCAGCGCCCGGCCCTGACTGAGTTCCCAGTTGTCGCGGAACCGGCCCGTCCCCGACAGGGGCAGGTTGTCGGTATGGCCGTCCACGCGGATGATCCAGTCGATTTCGGGCGGGATTTCACCGGCGATCTCTTCCAGCAGGCGCGCAAGCCCGCCAATCTGCGAACGCCCCGCATCCGACAGTGCCGCCTCGCCGGGGGCGAACAGCACCTCGGACTGGAACACAAAGCGGTCGCCCACCACCTGCACACCTTCGCGCCCCGACAGGATCTGCGACAGCCGCCCGAAGAATTCGGACCGGTAGCGGGTCAGGTCCTGCGCCTCGGCCTCGGCGCGCAGGCGGGCCTCTTCCTCCAGCGCAAGGCGGCGGCGGGTTTCCTCGGTCGTGCGCAGAAGCGCGGCGTTCAGCTGCTGGCCCAGTTCGGCCACGCGCAGCTCTGCCTCGGTCTGTTCGTCGCCCGCAGCCTCCAGCAGCGCCTGAAGTGACCCAAGCTGCGCGGTCAGCGAGGCCACCTGTTCGTTCAGCAGCGCCACCCGGCGCTGCCCGTCCTGCGACAGGGCTTCCTGCTCGGCCAGTTCCGCGCGCGCAGCGGCCAGCAGGCCCGCCTGCCGGTCCGCGTCCGAGATCTGTGTGGCCAGATCCTCCTCCAGCCGGTCGCGGGCGGATTGGGCGGCGGCCAGCAGGGTCAGGGTTTCCTCGGCATCGCGGCGCTGTTCCTCCAGCGCCAGCGTCATTGCGGTCAGTTCGCCATCCGCGGTTTCCAGCCGCTGCCGCAGCAGGGCGGCTGCCTCGGCCTCGGCCAGCCGCACGGCTTCGGCGTCGGTCAAGGCGGCCTCCTGCTCGCTGACGCGCCCGCGCAGATCGGCGGTCAGCGCCTCCAGCGCCTCGCGGCGGGCGGCGTCCAGACGGGCGGCCTCGGCCTGCGCGTCGATCTCGGTCCGGGCGGCGGCCACGGCCAGTTCAGCCGCCGAGGCGCGGTCGCGGGTCTGCGCCAGTTCCGCGTCCAGCGCCTGCGCGCGCGCGGCGTCCTGGGCGCGGGCGGCCAGAAGGGTTGCCACCTCCGCCTCGAAATCGGTCAGGCGGGTCCGGGTTTCGGCCAGCTCGCCCTGCTGCGTGTCCAGCTGGGTGCTCAGCCGGGTGATCTGGGCGGCGCGGGCGCGGGCCTCGGCCTCAAGGTCGCGGGCGCGCGCGGCCTCGGTCTCAAGATCGCGGGCCACTGCGGCCTCGCGCGTCTCGGACAGGGTCAGCGCCTCGCCCAGTGCCGCAACCTGCTGGCCAAGTGACTCGAGCTGTCGTTCCTGCCGCGAAATCGTCAGGCTTTGCCCCGAAATGGTATCGTCCTGCGTGGTGATCTGCTCGCGCAGCACCGATTGCACCACCATGAAGATGGTCAGCACGAACATCAGCACCATCAGCAAGGCCGTCATCGCATCGACGAAGCCCGGCCAGATCGTGCTGGAAAACCGTTGGGAAGAGGACGAGCGGTGCGGGGGCATGATTATTCGTCTCTGCGGCCCGCGCCGTGGCCGGTGCCGTGCCCGATCAGGTCGTCGCGGAACGGATCGCCAAAGCGCGCGGCGCGCACGGCGCGGGTCAGCACCAGAATGTCCGAGCGCAGTTCGGCCACCATCTCGTCACGCCCGGCATTCAGGTCAGAGGCCAGACGCGTCACGGCGGTTTCAATGCGGCTGAAATCGGGTGCCGCAGGGGGCGGTGCGGGGGGCGGCGCCTTTTCGGTCAGCTCGATCAGGCGCGACTGCCCCTCGGCCAGCCGGGTCAGGGCGGCGGTCAGGCTCTCGCTGCGACCGGTGGCGGCCTGCTGTTCGGCCTCGGTCTTCAGGACCAGCGCCTCGATCGCCTGCGCCATGACGACCACGCGTTCGTCCGCCATCATCGAGGTGTCCTCGCGCAGGGCATCGCGCTCGGCGTGATACTCCTGCAGCCGGTCCATCTGGGCGGACATCTGCTCCAGAAAGCCTGCAAGGGCGGCCTGATCGACGCCATCGCCCTCGGACCCGGCCAGACTGATGCGGGTAAAGCCCGACATCCATTCTTCCAGCTCGCGGTAAAAGCGGTTCTGACCGTGGGTGACGAACAGTTCCAGCAGGCCCACGACCAGCGACCCGGCCAGACCCAGCAACGAGGATGAGAAGGCGACTGCCATGCCGCCCAGCTGCGCCTCAAGCCCGGTCATCAGCTGGTCGAACACGTCCAGCCCGGTCTGCCCCTCTTGCGGCGCCAGCGCGCGGATCGTGTCGACCACCGCCGGGATCGTGGTGGCCAGACCGTAAAACGTCCCCAGCAGGCCCAGAAAGATCAGTAGGTTGGCCAGATAACGGGTGATGTCGCGCAGCTCATCAATCCGGGTGGCCACCGAATCGAGGATCGAGCGGGCGGAACTGGTCGAGATGACTCCGCCGACCTGCCCCCGCGAGCCCAGCATCGCGGCCAGCGGTGCCAGCAGACGCGGGGCCTGATCGTCGGGCATGACCGAGGCGTCGCGCGCGACGGCTGTGCGGCGGCGGGCGGCAAACCGTTCGATCCAGCTGACCGAGCGGACAAGCTGGCCGACCTGCCAGAAACAGGCCAGCACGCCGATGCCAAACACCGCAAGGATCAGCCCGTTCAGCCACAGGTTCGACATGAAGATCGGCAGGATGCGGCCATAGGTGACCCAGCCGCCCACCATGACCAGCACCAGAACCGTCAGCATCAACAGGATCTGGCGCACCGGCTGCGAGAAACGGGGCGCTGCCGCACCCAGCAGGGATTCACCCCGGCTGGCACTGATGCGGCGATTGCCCAGGGTCAGCCGCGATGGCGGCGTCCGGTCGTCAGGCGTCTGGCCCTTGGTCGCATCGCTCACGCTGTCACCCGCCCCTTCGCTTGGTCCGGGCCGAGTGTAGGGCCCGGTGGGGCACTTGCCAAGCGTGGGCGATGCAGTGGGGCAGGGGCTAGATGCGCTTTTCCAACAGGTTGCGCACGCTGGCCGCCAATTCCTCCAGCAGCGGGTCTGCCATCCCGATCTGTGCCAGATGTTGTGCAGTGTTGAAAAGATAGTCGGCATTCGGCCCGCGCCCGCCGACCGCATCGGCGATCATCTGCGCCTGTTCGGGCAGCGGCAGACCGCCCGCATATTGCCAGTGATCGCGCCGCATCACATAGGTCAGCGCCTCGACCCGGCGCCCGTCCTCCAGCACAACCGCGACGATGGCCTCGCGATAGGCGTCGGTGACCAGCTCGCGTGCGCGCAGACAGGCCAGCACCTCGTCGTGATCTCCGGGTGCGATTCGCATCGCGAGGCCCCGGCAGGCGGCGTCCGCGTCCTCGTCCAGCCCCAGCACCAGACCGGGGCGCGCCTGCGTCCCCCGGTACTGTATCGAGCGCAGGCAGAAGCTGCGCGCATAGCCCGGCAGATGCGCGCGCAGGGATTCCCGTGGCGTGAAGCCCGGATCCCAGATCAACGATCCATAACCGAAAATCCAATCTATCTGGTGCATTTCCATCACTTTCCCAGACCCTGAATCTAGGCCACCATGGCGCCGGTTGAAAGGGCGTCGCATCGCGGGGCCGGACATCAAGGGACGGGACAGGCCGGACATGTGGCGCGGAACGCTGATCGGGGTGACTGTGGTTGCCATTCTGGGTGCAGGGCTGTGGCTGGGCGGCGAGACGGTCGCGGCAGACCGGCTGCGCCAGCATATCGCACAATCGCCCGCCCTCGACGCGGCCTCGGTCACGCCGTTGCGCAGCCCCGAGGGCATGGGCCTGCGGCTGGAGGCGCCCGCTGTCGGGGATGCGCGCGCGGGTCTTGCACTGCCATGGGCGCGGCTGTTGTTGTCGCCCACCTCGCCCACGACCTTGCAACTGGATCTGCCGCCCGAGGGACGGCTGACCCTCGATGGCCGGGTCCACGATCTGACGGCGGGCGCGGCGCAGGCGCTTCTGAGCGTCGCGCCGCTGCGCGGCATGGTCGTCGATGCGCTGCACATCGAGGCGCGCGATCTGCGCATCGACGGGATGGCGCTGGCCCGGCAGATCGACCTCGATCTGGCGATGCAGCGCCTTGGCCATGACGCGCCCCGCCCCGCACGGGCAAGCTATGACGCGGATATCGCAATTGACGGGATGGCACAGGCCGGGCTTTCGCAGCTTGGCCTGCAGGCGGGCGAGTTGCCCGGCGATCTGTCGGCGCAGGGCGTCGTGCGGCTGTGGCTGGACGGCCCGCTGCGGCCGGGGCAGGCGCGGCCGCCGCAGCTGGTCGGCGGGCAAACCGATGGCCTGACCCTTGCCTCGGGCGATCTGTCGGCCCGGATTGTCGCACGTCTTGCGGCGGATGAGGCAGGCTTTGCCCAGGGGCGCGTCGCGCTGTACACCCGCGATGCGGGCGCAATCGTCGATCACATGGCCGAACTGGGCCTGATCCCGGACGGCGCACGGCTTCTGCTGCGCGCCGGGCTGAGCCAGCTTGGCCGCGCCGGGTTTGCGCAGGGCGATGCGCCCCAGCCCGGCCCTGACTTCCCCGAGGCCACCGGCGACGAGTTGCGGCTGCCGCTGCTGTTTCAGGACGGGCAGATGTTTCTGGGCACCGTCCCCCTTGGCCCGGCGCCGCGTCTGCTACCCTGACGCTGCGGGTCTGGCCCCGGCAACACGCCCGAAATCAGGCGCTTCGGTGTCCTGTCCGGCCTCGATAATGCCGCGCCGGATGGCACGTGTGCGCGTGAAATAGTCGTGCAGCTGCTGTCCGTCGCCCATGCGGATGGCGCGCTGCAGCACAAACAGCTCTTCGGTGAAGCGGCCCAGAATATCCAGCGTCGCCTCGCGGTTGTGCAAAAACACATCGCGCCACATGGTCGGATCGCTGGCCGCGATCCGGGTAAAGTCGCGGAAACCGGCGGCGGAATACTGGATCACCTCTTCGCCCGAGACACGCCGCAGATGGTCGGCCACACCCACCATCGTATAGGCGATCAGGTGCGGCGCATGGCTGGTCACGGCCAGAACCAGATCGTGATGGGGCGCTTCCATCCGGTCGGTCTTGGCCCCCATGGCACGGATCAGCGCCTCCAGCCGGTCCAGGACCACGGCATCGGTCTGGGGCAGCGGGGTCAGCAACCACCAGCGGTTGAGAAACAGGCTGGCAAAGCCGGCGCGCGGGCCGGAATGCTCGGTCCCGGCCAGCGGGTGACCGGGGATGAAATGCACGCCCGCAGGGAGATGCGGGGCCACCGCATCAATCACCGCCTGCTTGACCGAGCCGACATCGGTGACCGTGGCCCCCGGCGCCAGATGCGGCGCGATCTCGGCCATCACCGCGCCCATCGCACCCACGGGCACGGCCAGCACCACCAGATCGGCACCCGCCACGGCCTCGGCGGCGCTGTCACAGACGCGGTCGCACAGCCCGATCTCGCGCGCGGTGTCGCGGGTGGCGGCGCTGCGGGCAAAGCCCGTCACCTCGCCCGCCAGCCCGCCCTCGCGCATCGCATGTGCCATCGAACCCGCGATCAGCCCCAGCCCGATCAGGGCGACACGGTCATAGACCCGGCTCATGCAGCCCCCCGCGCGGCCATGAAGCGGCCCAGACTGTCCAGCACGCGGGTCACGCCCGCCTCATCGCCGACCGTGATCCGCAGCGCCTCGGGCAGGCCATAGCCGGCCACGCGGCGCACCAGAATACCGTCCTCGCGCAGCGCCGCATCGGCCGCCTCGGCGGTGGCGGGGCTGTCGAACCGGGCCAGCACGAAATTGGCGAAACTCTCGTCGCAGGCAATGCCCATCTGGATCAGCGAGGCCCGCATCCGCGCTCGCATCGCCGCGTTCAGTTCGGCACAACGGGCGGTAAAGGCCCGATCCCGGATCGCGGCCTCGGCGGCTGCCATCTGGGCGTTGGACAGGTTGAACGGCTGCCGCACCCGGTTCAGCACATCAATGATGTCGCGCGCGGCATAGCCCCACCCGATGCGCAGCCCGCCCAACCCGTGGATCTTGGAAAAGGTGCGCGTCATGATGACATTCGGATAGCGGTCCACCAGCCCCGCGCCGCCGTCAAACCCTCGGGCAAACTCGGTATAAGCGCCGTCATGGACCAGCAGCACATGGCCCGGCAGCCCCGAGGCCAGCCGCTCCAACTCATCCGCGCCCAGCATGGTGCCGGTGGGATTGGCGGGGTTGGCCAGAAACACCACCCGCGTCGCGGGCGTCACGGCGGCCAGGATCGCGTCGACATCGACGCGCCGCCCGGCCTCGGGCACGGTCACCGGGGTCGCGCCGACCATCCGCGCCAGTATCGGATACATCGAAAAGCCGTGCTCTGTGGTGATCACCTCATCACCGGGCCCGGCATAGGCCTGCACGATGAACTGCAACACCTCGTCCGAGCCGACCCCGCAGATGATCCGCCCCGCATCCAGCCCAAGGGTCCCGGCAATCGCGCCACGCAAACCGGCATGATCTGTCGCAGGATAGCGATGCAACGCGTCCGCCGCCGCCCGGAACGCCGCGCTGGCCGCCGGGCTGCACCCAAGCGGGTTCTCGTTCGAGGACAGTTTCAGCACCTCACCCCGCCCCGCCAGCGCGCTGTCGCCGCTGACATAAAGCGCGATGTCCATGATGCCGGGCTGCACGGTGATCTCTGACATGGCTCGCTCCTTGCTCCCGGCCCGGTCTATGCCCCGCACCGCGCCAAGAAAAGCCCCCAAACCCTTTAGCCCGCCCTGTGGCCTGCATTGGTCCACAAATATCCTGGGGGTCCGGGGGCAAGCCCCCGGCGGCCGCGGGACGCAAAAGGGCCGCATCCGAAGATGCGGCCCCCAATCTGCAACCGACCGAAAGTATCAGTTCTTGGCGTAGAATTCGACGACCAGGTTCGGTTCCATCTGCACGGCATAAGGAATGTCGCCCAGGGACGGCGTGCGCACAAAGGTCGAGGTCATCTTGTTGTGGTCGACTTCCAGATAGTCGGGCACGTCGCGCTCGGTCAGGCTGACCGATTCCAGCACGATGGCCAGCTGACGCGACCGCTCGCGGATCGAGACGACGTCGCCTTCCTTCACGCGATAGGACGCGATGTTCACGCGCTGGCCGTTCACCTCGATATGGCCGTGGTTCACGAACTGGCGTGCGGCAAAGATCGTCGGCACGAATTTCGCGCGATAGACGATGGCGTCCAGGCGACGCTCCAGCAGACCGACCAGGTTCTCACCGGTATCGCCCTTCAGGCGCTCTGCTTCCGCATAGATGCGGCGGAACTGCTTTTCGGTCAGATCGCCGTAATAGCCTTTCAGCTTCTGCTTGGCGCGCAGCTGGGTGCCGAAATCCGACAGCTTCTGCTTGCGGCGCTGACCGTGCTGGCCGGGGCCGTATTCGCGACGGTTGACCGGCGATTTCGCGCGGCCCCAGATGTTCTCGCCCATGCGGCGGTCAAGTTTGTACTTGGCAGACGTGCGTTTGGTCACGGCTGATATCCTTCTCTTTTGTCGAAGGGCGTTGTCCTTTGGCCTCAGGCCCGACAGGCTTCCCCTTGCGGGGTCCACCAACACCAATGAAGGGGGCGCTTATAGCCGCCCGGCCCCCCGCGTCAAGCGCAATCGCGTCAGGCACCGCTCTGCCTCAGGCAGGCGCCCCGTCCGGCTGAAAGAAATGCGCCAGCGGCAGACCTGCCGCGCCCAGAATGCGGGCCGCGCGGCCAAGGCTGCCCTCGGTCACCTCGGGGCGGTCGATCCCCGCCGCGGGCATCTGCGCCATCGCGCGCCGCGTCGCCTCGGCCAGCCGGGCGCGGGTGGCGGGGGGCACCGCGCCGTCGATCACCACCAGCGGCAGATCGGCCAGAGCCACCGCCGACAGCGCCACAAAGGCCAGCGCCTGACCGGCCTCCTCCGCCCAGGCCATTTCATCGCCCAGGGGCACGTCCCAGGCCGAATCATCGGGCGGCAAGGCCCGCCCGATCCGCCGCTCCAGCGCCGAGACCGAGGCCCGGTCCAGCAACTGCCCGCCCCCCGGCACCGGCATCGAGCCAAGCGCCCCGGCATTGCGGGTCGGTCCGTGCCGCAGGGTGCCGTCCAGCACGATCCCGCCACCCGCGAAATGCGCGACATAGATATGGATGAAATCACGCGGCAGCGCGGTCCGGCCAAAGATCAGCTCGGCGCCGCAAGCGGTCGTCGCGTCGTTTTCGGTAAAGACCGGGCAGGGCGTATGACGCGCCAGTTCGGCGCCAAGGTCGAACCCCTCCCATGCGGCCATCTCATGTCCCCAGTCCCACAGCCGATAGGGCGTGGCGACGCCCAGTCCGGTAAGTCGTCCGCGCAGGGGGTCAGGCAGCCCGGCCATGAAGGTGGTTATTCCGTGAAGGGCAAAATTCAGAATGCGCTGCGGTTCGGGAAAGGCATGCACCTCTTGCCGGTGCAGCCGGACATGGCCCGCAAAATCGACCAGCGCCAGTTCGGCCAGCCGTCGCCCGATCTTCAGCCCCAGAAACAGCGCCCCGTCCGGCGCCAGCGACAGCGGCGTCGAGGGCTGGCCCACCTTGCCGCGCACCACCGCACCCGCATCCAGCAGCCCGGCCTGCATCAGCTTGCGGCTGAGATTGGTCAGCGCCTGCGCCGACAGCCCCGTCTGCTGGGCCAGAGCGGCGCGCGGCAGCGGCCCGTGCCTGCGGATCAGCGACAGGATCAGGCGCTCATTCCGGGTCAGGCCGCCGGTGGTGTCGCGATCATAAGCCATGGTCGATTCCTCCTGCGCCGATTAAATCAACATGATTGAGTTATTGACAAGTGTATAGTGGAGATGCTTTGTGACGGCAGGGCGGGAAGAGGGCCCGCCGCTCTGGAGGAGTATTCATCATGACCATCAAGACCGTTCTGGCGGCGTCCGCAGCCCTGTCTGCCCTGGCGCTGACGATGGGTGCGGCTCAGGCGCAGGAGACGACGCGCGCCTGCCTGATCACCAAGACCGACATCAATCCGTTTTTCGTCAAGATGCGGGAAGGCGCGACCGCCAAGGCGCAGGAACTGGGCATCGAACTGATGACCTTTGCCGGCAAGGTGGACGGCGACCACGAGACCCAGCAGCAGGCCGTCGAAAGCTGCATCGCGGCGGGGGCCAAGGGCATCCTGATCGCGGCCTCTGACACCAAGGCGATCGTCGATCCGCTGGCGCAGGCGCGCGAGGCGGGCATGCTGGTCATTGCGCTGGATACGCCGCTGGACCCGATCGACGCCGCCGACGGGACCTTTGCCACCGACAACCGCGAAGCGGGCCGCCTGATCGGCGCATGGGCTGCTGCCCGGATGGGCGATGCGGCCGCGGATGCGCGCATCGCAATGCTGGACCTGTCGGCCAGTTCTCCCTCGGTCGATGTGTTGCGCGATCAGGGCTTTCTGGAAGGCTTCGGCGTCGATGTGAAAGATCCCGATGTTATCGGTGATGAGGATGACCCGCGCATCGTCGGCCACGAGGTCACATCGGGCAACGAAGAGGGTGGCCGGCAGGCGATGGAGGCGCTGATGCAACGCGATCCCGGCATCAACCTCGTCTATACGATCAACGAGCCCGCCGCCGCCGGTGCCTACGAGGCATTGCGGTCCTTTGGCAAGGAAAATGACGTGATCATCGTGTCGGTCGATGGCGGCTGTCCGGGCGTTCAGAACATCCGCGACGGTGTGATCGGCGCGACCGCGCAGCAATACCCGCTGCTGATGGCGTCGATGGGGATCGAGGCAATCGCGGCCTTTGCCGCCGACGGCACCATGCCCGATACCAGCCAGGGGCTGGACTTCACCAATACCGGCGTGAACCTCGTGACCGGCGAGCCGGTCGACGGGCTGGACTCGATCAGCGTCGAAGAGGGGCTGGAGCGCTGCTGGGGCTGAGTGCCCAGGGCCGCTGAGCCTGTCCGCTGACCTCATCCCGGCGGCGCAAGCCCGCCGCCGGTCTTTCCCGCAGATCCACGGAGACCCCTATGTCCGACGCCCCCGATCCCGTGGTCGAACGCAATGCAAGCGAAGCGGTCGCCCAGTTCGAGACCCATTCGCGCAGTACGTTGGACCGGATGCAGCATTTCCTGCATCAGTATCCCACCATGGTTCCGGTCATCGTGCTGGTGCTGTCCGTTCTCGTCTTCGGACTGGTTTCGCCCAACTTCTTTTCGGCCTTCAACCTGTCGCTGATCCTCCAGCAGGTGGCCGTGGTCGGCACGCTGGCTGCCGCGCAGTCGCTGGTGATCCTGACCGCAGGGATTGACCTGTCGGTCGGTGCGGTGATGGTGCTGATCTCGGTCATCATGGGTCAGCTGGCGGTGAACTTCGGCATTCCGGTGCCCATCGCCATTCTGATCGGCCTTGGCTGCGGCGCCGCGACCGGCGCGCTGAACGGCTTTCTGGTCACGCGGCTGAAGCTGCCTCCGTTCATCACGACGCTTGGGACATGGAATATCTTCCTCGCGTTGAATTATTACCTGTCGGGGCGAGAGACCATCCGCAGCCAGACGCTGGATGCCGAAGCGCCGTTGCTGAAATTCTTCGGCACCCGGTTCGAGGTCGCGGGCGCGGTGCTGACCTATGGCGTCGTGCTGATGGTCGTGGTCTTTGCGGTGCTGTATTACGCGCTCTACAAGACCGCATGGGGGCGGCGGGTCTATGCCGTGGGCGATGACCGCGAATCCGCGGCACTTGCGGGCATCCAGACCAACCGCGTGCTGATGTCGGTCTATATGGTTGCAGGCGTGATCTGCGCGCTGGCGGCCTGGTCCTCGATCGGGCGCGTGGGGTCGGTCAGCCCGACCTCGTTCTTCGAGGCAAACCTGGAATCGATCACGGCGGTGGTGATCGGCGGCATCTCGCTGTTCGGCGGGCGCGGCTCGATCCTGGGGCCGCTGATCGGGGCGCTGATCGTAGGCGTGTTCAACTCGGGCCTGCGGCTGGCGGGGGTGGATGTGCTGTGGCAGCTGTTCGCGACCGGCTGGCTGATCATTCTGGCTGTCGCCATCGACCAATGGATCAGAAAGGTATCGTCATGACCGAACCGCTTCTCTCTGGCCGCAATCTGGTCAAGCGCTATGGTCGCGTGACCGCGATGGACGGCGCTGATTTCGACCTCTATCCCGGCGAGATTCTGGCCGTGATCGGAGATAACGGCGCGGGCAAGTCCAGCCTGATCAAGGCGCTGTCGGGGGCTGTCCGCCCCGATGCGGGCGAGATCCGGCTGGGCGGCGAGCTGGTCCATTTTTCCAGCCCGCTGGATGCGCGCAATGCCGGGATCGAGACGGTTTATCAGACGCTGGCCCTGTCGCCCGCGCTGTCGATTTCCGACAATATGTTCATGGGCCGCGAGGTCCGGCGCAAGGACTTCATGGGCCGTTGGTTCGGCATGCTGGACACGGCGGCGATGCACGCCTTTTCACGCCAGAAGCTGAACGAACTGGGGCTGATGACGATCCAGAATATCGGCCAGCCGGTTGAAACCCTGTCGGGCGGCCAGCGACAAGGCGTCGCGGTGGCGCGGGCCGCGGCCTTTGGCAGCCGGGTGATCATTCTGGACGAACCGACTGCGGCGCTTGGCGTCAAGGAAAGCCGCCGGGTGCTGGAGATGATCCAGGATGTCCGTTCACGCGGGATTCCGATCGTGCTGATCAGCCACAATATGCCGCATGTGTTCGAGGTGGCTGACCGCATCCACATCCACCGTCTGGGCAAGCGGTTGTGCGTCATCGACCCCAAGGAGCATTCGATGTCGGATGCGGTGGCCTATATGACCGGGGCGCGGCTGCCCGAGGGCGTGGCGGCCTGAGGTGGGCGGCGCTTTGGGGGCGCTGCCCCATCGCGCGTGCCGCGCGATTCCCCCGGGATATTTTTCCAAGGCAAAGGGGCGGGCGGTGGCCTGCCCCGTCCGGCTTTTCTCAGTCGCGCAGGCGGCGCATCAGCCACCAGGCCAGGCCCGAGCAGATCAGCGTGGCGGTGACGGCGGGAATGGCCGTTCCGTCATAGAGCAGCCCGACCGGGGCGGCGATCAGCACCGCCGCCAGCGTCGAGATGGCGGCCACGACCGAGGCGGCCATGCCGGCGATATGGCCCATATGTTGCAGGGCCAGCGCGTTCAGGTTGCCGAAGGTGACGCCCGCCATGAAGAACACGCTGGTCGCCCAGAGGAAGAAGGCCGGGAACTGCAGGGCGGCGGGCAGCAGGCCCGTCAGCAGCAGTGTCAGCATCACCGCCGAGACGATGGTCTGCATGATATAGGCCCATGCCGCGATGCGGCGCATGCCGAAGCGCATCACGAAGCTGGCGTTCAGGATCGTGCCCGAGCCCGACAGCAGCGCCATCATCGCAAACCAGAACGGAAAGCTGTCGCCGCGGCCATAGGTCTCGCCAAAGAGTTGCTGCGCCGAGGACAAAAGCGCGAACATCTGCCCGAAGCCCAGGGTCAGGACGATCGTGGCCAGCATCACCTGACGGTTCGACAGCACCTCTTTGGCGGCAGCGACAAGGCTGGTCAGGCGCAGGGGGCGGCGTTGGGCGGGCAGCAGCGTCTCGGGCTGGCGCAGGTTCAGCCACAGCGCGCCGATCACCGCGAAGAGGGCGAAGGCCACGAAGACGCCGTGCCAGTCCGAGATCGCGATGATCCCGACCCCAAGCGAGGGGGCAAGGGCGGGCACGATGATGAAGATCATCATCACGAAGCTGGTGATCCGCGCCATCTCGCGGCCCTCGTAGAGGTCGCGGACGAGGGCCACGCCGACGATCCGGGGGGCGGCGGCGCCGAGGCCCTGGACAAAGCGCGCCAGCAAAAGCAGTTCCAGCGAATTGACCCAGATGGCCGCCAGCGCGGCCACCGCATAGATCGCAAATCCCAGTGTGATGGTCAGCTTGCGTCCGATCGCGTCCGAGATCGGCCCGGCAAACAGCGTGCCCAGCCCCATCCCGGCCATGAACGAGGTCAGGATCAGCTGGGCGCGGTTCACGTTGTCGGGGGACAGTTCGGCTGCGATGTCGGGCAGGGCGGGCAGCATCGCGTCCACCGCAAAGGCGATGGTGGCAAACAGGAACGCCAGCATCGCAATGAATTCCGGCAGCGGAAGACGGCGCGTCGTGTCTGGGGCGGGGGCGGGGCTGGCGATGTCGGTCATGCAAATACCTGTCGGTTGTCACCGGCAGATAGGCGCGTTTTGCATTCTGTGCAAGCGGTGCCGCCGGTCAGGGGCGGGTCAGATCGTCGATGACGTTTTGCCACAGGCTGGCGGGTTGCGCGCCGGTCACGACATGGCTGTCGGCCACGATGAAGGTCGGCACCGACGAAATGCCCCGCTGGCGGGCGTGCCTCTCGCGGGTGGCAACCTCGTCCCGGTCGGCATCAGAGGCCAGAAGCCGGGCGGTCAGGGTCGGGTCCATGCCGGCGCCTGCCGCGATCTGCGTCAGGGTGGCGGGGGCGCCGATGTCCTGCGCCTGTTGCCAATGCGCACGCAGCAGGCCCGCCATGACGCGGCTTTGCGCCCCCTCCAGCCCGGCCCAGTAGAGCAGCCGATGCGCATCGGTCGTGTCCGGCTCGCGCGGTGAGGGGTTCAGGGTCAGGCCAAGTTCTGCCGCCTGAGCCGCGACCTGACGCGATGCCTCTTCGGCGCGTGGGCCCAGTTTGGCGTGCAGACAGGCGATGCGGTCCATGCCCTCGGGCGGCATCTGCGGGTTCAGGCGGAACGGGTGCCATGCCAGCACAAAGGGGTGGTCGGGGCGGCTTTCCAATGCCCGGTCCAGCTGCACCTTGCCAATCAGGCACCACGGGCAGACGGGATCGGCAAAGATATCAAGCGGGATCATGGGCGGTCCTTTTGGGGGTCGGCGGGCGGGCGAAAAGAAAAACGGCCCGCGCAAACGGGCCGTCGCAGCACGCGCCGGGGCGTGAGTTCAGAGCAGTTGAAGATCGCTGGCGGATGCACGGCCATCGCGGCCCGACTGCAGCTCGTATGCGATTTTCTGGTTGTCCTGCAGGCCCGTCAGGCCCGCACGCTCAACGGCCGAGATGTGGACGAACACATCCTTGCCGCCATCGTCCGGTGCGATGAAGCCAAACCCTTTGGTGGCGTTGAACCACTTAACCGTTCCGGTCGCCATAACCGTCTCTCCTTCAAGTCATCCCGACGCAGGATTGCGTCAGGCCGTGCAGCCCGCTTCCGATCTTCCGGCTGCCCGTGCTGGGAGGCGGTAGAAAGTCCTTGCTCACGCGAAAGCGAGGATGCCCGAATCGCGTTAAAAGGCAAGTGCGAACTGTGCACAGGCTGGCGTCTCAGCGTGACGCCAGCGTGACGCTGGAGCGTTTCAGCGCAGATCCGGCGGGGTCGCCTCGGCTTTCAGCAGGGCCACCGCCTCTTCCAATGTCAGGCTTCGGCTGCCCTGCGCGTCCAGCCGGCGCAGCGAGACCGAGCGGCTTTCGACCTCTTTCATGCCGATGGCCATGATCGCGGGCACCTTGGCGACCGAATGTTCGCGGACCTTGTAGTTGATCTTTTCGTTGCGGGTATCGGCCTCGGCGCGGATGCCCACGGCGCGCAGGGCCGCCACCACCTCGGCCACGAACTCATCGGCATCCGAGACGATCGAGGCCACCACGACCTGACGCGGGGCCAGCCAGAACGGCAGCTTGCCCGCGCTGTTCTCGATCAGGATGCCGATGAAGCGTTCAAAACTGCCCAGCACGGCGCGGTGCAGCATGATCGGGCGGTGCTTGTGGCCGTCGGCGCCGACATATTCCGCATCCAGCCGTTCGGGCAGGTTGGGATCGACCTGCAACGTGCCGCATTGCCAGTCGCGCCCGATGGCGTCGGTCAGCACGAATTCCAGCTTCGGGCCGTAAAAGGCGCCCTCGCCGGGGAACAGCTCATAGTCATGGCCCGCCGCCTTGCAGGCATTGCCAAGCGCGGCCTCGACCCGGTCCCAGCTTTCATCGCTGCCGATGCGCTTTTCAGGGCGGGTCGACAGCTTGATGCGCCACTGATCAAAGCCCAGATCGGAATAGATCCCCGACAGGAAGTCGATGAATTTCTTCGATTCCGACTCGATCTGATCCTCGGTGCAGAAGATATGTCCGTCATCCTGCGTGAAGCCGCGCACCCGCATGATGCCATGCAGCGCCCCCGAAGGCTCATAGCGGTTGCACGACCCGAATTCGGCCATGCGCAGGGGCAGGTCGCGATAGGATTTCAGGCCGTGGTTGAAGACCTGCACATGGCAGGGGCAGTTCATCGGCTTCAGCGCGTTGATCGTCTTGGTCCTGGCATGTTCCTCATCGACTTCGACGATGAACATGTTTTCCTGATAATTGTCCCAATGGCCCGAGGCCTCCCACAGCTTGCGGCTGACGACCTGCGGCGTGTTCACTTCGACATAGCCATCGGCGCGCTGCTTGCGGCGGACGTAATCCTGCAACGCGACATAGATGTTCCAGCCGTTGGGGTGCCAGAAGATCTGGCCCGGCGCCTCTTCCTGCATGTGGAACAGGTCCATCTCGCGGCCCAGCTTGCGGTGGTCGCGCCTGGCGGCCTCTTCCAGCATGGTCATATGGGCCTTGAGGTCGTCGCGGTTGCGGAAGGCCACGCCATAGATGCGCTGCAGCATGGGGCGCGAGGCATCGCCCAGCCAGTAGGCGCCCGCGATATGGGTCAGTTTGAAGGCATCGGCGGGCAGTTGCGCCATGGATTGCAGATGCGGGCCACGGCACAGATCCTGCCAGTCGCCATGCCAGTACATGCGCAGGTCCTGACCTTCGGGGATGCGGTCGATCAGCTCCAGCTTGAACGGCTCGCCCGCCGCCTTGTAATGGGCGATGGCGCGGTCGCGGTCCCAGACTTCGGTGCGGATCGGTTCGCGCGCGTTGATGATCTCGCGCATTTTCGCCTCGATCCGGGCCAGATCGTCGGGCACGAAAGGCTCGGCGCGGTCGAAATCGTAAAACCAGCCATGGTCGCGCACCGGGCCGATGGTGACCTTCACATCGGGCCAGATCGCCTGCACGGCGCGGGCCATGACATGGGCGAAATCATGGCGGATCAGCTCCAGCGCCTGCGCCTCGTCCTTCATCGTGTGGATCGCGATGGTGCCGCTGGAATGGATCGGCCAGGCCAGATCGACATGGCCCCCGTCCAGACTGGCCGAGATGGCCCGCTTGGCCAGGCTGGGCGCGATGCTTTCGGCCACCTGGGCTGCGGTCACGCCTGCGGGATAGTCGCGCGCATTGCCATCGGGAAAGCGGAGGGTGATCTGGGACATGTTGTCCTCCTCGTCAGTTTGGCGCCCACGGAACGCCCGGTTGCGGGTGATGTGGGCGCAGGCATGACCGCAGGTGGGGGCGCTGTCAAGATACGGGGATCGTGGTGGTTCTGTCCGGGGCGATGATCGCGTATCAAGGGGGCGGACGGGGCGCTGATGCCGATGAACTGAAAGAGAGGCACGGATGAGCAACTATCTGGACACAGCGACGGGGCGGCGCATCGCCTATCACCGGACGCAGGGTGGCGGCCCCGGCGTGGTGTTTCTGGGCGGGTTCAAATCCGATATGTCCGGCACCAAGGCGCTGCACCTGCAGGATTGGGCCGCGTGCCGGGGCCGCGCCTTCCTGCGGCTGGACTATTCCGGCCATGGCGACAGCAGCGGCCATTTCGAGGATGGCTGTATCGGAGACTGGGCCGAGGATGCCCGCGCCGCGATCGAGGCGCTGACGGACGGGCCGCAGATCCTTGTCGGCTCATCCATGGGGGGCTGGATCGCGTTGCTGATGGCGCGCCACATTCCGCAGCGGGTCGCGGGGCTTGTCACCATCGCCGCCGCCCCCGACTTTACCCAGCGCGGCTTCTGGGCCGGTTTCACGCCCCGGCAGCGCGAGGTGCTGATGCAGGCCGGGCGGCTGGAGCTGCCAAGTGATTACGCCGACCAGCCCTATGTCATCACCCGCCGCCTGATCGAGGACGGGCGCGATCACCTGATCATGGACCAGCCGCTGCGGCTGGACTGCCCGCTGCGGATGCTGCAGGGCACGGCGGATACGGATGTGCCGATGGGCTGGGCGCTGGATCTGCTGGATCATGTGACCGCGACGGATGCGCGGCTGGTGCTGGTCAAGGGCGCCGATCACCGCTTTTCGACGCCGGACTGCCTTGCCGCCATCGAGCGCGAAATCGAGGCTCTGCCGTAAGGCGAAAAGGCGCCCGCGCGGGGGCGCCTGACATGTTCAGACCGCCATTTTGCTGCTTTCGCCGTCATCGGCGCCGCAATCGGCATCCGGCCCGCCCCGCACGCGACGCTTGCGCGGCTTCACGGCGTCGGGCAGGGACGAGTTCTCGTCGATGAAGTCCAGCACCAGCGGGCGGATGTTCAGCCGCCAGGATTTGCCCGCGAAGATGCCATAGTGACCGGCGCCGTCCTCTAGATGCTGCACCTTCTTCGAATCCGGCACGCCCGTGCACAGATCCAGCGCCGCGACGCATTGGCCGGGTGCCGAGATGTCGTCATTCGACCCCTCGATGGTCATCACGGCGACATCGGTGATCTTGCCGATGTCGACCGGGCGGCCATTCACGCTGAACTCGTTCTTGGCGATTTCCAGGTTCTTGAAGATGCGTTCGACCGTGGACAGGTAGAACTCTGCCGTCATGTCCATCACGGCCAGATATTCGTCATAGAACTTGTTGTGCTTGTCGCCTTCAAAGGCGGTGCCGCGCGCCTCGGCGAAGATCTGGCTGATAAAGGCGTTGGTGTGCGTTTCGGCGTTCATTCCGATGAACGACGACAGCTGCGCCAGCCCCGGATAGACCATCCGACCGGCGCCGCGATACTTGAAGCCGACCGACTGGATGACCAGATGCTCCAGCTCGCCCATGGTGACGCGGTTGCCGAAATCGGTCACCTCGGTCGCGGCGGCATCGGGATCGACCGGCCCGCCGATCAGCGTCAGGGTGCGGGGCTGGGCGGCGGGGTCGTCCGCGGCCAGAATCGCGGTGGCGGCCAGCGCCAGCGGCGCGGGCTGACACACGGCGATCACATTGGTGTCAGGGCCCAGATGGCGGATGAAATCGACCAGATACTGGGTGTAATCCTCGATGTCGAACTTGCCCTCGCTGACCGGAATGTCGCGGGCATTGTGCCAGTCGGTGACATAAAGCTCGCAATCGGGCAGCAGCGAAGTCACGGTCGAGCGCATCAGCGTGGCATAGTGGCCCGACATCGGCGCGATCAGCAGCACCTTGCGCGGGCGCGGCTCGCGCCGGGCGACACGGAAATGGATCAGATCGCCGAAGGCGCGACGCACGACGGGTTCGACATAGACGATATGGTCCTGCCCGTCCTCGCCCGGAATCGCGGGAAGCTGCCAGCCGGGTTTGGTGACCATGCGCGCAAAGCTGCGTTCGGTCACCCGGCCCCATGCCCCCATCAGCTTGAACGCCGGATGCGGAACCATGGCGAAGGCCGGGTAGGACGCCAGCGCCCGCGCCGTCGCGCCCAGCCACTCATTCGTGTTGCGGATCGTCTCCATCGCGTCGTACGAGACGATCCCCTTGAGACCCTTCATCGGCATTCCGGTCACCATCTGCTGCGTTGGCGGAGGCCGAGGGGCACCGGAAAAAGCCGGGTTTGCGCGTCCTGCGTCCTGCGCGTATCATTGCCAAACGTCTAGGGGGGAAACTGGAACATGGCAAGCAACTCGACCCGTCCGGGGAAAGATCCGTCAATACCAGTCGGCAAAAAGGCAACGACCCGAAAGGCGGGCGGGGTCGCCGCGACAGAGAATGACAGCGCCCCGGCCAAGGCTGCGCCAAAGGCCAGCCCTGCCGCAAAACCAAGGGCTGCGGCCAAGGCGGGCGCTGCTGCTGCGCGGTCAACCGGCGCGGCAAAGGCCAGCGCGGCGACGCCCACCAGCGCTGCCGCAAAAAGAGGATCTGCCGCAAAAGCAGGCCCTGCGGCGACGGCTCCGGCCAAGCCCGCGGTGCGCCGCAGTCGCAAAGCCGCGCCAGCCACGCCAGCCGGGCAGGGGGCCGCGACGGCACCTGCCAAACCTGCGGCGCAGCCTGCGACCCGGTCTGAAGCCCGGACCGCCGCCTCACCTGCGGCCAGAACTGCCGCGCCCGCCTCAGCCCAGCCCGCCTCAGCCGCGCCGCCCTCCGAGGCTGTCGATGAGGGGCGCGCGGCGGCACAAGACATGCTGAAACAGCTTGCGCTGACCGGCCACGCGCCCACGGCCAAGAAGCTGGCCCAGAACATCGAACGGATCGAGCTGCTCAGCACCCGCCTCATGTCGGCTCTGGTGGATCGCAGCCCGCCCAATCCCGGCGTCGAGGGGCCGGGCCCTGACCTCTACATGACCGCAGCCGAGGCATTTCTGAAGACGCTGACCGATCATCCCACCAAGCTGATCGAACAGCAGGTGAATTACTGGGGCGAGACGCTGAAGAACTATTCGCTGGCGCAGGCGGCGCTGGTCAAGGGCCGGCTTGCGGCGCCCGAAGATGACGGCCCGGCGGACAAGCGGTTTGCCAATCCGCTGTGGACGACGCATCCCTATTTCAACCTGATCAAGCGCCAGTACCGGACCAACGCCAATGCCCTGCAAGAGGCCGCGGCCGCGCTGGACCTGCCCGACGGGGTGGCCCGGCGCCGGCTGGACTGGCTGACCGCGCAGATCATCGACATGATGGCGCCGACCAATTTTCTGGCCACCAACCCCGACGCGCTGGAAAAGGCGATCGAGACCGAAGGCGAAAGCCTTGTGCGGGGCCTCGAAAATCTCGTGCGCGATGTGGAACAGCATGGCGGCGAGATGGTCGTGTCGCTGGCCGACCGCACGGCCTTCAGCGTCGGCGAGAATATCGGCACGGCGCCGGGCATGGTCGTGCATCGCACGCCGCTGTTCGAACTGATCCAGTACACGCCCTCGACCGAGACGGTCCATGCCGTGCCCTTGCTGATCATTCCGCCATGGATCAACAAGTTCTACATCCTTGACCTGAAACCGCAGAACAGCCTGATCCGGTGGCTGGTCGATCAGGGCCACACCCTGTTCGTCGTCAGCTGGAAAAACCCCGATGCCAGCATGTCCGAGACCGGGCTTGAGGATTACATCGCCGCCTATCTGGACGCGATGGATAAGGTGCGCGACCTGACGGAGCAGCCCAAACTGAACGTCGTGGGCTATTGCATCGCGGGCACGACCCTGTCGCTGACGCTGGCCCTGCTCAAGGCGCGGGGCGATGACCGGGTGAACTCGGCCACCTTCTTCACGACGCTGACCGATTTCTCGGATCAGGGCGAATTCACCACCTTTCTGCAGGACGATTTCGTCAAGGGCATCGCCGATGAGGTGGCCCGGCACGGGCTGATGCGGGCGCAGCTGATGTCGCGCACCATGAGCTTTCTGCGCGCCAATGATCTGGTCTGGGGGCCTGCGATCCGCAGCTATATGATGGGCGAGGCGCCGCCCGCCTTTGATCTGCTGTACTGGAACGGCGACAGCACCAACCTGCCGGGCCGCATGGCGATGCAGTATCTGCGCAGCCTGTGCCAGCAGAACGCCTTTGCGGGCGAGGGGTTCGATCTGATGGGCCACCGGCTGCATCTGTCCGATGTCTCTGTTCCGCTCTGCGCGATCGCCTGCGAGACCGATCATATCGCGCCGTGGAAGGACTGCTGGCGTGGCGTCGCGCAGATGGGGGCCGCCGACAAGACCTTTATCCTGTCGGAATCGGGCCATATCGCGGGCATCGTCAATCCGCCCAGCAAGAAGAAATACGGCCATTACGTGGGCCCGCCCGCATTCGATTCGGGGCATGAGGGCTGGCGGGCGCAGGCCGCGTTCGTTCCGGGCAGCTGGTGGCCGCATTGGGGGGCCTGGCTGGCCGCGCGCGCAGGCGGAAAACTGCCTGCGCGGGAGGCATCCGAGGGGCTGGAACCCGCCCCCGGACGGTATGTCCACGAGCGCGCATAGCGTTCTTTCGGCCTGCAAGTCTGCTTATCAAAGGCTTGCAGGCAACCGCCTCACTTTGTAACAGTTTATGCTGCGGTGCAGAAAAAATACTTGAAATGCTGCACTGCGGCATTCATATTGGTGGAACGATATGATTGGCGGCTTCCGAGGCAAACAGCCCCCGCGCCGCAAGCTCAGGAGTAGTACAGATGGCCAAGACCCCCGATTTCGCAAAAACGATGCAAGACATGATGGCGAACTTCCCCATCGACACCACCTCGCTGCAGGAAGCGATGAAGTCGCAAAGCCTGCTGGCCGAGAAGCTGGCCCGCGTTGCGCTGAGCGCCGCCGAGCGTTCGACCGAGATTTCGGCCCAGTGGGCCAAGGACTCGATCGCCCGCGCCGGTGAACTGGCCGCTGTCCGTGAAGAGCCCTCGGAATACACCAAAGCCATGAGCGATTACGCCTCGGCTTCGGCTGAAATGGCCGCCGAGCACATGGCCTCTTACGCCGAAGTGGCGAAAAAGGTTCAGATGGACACCGTTGACCTGATGCTGACCGCTGGCAAGGACATTGCCGCCGACGCACAGAAAGTCGCCGAGAAAGCCGCCCGCGAGACGCAGGCTGCGGCCAAGAAAGCGACCACCACGGCGACTGCCGCGACTGCCGCTGCGAAGTAATTCCACGAATTCGTTTTCTGTGGTGTTATTTTAGCCGGTGAAAGTTCCGGGCTGGGGCGGGTTTATCCCGTCCCAGCCTTTTTTTGTTTTGCCTTTTCCCCTGCCAGCTTTCATCATGCCCGGACGGAACAGCAAGGGGGCCGTGATGGCCGCATCAAGCGAGCCGCTGCTGATCAAGCGCTATGCCAGCCGCAGGCTCTACAATACCGAAACCAGCGATTACGTGACGTTGGAGGATATCGCCCGTTTCATCCGCGATGGCCGCGAGGTGAAGATCATCGACCTGAAGTCGGGCGATGACCTGACGCGGCAATATCTTCTCCAGATCATCGCCGAGCATGAAAGCCGCGGCGAAAGCGTGCTGCCGATCGACGTGCTGACCGATCTTGTGCGCAGCTACACGCCCAACGCGCAGTCGGTTGTGCCCCAGTTTCTGGCCGCCAGCTTCGAGATGCTGCGCGACGGCCAGTCCAAGCTGATGGAGAACATGGCCTCGATGCCGAATCCGATGGCGACGATGCCCGGCTTTGACGCGTTGCAGCGCCAGCAGCAGATGTTTCTCAAGGCGATGATGGGTGGCTGGCGCGGCGGTTCCGGTCCCGAGCCTGATGAAATGACCGATGCGGGCGCCGCCCCCCCGGACGGTGCTGCGCCCGAGGGACAGGACATGGCCGAGATCCGCCGCCAGCTTGCCGAGCTGCAAAAGCGCATCTCGAAGCTCTGACACCCGCATCGTGCGCAGGTGCAGGCACGGGATGCCGGAAGGCACGTTCCATCACCTGAAGGGCGGAATATTCCGGGATGGCGATGCCCCGGGCCAGGCGGCTGTTGGCCGCGCAGATGTTCGACGTGGGGCGCGATCGCCAATCGGTACCGAATGGCCTGTCGCCTCACGGGCTGCGCAAAGCCACCCGCCGCCGTCTGGCAGAAACGGGATGCAGCGCACACGAAATCATGGCTATTTCCGGCCATCGATCGCTGGCCGAGGTGACGCGATATACCGTCGCCGCCAGCCGAAAAGACCTCGCAGTGCGGGCAATGCTTGCGCTGGGACGATCAGACGACGAAACTGCAACTGTCAAACCCGCTAAAGCAGTTTGACAATCTGCCCCGCAAGCGGCTGATAATCAACAGAAATTTTAGGTAGATGGCGGAGCGAGAGGGATTCGAACCCTCGAGACGGTCTCCCGCCTACACACTTTCCAGGCGTGCGCCTTCGACCACTCGGCCACCGCTCCGTTGGTGCCGTCTAACGCCTCGCGCCAAAGCGTGCAAGATCGATATCGGGGTCAATGCGCGGGGGCCTGACCAGGACGAATTCTCGGGCCACGGCCGGCCCGGTGCAGTCTGCATTGACCCGGGCGCAGGGCGGTCAGGGAGGCGGTCCGGTCACAGCCGGGCGTGGCAGACGACACCGCGATGCCCGGCGGATGAACAGGACGCGCCCCGCACATCAGGGCTCAGGCCGCCGCCCGCAGGCCCGCCATCTGCATCAGCTCACTGGCCATGGCCCGCGCGATCGGCTGGCCGGTCTGCTCCTCGACAAACAGGAACTGGCCGGCCGGATTGATCTCCAGAAAGCGCAGCCGCCCGTCGGGTTGCTGGCGAAAGTCCAGCGCGCCGTAGACGAGGCCAAGATACTCCATCAGGATATGGATGGCGGAAATCGTCGGCTTGGGCAGGGCGGCCGGGCGGATGGTGCGGTTGTCGTTCATGCGGCGATTGTCGGGGAAACGGCCCGCGCCGGTGTCGATCTCGGCGGCAAAGACCTGACGCCCGACCACCGTGACCCGGATGTCGCGGCCCTCGATCCGCTGCTGGAGGATGGCGGGCGCATGGCGCAGCTGCTCGATCTCGGCCAGCTCGGCTTCGCGGATGCGGCAGGTCTCGCGCCGGTGGTGCCGGCTGCCCGCGAAGGGCTTGCAGATCACGTCGCCGCATTTTGCGACAAAGGCCCGCGCGGTCTGCGGGCAGGTGGTGATGATCGTCTCTGGCGGGTCCAGCCCCAGTTGCCCGGCCAGCCGCAGCTGCCAGCTTTTGCGGCTGGCGGCCTCGTCCAGAACGGGCGGGTTCATCCAGACCGCAGGCATGGCCTGCCACATCCCGGCCAGCGCCTCGGCGCATTCCGAGGCGGCGAAATCCTGCGCCTTCAGGCCGGGCTCGAACGCCAGCGGCTGTGGACGGCGCCACCAGACGGCGCCGACGGTATCGAGGTCGATCACGGTGCCGTCGTCATCGCTCCAGCCCATCTGGCTGGAATGGGCGTCATAGCGCAGGACCAGCCGGGCGGCTTTGGGAAAGCGGCCAAGGTTCAGCAGTTGTGCAGGCGCGCGCATCTGGCCCAGATGGTTCAGAACCGCGCGGGCGTGGATGTCTTCGGGATGCGAGATGATGAGGATCATGACAGTCTCCGTCTGATTGGGATGAGCCGAGATGGATGACGAGCCGGCCCCCGCGCGGGAGGATGCGGAGGATGCCGGTTGGGGGCCCAGTCAAAGGCCTGCAGCGCGCGCGAAATGACGGCGACCGAACCTCCCGGCCCGGAAATGCGCAGGTCAAAGATCTGCGCGTCGGGCGCCATGCCCAGAACGTCGGTGGCGCACATATTGCCATGTTCCGACCACGCGCTGGCCTGTGTGCCCCAGCTCGCAACCGGCCAGCCGCCGGTCACGCGCGGGATGCGGCGTGCGGTCTGCCCCGCAATCACCGGGCGGCCCTGCGCGGTGATCCCGCTATCCAGCACTCCTATGACGATCCCGGTGCCGCGATAGCCCCGCGACCAGATCTGGTCCGCCGCCAGATAGCGGGCGACGTCCGAGATGGTGCCGACCGGCGCGTGCGGTGTGCAATCGCAACTGCCGGTGGGGCAGGCGGCCATCGAGGGCGTGTCGCCGACCTCGGGTGCCGCCGCATTTGTCGCGCCCGGATGCATGAACGGGGCGATCCTGGTATCCGGCCAGACCCGCAGCACCAGAGGGTCGGCCTCCAGCGCGCGCAGCTGATCCTGCGAGGCCACGGTGCCGCGCAGAATATAGGACCGGGGCTGGCTGGCAAAGCCCTCGACCTCGGGGTCGCCCGCCATTGCGACAGGGAGGAATTCGGGGTCCAGCGTCAGGGCGCCGCTGGCCAGTTCGGGCAGGGCGTTCATCCCCAGGCTGGGCGACATGCCCGGATCGGCGCGCATCTCCAGAATTAGGCTGATCTGGTCTTGCGTCGCCGCTGACTGCGTTTTGCTGGTGGTCATTCCGGCATCCCCCTGATTGCGGAACTGGCCGCGCCAGTCTCCGCGACTCACAGTCTGCCGCTTGGCCGTGAGCCGCGTGTGAAAGGGCCGTGAGAGGGGGGCGCCGACCCTCTGACAACCCCGGGCTTACAACCCCGAGCGGGTCACCCCCAGCAGCCCGGCGCGTCGAAGGGTGGTCACCGGGTAGCCCGGGCTGGCCATCAGGGGCAGGCTGAAATCCGGCTCGGCCCGGCGCAGCGCGGCCAGCGCCTCGGCGGCCCCGGCCTCGTCCCGGCGGTGATAGCGCAGCGCGGCCAGCACGCGCAGCGCCGGGCGGCATTCGGGCGCATGGGCCAGCGCGACCTCGGCGCTGGCTTCGGCCTCGGGCAGGCGGCCCAGCCGGATCTGCGCGACCGCCAGCCGCATGCGCCAGCTTGCCTGCCCCAGCGCAGCCAGCGGTCCGGTGACCGCCCGCATGCCGGCGATCAGGGCGTCGCTGTCCCGCCCCGCATTGGTCAGCGCCTGCGACAACGCCAGTTGCGCCATGTCGTGGCCCGGCGACACCCGGCAGGCCAGCCGCGCCAGATCCAGCGCGCCCGCGACCTGTCCGCGCCATGACTTCATCAGCGACGCCACCGACAGCACGATCGGATCACCCGGCGCGGCCTCGCAGGCGCGGTGTGTCAGGGCTTCGGCCTCGTCCAGCAGGGCGCCGGGGTCGCGTGACTGCCGCTCGATGATCAGCGTATAGCGCAGATAGGCGCGCAGCGCCTGTGGCACCGCGCCTTCCGCCCCCTTCAGACGCTGATCGGCGGCCAGCAGGCGCGGGCGCGAAAAGCTGAACAGATCGCCAAGCGGATAGAGCGACCGCGCCGGGCTGCCCATCCGGCTTGCCGTCTGCATGATCGTCAGCGCAATCGAGGCACCCGTGCGGCGCATATCGGTCAGCGCCGCCGTGACCGGGTAGTACTGCGCCCAAAGCTGCGCGCCATCGCGCAGGTCGCGCAGCACCATCATGATCATCAGGCCACCCCGGTCCTGTGACATGCAATGCGCCTCGATCTGCAGGCCGGTCCCGCAGGCAGTTCCGGAACCGGATCCGGCGGCGCCTGCCGCCACCACGCGGGCGGGGATCAGTTGCCCGGCGCGGCCCGCCGCCTCCTGCATCACGCACGCGGCCAGCATGCGCGCCTGCGGACTGTCGGCCTGTGGTTCGGTCAGGACCAGCAGCGGCTGGTCGGGCACGGTGGGGGCGTCTTCCAGCGCAAGGCGGGTGTCGCGCAGCCAGTCCTCGAACTCGGGATCCTCGATCTCCAGCCCTTCGGCGAATTCGCAGGGCGCGCCCGCCGGGCCGGTGACAGGCCGCAGATCGACCGTCACCCGCGCGCGGTCCAGTCCGACCCAGCCTTCGCCCGACAAAAGCACCTCGCGGGCGTCATCCAGCGACAGGCGCAATTCTCGTAATGTCTGGCGCAGGCTGGCGGCGCCCTGCGTCGGGGCGCTGTCGCTCCAGAGCCGGTCCTGCAGGCGGGCGCGGGCCATGCGCAGATCGGGTGCGGTGCCCAGAATCGCCAGAACAGCCCGCGCCTTTCGCCCGCGCGGGGTCATGTCGCGCCCGTCTTCTGCTGTCAGCCGGACCGGCCCCATCAGGCGTAAAATCAGGCGCATGAACTGAAAACCCTACAAAATCCAGACATATGTTACCATAGGTCAACCGAATCGGTGATGTTTTTTCCGGGTCGGACGACAAGGGAACGACCGGGGGGGGACGGGATGACGCTGGCGAATGCCTACAACGCATATAATCAGCACAATCAGCACAACGCGTATAATCAGCATAACCAACACGGCGCCGATGCGTCGGGCGCCGGGTCGTCCACGCTGGCGCAGGCGCTGCTGCTGGCGCGCGACGCCATCGCCCCGATGGGCGGCGTGGCGGTGACGAAACCGGCCCCGCCGGGGCTGACCGCGCTGGAACGGTTGCGACGGATCGAGCCGCAATTCGCGGCTGCGGCGCTGTTGTCCGAACTGTCCGAAGGGGTGCAGATCAAGGCGTCGGCGCGGGCGCTGACGGTTTCGGTGCCGGGCGGCGATCTGCTGCGGCTGACCCGCCCGTCCGGCAAGGATTTCAGGGACGAGGCTCAGCTTGTCGCCGGTTACGCCGAACTGCGCGCCGAACGCATGGCCGAGATCCTGTCCCAGACCGGCCAGATCCTGCCCTTTTTCGGCGCGGTCCTGCCGCTGTCGCCCGGCTGGACGCCCTGCGTGATGCTGCTGACCTCGCTGGTGCAGGACATGGCAACCGCGATGGTGCAGCGCGCCAAGCTGGGGTTCAGCGCGCCGCGCCCGCATGTGCTGTCCCCCGATATCCAGCCGATGATCGACTGCCCCGGACATGCGGCCTTTCCCAGCGGCCACGCCACCCAGGCGTTTGCGCTGTCCGGCCTGCTGTCGGCGCTGAACGAGGCAAAGGGGCCCGACCCGGCCAGCCCGCTGGACCGGATGGCGGCGCGGATCGCGGTCAACCGGACCGTCGCCGGGCTGCACTATCCCAGCGACAGCGCGGCGGGCGCGGTGCTGGGCACCGCCGTCGCGCGCTGGCTGGTGGCGCGGGCGACCGGAACCGATGTGACGGGCCTCGCCCTCGACACCGGCAAATGGGGCAGCGATGCCTCTGGCGGCAGCCGCGATTTCCATCTGCCCGCGCTGTGTCTGGCGTGGCAGAAACAGACCTGCCTGAAGCAGCAGGCGGCGCTGCCCGTCGCCAGGGCGCCCCTGCTGGCCGCGCTGTGGCAGGGCGCGCTGCGGGAATGGAGCAGGCGATGGGGGTGACGCCTGTGCCCCTCGGCTGGGTGCCCGCCGCCCGTGCCGGGCAGGACCGGCTGGGCGATGAGGGCGGGCCGCTGCTGGACGAGATGCTGTCGCAGCGCGCCCCTTCGCCGCGCCCCGATCTCCACCCGGCGCAGCGCAAAGCCCTGCGCGCGCTGATCGGGTCGGCCTTCGGGCGTGAAATCCCCGATCTTTTCGACCCGGTTCTTGCCCATCTGCCGCAGCTGATCCCTGCCGATGCGATCGTGCCGCCCAGGGCCCCCAAAGCCGATGAGGGCCGGTTTCTGCACAAGCGCGCGCGCCCGTCTGATCCCGGTCACGCGGCGATCGTGGCGGTGATCGACCACGCCATCCCCTTTGCGCATCCGCTGTTCACGACCGCCAGTGGCCACAGCCGTGTCGCCGCCATCTGGCTGATGGACGCCATCGCATCCGAGCACCGGCCCGATATTGCCTTTGGCCGTGAACTGCGCGGCCCCCGGATCGACGCGCTGCGCCGGCCCGGCGATCCCGACCATGCCTATCGCGACTGCGGGCTGATGACGCCGGGCCGCTCGATGGTGATGGCGGCGGCGGCCAGCCATGGCGCGGCGGTGGCCGCTCTGGCCGGGGGTCATGACCCGCAGGACGACGCCGGGCGCCAGCACCCGCTGCTGGCCGTGTCGCTGCCCCGGATCGCGCTGGCCGAGACCTCGGGCAGTCTGGCGGCGCCGTTCATCTGTGCCGCCGTCGCCTTTGTTCTGGCGCGGGCGCGGGCGCTGGCGCGTGAACTGTCGGCCAAAGCCGGAAAGCCCGTCCGCCCGCCGCTGATCGTGAACCTGTCCCTTGGCGTGACGGCGGGCGCGGGCGACGAAACCGCGGCGCTGGCGCGTCTGCTGGACATCATCACAGGGCAGAGGCCGGATGATCTGGGTCCGGTCCATGTCGTGGTGCCGACCGGCAACAACCGTCAGGACCGGCTGCGCGCCCGGCTGCGCGCGGGGCAGGGGATCGGCTGGCAGATCCCGCCCGCCGATTCCACCGCCAACGCCATCGAGATCTGGGGCGCTGTGGGCGAAGCCATGCCCCGGATCGGCATCACCACCCCCGATGGCGCGCAGCTTGTCGTGCCGCTGGAGGCCACCGGCGCAGGTCGGATCACCGATGCCAGGGGCGCCACGCTGGCCCGTGTGGTGGCGCAGCGGCGGGGTGGCCCTGCGGGGCGCGCCTGCGTGACGGTGATTGTGCCGCCCACCTTGCCGGGCGCCATCACCGCGCCATGTGCGCCGCCGGGGCCGTGGCGCCTGACGCTGCACGAGGCAGGCCCGTCGGGCTGCGATCTGGCGGTTCACCGCGACGACAGGCTGCGGGGGTTTCGCGGACAGGGGCGGCAGTCGCGGCTGGTCGATCCCGGTTACCGGCAGCGGACCGATGACGGGCGCTGGCCCGGTGCCGACGATCCCGCATCGCCCGGCGCGATCCGCCGCAACGGCACGCTCAGCGCCTATGCGCGCGGCCAGCGTCCGATCCGGGTCGGCGCCAGCCTTGCACGCCCCCCGCGACCGGACCAGCGGGTCAGCCCCTATACCGGGCTGCTGCCCGACGGCGCGCCGGGCGATCTGACCGCACCCGCCGATGCCAGCGCCACGCTTGGCGGGATGCTGCTGCCGGGGATCGCCCCTGCCGGGCGCCAGCGGCTCAGCGGCACCAGCCTGTCGGCCCCGCAATTGTCCCGCTGGCTGGCCGCCGCGCTGGCAGGGGGCCGCACGATCCCCGACCGCAAGGCGCTGGTGCAGGCCCTGAACGGCGCCGCCGGGACAACGCCCGATCTGGGGCTGCCGGCGCTGCCCTGGCGCCACGGCTTGGGCGACTGATTGCCCCGCCGGGCCGCGACTGGGCCGGGGCCGCTTCACGCCGCGCTCACATCCGGTTCACACCCGGCTGCGAAAAGGTGATTCGCGGACGGGTTGTGTGACCGCTCTGCGAACCTGTGGGGGGTTGTAAATGGTAGCTCCGCGGAGGCGGTCCTGCGCGATGTGCCACAGCATGTCGCCGGAGCGCCTCCGCTTTTTTGGCTTCCGACGGCCTGTGCCCCGTCAGATCAACCGCTAATCTGCCCGCGGGGCTGCACGCCCGCGTCACCCATGGGCGCGAAGCGCTGCGGTCAGCGGCAGGCGCGTGGCGCTCAGCGCCGGGATCAGCCCGCCAAGCGCGCCGATCAGCAGGCCCAGCAGCCCCGCGCGCAGCATCACATCCGGCGTCACCGCCAGCTGAAAGGCCATCCGCGCATTGTTCGCCCCCAAGGTGCTGGCCTGCCAGCCGTGAAAGACCAGCCAGGACAGCAGCAGCCCGACTGCCGTGCCGATGCCTGCCAGCACCAGCGCCTCGATCCATGTGGCCCCGAAGGCGGCCAGGCGGCTGAACCCCAGGGTGCGCAGCGTGGCGATCTCGACCCTGCGGTCCGACACCGAACTCATCATCGTGTTCAGCGCCCCCGCCGTCGCGCCAAAGGCCATCAGCGCCGCGAGGGGCCAGCCGAACAGCCGGATCAGATCCGCCGTGCGGGCCGATTGCCCGGCGAACAGATCCGCCTCGGTCATCACGCTCAGGGGGGTCGGGGACAGCGGCGCCAGCACCGCCGCCAGCGCCGTCACATCGCCGGGCCGGTTCAGGCCCAGCCGCAGGGTCTGGACCTCGCCCTGCCGGTCAAAGGCCGACTGCGCGGCCTCCAGCCCGGTCCACAGCTCGGATTCGAACACGCCGCCCTGCGCCGAGAAATGGCCGGTCACCCGCCACTCGACAGCCCCAAGGCGGACGCTGTCGCCGATCTCCAGCCCTGCGACATCGGCGGCGGTCCGCGCGCCCACCACGATTTCGCGGGCGCCGGGGGTGAACATCCGCCCCCCGGTCAGGGTGGTGCCATCGCGCAGCGTCGCGCCTGCCGGGTCCATGCCGCGCAGCGCCAGCGTGACCGCCGCGCCGTCGGGGGACAAGGCCACCGGCTGCACCATCTCGCGCGAGATCACGGGCAGCCCGGACGCATCGCGGCGCAGCCCGACATCCGCGCCCACGGCCAGCAGCGACCGGATCAGCCCGGCAGGTATCTCCGAGCCCGCCTCAAGGCTGGTGCCGCCCCCCAGAACCACCGCGACCGAGGTTGATCCGGTGCCGGTCAGGGTCTGCTCGAAACCGCGTGCCATGGACAGAAAGCCCACCAGCACGCAGACCGCCAGCGCCACCGAGAAGGCCATCGAGGCCGAGATCGCCAGCCGCCGGTGCATCCCGGCCAGATTGGTGCGGGTCAGCACCCGGATTTGCCTGAATTGTGTCAGCATGGTGGGTCTACCTCGTTCTGAAAGCGGCGGTGACGGGAATGCGCATGGTCAGGGCTGCGGGCAGCAGCCCGCTCAGCAGCGCGAGGGCCAGCACCATTGCCGCACTTTCGGCCAGGATGCGCGGCGACAGAACCAGCCCGATCCCGTCGCCCGCCAGAATGGTGGCCAGCTGTGTCAGCCCCAGCCCCAGCCCCCCGCCAAGGGCAAAGACGAACATCGTCTCGGCCAGGATCAGCAGGCCGATCCGCGACCGCGAAAAGCCCAGGGTTTTCAGCACGCCGATCTCGAACCGGCGTTCGCGCACGGCAAAGACCATCGTGTTGATCACGATCATCAGCAGCGTCACGGTGCTGGCGCCCATCACCAGCGTCACGATCAGCCCGACATCGGCATATTGGCGCAGGAAGGCCTGCAGGAACTGCCGCTCGGACTGGGTGCGGGTGGGGGCGGCGGAACGGGCCAGCGCGGCGTCGATCCGTGCGGCCAGCGCCGCCGGGGCCACGCCCGCATCGGGGCGCAGCGCAAAGACATCGGCGGTGTCGCGGTTGCGGTCGCGCAGCGCGTTCAGATAGCGGTACTGCCCGATGATGAAATAGGTATCGACCCCCGGCGCCGCCCCCGGAAAGATGCCCGCGATGGTCAGGCGCAGATCGCGCCCGCCGCCCGCGCGCAGCGGCTGGAACGTGGTCAGCGTCACGCTCTGGCCGACCTGCCAGCCCTGCGCCGCCGCCAGCGCGCGCCCCACCAGCACCCGGTCGCGCCCCGCATCCAGCGCCGCGATCAGATCGGGCGTCAGGCCCAGACCGGGGCCGCTGACCGCCATCAGGCCGCCCGGATCGGTCGCACTCAGCGCGACGGCGTTGCGTTCGGTTTGCACAAAGCCGCGCAGGCGGGCGACGGGGACGACAGCCGCGACGCCTTCGACGCTGGCAATCCGCGCCTCATGCGCCAGCGGCAGCGGCTGGCCCATGCCCGCCGCATGCGTCACGCCCAGAATATCGCCGCCGGAGGCCGCGGCCCCCTGCGCGCCGTTCAGAAAGCTGGCGGTCAGCCCGTGGATCAGAAAGGTCGTCGCCACGCAGAGGATCAGCAGCACGCTCCGCAGCGGCTTGCGCCAGAGATTGCGGCGGATGAGGGTAAGCCAGGTCATCACGCGGCCCTTTCGGCGGTCACGAACCGGCCCTTGTCCAGATGCAGCACGCGCCGCGCCACCTGTGCGGCCTGCGGGTCGTGGGTCACCATCACGATGGTCTTGCCCAGCTGATCGTTCAGCACCCGCAGCATGCGCAGGATGTCATCGGCCGAGGCGCGGTCCAGATCGCCGGTCGGCTCGTCGCACAGCAGCAGGGCCGGATCGCCGACGATGGCGCGCGCGATGCCCACCCGCTGCTGCTGGCCGCCCGACATCAGCGCCGGATACTGCCGCTGCCGCCCCTCCAGCCCCACCAGCGCCAGCACCCTGTCGACCCGCGCCCGCCGCGCGTGTGCGGGCAGGGGCCGGATCATCAGCGGCAGTTCGACATTCTCGGCCGCCGTCAGCATCGGCATCAGGTTATAGAACTGGAACACGATGCCCATATGGTGCCCCCGCCAGGCCGCGCGCGCCGCCTCGCCCATCTGGTCCAGCCGGTGCGGGCCGATCTGCAATTCGCCCGCATCCGGGCTGTCGATGCCCGCCAGCATGTTCAGCAGCGTCGATTTCCCCGAGCCTGACGGCCCCATGATGGCGACGAAATCCCCCTGAGGGATGGTCAGGTCCAGATCCTCGAAGATGCCAAGGCGCTGGCCGCCAAGGGCAAAGCCCTTGCGGATGCCTGTCAGGCGGATAAACGGCGTGTCGGTCATGGGTGCGGTCCTTCTGCGATGGGGTCGGTGATGCGGATGCGGGCGGCCATGTTGGGCCGCGCGCCCTCGGGGGCGCCGGTCAGGCGGAACCGCAGGGTGACGGTGCCCTTCTCCAGCGAGGCTATGGGCGCGATCCGTTCCAGCACGATGGAAAAGGGGTGGTCGGGATAGCCGTCCAGCACGGCCTCGCCGGTCAGGCCGGGGCGCAGGGCGGCAAGGCTGGTCTCGGCCACATCGGCGTCGATCACCATACGGCTCGTGTCGGCGATGACCATCAGCCCCCGGCCTGCGGCCACGCTGTCGGCCTCATCGGCCACCAGATCGCCCGCGTGAACCGACAGTGCCGTCACCGTCCCGGCCAGCGGCGCGCGGATCACCAGCCGGTCGACATCCGCCCGCGCCCGGCGCAGGGCAAGGTCCGCGCGCGCCAGATCCTGCCGCGCCTGCGCCTGCAGGTTGCGCGCCCGGCGCAGGGCCGTCTCTGCCGTCTCCAGCGCGTGCCCCGGAACGGCGTCGCGCGCGGCCAGCAGGGCGGCCCGGTCGCGGTCCTGTTGCGCGGCATCGACCTCGATCTGCCGGGCCTCGGTCCCCAGCGCGGCGGTCCGGCGGGCGATCGCGGCGTCTTCCAGCGCCAGCCGGGTCGCCTCCCCCTCCATCCGGGCCAGCACCTGACCTGCCGCCACCCGGTCGCCGGGCTGAACCGCGACCGACAGCACCCGGCCCGCGTGCCGGGCGTGAACCGCAACCGTCTGCGGCGCCACGACATGGCCCGCGCCGGTGATCTCGGCCACGACCGGCGCGGGCGTCCGGGGCACCGTCAGGGCGACCGGGTCCGGCGGCGGGGCGGTGCTGGCCGCAGGACTGTCCCGGCGGTCCAGCGCGACAAAGGCGCCAAGGGCCCCCGCCGCGCCAAGCGTCAGGACCGCCCATGGCAGCCACCGGCGCCGGACACGGTCAGGCGGCGCCGGTTCCGCCGGAAGGGACAGCGCCCGCAGGGTCGCGGCCAGTTGGGGGTCGGCCAGATCGGGGAGGGTGGGGGTCATGTTCATGCCGACCACCCTGCGAGGGGCGGCTAAACCCCGCGACCTGAATGGCGTCAGGGCAGGACCTTGATCACGATTCAGCACCTTTTGCCGTGATCCGGCACCTTGGCAGGCCGCGTTTCCCTAGCCCGGCACGGATTTCACCTGCCGCCACTGTACCGGCGTCATCCCCGTCACCCGCCGGAATTCGCGGTTGAAGTTCGACTTGGTCTGAAACCCCACATCGAACATGATCTCGGTCACCGGGCGATCCGACCGGGCCAGCAGGTCGCAGGCCTCGGCCACGCGAAACTCGTTGATGTATTGCGAGACGTTCTTGCCCCGCAGCTGGTTGATCGCCCCCGAGATCTGCCGCGCAGGCATCCCCAGCCGCCGCGCCAGCCGGTCCAGCGTCAGATCGACATCGCGATAGATGTGCCGGTCGGTCAGCAGCCCGTCGATGGCGCGAAGGGCGGCGGCGTGGCCGTCATCATCGGTCGGGGGCGAGTGCGGGGGCGAGGGCGGGGGCAGGGATGGGGGCAGGGATGGGGGCTGGGAACTCGCGGGTGGTGCCGCGACGGGGCGCGGCTCGTCCACGCCCGGTGTCCGGCCGATGGCGGCGGCGGCGATGGCCAGCAGGGCCAGCGCGGCCAGATTGCCGGTCTGGATGATCGGCAGGGCGTTGCGGCCCAGCAGCAGCGCGAAATCCAGATAGACCGCCAGATCCATCACGGCGGTCAGCAGCAGGGCCGAGGCCGCGAACAGGATCGCGCGATAGGCCGTGCCCGCGCGTTCCAGCGGTGTCAGCCGCAGCGTGTCGGCGCCCCGGCGCATCATCCGCAGGATGGCCCCCGCATAGCCCAGAAAGATCACGACCAGCGCCGGGTCGATCAGATCGCGGTCGAGTGCCATCAGCCCGGCGACCGACAGGGCAGGCAGGGCATGCAGCAAGATCCGCGAGGGGTGAAACCAGTCGCGCCGCAGCACCGCCAGCACGCCGCACCAGACCAGCGGCGGCACCAGCCCGGCCAGAACCGGCGTCACCCACCCGACGGCCTGCACGCCATAACCCCATCGCAGCCCGGCCAGAAAGCTCTGCCCCGCGACCAGCAGGATCAGCGCCATGAAGGGGATGTCGGGCCGGTCCTCGCGGTCGCGCCGGGCGAGCGTCGCAAACAGAATCAGCAGCAGCAGGGTCACCACAAAGGGCAGCGGGATGAACAGCATCAGGTTTCCTCACCCCGGCAAGTCCGGGCAGATCGCATCCGCCCGGCGCCATACGTCCGGGTCGGGGGCACGGCGCGACAGCGGGTCACAGCCTCAGCGCCCGCCGCTGCCGCCCCGCCGCGTCGAAATTTTCGGGCGCCAGCCATGCCAGATAGATGGGTCGCAGCCGCTGCCAGTCCTGATCGGTCATGGCGAACCACGCGGTGTCGCGGCTGGCGCCCTTCACGACCATATGCTGGCGGAACACCCCCTCGTGGCGAAATCCGAACCGCGTGGCCGCGCGTTTCGAGGGCGCGTTCAGGTCGTTGCATTTCCATTCGAACCGCCGGTAGCCCAGCCCAAAGACATGATCCGCGAACAGAAACAGCGCCTCGGTCGCCATCCGCGTGCGCTGCAGGGCAGGCCCCCACATGATGCTGCCGATCTCGATCACCCCATGGGTGCGGTCGATGCGCATCAGCGCCTGCCGCCCCTCGGCGCGTCCGGTGGCCTTGTCGATCACCGCAAAGAACAGCGGATCGGTCGTGGCCGAAGCCTGCGCGACCCAGTCCCCGAACGCGGCGCGGTCCGGGGGCTGCGTCTCGAACAGCCAGCGGAACCTGTCCCCGGCCCCCTCGGCGGTGGCCGCCTGATACAGCGTGTCGGCATGCGCCGGGGCCAGAGGCTCCAGCCGCACATAGCGCCCGTCGAGGGGGGCGGTGCCGGGGGGCGGGCGATCAGACCAGTCTGCCAGTTCCATGACCTGTTGCCTTTCGGTTGGGGCGCCTGCGCCATCGTTACCGCCGGGACGGAACCGGGAAAAGACCCGCCGCGGATGTGGCGCAACCGGCTTGCTGTCGCTGGACATGGCCGCCTGCGGCAATGCGCAACCCCTGCCGCCGGGCAACCGAAGCACCGTCATCAGATTATGTTATGAATGATCGCATAAAGTCATATTGGCCATTATGATCCGCGTTTGCTAGGACAGACAGGACATCCCGCGCCCCCGGACAGGGCGGGCCGTGGTCCCCACAGCGGACCGGGAGACACAGAACACGAACAGGAGGAAATGATGGACGGCAATGACATTCCCACGGGCAAATGCCCCGTCATGCATGGCGGCCTGACCGCAACCGGAACCAGCGTCATGGACTGGTGGCCCAACGCGCTCAATCTGGACATCCTGCACCAGCACGACACCAAGACCGATCCGCTGACCGGGCTGGATTACCGCGAAGAGGTGCGCAAGCTGGACTTCGAGGCCGTGAAGGCCGATGTCCACGCGCTGATGACCGACAGTCAGGACTGGTGGCCCGCCGACTGGGGCCATTATGGCGGGCTGATGATCCGGCTGGCCTGGCACTCGGCGGGCTCGTACCGGCTGGCCGATGGGCGCGGCGGCGGCGGCACCGGCAATATCCGCTTTGCGCCGCTGAACTCGTGGCCCGACAACGCCAATCTCGACAAGGCGCGGCGCCTGCTGTGGCCGGTCAAGAAGAAATACGGCAACCGCCTCAGCTGGGCCGACCTGATCATTCTGGCGGGCACCATCGCCTATGAATCCATGGGCCTGAAAACCTTTGGCTTCGCCTTTGGCCGCCGCGACATCTGGCACCCCGAGAAAGACGTCTATTGGGGCGCGGAAAAGGAATGGCTGGCGCCGTCCGACGAACGCTATGGCGACGTCGCCGACCCCTCGACCATGGAAAACCCGCTGGCCGCCGTGCAGATGGGTCTGATCTATGTGAACCCCGAAGGCGTCAACGGCCAGCCCGACCCGCTGAAAACCGCCCGGCAGGTGCGTGAAACCTTCGCCCGCATGGCCATGAACGACGAGGAAACCGCCGCCCTGACCGCAGGCGGCCACACCGTCGGCAAGACCCATGGCAATGGCAGCGCCGAGAACCTCGGCCCCGCCCCCGAAGGTGCCGAACTGCACGAGGGCGGGCTTGGCTGGATGAACAGCCATACCCGCAGCATCGGCCGCGACACGGTCACCTCGGGGATCGAGGGGGCATGGACCACCCATCCGACCCAGTGGGACAACGGCTATTTCGACCTGCTGTTCGGCTATGAATGGGAACTGAAGCACTCCCCCGCCGGTGCCCAGCAGTGGATGCCGATCAATATCCGCCCCGAGGACATGCCCGTCGATGTCGAGGATCCGTCGATCCGCGTCATGCCGATCATGACCGATGCCGATATGGCGATGAAGATGGACCCGATCTATCGCGCCATCTGCGAGCGGTTCCGGGGCGACCACGCCTATTTCTCGGACGTGTTCGCGCGGGCATGGTTCAAGCTGACCCACCGCGACATGGGCCCGAATGTCCGCTATGTCGGCCCCGACGCGCCCACCGAGGAACTGATCTGGCAGGACCCGGTCCCGCAGGGCCGCGCCGATTACGATATCGCAGCCCTCAAGGCCCGCATCGCAGACAGCGGCCTGACGCTGGCCGAGATGGTCTCGACCGCATGGGACAGCGCGCGCACCTTCCGAGGCTCGGATCTGCGCGGCGGTGCCAATGGCGCCCGCATCCGTCTGGCCCCGCAAAAGGACTGGGCGGGCAATGAACCCGCGCGCCTGCAAAAGGTGCTGTCGGTGCTGGAACCCATCGCGGCGGACAGCGGCGCGTCGCTGGCCGATGTGATCGTGCTGGCGGGCAATGTCGGCGTCGAACAGGCCGCCCGCGCCGCCGGGGTCGAACTGCATCTGCCCTTTGCGCCCGGTCGTGGCGACGCCACGGACGAACAGACCGATGCCGCGTCCTTTGCCTCGCTGGAGCCGCTGGCCGATGGCTTCCGCAACTGGGTCAAACAGGACTATGTCGTCTCGCCCGAGGAAATGCTGCTGGACCGCGCGCAGCTGATGGGCCTGACGGCGGCGGAAATGACCTGTCTGATCGGCGGCATGCGCGCCATGGGCACCAATCACGGCGGCACGAAGCATGGCGTGTTCACCGACCGCGAAGGGGCGCTGACCACCGATTTCTTCGACAACCTGACCAATATGGCGTGGAAATGGGTGCCCAAGGGCGACGGTCTTTATGACATCACCGACCGCCGGACCGGCGCGGTGAAATGGACCGCCACCCGCGTCGATCTGGTCTTCGGCTCGAACTCGGTCCTGCGCGCCTATGCTGAGGTCTATGCCCAGGACGACAACCGCGAAAAGTTCGTCCATGACTTCGCCGCGATCTGGACCAGGGTGATGAACGCCGACCGCTTCGATCTGGCGGCCTGACACCAAAGTTCTGCTGTTAAATAGTGCAGGGCCGTCCTTTGGGCGGCCTTTTTGCCTGTCGTTCGGGCAGCGCCGCCGTTCTTCTGCCCGCGCGCCCCGCAGATCGTTGCCCCGCGCCCCGTGCCGGTGTCATTCGGCGCCAAAGGGGATGCGATGCCGGCCTTGTCCATCATCATCGTCGAACGCGACCGCGACCGCGCCCTGCGCATCGTGGACGCGCTGCGTGCCTCGGGCGAACATCACGTCACGGTCATCGCCGAGGAGACCGGCCTCGCCCGTCGCATCGCCGAACAAAAGCCCGACATCGTGCTGATCGACGTGGCCGACCCCTCGCGCGATGTGCTGGAAGAACTGGCGCTGGCCTCCGGCCCGCTGGACCGTCCCGTGGCGATGTTCGTGGACCGCTCGGACGAGCAACTGACCCGCGCCGCGATCGAGGCGGGCGTCTCGGCCTATGTCGTCGATGGCCTGCAACCCGAACGGATCAAGCCGATCCTCGACGCCGCCATCGCGCGGTTCCACATGTTCCACAAGATGCGCACCGAGCTGGCCGCGACCAAGGCCGCGCTGGAGGAACGCAAGATCATCGACCGCGCGAAAGCCATCCTGATGAAGGCGCGCGGCATCGACGAAGAGGCAGCCTACGCCCTGTTGCGCAAGACCGCGATGGATCAGGGCCGCCGCGTGGCCGACATCGCCCAGCAACTGGTCATGGCGGCGGGATTGCTGACATGAGCCTGACGACCCTGCGCCTCGGCTATGTGCCCCTGATCGACGCCGCCCCCCTGATCATCGCCTCCGAGATCGGCTTTGCCGCCGAAGAGGGGTTGGCGTTCGACCTGCTGCGCCTGCGCAGCTGGGCGCAAAGCCGCGACATGCTGGGCACCGGCGGGATTGATGCCGCGCATATGCTGGTGCCCCTGCCCATCGCGCAGACCCTTGGGCTGGGCCCGGCCTATCCGGCCTTTGATCTGGTGATGTTTCTGGCGCAGGGCGGGCAGGCCATCGCGGTCAGCGCCGCCTTGGCCGCACGGCTGCGCGACATCGGCCACGGTTTCGCCTTCAACGACCCGGCGGCGGCGCGCGACGCGCTGACCCGCGTGGCGGGCGGGCCGTTGCGCGTGGGCGTGCCGTTCCCCTTCTCGACGCAGGCCCATCTGGTGCGCCACTGGCTGGCCGGATCGGCGCTGGCCGAGGGCCTGTCGATCCACACCGTGCCGCCCCCCATGATGGCCGCGGCATTGGCGGCGGGTGAGGTCGATGCCTTCTGCGTGGGCGAGCCATGGGCGTCCTATGCGGTCGAGACGGCGGCGGGGTCCCTGCTGCTGGCGGGCCGCGCGATCTGGGGCGCCCCGCCCGAAAAGGGCCTCGTGCTGACCCGCGATTTCACCGAGGCCCGGCCCGAGGCGACCGGCGCCCTGATGCGCGCGGTCTGGCGCGCCTGCCGCTGGCTGGACCGCCCCGAAAACCGCGGCACCGCGGTCGAGATCATCTCGCGCCCCGATTACCTGAACCTGTCGCCGGAACTGTCCGAACGCGGCCTTCTGGGGCGCCTGCATATCAGCCCGCAGGGCGAGGTGCGGCAATTCCCCGATTTCATCCGCTTTCACGCGGGCGGCGCGAATTTCCCCTGGCGCAGCCTCGCCGCCCTGCTGGCGCGCGGCATTGCGCAGGCCCACGGCCTTGACCCCGAACCGGCGATGCGGACGGCGGCGGGCTGTTTCCGCACCGACCTGTATCGCCAGCACCTGCGCGCGGCGGGCGCCGACATGCCCGGCGCCTCGGCGCGGGTCGAGGGGGCGATGGCCCATCCCACCGCCGTCGCCAGCGAAAAGGGCCAGATGATTCTGGGCCCGGATGCGTTCTTCGATGGCCAGACCTTCGACCCCGCGTTCTTTTCGCGCTGAATTCATGGGCAGCGGTGCCTTTCGCTGCACCGCCGCGCAGCATCGGCCCCGAAACAGCCCCGCCACGCTTGACCCACCCCCGACCGGCCTGCAATCTCGGATCAGGCCAAGGGCAACGGCGCCCCGGCTTCCTCTCTCCGCAAGGATGCGGACCTCCCTTCATCCGGCAATGACGCCACCTGTTGCGCCCCTCTTACGGGTCTGCTGCCGGTGGTTTTTTTCGTTGCCGCCCCGCAAGCCAACGCCCCCTCCGGGGCTGCGCCAAGGAACGCCATGATGATCCGACCCGCGCCGACCCGCCGCTTTTTCCTGAAATCCGCAGCCTCGATGGCCGCCACCGTGGCCGCCGCCCGCATCGCCTTGCCGGGCGGGGCATGGGCCGCCACGACCGGCCCCGAAGTCACCGGCGCCACGCTGGGCTATATCGCCCTGACCGACAGCGCGCCGCTGATCATCGCGCAGGAAAAGGGCTTCTACGCCGCCCACGGCCTGCCCGACATGAAGATCGAGAAACAGGCCAGCTGGGGCGCCACCCGCGACAATATGCAGCTGGGCAGCAGCGGCGGCGGCATCGACGGCGGCCATATCCTGCGCCCCAAGGTGCATATGTATTCGACCGGCAGCGTCATGCAGAACAACCAGCCGCTGCCGATGTATAACCTGCTGAGCCTCAACGAACAATGTCAGGGCATCTCGGTCACGCAAGCCTATGCCGACAGCGGTGTGGGTCTGGACGCCGCCCCCCTGAAAGAGATCTGGGCCGCCCGCCGCGCCGCCGGTCAGGAAATCCCCGTCGCCATGACCTTTCCCGGTGGCACGCATGATCTGTGGATGCGCTACTGGCTGGCCGCCGCGGGCATCGACCCGACCAGCGAATGCGACCTGATCGTCGTGCCGCCGCCGCAGATGGTGGCCAACATGAAGGTCGGCAATATGGAGGCTTTCTGCGTCGGCGAGCCGTGGAACGAACAGCTGGTGAACCAGAATATCGGCTTTACCGCCTGCACCACCGGCGAGCTCTGGCAGAACCACCCCGAGAAAATCCTCGGCATGCGCGCCGACTGGGTCGACGCCCATCCCAACGCCACCCGCGCCATTCTGATGGCGGTGATGGAGGCGCAGATCTGGTGCGAAGACGCCGCCAACAAGGATGAGATGGCGCAGATCCTGTCGAAACGCCAATGGTATAACGTGCCCGTCGCCGACATCGCCGCCCGTCTGAAGGGCGAGATCAACTATGGCAATGGCCGCGAGGAAAACCGCCCCGACCTGTCGATGCGCTTCTGGGGCGAGAACGGCAGCGCGTCCTTCCCGTGGAAGTCGCTGGATGCGTGGTTCATCACCGAAAACAAGCGCTGGGGCTATCTGCCCGGCGATCTGGACACCGCCGCGCTGGTGGATGCCACCAACCGCTCCGACCTGTGGCTGGAGGCGGCTGCGGCCCTCGGCCTCGACACCGCCGACAAAGGCGACAGCCGCGGGGTCGAGACCTTCTTTGACGGCATCACCTTCGACCCCGCCGACCCCGAGGCCTATCTGGCCGCCCAATCCATCAAGGCGATGGCGTGAAGGAGGCTGCAATGACTGTCACCGCATTGAAACTGCCGCCCAAAACGGCCCCCAAACCCGAGGCAAAAGTGCTGGCGATCCCCGCCCGCGCCCATTCCGCCCTGCCTGCGCGTCTGCAACGCTTTGGCCGCACGCTGCTGACCCATGTGCTGCCGCCGGTTCTGGTGATCCTGTCGCTGCTGGGCCTGTGGCAGCTGCTGCTGTCGGGCGGCGGCGCCTCGCTGCCCTCGCCGGTCGAGATCTGGCAGCAATCGGGCGATCTGATCCTCAGCCCGTTCTATGTCGCGGGCACGCAGGATATGGGCCTTGGCTGGCGCGTCCTGACCTCGCTGGAACGCGTGGCGATCGGCTTTGGCCTTGCCGCGGGCGTCGGCGTCCTGATCGGCGCCGTGATCGGGCAATCCGCATGGCTGCTGCGCGGCGTGGACCCGCTGTTTCAGGTGCTGCGCACCGTGCCGCCACTGGCATGGCTGCCCATCAGCCTCGCCGCCTTCATGGACAGCCGCCCCTCGGCCATCTTCGTGATCTTCATCACCGCGATCTGGCCGATCATCATCAACACCGCCGCAGGCGTGCGCGCCATCCCGCAGGATTACCGCAACGTCGCCGCCGTCCTGCGCCTCAACCAACTGGAATTCTTCTGGAAAATCATGGTTCCCGCCGCAGCCCCCTATATCTTTTCGGGCCTGCGCATCGGGGTGGGCCTGGCATGGCTGGCCATCGTCGCGGCCGAGATGCTGACCGGCGGCGTGGGCATCGGCTTCTTCATCTGGGACGCGTGGAACAGCTCCATGCTGACCGACATCTTCGTGGCGCTGCTCTATATCGGCGCGACCGGCTATGCGCTTGACCGTCTGGTTGCCTTCATCGGCAGCAAGGTCAGCCGCGGCACCACCGATTGAAAGGACACGCCATGAGCTATCTGAAAATCGACCGCGTCGGCAAAGCCTTTCCCGCCGCAGGGGGCCGCGAGAATGTCGTGCTGCAGGACGTGCGCCTCGACATCGCCAAGGGCGAGTTCGTCTCGGTCATCGGCCATTCCGGCTGCGGCAAATCCACCCTGCTGAACATGATCGCGGGCCTGACCGAGGTCACCACCGGCGGCATCATCCTTGAGGGGCGCGAGGTGAATTCCCCCGGCCCCGACCGCGCCGTGGTGTTCCAGAACCACAGCCTGCTGCCCTGGCTGTCGGTCTATGACAACATCAAGATGGGCGTGCAGAAGGTGTTCGGCAACCGCAAGACCCGCGCCGAGCGTCACGACTGGATCATGCAGAACCTCGATCTGGTGCAGATGAGCCATGCCGCCGACAAGCGGCCCGCCGAAATCTCGGGCGGCATGAAACAGCGCGTCGGCATCGCCCGCGCGCTGGCGATGGAGCCGAAAATCCTGCTGCTCGATGAACCCTTCGGCGCGCTGGACGCCCTGACCCGCGCCCATCTGCAGGACGCGGTGATGGAGATTCACGCCCGCCTCGGCAACACCATGATCATGATCACCCATGACGTGGACGAGGCCGTGCTGCTGGCCGACCGCATCGTGATGCTGACCAACGGCCCCGCCGCCACCGTGGGCGACGTGCTGGACGTGACGCTGGCCCGCCCCCGCGACCGCATCCGTCTGGCCAGCCACCCCGATTACGTCCGCGCGCGCGAAGCCGTGCTGCGGTTTCTCTATGAACGTCACCGCTTCGTCGAAGCAGCGGAGTAGACCCATGACACGCAAACTCGTCGTCATCGGTGCGGGCATGGCCTCGGGCCGGATGCTGGAGCACCTCTTCGCCACGGCCCCCGGCCAATGGGACGTGACGCTCTTCAACGCCGAACCGCGCGGCAACTACAACCGGCTGATGCTGTCGCCGGTCCTGTCGGGCGACAAGACCTATGACCAGATCGTCACCCATGACGATGACTGGTATGCCGCCCACGGCGTCACCTGCCGCTTTGGCGAAAGCGTGACCGCCATCGACCGCGACGCGCAAATCGTCCACGGCGCGAACGGCCCCGCGCCCTATGACGCGCTGGTCATCGCCACCGGCTCGGCCCCGTTCATCATCCCGCTGCCGGGCCACAAACTGCCCGGCGTCGTGGCCTATCGCGATCTGGAGGACACCAACGCCATGATCGACGCCTCGCGCCCCGGCGCCAAGGCGGTCGTGATCGGCGGCGGGTTGCTGGGGCTGGAGGCCGCCGCAGGCATGGCCGCCCGCGGCGCCGAGGTGACCGTCATCCACCTGATGGGCCACCTGATGGAACGCCAGCTGGACCCCGCCGCAGGCTATCTGCTGCAACGCGATCTGGAAAAGCGCGGCATCCGCATCCACTGCAAGGGCGCCACCAAGGCGATCCTCGGCGACACCCATGTCGAGGCCGTCCTGCTCGACGACGGCACCGTCTATCCGGCGGACCTCGTCTGCATGGCCGTGGGCATCCGCCCCGAAACCCGCCTTGCCAATGATGCCGGGCTGGAGGTCGAACGCGGCATCACCGTCACCGACCAGATGCAGACCAGCGACCCCGCCATCTACGCCCTTGGCGAATGCGTCGAACACGAGGGCCAGTTGTTCGGCCTCGTCGCCCCCCTCTATGATCAGGCCAAGGTTCTGGCGGCCACGCTGGCCGGGCAAGACGCCGCCTTCAAACCCGTCCAGACCGCGACCAAACTCAAGGTCACCGGCTGCGACCTGTTCAGCGCGGGCGATTTCGCCGACGCGCCGGGCCGCGAGGACATCGTGTTCCGCGACCCCGGACGCGGCATCTACAAACGCCTGATTCTGGAAGGGGATCGCCTGATCGGCGCGGTCATGTATGGCGACACGGCGGACGGCGCATGGTTCTTTGACAAGATCCGCAGCGGCGCCGACATCACCGCAGACCGCGACACGCTGATCTTCGGCCCCGCCTTTGCCGGAGGTGCCCAAGCGGACCCTCTGGCAGCCGTTGCAGCCTTGCCGCCTGAGGCGGAAATCTGTGGCTGCAACGGCGTCTGCAAAGGAACCATCACCACCGCGATCGAGGGCGGCGCCACCACGCTGGACGCGCTGCGCGGGTTGACCAAGGCCAGCGCCAGTTGCGGCACCTGCACCGGCCTCGTCGAACAGGTCATGGCCCTGACCCTGGGCGATAAATTCGCCGCCAATGCCAACCCGCCCATGTGCAAATGCACCGATCACACGCACGAGGATGTGCGGCGCCTGATCAAGACCATGGGCCTGAAATCCATCCCTGCCGTCATGCAGGATCTGGGCTGGCGCACGGTCGGCGGCTGCGCCTCCTGCCGCCCGGCGCTGAACTATTACCTGCTGGCCGACTGGCCCACCGAATACAGCGACGACCGCCAAAGCCGCTTTGTCAACGAACGCAACCACGCCAATATCCAGAAGGACGGCACCTATTCCGTGGTCCCGCGCATGTGGGGCGGCGTCACCACCCCCGCCGAACTGCGCGCCATCGCGGACGCCGCCGACCGCTACAACGTGCCCATGGTCAAGGTCACCGGCGGCCAGCGCATCGACCTTCTGGGCGTGCGCAAGGAAGATCTGCCCGCGATCTGGTCCGACCTGAACGGCGCGGGCATGGTCTCGGGCCATGCCTATGCCAAAGGGCTGCGCACGGTCAAAACCTGCGTCGGCCAGCAATTCTGCCGCTTTGGCACGCAGGACAGCACCGGCCTCGGCATCCGGCTGGAAAAGCTGCTCTGGGGCTCATGGACCCCCGCCAAGGTCAAGCTGGGCGTCTCGGGCTGCCCCCGCAACTGCGCCGAGGCCACCTGCAAGGACATCGGCATCGTCTGCGTGGACAGCGGTTTCCAGATCAGCGTCGCGGGTGCCGCAGGCATGGACGTGCGCGAAACCGTCCCCCTGCTGACCGTGCCGACCGAGGATGAGGTCTGCGACGTCACCGCCGCCTTCGTGCAGCTGTATCGCGAAAATGCCCGCTATCTGCACCGCATCTACAAATGGGTGGACAAGGTGGGCCTCGACTGGTGCCGCGAACAGGTGGCCGATCCGGCCATCCGCGCCGAACTGGTCGCGCGCTTCGCGCTGTCGCAAGCGGTCTATCAGACCGACCCATGGGCTGATCACGCCGCCCGCCCCGCCGATTGGGCCCCCGTCGCCGATCTCAGACTGAGGGCCGCAGAATGAAGGACGTCGCATGAGCATGATCGACATCGCGGCCCTGGCCGACATCCCCCCGCAAGGCGCCCGCGTGGTGCGCACGCCGCATGGCTGCGTCGCCATCTTCCGCACTGCCGATGATCAGGTCTTTGCGCTGGACGACCGCTGCCCCCACAAGGGCGGCCCCCTGTCCGAGGGCATCGTGCATGGCACCCAGGTCACCTGTCCCCTGCACAACTGGGTCTTCGACATGACGACAGGTCAGGCCCAGGGCGCCGACGAGGGCGCGGTCGCCACCCACCCCGTCCGGGTTGAAGGCGGCCGCATCTGGCTCGACCCCGCATTGCTGCGGCGTGCCGCATGATCCGCACGACCTGCCCCTATTGCGGCGTCGGCTGCGGCGTTCTGGCAAGCCCGGACGGGCAGGGGGGCGTCACCATCAAGGGCGACCCCGACCACCCCGCCAACCGGGGCCGCCTCTGCGTCAAGGGCGCCGCGCTTGGCGAAACCGTGGGCGTGGCGGGCCGTCTGCTGACCCCCCGCATCGGCGGCACCGATGCCACATGGGACCGCGCGCTGGACCTGATCGCCGACCGCTTCACCGACGCGATTGCCCAGCACGGCCCCGATTCCGTGGCCTTCTACGTCTCGGGCCAACTGCTGACCGAGGATTATTACGTCGCCAACAAGCTGATGAAGGGCTTTATCGGCAGCGCCAATATCGACACCAACAGCCGCCTCTGCATGTCCTCCTCGGTGGCAGGCCACCGCCGGGCGTTTGGGTCCGACACCGTCCCCGGCCTCTACGAGGATCTGGAGCAGGCCGATCTGGTCGTCCTGACCGGCTCGAACCTCGCATGGTGCCACCCGGTTCTGCACCAGCGCCTGCTGGCCGCGCGCGCCGCCCGTCCGCAGATGAAGATCGTCGTCATCGACCCGCGCCGCACCGCCACCTGCGAGGGCGCCGACCTGCATCTGGCGCTGGCGCCCGGCGCCGATGCGCATCTGTTCAACCTGCTGCTCTGCCACCTCGCGGACACAGGCCGCACCAGCGCCACCTTCCTGCCCCATCTCGCGGGGTTTGACGCCGCCCTCACCGCCGCCCGCAGCGCCACGGCCGAGGCCACCGGCCTGCCCCCCGCCGATCTGGCGGCCTTCCTCGACCTCTGGTCCAGCACCGAAAACGTGGTCACGGTCTATTCGCAAGGCATCAACCAGTCCGACACCGGCACCGACAAGGTCAACGCGATCCTGAACTGCCACCTCGCCACCGGCCGCATCGGCCGCCCCGGCATGGGCCCGTTCAGCGTCACCGGCCAGCCCAACGCCATGGGCGGCCGCGAGGTCGGCGGCCTCGCCAATATGCTCGCCTGCCATCTGGACCTCGACGACGCCACCCACCGCAACGCGGTGCAAACCTTCTGGAACGCCCCCCGCATGGCCGACAAACCCGGCCTGAAAGCCGTGGACCTGTTCCGCGCCGTGGAAGAGGGCGGCATCAAGGCCCTGTGGATCCTCCACACCAACCCCGCCGTGACCATGCCCGAGGCCGACCGCGTCTCCCGCGCCATCGCCAATTGCGATTTCGTCGCGGTCTCCGAGGCTTTCCCCGACACCGACACCGCCCGTCTGGCCGATGTCCTGCTGCCCGCCGCGATCTGGGGCGAAAAGGACGGCTCTGTCACCAATTCCGAACGCCTGATCAGCCGCCAGCGCGCCGTCCTGCCGCCCCCCGGACAGGCCCGCCCCGACTGGTGGGCACTGGCGCAGGTCGCGCAACGCATGGGGTTCGCGGGCTTCGACTGGCCCGACCCGGCGGCGATCTTCGCCGAACACGCAGCCCTGTCAGGCGTCGCAGGCAGCCTTGGCAGCGATTTCGACATCTCCGACCTCGCGACCGCCGATTACGCCAGCCTCGCCCCCACGCTCTGGCCGCAAAACCCCCGCCAGCGCGGCGGCCGCTTCTTCGGCGAGGGCCGGTTCCACACCCCCGACGGCCGCGCCCGCCTGATCCCGGTCACCGCCGCCCTTCCGGCCAGACCCGACCCGGCCTACCCGTTCCGCCTCAACACCGGCCGCATCCGCGACCAGTGGCACACGATGACCCGCACCGGCCTCAGCCCACGCCTGTCACAACACCTGGCCGAGCCGTTCCTTGAGATCCACCCCCAGGACGCCGCCAGCCTCGGCCTCGCCCCCGCCAGCCTCGCGCAGGTCACCAGCCCCCACGGCACCGCCATCCTGCGCGTGCTCATCAGCGACAGGACCGCCCCCGGCCACCCTTTCGCGCCGATCCACTGGACCGGCGAAACCGCCCCCACCGGCCGCATCGACGCGCTGATCCCCGGCCTTACCGACCCCCATTCCGGCCAGCCCGCCAGCAAATCCGCAGCCGTGGCCATCCGCCCCTTCGCGGCCCGCTGGTTCGGCTACGCGATCAGCCGCACGCCCCTGCGCCCCGATTGCGCCTACTGGGCCGCAGCGCCCATCGCAGCAGGCACCCAATACGAACTGGCAGGCACTGCCGCGCCCGGGGACTGGACCGCATGGGCCACAGCCCTCATGGGCGCGCCCCCCAGCGCCGAACTCAGCGACCCCGCCCGCGGCATCACGCGGCTGGCCTTCACCGAACAGGGCCGCCTCACCGCCGCCCTGTTCATCGCGCCGGACCCGGTCCTGCTGTCGCGCAGCCACCTGGCCAAAGCCCTCCAGACCGACAACCCCGCCGTGCTCGCAGGCCAGCCCGGCGCCGACCAGCCCGATCCCGGCCCCACCATCTGCGCCTGCCTGAATGTCGGCCTGAACACGATCCTGCGCGCCATGACCACCCAGCACCTCATCAGTGTCGAGGCCATCGGCGCAGCCCTCGGCGCTGGCACCAATTGCGGCTCCTGCCGCCCGGAACTCGCGGCCCTGCTGTCCCGCCAGCCGCTGCAAACCGCCGCCGAATAGCCCTTCTTCTTCACTCAAATATCCATAACCCGCCCGCAGCACAGCAAAACGCGGCCCCCGAAGGGACCGCGCCAAAGCCTCACAGCCAATGTCACTCGGCCAATCTTACCCGGCCAATCTCACTCGGCCGGAACCGCGCTCGACTCCTCCATCGCCGCAATCGGATGCGGCAGATGCGCCAGCATCTCCTTGGGGCAGACCTGCAGGAAATTCCCCCGCTCGCGATCCCAGTCCGACAGGATCTCATCGGCCCGGCGCGAGCCGGTCTCTTTCAGATGCCGCTCGATCAGGCCTTTCAGCTGGCCCTCCCAATGCGCCTGCGTGACCGGGCACATGACCAGCGTTTCCGCGTTGATATAGTCGCGCGCCAGCCCCTCGGGATCGTACAGATAGGCCATGCCGCCGGTCATGCCCGCGCCAAAGTTCGCGCCGATCCGGCCAAGGATCACCGCCATGCCGCCGGTCATGTATTCGCAGCCGTTCGACCCGCAGCCCTCGATCACCACGGTCGCGCCGCTGTTGCGGACCGCGAACCGTTCCCCCGCACGGCCTGCCGCGAACAGGAACCCGTTCGTGGCGCCATACAGCACCGTATTGCCGATGATCGTGTTGTCGGCGGCGACCAGAGGCGAGGCCATCGGCGGGCGCACGACAATCGTGCCCCCCGACAGGCCCTTGCCGACATAGTCGTTGGCATCGCCCGAGACCTCGATCTTCAGCCCCGGCGCCGCGAAGGCCCCCAGCGACTGGCCCGCCGATCCGGTCAGCCGCACCGTCAGGTGATCGGGCTGCAGATTGTTCCGCATCCCGAATTTCTGCACGATCATGCTCGACGTCCGCGTGCCGATGGTCCGCAGCGTGTTGCGCACGGCATAGGACAGCTGCATCTTCTCGCCATCGGTAAAGAACCGCTCGGCGTCGCGGATGATCTCGGCGTCCAGCGTGTCCATCACCGCATTGCGCGGGCGCGAGCGATCATAGACGATCTTTTCCGCGCCATCGACCGTGATCAGCAGCGGGTTCAGGTCCAGATCGTCCAGATGCGCCGCCCCCCGGCTGACCTGCGTCAGCAGATCGGCCCGGCCGATGATCTCATCCATCGAGCGTGCGCCGATGCTGGCCAGAATCTCGCGCACCTCCTGCGCATAGAAGGTGATCAGGTTCACCACCTTGTCGGCGCTGCCGGTGAACATCGCGCGCAGCTTTTCATCCTGGGTGCAGACGCCCACCGGGCAGGTGTTCGACTGGCACTGACGCACCATGATGCAGCCCATCGCGATCAGCGCGGCGGTGCCGATGCCGTATTCCTCGGCCCCCATCATCGCCGCCATGACGATGTCGCGGCCCGTGCGCAGACCGCCATCGGTGCGCAGCGTCACCCGCTCGCGCAGCCGGTTCATCGCCAGAACCTGATGCGCCTCGGTCAGCCCCATCTCCCACGGAAGCCCCGCGAACTTGATCGAGGTCGCGGGCGAAGCCCCGGTGCCGCCATTATGCCCCGAAATCAGGATCACATCGGCCTTGGCCTTGGCCACACCCGCCGCAATCGTGCCCACACCCGAAGAGGCCACCAGCTTCACCGTGATCTTGGCGCGCGGGTTGATCTGCTTCAGGTCATAGATCAGCTGCGCCAGATCCTCGATGCTGTAAATATCGTGGTGCGGCGGCGGCGAGATCAGCGTCACCCCCGGCGTCGAATGCCGCAGCCGCGCGATCAGCTTGGTGACCTTCATGCCGGGCAGCTGCCCGCCCTCGCCGGGCTTGGCGCCCTGGGCCACCTTGATTTCCAGCTCTTCACAGGCGTTCAGATATTCGGCGGTGACGCCGAAGCGACCCGAGGCCACCTGCTTGATCTTGGCGCAGGGGTTGTCGCCATTGGGCAGCGGATGGCTGTGGGCCGGATCTTCGCCACCCTCACCGCTGTCGGACTTGGCGCCGATCCGGTTCATGGCGATGTTCAGCGTCATATGCGCCTCGGGCGACAGCGCCCCCAGCGACATGCCCGGCGTCACGAACCGCTTGCGGATCGAGGTGATGCTTTCGACCTCCTCGATCGGCACCGGCTTGCCGAAGGGCTTGATGTCCAGCAGGTCGCGGATATGGATCGGCGGATTGGCCCGCATCGTGGCACTGAACTGCTTCCAGATGTCATAGCTGGCTTTCTCGCAGGCCACCTGCAGCAGCTTCATCGTATTGGCTTCCCAGGCATGTTTCTCGCCCGAGCGGCGCAGCTTGTAGAACCCGCCCACCGGCAGCAGATCGGCGGCATTGCCGTGGAAGGCCGCGTGATGCAGATCCTCCAGCTTGGCCTGCAGCCCGTGCAGACCGATGCCGGAAATGCGGCTATGCATGCCGGGGAAATACTCGGCCACCATGGCGCGGGACAGGCCCACCGCCTCAAAGTTCAGACCGCCGCGATAGGAGGACAGGACCGAGATGCCCATCTTGGACATGATCTTCAGCAGGCCCGCATCGACGGCATCGCGATAGCGGCGCATATTGTCGACCAGACTGCCGGTCAGCAGGCCCCGCTCGATCCGGTCATTGATGCTGTCCTGCGCCAGATAGGGGTTCACCGTGGTCGCGCCACAGCCGATCAGCACCGCAAAGTAATGCGGATCAATGCATTCGGCGGCGCGCACATTCAGCGAACAGAAGGTCCGCAGCCCCTTGCGCGTCAGCCAGCTGTGCACCGCGCTGGTCGCCAGGATCATCGGCATCGCCACGCGGCTTTGCCCCTGCGCCTCATCGGTCAGCACCAGATGGCCCGCGCCGCTGCGCACGGCATCCTCGGCCTCGGCCCGGATCCGCGCCAGCCCCTCGCCCAGGGCATCCGGCCCGGCATCATCGGCAAAGGTGGCGTCGATCACCGTCACCGTCTCGCCGAACATCTTCTGCATCTCGGCGAATTCGCCATTGGCGACGAAGGGGCTTTCCAGCACCAGAATCTCGGTCTGCGCGCTGCTTTCGTCCAGCACGTTCTTGAGGTTGCCGAACCGCGTCTTCAGCGACATGACCCGCGTCTCACGAAGCGAATCGATCGGCGGGTTCGTCACCTGCGAAAAGTTCTGCCGGAAGAAATGGCTCATCGGGCGGTATTGCTTGGACAGAACCGCAGGCGGCGTGTCGTCGCCCATCGAGGCGATGGCTTCCTTGCCATCCTCGGCCATGGGCGACAGCACATGCTCCAGCTCTTCCATGGTGAAGCCTGCGGCGGCCTGACGGCGGCGCAGATCGTCACCCCTGTGCAGCACATGCTCGGGCAGCTCGCGCATGATGTCGTTCAGGTCGGTGACCTTCTCGATCCACTCGCCAAAGGGCTGGCTGCCCGACAGACGGTCCTTGATCGCCGTGTCGTGGTACAGTTTCCCCTCCCACATATCGACCGCGATCATCTGGCCCGGCCCCAGCGCGCCTTTTTCGCGCACGCCGGTCTCGTTCACCGGCACCATGCCGACCTCCGAGCCTGCGATCAGCAGGTTGTCGCCCGTCACCACATAGCGCATCGGCCGCAGCCCGTTGCGGTCCAGACCACCGCAGACCCAGCGGCCATCCGTCATCGCCAGCGCGGCAGGCCCGTCCCACGGCTCCATCACCGCGTTGCAATAGGCGTACATATCCGCCCATGCTTTCGGCATGTCGGTCGTGGCCTTGGACCAGCTTTCCGGCACCAGCATCGTCTTGGTCATCGGCGCCGACCGCCCCGAGCGCACCAGAACCTCGAACACCGCATCCAGCGCCGCACTGTCGGACGAGCCTGCGGGCACGATCGGCTTGATGTCCTCGGCCATATCGCCAAAGGCCGAAGACGCCATGCGGATCTCATGGCTTTTCAGCCAGTTGAGGTTGCCCTTCAGCGTGTTGATCTCGCCGTTATGGGCCAGCATCCGGAAGGGCTGGGCCAGCCACCATTGCGGGAAGGTGTTGGTGCTGTAACGCTGGTGATAGATCGCAAAGGCGCTTTCGAACCGCTCATCCTTCAGGTCGGGATAGAATTCCGCCACCTGTTCGGCCAGCATCATGCCCTTGTAGATGATCGAGCGACAGGACAGCGAACAGAAATACAGCTGCGTGATCTGTGCCGCGATGGCGGCCTTTTCGATGCGGCGCCGGATGATATACAGCTCGCGCTCGAACTGGACCTGATCAATGTCCTTTTCGCAGCGGATCAGGATCTGCTCGATCTCGGGGCGGGTGGCATTGGCCTTTTCGCCCAGAACGCCGGTGTTCACCGGCACATGGCGCCAGCCATAGATATAGTGGCCCATCCGCAGGACTTCGGATTCCACGATGGTCCGGCAGTTCTCTTGCGCGGCGAAATTGGTGCGCGGCAGGAACACCTGACCGACCGCGATCAGCTTGGACTGATCCGGCTCGTGGCCCGTGCGGCGGACCTGATCATAGAAAAACGGCACCGGGATCTGGACATGGATGCCCGCGCCGTCGCCGGTCTTGCCGTCGGCATCCACCGCGCCGCGATGCCAGATCGCCTTCAGCGCGTCGATGCCGTTCTGCACCACCTTGCGCGAGGGTTTGCCCGCCAGATCGACCACAAAGCCCACGCCACAGGACGAATGCTCGTCCTCGGCCCGATACAGGCTGTTCTTGTCCATCCAGTCGCGGCGGGCTTCTTCCTGTGCTTGCCAGTCCATGGTCATGATGCGGCCCTTTCCTGCGGGATCTGCGTCATCAGCTGATCGCAGTCATATTGTGGGGTGGTCTCGCCAAATCCGGCCTCTCCGGGAAGGGAAAAGGTCACGGGGCTGTCATTCGTCTCGCGCCGGGCGCCGGTCCAGTCATTCGTGGTCTCGATGCCGCCGAAAAAGCGCCCGAACTCGCGGCTGATATATTGCGTGCCGCGCCGTTCGATCAGAACCTCGCCGGTCTCGCTGGTGGTGGTCAGATCGAATCGGGTGCGTTCAAGGGTCTGGCCGTCGATCTCGACCGTCTCGCCGGTCAGCTCGTCCCAGCCCTGATGGTGCAGGGTCTCGCCGGTATTCGATTCGGTGCGGAAATCGAAATCGTCGCGGCCCGTCTCCAGCAGCCGCGAAAAGCTGGCATGGCTCTCGGCCTCATCGACCAGCCGGTCCATCAGCCCGGTGCGCGGGCTCTGGCTTTCGATCCAGCGCGTTTCCGCGTCGATGGTCGACAGGTGATACAGCCCGTCCTCACCAAAGATCGCGCTGCGCTGATAGCCCTCGGGGTCAGCGTCGCAGCGGTAATACTGCGCGACCGAGCAGCCGCGATTCTGCACCGTCATCTGCAGCGCGCATCCGGCGGGCGGGGTGAAGGTGGCGGCATGACCGGGCAGGGCGGTCAGCGCCCAAAGCCCGGCCATCGCCAAAAGCGTCAGCATCCCTGACCTGAATGCCAGGGGGGTGTTGCGCGCCATGCCGACCACCGTGCGTTGTCGGTGTACGCGCTGTGCCTGTCCTGTGACCGTGTTGTGCATCATCGGTTCCGCCTATTCCGCGGCCATGCGGGCCTCGCCCGTCAGAAAGCCCTCGATCGCATCGGCGGCCTCGCGCCCGTCGCGGATCGCCCAGACCACAAGGCTTGCGCCGCGCACAATGTCGCCCACCGCGAACACGCCGGGGATCGAGGTCGAATGCGTCTGGAAATTCGCCTTGATCGTGCCCCAGCGCGTGACCTCCAGCCCGTCCACGCCCCACAGCCGGGGCAGGTCCTCGGGCTCGAACCCAAGCGCCTTGATGACCAGCTCTGCGGGCTCGTCGTAATCGGCCCCCTCGATCAGTTCGGGGCTCTGGCGGCCCGTCACATCGGGCTGGCCAAGGCGCATCTTCTGGATGCGGACCGCCGCGATCTGGGGGGGGCCGTCCACGTCGCGTTCCTGCGCCGTGGCGGCCACGCCGGTCACATGGCCGGTGAACTGGCCGGGCGCGGAAAGCCACACGAATTCAACGCCTTCTTCCTCGGCATTCTGCACCTCGCGCTGGCTGCCCGGCATGTTCGCCCGGTCGCGGCGATAGAGGCATTTGACCGATTGCGCGCCCTGCCGGATGGCCGTGCGCACGCAATCCATCGCCGTGTCGCCGCCGCCGATAACGACCACGCGCTTGCCACGGGCGTTCAGCTCGCCATCCTCGAAATCGGGCACATCATCGCCGAAATCGACCTTGTTGGAGGCGGTCAGATAGTCGATCGCGCGCACCACGCCGCCCGCATCGGCATTGTCGATGTCCAGATCACGGGTCTTGTAGACGCCGGTGGCGATCAGCACCGCATCATGCTTGCCCCGGATCGCGTCAAAGCTGATGTCCTCGCCGACATTGCAGTTCAGCACGAATTCGACGCCGCTGTCCTCCAGCAGCTTGTTGCGGCGCATGACCACGTCCTTCTCCAGCTTGAAGCCGGGAATGCCATAGGTCATCAGCCCGCCCGCGCGGTCATAGCGGTCATAGATCGTGACCTGAAACCCCTTGCGCCGCAGCATGTCGGCCGCCGCCAGACCGCCCGGTCCCGCGCCGATAATCCCAACGGATTCAGCACGTTCCTGTTCGGGCAGTGCGGGTTTGATCCAGCCTTCCTCCCATGCGGTATCGGTGATGTATTTCTCGATCGCGCCGATGGTGACGGTGCCATGGCCCGACTGTTCGATGACGCAATTGCCCTCGCACAGCCGGTCCTGAGGACAGATGCGCCCGCAGATTTCGGGGAAGGTGTTGGTGGCCTGACTGACCCGGTAGGCCTCTTCCAGCCGCCCCTCGGCGGTCAGGCGCAGCCAGTCGGGGATATTGTTGTGCAGCGGGCAATGGCTCTGGCAATAGGGCACGCCGCACTGGCTGCAGCGGCTGGACTGTTCGGCGGCCTTGGCGGCGGCGAATTCCTGATAGATCTCACGGAAGTCTTCGCTGCGCTCATCAGCGGTTCGTTTCGCGGGCATCTCGCGCGGGGTCGAGACGAACGTCAGCATCTTCTGCGTGGCCATGGCTGCGCAACCTTCCGTGAAAGACAGTGTGCAGACCAGATAAACCAAGGGATCACGAATGAAAAGTCAGCAGTACTGACCTAAAAGCGACTTTTTTGGTGCCCCGCAGTGCCGAAGCACGCTGCGAGGCAGAAATTAAGTCATAATTACTTACCTGAATACTGTAAGTGCAAGTAATGCAACGATTCCGACGGTGATGCGCCACCAAGCAAACAGGGCATATCCGTGCTTCGAGACATAGCCCAGCAACCAGCGCACCACGAAGATCGCCGCCAGAAAGGCAAAGACAAAGCCGACAATGATGTTCGACAGTGCCTCGCCATGCAGAATATCGTGATTCTTCCACAAGTCATAGGTGAACGCACCCAGCATCGTCGGCATTGCCAGAAAGAACGAAAACTCGGCAGCCGACCGCTTGTCTGCCCCCAGCAGCAGCGCGCCCACAATGGTCGCCCCCGAGCGTGAGACGCCGGGGATCATGGCCAGACACTGGATAAAGCCGATCTTCAGCGCCATCGGCAGCGGAAAATCCTCGGCCCGTGAATAGGTGGGCTGGGTGGCGCGCCGGTCCACCCAGAGCAGGATGATCCCGCCCAGGATCAGCATGACGGCGATCAGCATCGGCGTTTCGAACAGCACGGTCTTGATGAAACCATGGGCCATGACGCCGATGACGGCGGCGGGCAGAAACGCCACCAGCACCGCCGCGATGAACCGCCGCGAGGCCGGGTCGTGCGGCGCATCGCGCAGGATCTGAATGATGCGCGTCGCATAGACGCCCAGGATCGCCATGATGGCGCCAAGCTGGATAATCACCTCGAAGGCACGACCGGGCGAGTCAAAGCCCAGAAAGTGCCCCGCCAGCAGGATATGCCCGGTGGATGAGACAGGAATGAACTCGGTCAGTCCTTCGAGAATCCCGAGGATTGCGGCAACGATCGTATTGGATTCCATGGCTTATTGCTGGCCGCGCAGGTTCTTGGCCGACTGGCTGGCGGCGTTGAACTGTCCCGAGGGGCGGAAACGCCAGAGATATTCGTCGATCACCGCCTCGGCGGCGACAGGCTCGATCCCCAGATCCTTCAGCCCCCTGGCGTCCGGCGAGGCGATATTGTCGCTTGTCAGCAGCAAAAGCTGATCGCGGCTGAGGATGCGGTTGGTGAACAGCCCGCCGGTCAGCATCTGCACGCCGTCCAGCATCGTGGCGCCGATCCGCGCGATGGGGGTGGGCACCGGCAGCACCAGCTTGCGCCGCGCGGTTGCCGTCAGCACCTGCCCGACGATCTGGCGCATGGTCAGCACATCGGGCCCGCCCAGCTCATAGATGCCCGGCGCGGCCTCGCCCGTGGCGCCTTTGGCGGCGGCCATGGCGACATCCTCGACATAGACCGGCTGCATGCGGACCTTGCCCCCCAGCAGCGGCATGAACGGCCCGGCCTTGGTCAGCCCGGCAAGGCGGTTGTAGAAATTGTCCCCCGGCCCGAAAATCACCGAGGGGCGCAGCACCACCGCATCGGGGCGCGCGGCCAGAACGGCGGCCTCGCCACGCGATTTCGCGGCGACATAGCGGCTTTTGGACTGTGGGTCGACGCCCATCCCCGAGATATGAACCAGCCGCGCCACGCCCATCTCGGCCGAGAGGCGGGCGACCATTTCGGCGCCCGCTTCAAACACGCTGTGGAAATTGCTTCTGCCCTCGGGGGTCAGGATGTTGACGCAATTGACGGCGGCGTCTGCACCCGACAGGGCCGCACGGACCGAAGCCTCGTCGCGGATATTGCACATGACCGGTACGACCTGACCCACCGCGCCGTAGGTGCGTGTGAACAGCGCCTCGTCCGGGCGCCGGACGGCGATGCGCACGCGCCAGCCGTCGCGGGCCATCAGGCGGGCCACCTGCCTGCCAACAAACCCCGATCCGCCAAAGACCGTGACCAGTTTCGCCATGGCGCCTGCCTCCTTCATCCTGCCGATGTCATCCGCGACCATTACCCAAACCGCGCCCCTGCGGCAAGGCGGCGTCGCGCGCCACGGACGCCCTGTGGCGATGCCCGCGCCATCCCGCCGCGCCGGTCGTCGCGGGTCAGGATGTCTGACAGAAGTTTCAAAAAACTTTCACGCCCCCCATTGACGCCCCCCGCGGCTGCATTTAATCAGCCGCTCAGACCACCTGCCCAGGTGGCGGAATTGGTAGACGCGCACGGTTCAGGTCCGTGTGCCGCAAGGCGTGGAGGTTCGAGTCCTCTCCTGGGCACCAGTAGCTGGCAAGAAGCCGTGCAACTTCAATTGGTTGCGCGGCTTCTGTCTTTTTGATCCACCTTTCTGTCCACCTGCGGGCGCAAATGTGGTGATCCGGCCATGACTTCGCGGCAGGGCGATGCGAGCGGGGTTAGCACTGGGATCAGTGCAACTGGTTGCAATCGAACCTGATTCGCTGTTGCTCGCGGAACGTGTGTAAGGCCCGCAATATGGTTGCGGCGCTGGCGTGTTTGGCGGGGCAGGTGGCGCAAATGTAGCTCATAGTAGCGATAGGTCATCCGATCCTGAAATCGGCCTCCCGGTAGAAGCCGAAGTCATTTAGCCAAAGCACTCCGCAGGAATCACACACATTCGGCACCTTCCGGTTGGCGCGCTGCGCCGTTGGCTTGGAGTTCTCCTTTGTCACGACCCTGCGATCCGTCTTGCCGAGGGCATAGGCGACGAGGAAAGGGTCCTTTCCGACCTTCTGCATTTCTATCGCGTCCAGATCGGGGGCATAGCCATTCGCGACCACATGCCGGAGGGATGCCACGTCAACGCGCTCGCGAAGGCGTAGCGCATTCTTGGCGTCTTCACTCTTTAGCCAATCGGCAACCTCGTCCCGCCCGGCGGTCACCTCGTCCGCAATCTCGTTCGGAATCTTCACGCGCCCGGCTTGCCCGCATTCAATGAGCCACTCCCAGAACTGCGGGATACGCTCAATTGGATAATAATCGGCGTTCGCCCGGATCAGCGTGTTGGCATCAAGGAGGTAGAGCACTAGGTTGCCTTCCTCCTTGGGGCCCCATTGCCAAGTCCCGTGACGCTGGACAGCAGGGTTTCAACCGCACCGGGGCGAACCCCGAGAACCTTTGCGGCTGTGGTATGCGTCACGGCTTCGGCCCGAAGCCCATGCCCGACAAACCGCAAAAGGGCATCTCCTAGCCTATGTCGCCGGACGATGTAGTAATTCGGGCCGCTTTCGCTGTTGCGATTTTTCTCTTTCTCACGAGTGCGCTGGCGTTGCCATTGCTCGCCAAGGATGCGGACAACTTCGCCATAGGTCTCGGCATCTGTTTTCCGCTCTCTCCAAAGCCGATAGGCTGCCATCGCTTTGCTGACGTGCCATTGCTGGCATAGAGATTCCACCTCCTGCAAGACGGCATCGGCAGTCGCCATCTTGCGCACCTGTGCCAATGCCTGATCCGGCAAAAGCACCTCTCCTGCCACATCGTTGCAGAACCGTTCAATGCGAGCGTTAGGTGTGTGCGGCTCACGAATTGCCGGAAGACCGCTGATGCCAGTGCTGCCGACAAATATATGGACCAACTCGTGAATCAGGGTAAAGGACCATGCCGCCTTGGCGTCTTGGTCGTTGATGACGACCATGGGCGCGAGATCGTCGGCAACGGCGAAGCCACGAAACACCTTCGGAGAAATCGCGGTATGATGGCTGCCTAGGTCGCCAAGCAGTATAACGAAGACGCGCAGGGCCTCCGTTCTGCGCCGTAGTTCTGCAAAGAGGTCCTGCGGTTGCCGCATCCCCCTCCGAAAACTGCGGTCATCTTTGATTTCTAGCGCGGCCTTGATCTGTTTGGCGGCCTGCTCAATCGGCGTGCTGACGGCAAGCGTGCCCACAAAGCTGACGCGTTCCGCGTCTTCCTCGTCTTCCATCATGTCGTGCAAGATGCTCTGCCGGGCTCGAACATCCCGCACGAGCGCATCCAGCCATGCAGCTTCTTGTCGCGCGACAGGTGCTCTCATGGTTCGAAAGTCCTCGCCCCGATCTGCCGGGCGAGGTGGCTCTGCCATGTAGAGAGAGAGAAGCGGACGATGGTATGCTGTGGCCATTTTCGCAAGCTGTGCCTCGGAGGGCGCGCGCTGGCCGGTCTCCATTGCTTCCAGCTTTTCGGCTGCCGTGCCGCGCGCGCTAGAGGTCAAGCCGATCTTGTGCGCGGCCTCCTCTATGGAGAGCCCCGCCGTCTCGCGTGCCCATACAAGGACCGCAGGATTGATCGCTTCCGCAACTGTCATACGTTCGCCATGGCATTCGCCGTACTGCTAAACCTCATCTGTCACCAGATGGGCATGAACTTCCAGAAAAAGAGTTGAGGGACCAAAAATTGTTGCCCGGCTCGCGGCGATGTGAGTCTGCCATGCAACGCATCCCGTTTGTTTGCAGGCTCATCAGGCCGGGTTCGGTGCAACTGGTTGCAAATAGTCAGCACCCCAGTGTCGATACCAGTCAGCGCGTCCCCCAGTCGTATTGGGCGTGTCGGAAGATGTAAGCATTCCCTTGGGAGCTAAGTAGCTCTGGATCGTACGCTTCGGCACTTCATGCCATGCAATGTTGAATGCGCAGAGGCGGGAAAAGAAGAACATTTCTGAGTACGGCAGATGGTCATGTATCCACCAAGCCAGCGCGCGCCAGTCTTCGCCCGCTGCGTAGCGATCAGTGAACCACGGAATGATGACGCAAGCTGTAGCCCCCATTTTTCCGTTTTTGTCCCGGACGTCCCAAATGTGTCGAGCATGATTTCGCTCGTTGCTGGCACATCCGAAGCCCTTCCGGTGCCCAAGATCATTGATGGTAGCTGATCGGTAGGCCGAGCGGATGGCGATGCGCCCGAAGGTATCTTGAAGCGGTTCCAGCAGTTCCTCGCACAGGCGTTTCCCGGCTTGGATGGCGAGTTCCGGATCGGAGGGCAGGTTGGGGATGCCTTCAAATTGGCTGATCTCGCTGTGCAGAAAGTCGCGCATGAAGAACGTTTTTGAGAGCCGCTCCCTGCCGAAGTTCTCTATATCCCGGATCGTCCTAAATGAAGCAGTGTACATGATGGCTTCTAGTTTTAGCGTGCATGGGGGCGGTCCGACCATCTCAGTGCGAATGCAGAAAAGCGGTCGGCTTGCATTGATTGTATATTTGGAAGCTCGGGCTGAGAACCAACCGGCGCCCAAGCCAGATGCTCAAGCAGAAAATCCTCACCGCTCGAAAAAACGCACCCGATCATATTGGCCTCCAAGACAAAGCTTGGTTAATCAGATATGCCTGAGCAAACCAGATGGCGGTCGCCACTATTCGGATGGAAATCCCGCCGTAGCAGCTAGCGCCTCCAGCGCGTCAAGTATGGCTTGATCGCGTTCCTGTTGCTGCCGCAATAGCTGGTCAATACGATGCAGTAGCGCTGTGTTCGTATCGACAGTTGCGCCGATAGCATCGGCGACTGTTTCGGACGCGACCTCTTGGACCGTTCGAGCGTTGGAGAGGTCCTCAGTAAGCGAGATTCTTAGCCGGTTTATGTCACCTAGAACACTGGCGAGAGCAGTGTCCATGGCCGCCGTGTCTTGTGGCACGCGTCGAAACTCTGTGTAAGCTATTTGGCCCACCGAAATAACAACAGCTAGTGCGCCTACAATAATTGCGGCCTTCGCAGCCCTGCTGTTGTTTCTTGCCTCAATAGAGAACTTATTCAAGAATTCCGCTGCGGCAACTTCAAGCCCATGCATTTTTTGTAGCGCCGCCTCCCCAAAGCTAATGAGGTTGTCGAGGCGCGCGTTCATATCAGCGAGGTGCTGATTGCTTTTATATGTTGGATTTTCTGGGTTTGGAGGCAACCTAACCAACGGCGGAGGCGCAAAAATAGTAGTTGGTCTTGAACCATAGGCTCGTTCCAAGTCTTCATTCTGCTTTAGTAGGCCTTGCGTTAGGCTGCGCAACCCGCGATTGCCGGTGCCCATAATATCCCCCAGCCTAGACCTGTGACCTGAGAACGTCTCGCGATACCTTTCACTTTCCCTAGAATTCTGCTCATTCAGAGATTTCATGAGAAATTCGCTATCCGACTGATCATCTTTTTTGGTTAGTATCTCATCAGGCTTCTCAGCATAAACTGTGTTGCGTTTGAGAAACTCTCGTGAGAATTCTTCGATATCAACCATAGAAAACTTCGACATGTCGTCATCAGATGGCTCGGCATCAATTTCTCCATCCCCTACATCTTTGTGGCGCGAGCATACTACACGCATCAAATCCTTTACGCCTTCCACATAATCCTGCCGACCTTCCTCGAAGAACTCCTCAATTGACACCATGGCATTAATTGAATACGGGCCTACCTCCCAGCTTCCGTTTGATTCTGATTTGAAGACCCATGGCTCAAATAGGGTGGCAATATCTATGGGCATTTTCTACTGGCTCTTTCACCGATTGCTCAAAAAATAATATGGTCACCGAGACGGCAACACCAGACGACATGCAAAAGCTTCCAGAGATCCGAAAATCTCGTGCTCGCGCCGCACCTCAGCAAACGCCCCAGTCTACCATACCAAATCCACAGACTTGAGGACATTACTATTGTTCAGCTACTTCGGAAACGCGTTAAAATGTATGAGTCTTTCCTAGCAGAAGAATTTCCGCCCTATCCGGAGGCGCAGCGTTGATCTGCTCGCAGTCCTCCGTTCCTGCCTCGTAGACAAAACCCTGATGTGCAAACTCATTCAGCACCTCGACCGAACGGACACCGGGTAACGGATGACCCAGCAACGGTCCGAAACAGACACCTAAACGAATGACAGCCGAATAGATTTCCGGAGTGATACGGCGCTGGGGCAGGACCACTCGCAGAATGGAGCCGCTTAGGGTGATGGATTTAGGCTGCCAGTTGTAAAGCAACTCCTCAGTCTGCGCGACCACCTCCGCAGGTGCCTGCCGGGCGCGCTGAGGGGCCAAGGGGGCGGGTGCACGCTCGCGCTCGGAATAGTGCACCACGCGCTCAATATAGGTGCTGTTGTCCGGCATCAGGGCGGCTAGAAGGCGGTACCCAGCCAGATTTCCTTCAATGTCGGCGGCAGGTATCGGCCTGACCAATGCAAGCGCGCGGGCCTCGGCTTCCGCACGGAGAGCGGCAATGTCTTCAGGGTCGCGATCAGCTAGAACCTGAAACTGCCCCTGCGCTTGCGACCATTCACGTTGGTCGATCAAGCTCATAACTCGGGCAGCGAGACGTTCGTGAAGCTCCCGCCGCTCGACAGGGTCCATTTGCCTTTCTGCTGCAACCGCTGCCACTTCTCCAGCGGCGAGAGATGTGGCGGAATCGGAAGTGAGCAGCGCAGCCGGTTCGTTGCGCTCAACAGCGCTTGGGTCACGCGCTCCCACTAGGCCCAAGCCGACTATTCCGACCCAGACGACCAGAAAGGCATTGAAGGGCCTACTGCCCAGTCCAAGCCTCGGGAGCGGGCGAAACACTGCGATACCCGCAGCAACGACCACAGCAAGCACAAAGATAAGACCGGCGCTGGGATCGAGATTTACAATCAAGCTCGCAACTATAGGTAGGCCCAGCGCTAATCCCAGTATCTGCGAAATCCTCCGCGCGGGCCTGCCATTTGCAGTTGAACCGAGGGTGCCATTGGCATCCCTGTTTACCTCAACTTCCCCTTTTTGCACCTCCGCATTTGGGACGTCTGCGGCAAGGCTACAATCCATTGCATGGGTGCGGTTGGGCTGCTCCGCAAGCTCCTTCAGGATACGAGAGCCTTTGGCATCTGGGTCAAAGCGCCCATCAAGCACCATAGGTTTCGTCAGCTTGCGAAAAGCCCGTGGCGACATCGCTCCGAGAAATCGCTTCCCATCCTTGAACTGGCAGGCAAACCTAACTTCGGAACGTTTCCCAGCAAAGCCCGCGATCAAGCCCAGAGGGCCAGCGACCACTGCGCCAGCAACAGCCCAGCCAAGTGTCCTCCCAATGGTGCGCTCCGTCTCGCTATCAATCAGTTCGATAATCTTGATGTCTGCGAGCGGGTATTTGACCTGCTTCCAGACGGATTTCGTTCCCTTAGGGCTGAGATTGACCGACCCAAAAGCAACACGGCTTTCCTTCGTAGCTTCAAAATCACCCATCAGGGTTTCAAAAGCAGCCATGGTGCGTCCTTGTTCCCTGTCTTCTCGGACAGTGTGTCGTTATATAACCCCAGCATCCGAGCATCGAAATCGCTCAACTGCCAAGGACAACCATCGAGAATTTATCTATTATTTCCCTAGAGTTAACCAATTCCCTGCGCCGGGTCAAGAAATGACTGGGTAATTCTGCTTGCACTTCTCATTGCTTGACCGGGCGGGACATTGATCGCCGGACTGCAAAGTGTGCTTGGACTTGCACTGCTGAAGCAGGGCACGTTGAGTGCCACTGCTGGTGCAACCGGTTGCAACTCAGTTCAGGCGCGCTGACAGCAAGCCGTACGCCAGCGCCAGTGGCCACAGGAGAATGAACGTGCCCTTGGCGACAAGCAGCGCGACATCACTCCGGGCGTCGGCTTCGATCAGGTCTTTGCGCAATTCTTCGGGTTGGTCTGACGCTGGGCCGGAGATGACGATGCGATGCCACCAGAACAGGCCGAGGGCAAGGTGGGCGATGGCGAGGAATGCGGTCATAGGGGTATTCTCCATGTCAGGGGGGTAGATGCCTCTGCCCGGCGCTCTGCACAGTCAGGGTTCGCGTTCTAAGGATTGTGCAGAGGGGAGGGCAGCCGAGTTTTTGTCCGCATCCGACGCGCGCAGTGGAATGAGGAAGGATCATTCCCTTACGTGCACTGCGGGTGCGCCAGTTTGGCACCCCTCCAGTCTCACAGTGATACCGGCATTGTTCGCGTCGCGAATTGGGCGCCGCCTTCGGCGGGCGGTGCCTGTGCGGCACCGCGAGTAGTGTTTTTTGTATTCAAAGTCCTCATTTTTTTGAGCGCGAGAGGGCACAGCCAATCCCACCCCCACGTGGTAGATAAGGATGTCATCAAATCTGCGACGTGCGGCACACGGAAACGGGGCCAAAGGTCCCTATATTTGATACGTCCTGTCATCATTTTGATGACGTGCGTTTCTGATACGTCGTCATTTTGATGACAGTGCTGTCTTCATTCTGATGACGGGCTTTTTTCTTCCCGTTGTTCCCAGCCGTGTTGGCGATCTGTGCTTTCGTGACAGGGTAGTCATTGCCGGAGGACCAGTTCTTGTAGAGCTTCCGGCCTGACGCCGCGCCCGGCATGGCGAGTTCCGTAATTTCATAGGAGGGTGACTTGCCTTCACCTCCAACGCCTAGGCGCGCTCCCTCCGTAATGCATATAAAGCCCTTTGCCTGAAGGTCGTGAAATGCATTCGACGCCGTATTGATTGCGCAACCCATGCATTTCGCAGCGTCTCTTACAGACAGGCGGATTTTGCCATTGTTGTTACCCTTGGGACCGCTCCATTCTAAAAGAAGCCAAGGATAAAGAGCTTGGGCGACCCGCGGCAGCGCCTTCCACGCTTCTGTGCGCATCGTGTTAAGGTGCAGTTTTGTCCATTTTTCTTGCCGGTTCTCGTTCTTTCGGTCACGCCCCATTTTTGTTCTCCCCAACATAGATAGCTTCGGAAAGCACGAGATGCCGAGCGTGCTTTCCGGAATGAGGCTCCATCTCCGTATGGATGTCGACACCACGCTTGCGAAGCCGGAAGATGCTGGATGCCCAGCGTGGAGCGGAGTTGTCAAAGAACGTGCAACCAGTTGCACCTGCGGAAATCAGCCTATCCAATACATCGCGTTCCCGGTTGCACGGGAGTGAGGCCATAGAGGATTTATTATCTTTGTCATCGGGATTGCGCGCAATATAGTGCTGCACCCCATGGCGATACTTACCATAGGTCATTATGCGTTTCCTCTTGGAAGGCGCAGGGTGTCGGGATACTATCTCAATGAACTGTCAGAGACTGCCCCGTCCAGCCCCGCGCTGGTCGGGGCTTCTAATTGGACGTGGCTTTCGCGCGAAGATCGGAAAGGTGCTGTTCCAGCACTTCGACCTCCCAAAAAGTGCGTCCGCCAATACGGACCGGCTCCGGGATCAGGCCCTGCTGAAGCCAACGCCATAGGGTGGACGTACCGACGCCGTAATATTCAGCGGCGTCGCGGACAGAGGCGAGTTTTTTCTGTGATAGATGGGACGGCATAACATGCTCCTGATTCTTCTTATCTAGGATCATGTTGAATCATGGTGTCCTGCATGTAAAATGTATCTAACATTCGTTTGCCCCAAACGTTAGAAAGCTATCTATTGGAGCGAAATGGATTGGGAGAGGAGTTTATGGTTTAGGTGTCTCCGAGGAAATCGGAAATGGAGTCATTCCTAACGGCTCGCCTCGTCCGGGCTGTCAGGTTGTTGATCTCATTATGGGGGCGCTTATCTTTTTCTTCTATAAGAATTTCTTGCACTAACTCGGTCAGGTTAACGTGCGGCAGTGTTTCGACTAGCGTTATGTGACCCGCCAACCGTCTTTCTTCCTCAAGTTTTTTGGCGACCTTATTAAGTATGCGGTTCTCTACGGCGCACAAACGCCTCCTCTTCCGGGCGTTCCCATGCCGTCCCCTTTTTCCGCCGTTGGATGACTCTTGTCCGCTTCGGGCATTTTTTAAGCCATTGTCACGGAGAGATGCTTCGGTCCCGTGGGCGCCTGCCTGCCATGCCGAATTGAGGATTCTGCGACCAATTTCCTGATATTCCTTCGGAAGCTGCGCAAGATTTTTCTCGGCAGCAACCAGATATTTTAGCGCGTCACGGGCGATGTTTCCCACCGAGGACGGGACAGTTCCACCCTTTCCAAGCAGCGACTCCAGCTTTTGGCGTGTGTCAGTAAATCGGTCTGTGCCGGGGGGAAGCCTATTTCTTACGGACTGCGCGCGCCCGTCGAGGATGAACTCTACCCGGGTTTCGAAGCCCATTGCATCCATCAGGACATCCTCATGCGCCTTATCGTTCGGGGTTTCTGGGGCGTGCGAGGCCGCTTTTGCAACCGGTTGCACCGATGGAGAGGAAGTCTTGCTCATTGTGCGCTCGCTAGCTGAAGGAGTTTTCCTGATTTCCCCGTGACATGATCCGCCCAGCGCATTGACAGGGCTCTGCGCTGTTCAAGGTAGTCTGTTCGGCGATACGCTCTTTCAACGGCACTGCCGACAGAATGGGCAAGCATCGTTTCCGCAACTTCGTGCGGTGCGTCGGTTGCTTCAGCTAGCCACACGCGCAGGCTGGTTCGGAAACCGTGAGGGCGAGCTACCATCTCCTGACGTTCCATATAGCGCGCCATCGTCGCGTCAGAGATCACACCTTTTCGCACACTGGGGAACAGGAACCCGTCGCGGACGAAGCGTCGAGCCTGTTCGATGACTTCCAGCGCTTCTGGCACCAGAGGAACGCGGAAATCCGGCGTGGTGTCTCGGCGACCCTTCATACTCTCGCCGGGGATGGTCCATACATTCCCTTCTATCTGGCTCTCATGCAGGTGCCGCAGCGGCCCGGAACGAACGCCGGTCAAGATCAGCAGCCTAAGTGCCAGATGCGTTACGCTGCCATCGTTGAGGCTAGCGTAGAAAGCGGGGACATCCTGCCATGGGAGGGCAGGGATGTTCGCGGCCTTGTGACGAGGTTTGCCAAGGAGCGCGCGGGCCTTCTCGGGCGCTTGCAGATCGACCGGTAAGCCCAAGGCAGCGGCGTGCTTCATACAGATGCCGATGCGGTTGAGCGCCTTGCGCGCAGTCTCGGCCTTAACATGCCAGATGGGAGCTAAGGTATCGCGGATGTCGATCTGATCTATTTCCGCGACGGGAACTTTCCCCAATGTTGGCAGGACATGAATTTCCAGAGGGCTAAACCATCGTCCCGGAATGCCGTCGCCCTTCAACTCGGCCTTCCGGCTCTCGAATGCGTCTTGGGCAATGTCCTTGAAGAGGTGCAAGTTACGCGCTGCCTCACGTCGCTGGCGCTCACGGTCTTTGATGGGGTCAACGTTCTCTCGCACTTTTGCGCGGGCTTCCTCAGCCTTACGGCGTGCTTCTGCTAGGCTCACGGCTGGGAAAGAGCCAAGACCCATCTCCCTGCGCCGACCGTGGACGGTGATTCTGAGAAACCACTGTGCTCCGCCATCGAAGCGCTTGAAAAGCCACAGTCCGCCGCCGTCAGAATGTTTGCCCGGAGCCGCCGCAGCAACGCCTTTGGCCGTGAGTTTGTTGGTAGCACGCATCGTCGGTCAATCCACCCTTCTATCCACCTTTGAGTATAGGATGACATGGGGGGAGATGATATTCGATAGTGCGGAATGAGACATCAAAACTCTTCTACTTCAAAAGGTAATGGCTCTCCTTGAGACAGCATAGGAGCGGGCGGGATTAGGGTTCCTTGCATCTCCTGGGCACCACTATAAAAAGCCTCCGAAGCAGCAGCTTCGGGGGCTTTTTGCTGTGTCGGGCGGCGTTTGCCCGGTCTGCCGCCGCGTCGGGCCGGATTTTCGCTGGAACGGCGCCCCGGTTTCTGGTCAGAGGGGGGCGAAAGCAGGGGGCCGCCGCCCCTTGCGCCAAGTCCGAGGCAGAGCAGGCGATGAGCATCCATCTTTACCCCAATGACCTACCCGACGATCTGGACCTTGGGTCCGTCGTCGCCATCGACACCGAAACGATGGGGCTGGACCCGCGCCGCGACCGTCTGTGCCTTGTCCAGATGTCGGCAGGCGATGGCGAGGCGCATCTGGTCCAGATCGACCGTGGCCAGACCGAGGCGCCGAATCTGACGAAGCTGCTGACCGATCCCAAGGTGCTGAAGCTGTTCCATTTCGGGCGCTTTGACGTGGCGGCGCTAGAAAATGCGTTTGGGGTGGTGACCTCGCCCGTGTGGTGCACCAAGATCGCCTCGCGGCTGGTGCGCACCTTTACCGACCGGCACGGGCTGAAATATCTGTTGCAGGAACTGGTCGGCGTCGATGTCAGCAAGCAGCAGCAGACCAGTGACTGGGGCGCCGCGGATCTGACCGATGCGCAGCTGGAATATGCCGCATCCGACGTGCTGCATCTGCACAAGCTGAAAGAGGCGCTGGAAGAGCGGCTGAAGCGCGAGAACCGGCTGGGGCTGGCGCAGGCGTGTTTTGACTTTCTGCCCGCGCGTGCCCATCTGGATCTGCTGGGCTGGAGCGACGAGAGCGATATTTTCCGGCACTGAGTTTGTCGGCACTGGCGCCGGAGGGTGGTGGACCTTGCCGGGGGCGGTGACCGGGGGCGCTTCGCCCCCCGGACCCCCCGAGGATATTTTTGGGACCAAAGCAGGAGCGGGCGCGTGGCTGATTACATCGAGACGGCGCGGCGGGTGATCGGCGTCGAGATTGCCGGGCTTGAGGCGCTGTCGGCAGGGCTGGGGGACGGTTTTTCCCGGGCGGTCGAGCTGATTCTGGCGGTGCGCGGGCGGGTGATCGTCTCGGGGATGGGCAAGTCGGGCCATGTCGGGCGCAAGATTGCGGCGACCTTTGCCTCGACCGGGACGCCGGCACAATTCGTGCATCCGGCCGAAGCCAGCCATGGCGATCTGGGCATGGTGACCGGGGCAGATCTGGCGCTGGTCCTGTCCAACAGTGGTGAGACGCCGGAGCTGGCCGATCTGATCGCGCATACGCGGCGGTTCAAGATCCCGCTGGTGGGCGTGGCCTCGCGGCCCGGTTCGACCCTGTTGCGGCAGGCGGATGTGGCGCTGGTGCTGCCGCAGGCCGAGGAAGCCTGTGGCATCGGCATCGTGCCCACGACCTCGACCACGATGACGCTGGCGCTTGGCGATGCGCTGGCGATTGCGCTGATGGAGCATCGCCGCTTTACGCCCGAGCATTTCCGCACCTTTCATCCGGGGGGCAAGCTGGGGGCGCTGCTGGCGAAGGTGGGCGATCTGGCCAGCCGCGATCTGCCGCTGGTGGCCGAGGACGCGCCCATGTCCGAGGCACTGCTGGTCATCAGCCAGAAGGGCTATGGTGTGACCGGGGTGATGGATGCCAAGGGGCATCTGGCCGGGATCATCACCGATGGCGATTTGCGGCGGCATATGGACGGGCTGTTGTCGCGGCGCGCCCGCGAGGTGATGACCGCCAGCCCGCGCGTGATTGCACCCGATGCCCTGGCCGCCACCGCGCTGGCCGAGATGCAGGCCGCCAAGATCACCTGTCTGTTCGCGGTCGAGGAGGCGCGCCCGGTGGGCATCCTGCATATCCATGACTGTCTGCGCGCCGGGCTGGTCTAGGCCATGACCCGGACCCGCATCGTCCGCTCGTTGCGCGTGATTCTGCCGCTGCTGGCGCTGGCGCTGCTGTCGACGCTGTTCCTGTTCTCGCGCGAGCCGGATGCCACCTCGCGCATCCCCTATGCCGAGGTCGATGCCGAGGCCATGGCCCGCGATCCGCGGCTGGTGGCGCCCGATTATGCGACAGTGACCGAGGACGGGGCACGGCTGACCTTGCAGGCCAGCTCTGCTGCGCCGGGCAGCGGGGGCGGGCGCGCCGCCGATCTGCGGCTGGACTGGCAGCGCGCCGATGGGCTGGCCGCGGATCTGGCGGCGCCCGAGGGCGGGCTGGCGGATGGGCGGGTGTCGCTGGCGGGGGGCGTGCGGATGACCACCAGCACCGGCTGGCAGATGCAGGCGCCGCGCATTGATGCCGCCACCGACCGGTCCGAGATCACCGCCGGTGACGGGGTCGAGGCCGAGGCGCCCTTTGGGCGGATCGCCGCAGGCGCCATGCGTCTGGTGCCCGCCGATGATGCCGTGCCCGAGGGCGCTGCGGTCTTGAATTTCTCTGGCGGTGTCCGTCTGATATACCAGCCCTGAGCCGCGAAAGGATGCCTGCGATGACCCGCCCCCTGCTGATCCTTGCCATTGTTGCCATGACGGGCCTGCCTGCTCTGGCGCAGAACATGACATTCGGCGGCATGCGCGCCGATACCAGTGCCCCGGTCGAGGTGGCCGCCGACAATCTGTCGGTCAATCAGGCCGATGGCAGCGCCGTCTTTACCGGCAATGTGGTGATCGGGCAGGGCGAGATGCGCCTGTCTGCCGCGACCGTGCATGTGACCTATGGCGAGGGCGGGCAGAACCGCATCCGCGCCTTGCGGGCGGTGGGCGATGTCACGCTGGTCTCGGGCGAGGATGCCGCCGAGGCGGCCGAGGCGGTCTATGATGTCGAGGCGGGGCAGGTCACGCTGACCGGCGATGTGGTTCTGGCACAGGGCGCGAATGTGCTGACCGGTGACAGGATGGTGGTCGATCTGGCCACCGGCGCCGCCGAGGTGGCGGGCCGGGTGCGCACCATCCTGCAACCGGGCGGCAACTGATGCGGCATCAGGACGTCACCGGACAGGGCGGGCTGCAGGTCCGCAACCTGCGCAAATCCTATCGCAACCGGCTGGTGATCCGCGAGGTCTCGGTCGATCTGCGGCGGGGCGAGGTGGTGGCGCTGCTGGGGCCCAACGGCTCGGGCAAGACGACCTGCTTTTACTGCATCGCCGGGCTGGTCACGCCCGATGCGGGGCAGGTGATCATCGACGGGCAGGACGCGACCCGCCTGCCGATGTTCCGCCGCGCGCGCATGGGCATCGGCTATCTGCCGCAGGAGATGTCGATCTTTCGCGGCCTGACGGTCGAGCAGAACATCATGGCGGTGCTGGAGGTGGCGCTGGACGATCCGCGCCACCGCCGCGACCGGCTGGAGGAACTGCTGGCCGATTTCTCGATCACCCATCTGCGCGGCGCCCCGGCGCTGGCCCTGTCGGGGGGCGAGCGCAGGCGGGCCGAGATCGCGCGCTGTCTGGCCTCGGATCCCAGCTTTCTGCTGCTGGACGAGCCCTTCGCGGGCGTCGATCCGATCGCGGTGGGCGAGATCCGCGGGCTGGTCCATGCGCTGAAATCGCGCGGCATCGGCGTGCTGATCACCGATCACAATGTGCGCGAGACGCTGGGGATCGTGGACCGCGCCTATATCCTGCATGACGGGCATGTGCTGATGTCGGGCACCACCGATCAGATCGTGGCCGATCCCCGCGTGCGCGAGGTCTATCTGGGCGACAGCTTTCGTCTTGCCTGAGGGCGGGCCGCTCGGCGGACTCGCGGATGGGTTGTCCGATTTTTGATCACGCCGCCGTGTCAGCCCGTTGACAGTGCGGGCGCTCTGTCACCAAATTGAAATATGCAGCAGCGGTGAATCAACCCTGCCGCGCGCACCCCGTCCCGTTGCGCCCCGTGTGCGCGGGGCACGCCCTGAGGGGACGGGCAACCGAAGAGGAGACATGATGCGCTACACGATCAGCGGAAAACATATCGACGTCGGGGATGCCCTGACCACGCATGTCAAATCCGAACTGGGCGAGACGATCGAGAAATACTCTCAGCGCCCCACCGATGCGACGGTCACCTTCTCGAAAGACGCTCATCAGTTCACCTGCGATGCGGTTGTGCATCTGTCCACCGGGCTGACGGTGCAGGCGCGGGGCGCCGCAAACGAGGTCTATGCCGCCTTCGAGGCCTGCCGCGAGCGGATGGACAAGCAGCTGCGCCGCTACAAGCGCCGCCTCAAGGATCATCACAAGGCACGTGTCGAGCCGGTTGCCTTTGGCGATGCCGGCAGCTATGTGCTGGCCGCTGAAGAGGATGACTGGGAATCGACGGCCGAAAGCCTTGAACCCATCATCATCGCCGAGATGGAAAGCCGTGTTCCCACATTGTCGGTTGGGGATGCAGTGATGCAGATGGAACTGGCAGGGACGCCGCTTCTGGTGTTCCGCAACGAGAAACATGGCGGCGTCAACGTTGTCCACCGCCGCGATGACGGTAATGTGGGCTGGATCGACCCGCGCGGGAACGGCTGACGGCCGGTCTGCGCAACGCCGCGGAAAAGTGAAACGCCCCCGTCGCCTGCGGCGGGGGCGCATATCTTGGGAAAGACGCGACCAGATGCAGATTGCCGAAATCCTCAGGCCCGGAGCCGTGCGCTCACTGGGTCAGGTCACCTCGAAAAAGAGGTTGTTTCAGGAACTCGCCGAGGTTGCGCAGGCCGAATACGGCCTGACCGCCCCCGAGGTGCTGGACGCCCTGCAGGAACGCGAAAGCCTTGGGCCGACGGGCGTGGGGCAGGGCGTGGCGCTGCCGCATGCACGCCTGCACGGGCTGGACAAGGTCGCGGGACTGTTCCTGCGGCTGGAAAAGCCGCTGGATTTCGATGCGGTGGACCGGCAGCCGGTCGATCTGGTCTTTGCGCTTCTGGCGCCCGAAACCGGAGGCGTCGATCACCTGAAGGCGTTGGCGCTGGTCTCGCGCACGCTGCGCGACGCGGATCTGCGCAGCAAGCTGCGCGCGAATGACGATCCGGTCGCGCTGCACGCCGTTCTGGCCGCCGCCCAGGGCATCAAGGCCGCGTGACGGGTTTCAATTAGTCCGGTCCGGCCCTATATTGAGGGGAGGACAGGAGGATTGAACATGCAACGTCATCTGATCGACCAGCCGCGCAGCAACTCGAACGCCCGCTTGCGCGAATTCATCCGGCAGGAACGGCAGTCGGGTCTGCACCCGTCTGTTCTGGCCTTGCTGGCGCGCCCCAAGGCCCGGACCGGTGAGAACCGCAAGGCGGTGGAATTCGCTCGTATTCTGCGGGGCCGCCTGAGCTGAGACGTCTGGGCCGTGCCGCAAAAAGGGGGGCTGTCTGCCCCCCAAAGCGCTGCGCGCTTTTCCCCCCGAGGATATTTTCCGACCAAAGCAGGCGCAAACCCTGCTCCTGCTTTGGTCTTCAAGTATCCCGGGGGAATCGCGAAGCGATGGGGGCAGAGCCCCCTTCTGCCGTTCAGGCGCGCACGAGGGCCTCATAGTCTTCGGCGACCTTGCGGGTGATCTGGCCGACCTGGAAATGCCAGTCGCCGATCTGACCCACCGGGGTCACCTCGGCGGCGGTGCCGGTCAGCCAGCACTCGCTGAAGCTTGCCAGTTCGTCCGGCAGGATGCGGCGCTCGTGGACGGTGAAGCCCTTGTCTTTCAGCATGGCGATGATGGTCTGGCGGGTGATGCCGTTGAGGAAACGGTCGGCCAGAGGCGTGTGGATTTCGCCATCGCGCACGAAAAAGATATTGGCGCCGGTGGCCTCGGCGACATAGCCCTCCCAGTCCATGAACAGGGCATCCGAGCAGCCCTTGGCCTCGGCGGCATGTTTGGACATGGTGCAGATCATGTAGAGGCCTGCGGCTTTTGCGGCGGTGGGGATCGTGTCGGGCGAGGGGCGTTTCCACTTGGCCACGTCCAGCTTCGCGCCCTGCCATTTCGCATCGCCGTAATAGCTGCCCCATTCCCAGGCACAGACCGCCATGCGCACCGGGTTGCGCGCCGCCGAGACGCCCATATCCGGCCCCGAGCCGCGCCATGCGACCACGCGCAGATAGGCATTGTCCAACCCGTTGGCGCGCAGGACCTCTTCTTTCGCGGCGTCGATCTGGTCGGCGCTGTAGGGGACCGGCATGTCCAGCAGGCGTCCCGATTCAATCAGGCGCAGCGAATGTTCATGGCTTTTGAAGATCTTGCCGTCATAGCACCGCTCGCCCTCGAAGACCGAGCTGGCATAATGCATCGCATGCGTCAGAATATGCACCTTGGCATCGCGCCATTCGACCAGTTGCCCGTCCATCCAGATCCAGCCGTCGCGATCGTCGTAAGCCGCCGTCATGTCATTCATCCTCCGCCGCCCATCCTGCATGATTCTTGCGCGTGACAGGGCAGAACAGTCCATTTGTTACGCAAGATGCTTGACGGCTAGCAATCAGCGGTTAGAAAGTCAACAACGCTGCCATATCGGCGATTTACCGGTGAAGGGTCTTGAGAATGCAGGAAAAGGCGCGGATTCAGGCGAGAGTGGGCGAGGATCTGCTGTTTCTGACCGACGACCAGCTTCGCCGCGGGATCGAGGCGATGTTCTTTGCCTATCGCGCCTTTACCGCTGATCCCGACATGATCCTGGCCGATCTGGACTATGGCCGCGCCCATCACCGGGCGCTGCATTTCGTCAACCGCGATCCGGGGCTGACGGTGACCGCGCTGCTGGCGGTTCTGGGCGTGACGAAGCAATCGCTGAACCGGGTCCTGCGCACGCTGATCGACGACGGCCTTGTCGAAAGCCGCATCGGCAGGCGCGACCGGCGCGAACGGCAGCTGTTCCTGACCACGCAGGGCACCACGCTGGAGCGCCGCCTGTCCGAGGCGCAGCGGGCGCGGATGCGGGCCGCTTACCGTCAGGCCGGGCCGCAGGCGGTGGCGGGTTTCCGTCAGGTTCTGGAAGCGATGATGGACCCCGAGACGCGGGCGCAGTATCAGGCGCTGAAAGACCTGCCCGAGGACCGATAGAGCCCCATGACCGCGCCCGATGCCCATCTGCTGATTGTCGATGATGACGAACGTATCCGCGCGCTGCTGGGGAAATTCCTGCGCAAAAGCGGCTATATGGTCACCTCGGCGCAGGATGCGGCGCAGGCGCGGCGGCTGCTGGCGGGGCTGGAATTCGATCTGATCGTACTGGATGTGATGATGCCCGGCGAGGATGGGCTGGCGCTGACCCGCGATCTGCGCCGGCGCCGGATCGAGACGCCGATCCTGCTGCTGACCGCGCGCGGCGAGACCGAGGACCGGATCAGCGGGCTGGAAAGCGGCGCCGATGACTATCTGGCCAAGCCGTTCGAGCCGCGCGAATTGCTGTTGCGGATCGCCGCGATCCTGCGCCGGGTGCCGGTGGCCGAGGTCACCCAGCCCAAGTTCCTGACGCTGGGGCCGCTGCGCTATGATACCGAAAAGGGCGATCTGTGGCAGGGCGATGCGCCATTGCGCCTGACCGGGACCGAGGCGGCGCTGCTGCGGCGTCTGGCCGCCAGCCGGGGCCAGCCGGTCAGCCGCGCCGAGCTGATCGACGATCTGGGCCGCGGCACCGGCGATGACGGCGAAAACAGCGAACGCGCCATCGACGTGCAGATCACCCGCCTGCGCCGCAAGATCGAGCCCGACCCCCGCGAGCCGCGCTTTTTGCAGACCGTGCGCGGGACCGGCTATATGCTGGTGGTGGACTAGGGCCGCCGCAGGGCCTAGCGTCGCGCCGTGATGGAACAGCCGACATATCAGGGATTCGCGCTGGACGGCGAGACGGCGCTGGCGCTGCTGGAATGGCAGCTTGAGATGGGTGCTGACACGCCGCTGCTGGACGCCCCCGTTGACCGGTTCGACCTGCCTGCGCGGGTGGCCGCGCCGGTGGCGCCCGCACCTGCGCCCGTGGTGCCGCCGGTCGATGACGAGGGTGATCTGACCGCCAGGCTGGCCGAGGCCGAGGCATTGGCCGCGCATGCCGCGACGCTGGAGGCGCTGGCCGCCGCGCAGGAGGGGTTTGACGGGATCGACCTGAAAAAGGGCGCGCGGAACTTCTGCTTTGCCGATGGCAATCCGAAGGCGCGGGTGCTGATCCTGGGCGAGGCGCCGGGCGACGAAGAGGACCGGCAGGGCCGCCCTTTCGTGGGCCGGGCGGGGCAGCTGCTGGACCGGATGTTCGGGGCCATCGGGCTGGCCCGCGATTCGGTCGATGCGGAACGCGCGCTGTATATCTGCAACGTGCTGACATGGCGCCCGCCGGGCAATCGCGACCCGCAGGCCGATGAAATTGCCGTGAGCCTGCCCTTTCTGCGTCGCCATATCGAGCTGGCCGCCCCGGATCTGATCGTTTTGATGGGCAATATTCCCTGTCAGGCGGCGCTGTCAAAGCGCGGCATTCTGCGGCTGCGCGGCCAGTGGGTGCAGGCGTTCGGACGCCCCGCGCTGCCGATGACGCACCCGGCCTATCTGCTGCGCAACCCGGCCGCCAAGCGCGAGGCCTGGAGCGACCTGTTGTCGCTGGCCGAAAAGCTGGAAGCCCTTTCCGTTTAGGTTTCGTTTCCGCATCATGCGCTAACCGGAACGTCCCACGATTGGACCTGTACGCATGCGATTCCTGACGCGCAGCCTTGCCGGGCTGTTCCTGACTTTCCTGACGATCGGGCTGCTGTTTCTGGCGGTGTTCCTGTTCTGGCAGGCGCTTGAGCAGCGCAGCGCCGGGGGGCCTCCGGGCCGGGCGCCCGCTGAGCAGGTCTATACCGCGCGGCTGCTGAGCGTTGACGCCGCCGAGGTGCAGCCGGTCATGCAGGTCTTTGGCTCGATCCAGTCGCGGCGGCAGCTGGAGCTGCGGGCGGGCGCCTCGGGTCAGGTCGTCTATCTGGACCCCGCCATGCAGGAGGGCGGTCAGGTGCGCGCCGGTCAGGTGCTGCTGCGCATCGACCCGCAGGCGGCGCAGGCGGCACTGGACAGCCGCGAGGCCGAGCGTGACGACGCGCAGGGCACGCTGGCCGACCGCCGTCGCAGCGTCACCATTGCCGCCGAGGATCTGGCCGCCGCCGAACGTCAGTTCGATCTGCGTCAGGCCGCGGTCAGCCGCCAGCAGGATCTGTCGGGTCGCGGCCTTGGCACCAGCACCGACCGCGAAACCGCCGAACTGGCCGCCTCGACCGCCGAGCAGGCCGTGATTTCGCGCCGCGCCGCGCTGGCTGATGCCGAAAGCGCCGTGACCGCCGCCGAAAACGCCCTGCGCCGGGCCGAGATTGCGCTGACCGAGGCGCGCCGGGCGCTGGATGATACCGAATTGCGCGCGGGGTTTGACGGGCGCGTGACCGCGATCAGCGCGGTGCAGGGCGGGCTGGTCAGCGTGAACGAACAACTGGCCACGATCATCGACCCCGATGCGCTGGAGGTGCAGATCCCGCTGTCGCTGGACCAGTTCGCGCGCCTTCTGGCGCAGGGCCGCACGATTGACGGCATTCCGGTCACCGTGCTGCTGGACGGAACATCGGGCCAGCTGACCGCCGATGCGGAGCTGGACCGCGCGGCGGCCTCGGTGGCCGAAGGGGGCACGGGGCGGCTGGTCTTTGCGCGGCTGACGGCAGGGGCCTCGGCCCTGCGGCCCGGCGATTTCGTGCGGGTGCGGATCACCGAACCCGTGCTGGCGGGGGCGGCGCTGATCCCGGCGACGGCGGTGGGCGGCGATGGGGCGGTGCTGGTTGCTGATGCCGAGGGGCGGCTGTCTTCCGCCCCGGTGGAGGTGCTGCGCCGTCAGGGCGACGATCTGGTGATCGCGGTGCCCGCCTCGCTGTCGGGCGCGCGGATCGTGGCCGAACGCGCGCCGCAACTGGGCACCGGCATCCGCGTGCAAGAGGTGGATGCACCACCGCAGGCAGAGGATGCGCGCGGCCCGGCGGCAGGCCAGCAGGCGCTGCGTGACGGGGGCGCGGGCCGTGGCTGAGGGGCAGGGCGGCCAGAGCCGGGGCATGCTGTCGCTGTTCGTGCGCCACCGCACGCTGGCCAATCTGGTGCTGGCGGTGATGGTCGTGGCGGGGCTTTACAGCGCCCCCAAGCTGCGGGCGCAGTTCTTCCCCGATACGGTCGTGCAGGAAATCGAGGTCAACGTCCGCTGGGACGGCGCCGGCGCCGATGATGTCGACCAGTCCGTCGTCGCCGTGCTGGAGCCTGCGCTGATGGGGGTCGAGGGCGTGGCCCTGACCACCTCGCAGGCCACGCAGGGCTCGGCCCGTGTGCGGCTGGAATTCGAGCCGGGCTGGGACATGTCCCGCGCCATGGCGGAAATCGAGACGGCGATCAGTGCGGCGGGCACCCTGCCCGAGGGCACCGAAGACCCGCAGATCAGCCGCCGGGCCTGGCGCGACCGGGTGGCCGATGTGGTGATCTCGGGGCCGCTGGGTCTGGACCAGCTGGGCCGGATTGCCGATGACATGTCGAACCGGCTTTATGCGCGCGGCGTGACCCGGCTGAGCGTCAGCGGCCTCAGCGCCCCCGAAACGCTGGTCGAGATCCGGATGAGCGATCTGGTCCGCCACGACCTGACGATGGAGCAGGTGGCGCAGGTGATCACTGCCGCCGCAGCGCCGACGCCTGCGGGCGACGTGGCCTCGGGGGCGGCGCGGGTGCGCACGGGGGCCGAGACGCGCGATCCGGCGGCGGTTGCGGCGCTTGTCCTCAAGGCGCAGCCCGATGGCACGCAGCTGACCGTGGGCGATGTGGCCGATGTCCGCGCCAGCGGCATCGACCGCAACACCGCCTATTTCGTGGGCGGCAACCCGGCGGTGATGCTGGGGGTCGAACGCAGCGCCTCGGGCGATGCCATCGGCATGCAGCGCGATGTCGAGGCGGTGGTGGCCCAGATGGCACCCTCGCTGCCCGCGGGCGTGCAGATGGATCTGGTCCGCGCGCGGGCCGAACAGATTTCGGGGCGGCTGACGCTGCTTCTGGACAATGCGATGCTGGGGCTGGCGCTGGTGCTGGGCCTGCTGTTTCTGTTCCTGAACGCGCGCACTGCGATCTGGGTCGCGGCGGGGATTCCGGCGGCGCTGCTGGCCGCCGTGGCGCTGATGTATGCGGCGGGCATGACGATCAACATGATCTCGTTGTTCGCGCTGATCCTGACGCTGGGGATCATCGTCGACGATGCGATCGTGGTGGGCGAGCATGCCGATTTCCGCCACCGCAAGCTGGGCGAGCCGCCGATGGTCGCGGCCGAGCGGGCGGCCTATCGGATGGCGGCGCCGGTCGTGTCCTCGACCCTGACGACGGTGATCGCCTTCGCCGCGCTGGTGATGATCGGCGGGCGGTTCGGCAATATGGTGGCCGATATTCCCTGGACCGTGATCATGGTGCTGATCGCCTCGCTGGTCGAATGCTTTCTGGTGCTGCCCAACCACATGGCCCATGCGCTGGCCAATTCCGCGAAAGAGCGGTGGTATGACAGGCCCTCGGTGTTCGTGAACCGCTGGCTGGACCGCTTCATCGCCCGCGTGGTGCGCCCGCTGGCGCGGCTGGTGCTGGTCGCGCGCTATCCGGCGCTGGCGCTGACGGTGGTGGCGCTGTCATGGTCGGCGGCGACGCTGGCCACGGGCAAGGTGCCGTGGCGGTTCTTTGACGCACCCGAACAGGGCAGCGTCACCGGCAATTTCGCCATGCTGGCCGGAGCCACGCGCGCCGATACCGTGCGGGTGATGAATGCGGTCCAGCAGGCGGTGGACGGCGTAGGCAGGCAATACGAGGCCGAATACGGCATCAACCCCATCACCCATTCCATGACCTTTCTGGGCAGCAATTCGGGCCGCCCCCTGCCCGGCGCCGAGACCAAGGATGCCGATCTGCTGGGCGCCGTGCAGATCGAGCTGATCGACCCCGATTTCCGCCCCTATTCCAGCTTTGAATTCGTGGCCGCCCTGCAGGACGCGATGCCCACCGATCCCCGGCTGGAGGTGGTCAGCTTCCGCGGCTTCCGCTCGGGGCCGGGGGGGGATGCGATTTCCGTGCGCATGTCCGGCGCGAATGCGACCGTGCTGAAGAACGCCGCCGAGGCGTTGAAGCAGCGCCTGTCGGCCTTCCCCGAAGTCTCTGCGCTGGAAGACAGCATGGACTACGACAAGGACGAGCTGGCGCTGCGCCTGACCGCGCGCGGCGAGGCGCTTGGGTTCACCACCCAGGCGCTGGCGCGCGAGCTGCGCCAGCGCCTGGGCGGGATCGAGGCTGCGACCTTCCCGGTGGGCACCCGCAGCGGCGCGATCATGGTCGAGTTGCCCCAAGAGGAACGGCGCGGCGATTTTCTGGACCGGATGGTCATGCGCACGGCCTCGGGGCAGTGGGTGCCACTGGCCGACATCGTCACGGTCGAGACGGCGGCGGGCTTTTCCGTCGTGCGCCGCGAGAATGGCGAGCGGATGATCTCGGTCACCGGCGATGTGTCCGATGACGATCCGGCCCGCGCGGCCGAGATCACGCAGGCGCTGCAATCGGATCTGATGCCCGCCATCGCGGCCGAATTCGGCGTGAACTACACCATCACCGGGCTGGCCGAGCAGGAGCAGGAGTTTCTGGGCGATGCCGTGCTGGGCTTTGCGCTGGCGCTGGCCGGGATCTACATGGTGCTGGCCTGGATCTTTGCCAGCTGGTCGCGGCCGCTGGTGGTGATGTCGGTCATTCCCTTTGGCCTGATCGGCGCGGTCTGGGGGCATTATATCTGGCAATTGCCGCTGACCATGTTCTCGATCGTGGGGCTGATCGGGATGTCGGGGATCATCATCAACGATTCGATCGTGCTGATCTCGACCATCGACGAATACGCAAAACAGCGCGGATTGCGCCCGGCCATCATCGCGGCTGTCTGCGACCGGTTCCGCCCGGTGCTGCTGACCACGGCGACCACCGTGCTGGGGCTGGCGCCGCTGTTGTATGAACGCTCGTCACAGGCGCTGTTTCTCAAGCCCACGGTGGTCACGCTGGTCTATGGCCTGGGCTTTGGCATGCTGGTCGTGCTGCTGGTCGTGCCTGCGGTTCTGGGCATCGGCGCCGATATCGGGCGCGCCCGGCAGGCGTTCGCGCGCAGCAGGCGTGCCTCGCCGCTGGCGGGGGTGATCCGGCTGGCCTGCGCGGGCGCCGGGCTGGCCTTCGCGCTGACGCTGCTGCCGGTGACGCTGCTGCCCGCGCTGGGGCTGGCACTGCCGGGCTGGTGGCCGGTGGCCGGGTCGGTGGGTGCGGCGCTGGCGGTCTATGTGGCGCTGCTGCTGGTCGTCGTGCTGGTCAGCGCTGCGCTGGCGGCGCGGCGGGGGCTGATGCGCGACGCCTAGGGCGTCAGGCGGCAGCCAAGCGTTTCCACCGCCTCATCCGCGCCGATCACGGTCAGGCGCAGTGCGCGCGGGTCCAGCGGAAAGGGCGCCGCCTCGGGGCCGACCAGTTCGGCC
>NZ_JBKBVD010000098.1:0-4939 GCF_046289755.1 Paracoccus sp. (in: a-proteobacteria) | reverse complement strand
GGGGATGAGTTGGGCGGTTGTAGCTCAGTTGGTTAGAGTACCGGCCTGTCACGCCGGGGGTCGCGGGTTCGAGCCCCGTCAACCGCGCCACAACTCATCATTCGCCCGAAGAAAAGCGCGGTTGTAGCTCAGTTGGTTAGAGTACCGGCCTGTCACGCCGGGGGTCGCGGGTTCGAGCCCCGTCAACCGCGCCACTTCTTCCCCTTTCCTTTCATGGTGATTATACCGCCCTGCGGACACCCCTTCACGGGGGCCCGCCCGTCGGGGCGATGACGTGACAGCCTGTGAGGACCCGAATGACCCAGATGACCGAGGCTCAGACCCTGATCCAGACGCTTGGCACCGCCGCCCGTGCGGCCGCGATTGATCTGGCGCAGGCCCCAGCCGAGGCCAGATCGCAGGCGCTGTCCGCCGCCGCCGATGCGGTGGAGGCGGCGCAGCAGGCCATTCTGCAGGCCAACGCGCGCGATCTGGAGTTTGCGGGGACCAGGGGGTTGTCGGAGGCGATGCTGGACCGGCTGCGGCTGGACCCGGCGCGGCTGGTGGCAATCGCGTCTGGGCTGCGCGAGGTGGCGGGGCAGGCCGATCCGGTGGGGCAGGTGATCGCGGAATGGGACCGGCCCAACGGGCTGCATATCCAGCGCGTGCGCACGCCCATCGGCGTCATCGGTGTGATCTATGAAAGCCGCCCCAATGTGACGGCCGATGCGGCGGCGCTGGCGCTGAAATCCGGCAATGCGGTGATTCTGCGCGGCGGCTCGGAGAGCCTGCATTCCAGTGCCGCGATCCATGCCTGCATGGTCGAGGGGCTGCGCGCGGCGGGCCTGCCCGAGGCGGCGGTCCAGATGGTGCCGACCCGCGACCGGGCGGCGGTCAGCGCGATGTTGCAGGCGCAGGGGCTGATCGACGTGATCATCCCGCGCGGCGGCAAGGGGCTGGTCGGGCTGGTGCAATCAGAGGCGCGGGTGCCGGTCTTTGCCCATCTTGAGGGGATCTGCCACATCTATGTCGATGCGGCGGCGGACCCCGACAAGGCCCGGCGCGTGGTGCTGAACGCCAAGACCCGCCGCACCGGCATCTGCGGCGCCGCCGAATGCCTGCTGATCGACCGCGCCTATCTGGCGCGCCATGGCGACGGGCTGATCGGCGATCTGCTGGCGGCGGGGGTCGAGGTGCGCGCGGCAGAGGAATTGCAGATCCCCGGCACCGTCCCGGCGCAGCCCGATGATTTCGGGCAGGAGTTTCTGGACATGATCATCGCCGCCCGGCCCGTGGACGGGGTGGACGCGGCCATCGCCCATATCCGCCGCTATGGCAGCCAGCACACCGAGGCGATCCTGACCGAGGATGACGCCACAGCCGCGCGCTTTTTTGCCGGGCTGGACAGCGCGATCCTGATGCGCAACGCCTCGACCCAGTTCGCCGATGGGGGCGAATTCGGCATGGGCGCGGAAATCGGCATCGCCACCGGCAAGATGCATGCGCGCGGCCCGGTGGGGGCCGAGCAACTGACCAGCTTCAAATACCTGGTCACCGGCGACGGCACCATCCGGGCCTGAAGAACGGGCCAGAACAGCAGGCCAGAAAATCAGGCGGCGCGATCAGAACCTGATCTCGCCGCCTTTGTCGTCCATCTCGGCATGCAGGGGGCGGCCTGCGGCGGTGGCGGCCTCGGCCAGCAGCGCGAACTGCACCTCGGAGGGTTGCGGCAGGCGGGGGGCGGCCCGCCCGTCCAGCCAGGCCCACAGATCCGGGTCCAGCCGCGCGCGGTCGCATTCGGCCACCAGCCGCCAGCCCGGCATGGTGCACAGCGCCAGCACCTGCCCGCCCCAGGGCAGGGCGGTCTCCAGACACATCAGCGCCAGCAGCAGCATCCGCGTCTCGGCCCGCGCGAAATCGCCCCAGGCATCCAGCTGCACCCGCAGCCGCCCCTGCGCCGAGATCCCTGCGACCAGTTGCGACAATTCGGCATGGCTGACGCGCTGATCGCCCGACGCCATGCCGAACGCCATGCGATAGCCCTGAATGCGCCCGCGCGCGGCGGCCACCGCATCGGCGATCAGCCGCATCTCGGCGCTGTCGGCGATGCCCGGAAAATCGGGCGACATCTGCAACAGCTCGACCCCGTTGCCGATCGCGCCAAGCGGCGAGACCAGATCGTGACACAGCCGCGCGCCGACCAGCCCGGCCAGATCGCCCGCCGCAAGCGGCTTTGACGTCATGCTCATGGATGATACCTTTCCGTCCGGCCATAGAAGGAGCCTGCGGTGAACGATATTCTGGAACCCGGCATGATCGTGCGCCATCCCGGCGCGCCCGAATGGGGCGAAGGGCAGGTGCAGTCGCGCATCGGCGACCGCATCACGGTGAATTTCACCGAGGCCGGCAAGCAGGTCATCGACGGACGGCGCATCATGCTGGAAGTGGTTCGTTTCAAAGACATGTAACCTCGGTCTGTTCTGGTCAAGTCATGCAACCTCAGGTTGTATTATGCAACCCCGTCGTGACATCGGCGCGGCCCCCGGACAGATGGTGTGTTGCAATAAGGGACCGCTTTTCCTAGACAGTCCCGACATTGCACCCGGATGAAAGCGCCCGTGTCCCGAGCAGAGCCCGCCTTTTTTCAGATCAGACTGGCCAGCTCCGAGCAGGATCTGCTGGCCGCACAGCGCCTGCGCTATCGCGTCTTTGTCGAGGAACTGGGCGGCACCGGCCCGATGGTCGATCACGATGCGCGGCTGGAATGCGACGAATTCGACCCGGTCGTCGATCATCTCTGCCTGATCGACACGCGCCGCGATTGCGCCTCGCTGGATCATGTCGTGGGCGTCTACCGGCTGCTGCCGGGCGACCGGGCGGCGGAATTCGGGCGGTTCTACAGCGACGGCGAATATGACCTGGACCCGCTGCGCGCCAGTGGCCGCCCGCTGCTGGAACTGGGCCGGTCCTGCGTCGATACCGAGCATCGCGGCGGCGCCGCCATGTATCTGATGTGGAACGCGCTGGCCGATTACGTGCTGGAGCACAAGATCCAGATACTGTTCGGCGTCGCCAGCTTTCACGGCACCGATATTCCGATGCTGGCGCCCTCGCTGGCCTGGCTGCACCATCACCATCTGGCGCCCGATGACCTGCGCCCCGTCGCGCGCGCCGAGGGCTATCACCGCATGGACCTGATCGCGCCTGACCGTGTCGACCGGCGCGAGGCGATGGTCGCCATGCCCGCGCTGATCAAGGCCTATCTGCGGCTGGGCGGTCTGGTGGGCGAGGGGGCGTTCATCGACCGCGCCTTCAACACGACCGATGTGTTTCTGATGATGGACACGGCGGAGATGTCGGCCAAATACCGCGATTTCTACGAAAGCCGCCGGCTGAACGCATGAGCGCGCCCGATCTGCCGCGCCCTGATCTGCCGCGCCCTGATCTGCCGCGCCCTGATCTGCCGCGCCCTGATGTGTCGGGTCCTGATGTGGTGGGCCCTGATCTGCCCCGCCCCGATCCTGCACGCCGTGACGCCACCTGGCGCGAGGGCGTGCCCCCCGATCTGCCCGGCCCGCAAGGCGTGGGCGACTGGCTGCGGGTGATCCGGCGCGGTCTGCCCGCCGTGCTGATCCTGCTGCTGGGCGTTCTGCTGATCCTGCCCTTGCGCGGGGTCGAACGCCTGATCCATGGCCCCCGCCGCCCGTGGACCGGCCCGCATGTGCAGATCGTCTGCCGCCTCGTGCTGGCCTGCATCGGCCTGTCATGGCAGCGGACAGGTGCGCCGATGCGCGGCCCCGGCGCGGTCGTGGCCAACCATTCCAGCTGGCTGGACATTCTGGTGATGAACGCCGCCCTGCCGGTCTTCTTCGTCAGCAAGGCCGAGGTGGCGCGCTGGCCCGGCATCAACATCCTGACCCGCGTGACCAACACCCATTTCGTGACCCGCGACCCGCGTCTGGCCCGCCAGCAGGCCGATGAGTTCTCGGCCCGGCTGCGCGCGGGTCACCGGCTGCTGTTCTTCCCCGAGGGCACCTCGACCGACGGGCTGCGGGTGCTGCCCTTCAAGGCCACGCTGTTTCAGGCGTTTCTGGATGGGGGATTGCCCGAGGGTCTGGCGATCCAGCCGATGAGCGTCGCCTATCACGCCCCCGAGGGCCGCGACCCGCGTTTCTACGGCTGGTGGGCCGAGATGGCGCTTGGCCCGCATCTGCTGACGGTGCTGGCCGCGCGCAGGCAGGGGCGGGTGGTGGTGCATCTGCACGCGCCCCTGCCGGTCGCGGGCGAGACCCGCAAGAGCCTTGCGCAAAAGGCACAGCAGGCCGTGCGCGCGGGTCTTGGCTCTGATAGGCTGGGCTGACGCCCGCGTCGTGATTTCCCCGGCCGGGACCGTTGCCACCTGATCCCGAAGGACGCATGATGACGCGCTTTGCTGCCCCCATTGCCGAACAGATCTGGGACATGAAATACCGGATGCGGGACGCGGACGGCGCCCCCGTCGACGCCTCGGTCGAGGACAGCTGGCGCCGCGTCGCCCGCGATCTGGCCCGCGTCGAGGCCGATCCGGCGCTGTGGGAAGACCGCTTCTATTCAGCCCTTCAGGATTTCAAATACCTGCCCGCAGGCCGGATTCTGGCGGGTGCGGGCACGGGCCGGTCGGTCACCCTGTTCAACTGCTTTGTCATGGGCACGGTCCCCGACAGCATGGGCGGCATCTTCGACATGCTGAAAGAGGCCGCGCTGACCATGCAGCAGGGCGGCGGCATCGGCTATGATTTCAGCACCATCCGCCCGCGCGGCGCGGTGGTCAAGGGGGTGGCTGCGGATGCGTCCGGCCCTCTGTCCTTCATGGATGTCTGGGACGCGATGTGCCGCACGATCATGTCGGCGGGCTCGCGGCGCGGCGCGATGATGGCCACGATGCGCTGCGATCACCCCGATGTCGAACAGTTCATCACCG
>NZ_JBKBVD010000045.1:0-32152 GCF_046289755.1 Paracoccus sp. (in: a-proteobacteria) | reverse complement strand
GGGGGGCGCCCCCCCGGGGGGGGGGGGCGGCGCGCCGCCCCCCCCCCCCCCCCCCCCCCCCCCCGCCCCGGCATTCCCGGACCTGCTTCAAACCTGCCCCCCGCAAACAGGAACGGCCCCGCGCAGAACGCAGGGCCGCATGTTCTGTCGTACGCTGCCGGAACGCTCAGGTCAGACCGATCAGGCCCATGCCTTCCAGTTTCAGCAGCACCTGATGCGCCGCGCCGTCAACGTCGATATTGGTCGTGTCGATGCGCAGTTCGGGCTTTGTCGGCTCTTCATAGGGGTCTGAAATCCCGGTGAATTCCTTGATCTTGCCCTCGCGCGCCAGCTTGTAGAGGCCCTTGCGGTCGCGGCGTTCGCATTCCTCCAGCGGCGTGGCGACGTGGATTTCGACAAAGGCACCGCCCGCCTCGACCATCTCGCGCACGGCGCGGCGGGTCGCGGTATAGGGGGCAATCGGCGCGCAGATCGCGATGCCGCCGTTCTTGGTGATCTCGGACGCGACATAACCGATCCGCTTGATGTTGATGTCGCGGTGCTCTTTGGAAAAGCCCAGTTCCGACGACAGATGCTTGCGCACGACATCGCCGTCCAGCAGCGACACGGGGCGGCCGCCCATCTCCATCAGCTTGACCATCAGCGCGTTGGCGACGGTCGATTTGCCGCTGCCCGACAGGCCGGTGAAGAACACAGTGAACCCCTGCTGGGCGCGCGGGGGCGAGGTGCGGCGCAGCTGCTGGACCACTTCGGGGAAGCTGAACCATTCGGGAATGTCCAGCCCCTCGCGCAGACGGCGGCGCAGTTCGGTGCCGCTGATGTCCAGCACGGTACAGCCCTCGGGCAGCTCGTTGGCGGGGAAATACTGGGCGCGTTCCTGCACATAGACCATGTGCTTGAAATCCACCATCTCGACGCCGATCTCGTCCTTGTACTGCGTGAACAGGGTCTGCGCGTCATAGGGGCCGTAGAAATCCTGACCGGCGCTGTTCTTGCCCGGCCCGGCATGGTCGCGGCCGACGATGAAGTGGGTCACGCCGTGATTGGCGCGGATCAGCCCGTGCCAGACCGCCTCGCGCGGGCCGGCCATGCGCATCGCCAGGTTCAGCAGCGACAGGTTGGTGGTCGCGGCGGGGTATTTGTCCAGCACCGCCTCGTAGCAGCGGACGCGGGTGAAATGGTCCACATCGCCGGGCTTGGTCATGCCCACGACCGGATGGATCAGCAGGTTGGCCTGCGCCTCGCGGGCGGCGCGGAAGGTCAGTTCCTGATGCGCACGGTGCAGTGGATTGCGGGTCTGGAAGGCGACGATCCGGGTCCAGCCCAGCTTCTTGAAGAAGGCGCGCAATTCGTTGGGCGTGTTGCGGCGGGCGCGGAAATCGTAATGCGTCGGCGCCTGCAGGCCCTTGACCGGGCCGCCCAGATAGACCGGGCCTGCCGTGTTGTGCAGATAGTTCACCGCCGGATGGGCCAGATCGTCGGCGCCAAAGACCTTTTCGGCCTCATGCGCCTTGTTGGGCACCCATTTGTCGGTGACCGACATGATCGCCAGAATCACGCCTTCCTGATCGCGCAGCGCGATGTCGGTGCCCGGCTCCAGCCCTTCGGCGAATTTTTCCGACACGTCCAGCGTGATGGGCATCGGCCACAGCGCGCCCGAGGTCAGGCGCATGTCGTTCACGACGCCGTCGTAATCGGCTTTGGTCAGGAACCCCCGCAGCGGGTTGAAGCCGCCATTCATCAGCAATTCAAGATCGCAGATCTGGCGCGCGGTCAGATCCCAGCTGGGCATCCGGCCCGCCTCGTCTTTCAGCGCAAGCGCCGCCTCGGGGGTGACATAAAGTTCGGGGATCGGCGTCTGGTTGGACTGGGTCATGTGATCGGCTCGGAGGTTACCACGGGAAATGGGGTTCACGTGCGGCCCGTCGGGGCCGCCGCGCATGATGCGGCTTTAGCGGCGGCAAAAGCGATATTCAACCTTGGGAAAACGCTTTTGGCGTTCTTGTTGCGGCAATGCGTCATCCTCTGGTCGGAACCCGCCGACGCTGTCACAGTTGTCTCCACAGACATATCAATCAGGAGGCCCGCCATGAGCCGCGACCCCGAAACCCATGAAGCTGCCAGCCCCGCCGAACAGCGCGCCCTTGACCGCGATGAGCAGGCGCTGGCCGACAAGGCCCGCAACCCGGAACTGGCGGGCCTGTCCGACCGCGACCTGTCCGATCTGATCGCGCTGCTGCGCGAGCGTCGCAACCGGGCGCGCGACATCGGTGACCGTCAGGGCCGCGAGGCACGCGGCAAGGCGGCCCCGGCAGGGGCGACGATCGCCAGCAGCAATCAGGGCACGATCAGCAAGCATGACTTTCTGAGCGAGGCGCTGGACCGGGCCATGGACGAACGCGAGCGCCGCGGCGGCAGCCATGGCGACCCGGTGACCGAAGAGGCTGACGGTCAGGAAACGCAGGCCCAGCTGACCCGCAAGGCGCAGGCAATGGCCAATGAGGGCCGCCGCGACAACGCCATGACGCAAGACGGCGGCCCGCTGCATCCCCATGACCCCGACGCCGATCCCGGCAAACAGGCCATGGCGGACACCGCGCGCAACACGGCCCCGTCCGGCGCGCTGGACCATGCGGGTGAGCTGCCCTCGCGCGAGCGGTCGCGCACCCGTCACTGAACGGCCGGTCACGGATCGGGGCCGGGGCGCGACGCTCCGGCCTCAGCCAGTGGGCTGGTCGCCCGTCTGGCCGGACGGCTGATCGGGGCTGCTGACCTGCGCGGCCTCTTGTTTCAGGTTGTGCTGGCGCAGGGCGGCGGCGGCCTCGTCATACAGAAACGGCAGGAACACGAACCTGCGCCCGGCGGTCACCGGCTCGGCCTGATGCAGCATGCTGCAACAAAAGACGATCCCGGTGCCTGCCCCGGCCCGGAAACGCCGGTCCGAAAATTCGGGGAATGTCAGCCCGCCCCCCTCGAAATCACTGTTCAGATTGACCGAAAGGGCAAAGCGGCGATGCGCCGTGCCGGGCGTGGTATTGTCGCGATGGGCGCGGAAATGCCCCCCCTCCTCGGCATCGTAGCAGGCGACAAGATACCGCTCCATCCGGGTGACGTTGAAGGCATAGGCGCGGCGGATGGCCGGGACAACCAGGCTGACGATGCGCTGCCGGATGGCCGCGGTCAGCGCCTCATCGGTCAGCAGATGATCGCGGCGGACCTTGTGGCGCGGATCGTGACGCGGCGCGGTGCGCCCGTTCTCGACCACCATGAAGCCCGATACCTCGCCGCCATGACGCTGATACTCACCGATCAGGGTCGTGCAGAGTTCGGGATCGAACAGGCCCGGCAAAACAAGCACGGGCGCATGAATGCCGGTATCCTGCCCCGGCGGCATGTGACTGGTAACATGGGACATTCGCGAAGCCTAGCCCCTGACCGGCGCGTCGGTCAAGGATCAGGCCGTTCAAATGCCCCGCTTCAACCGCTCAGGCCACGGTCGAGACAATGCCATGCGGCGCCGGATCGACCTCGCCTGCGGCGGCCAGAAAATGTTCGGCATCCAGCGCGGCCATGCAGCCCATGCCGGCGCTGGTCACAGCCTGACGATAGACATGATCGGTCAGATCGCCCGCCGCGAACACACCGGGGATCGAGGTGCGGGTGCTGCCCGGCTCGACCTTCACATAGCCGCCATTGTGCAGTTCCAGCTGATCGCGGACCAGTTCGCTGGCCGGAGCATGCCCGATCGCCACGAACACCCCGTCGGCCGCCACGTCGCGCGTGCTGCCATCCACGGTCGAGGTCAGCCGCGCGCCGGTCACGCCCATGGGCGTGTCCACGCCCGTCACCTCGGACAGCTCATGATTCCAGATCACTTCGACCTTGGGATGCTTGAACAGCCGCGCTTGCAGGATCTTTTCGGCGCGCAGGCTGTCGCGGCGATGCACCAGCGTCACCTTGCTGGCAAACCGGGTCAGAAACAGCGCCTCTTCCACGGCGGTGTTGCCGCCACCGATCACCACCACCTCGCGGTTGCGATAGAAGAACCCGTCGCAGGTCGCGCAGGCGCTGACGCCAAAGCCCTTGAACTTTTCCTCGGACGGCAGGCCCAGCCAACGCGCCTGTGCGCCGGTGGCCAGAATCACCGCATCCGCCGTGACCACGCGGCCGCTGTCGCAGACCGCCGTGAAGGGACGCCGCCCCAGCTCCAGCCGTGTCACCATGTCGGTCACAATATCGGCGCCCATGGCGCGGGCATGTGCCTCCATCTTGACCATCAGCTCGGGGCCCTGAATTTCGGTCTCGCCCGGCCAGTTCTCGACCTCGGTGGTGATGGTCAGCTGTCCGCCCGGCTGCATCCCCTGGATCAGCATCGGGTTCAGCATCGCGCGCGCAGCATACACCGCCGCCGTATAGCCCGCAGGCCCCGAGCCCACGATCAGAAGTTTCACATGCACAGCTTCGGTCATCTTGCGCCTCATTCAAGCTTTGTGCATGAGGTAGCGCTTCGCAGCCGCAACTGCAACGCGCCGCCGCAACGCACCTCTGCAACGCGAAAGAATGTTGCCCGCCGATGCCGCGCATTGTAGTTTCCGAACACGCCAGAACCACAAAAGAAAGAGCAGACATGGCCGGCGCCCGCCTTGATGACATCGACCGCAAGATCCTGGCCGAGCTGCAGGCCGACGGTCGCATGACGAATGTCGAACTGGCCCGCCGGGTCGGCATTTCCGCGCCCCCCTGCCTGCGCCGCGTCCGCACCCTGGAAGAGCTGGGCTACATCCATGGCTATCATGCCCGGATCAATCCGCGCGAACTGGGGCTGGAGGTGCAGGTCTTTGCCATGGTGCGGCTGGCCTCGCAATCCGAGCGCGATCTGGCCGCCTTCGAGGCGATGGTGCAGAGCTGGCCGCTGGTGCGCGAGTGTCACATGCTGAACGGCGAGATCGACTTTATCCTCAAATGCATCGCGCCCGACCTGTCCAGCTTTCAGCGGTTCCTGACCGAAAGCCTGACCGCCGCGCCCAATGTCGCCAGCGTCAAGACATCGCTGGTGATCCGCGCGGCCAAGAACGACCCCGCCGTGCCCTTCGAGGTCGTCGAAGAGCGGGCGCGTCAGGCGGGCTAGCCCGGTGAGCCTGCGCGCCCTGCTGGCCCGGCTGCGGGCGGTCGCGCGGCTGGCGCTGCTGTTCTGGGCCCTGGGCAGCGTCGCGCTGACGGGATGGGTGCTGTCGCAGAACCCCTTTGCCGCGCCCGTGATCGACCGCAGTCTGGCCGAGGCCCGGCTGGCCATCGACCGCGCCATCGCCGCACGCGCCACGCCGGACTGGGTGATTGCGCAACTGGAGGCCGCGCTGGAGGCGGATGACATGCAGCGCCTTGATCTGCTGGCGGATCTGGCGCGCGATCAGGCGACAGCGCTGCCCGATGATCTGGCCGGACGGGTCGCTGCGGCGCAGGCCGCCCGCGCGGGTGTGCTGGCGCGGCTGTCGGATTGCAGGATCTGCATGACCGATATGGCCGCCTGCCCCAGCCTGACGCTGATCGCCGCCTGCACCCTGCCGTTCGAGCTGTCGCCCGCAGGCGATGCGGCGGCGCTGATCCGGCAGGGCAACCATTACGCCACCGGCGCGCCGGTCGATGAGGTCGAGGCGGCGCTGGCCGGGATCGGTCTTGCCGCAACGGTGGCCGGTCTGGTGACTGCGGGCGGCAGCCTGACGGTCAAGGGCGCCGCCACCACGCTGCGGGTGGCGCGCAGGGCCGGGGCGCTCAGCCCCGGCATGAACCGGGCGCTGGTGACGGCGGCGCGCAGCCCGGCCCCGGCGACAGCCCTGGGGGGCATGGCGGCCGATCTCAAGCGCATCAGTTCGTCAACCTCGGCCCCCGAGGCGCTTGCCGTGCTGCGCCATGCCGACAGCGCCGAAGACCTGACCCGGCTGGCGCGCCTGTCCGAGGCGGCAGGCCCGAAGACCAGCCGCGCCCTGACGGTGCTGGGCAAGGCCGACAGCCTGCGGCTGCTGCGGCGCTTTGCCGATCTGGCGGTGGCGGCGATGGGGCTGATCGCATTGGTGCTGGGGCAAATCGCGGCGCTGCTGGGGGCGCTGATCCAGATGGCGCTCAGCCGCGCCCTCAAGCCCCCGGCACGATCGACACGTCGTGAACCGCCGCTGCGTCGTGCGGCAGCGGCCCGTGGCTACAGCGCGATGGCGGAAATCAGGCGGCCATAATCAGCCTGCCCCTCATGCGTGGCGCGGCGATAGCTGAAAAAGCGGGCCGGGTCGGCATAGGTGCAATGGCGCGACCATTCGGCCTCGGCCCCCGCCGCGCGCAGGCGCATCAGCCCGAAACCGGGCAGATCGAACATCGGTCGCCCCTTCGGCCCGCCGCTGAAAAAGCGGGAAGATCCGGGGTCTTCGGTCAGGAAGGCGTCCATGAATTCGTCGCCCACCTCGTAATTCTGCTGGCTGATCGTGGGGCCAATCACCGCCTTGATCCGGGTCGCGCCGGCGGCCCGCATGGCCGCCACGGTGGCCTCGATCACGCCATCCAGCGCGCCGCGCCAGCCCGCGTGGCAGGCGCCGATCACCCCTGCGCGCGCATCGGCCAGCAGGATCGGCTGGCAATCGGCGGTCAGCACGGCAATCGCCACATCGCGCCGGGTCGTGACCAGCCCGTCGGCGGTCATGTCGCGGACAGCCTCGATGTCGCTGCCCTCGTCCAGCACCACCACATCGGCGGAATGCACCTGCTTGACGGTGGCCAGCCGCGCCTGCGGCACGCCCATCGCATCGGCCACACGGGCGCGGTTCACCAGAACCATGTCGTTCTGATCCGTGGAGCGGCGCCCGCAATTCAGCCCCGAGAACAACCCCGACGAGGCGCCGCCCTTGCGGGTGAAAAAGCCATGCCGCACCGGCGACAAAAGCGGATGGGTCAGGATCTCAAGCGTGGTCTGCATCAGCTGTCAGCGCCTCGAAGCCGGGGATCGGGGGTGCCCCTTTGGGCCAGATTGCTATGGTCTTGAACAGGTGACCCATTTCGGACGGGTCGGTCAAGCGGTGAAGCGCGGCCATGGCGCCCCCGTCCCCCGCCGACGCCAGACGCTGCGTCCGCGCACCTGCCCCCAGCGACATCAGCCAGTCGCCCTGCCTGCGCGGCCGCGAGGCCACCGCCCCCGCCCGCAGCGCCGCGGCCGCCAGCGGCGCAAAATCGACATGCGCGGTCAGATCCGCCTCGCCCGGATGGGCCAGAGGATCGTCGGGCGCATGATCCCGCAGCGCCTGAAACGTGTCGCCGCGCCCGTTCCAGCCGCCGTAATCCACGATGATCGCCGCCCCGCCATGGGCCGCGATGCGCCGGGCAATCGCCTCGACCACGGCCACGCCTGCGGGGCAATCCTCGATGATGTCACCGGGCGCACCCCTGTGCGGCAGGGCCACGACCGCGCCCAGACCCATCTGCAAGGCGCCCTCGGGCGACAGGCCGACGACCCGCTCACGCCAGCCCTCGGGGGTCATCTGGAACTGCCGGATCGGCAGCGCGTCAATGAACTCATTTGCCATCAGGAACAGAGGCTTGCCTGGCAGATCCTCGACTGTGTCGAGGTGACGCACCGGCCCCAGCCGGTCGCGCTGAACCTGCCGCAGATGCGGTGAGACCTCGATCAGCGCGACCTCGGCGGCCTCGGTCATGCCGGGCACCAGACGGATCGCGCGCAGCATATCGGCCATCAGCGTGCCGCGCCCCGGCCCCGGCTCGGCCAGGGTAAAGGGCGCGGGCGAACCCTGATCCATCCAGGCCTGCGCCAGCGCCAGCCCGCAGATCTCGCCATACAACTGATGGATCTCGGGGGCGGTGGTGAAATCGCCCGCGCGGCCAAAGGGATCGCGGGTGGCGTAATAGCCGTGGCGGCTGTCCAGCAGGCAGGTCTGCATATAGTCGGTCAGCGTCATCGGCCCGTTCGCGCGGATCCGCGCCGCGATGATCCCGGCCAGCGGCGTCATGCCGGAACGGGGGCCCGCGCGCGGGCGCGCCAGATCAGCGCCAGACCGATCAGCACCATCGGCAGCGACAGCACCTGCCCCATGGTCAGCCCGATCAGCGGCCCGCCGATCACATGGCCAAGCGGATTGTCGGGCGTGATGAACTGCGCATCCGCCACGCGAAACAGCTCGACGAACATGCGCGCAAGGCCGTAACCGGCAAGAAAGACGCCAAAGGCCAGCCCCGGACGGCGCAGACCGCCCGCACGCACCAGCAGCCACAGGATCAGGCCAAGGGCCAGCCCCTCCAGCCCGGCCTCATACAGCTGGCTGGGATGGCGGGCGCATAGGCCCTCGATTCCGGGACAGGTCTGGGCGGCCTGACCGGGAAAGATCACCCCCCAGGGCAGATCGGTCGGGCGGCCCCACAGCTCGGCATTGATGAAATTCGCCAGCCGGCCAAAGAAGATGCCGATGGGGGCCACCACCGCCATCGCGTCGGCCAGCCGCAGGACCGGCACGCCCGCGCGCCGCGCCCAGATCCATGTGGCAGCGATCACCCCGGCAAAGCCGCCGTGAAAGCTCATCCCGCCCTGCCAGACCATCGGGATCTGCATCGGATTGGCGAGGTAATAGGCCGGGTCATAGAACAGCACAAAGCCCAGCCGCCCGCCGATGATGACGCCCAGAATCACCCAGGTCAGCAGGTCGTCCACCCGCTCGGGCGTGGTGGGCGCCGCGTCGCCCCACAGGCGCGGGCGGCGCATCATCGCCACGATCAGCCGCCAGCCGAGGATCAGCCCGACGATATAGGCCAGCGCATACCAGCGCAGCGACAGTGACAGCCCGCCAAGCTGGATGGTGAAAATCTCGGGAGCAATCTGGGGAAACGGGATCATGGGGCCTCGGTCTGATTTGTCGCGCACGCTATCGGTCAAAGGCGCAGTGTCAACATTGAACCGGGGCGCAGACCGGCCCATATAGGGTGCAAGCTCAGGACCGGAGGCCCACATGACGACTCAGAACCGCTTTTTCGATGACATGTCGAAGCTGATGACAAATGCGATGGGTGTGGCGCAGGGCGCCCGCTCGGAGGCAGAGACCGCGATGAAGGGCTGGATCGACCGCTGGCTGGCCGAGCGCGATTTTGTCACCCGCGAGGAATTCGAGGCCGTGCGCGAAATGGCGATCAAGGCCCGTACCGAGAATGCCGAGCTGAAGGCGCGGCTTGACGCGCTGGAGGCGAACAGCAGCCCCGATCAGGGCGCCTGATCCGGCATCACCCGGCCCTGCAAGGCGCCCGACTGGTCGAACAGCAGCACCTCGCCCGCCTCTGTCACCACCACGATCCAGTCGCGGGCAAAGGTGACGGCGGCGGGCGTGGCGCCTTCGGGCAGCGCGATCGTTTCGGGCAGTTCGGGCAGCACCGGCTGGTTCAGACGCAGCCACAGCATCGCCACCACCGCGATCATCCCCAGCCCCATCACCAGCGCCAGCCCGGTCACCAGCGTTTTCAGAAAGCGCAGTTCGGGAACCGCTTTCGCAGCAGACTTCCAGTCGTTATCGTCCCGGTCCATGTCCATCCTTATTATCACAATCCCCGCGAACCCGCCCGACCGGCTTGATAAGGCGCTTGCCCTGTCGGTGCCAGCAGAAGCCGCCCTGTCCCGGTCCCGCCTTGCGCGGCTGATCGCCGAGGGCGCCGTCATGGGCCCCGCAGGCCCCGCCCGCGACCTCAAGGCCCGCGTGGCCGAGGGCGAGGAATACCGCATCACCCTGGCCCCGCCCGAGCCGGTCGAGACCCGGCCCGAGGCGATCCCGCTGGTGATCGCGCATGAGGATGATGACCTCATCGTGATCGACAAGCCTGCGGGCATGGTCGTGCATCCGGCGCCGGGCAGCCCCTCGGGGACGCTGGTCAACGCGCTGCTGGCCCATTGCGGCGATTCGCTGTCGGGCATCGGCGGCGAGCGGCGCCCCGGCATCGTGCATCGCATCGACAAGGACACCTCGGGCCTGCTGGTCGTGGCGAAATCCGACCGCGCCCATCACGGGCTGGCCGCCCAGTTCGAGGCGCACAGCGCGCAGCGCCGCTATCTGGCGCTGGCCCATGGCATGATCGACGCCGCCGATCCGCGCCTGCGCGGCACCCCCGGCGTCAGTTTTGACCCCGGCGCGGTGCTGCGGATCGCCACCCATCTGGCCCGCCACCCGACCGACCGGCAGAAACAGGCGGTCTATGCCGACAAAGGCCGCCACGCCGTCACCCGCGCCCGCATGCTGGAACGGTTCGGCCACCCGCCCGCCGCAATGCTGGTCGAATGCCGGCTGGAGACCGGGCGCACCCATCAGATCCGCGTGCATATGGCCCATGCCGGGCTGGGGCTGATCGGCGATCCGGTCTATGGCGGCGCGCGGCGCGCCTCGGCCCGCGCGCTTGGCGATGCGGCCGGTCTGGCGATGGCGTTCCCGCGGCAGGCGCTGCACGCGGCGCATCTGGGGTTCGATCATCCGGTCACCGGACAGGCGCTGGGTTTTGACAGCCCGCTGCCCGCCGATATGCAAACCCTGCTGGAGGCATTGCGCGCAGCACCCGGCGCCACGCTGACGGCAACGTGACCCGAAACCGGATTGCAAACCCGCGAAAATAACTCAGGATATATCAACCCCCTTGCGCGTCCACGTCTCCCGCGTCAGGGAACCCGGCTCGGGCGCCCTGCGTTCGCTCCACTCTGCGAAAGGCCCATCTGATGGCAAGCTACGGCAATCTTCCCGCGCCCAGCCCCGAACAGGGGATGAACCGCTACCTGCAGGAAATCCGCAAATTCCCTCTGCTGCAACCAGAGGAGGAATACATGCTGGCCAAGGCCTGGGCGGATCATCAGGACAGCGAGGCGGCGCATCGCATGGTGACCAGCCACCTGCGGCTGGCCGCCAAGATCGCCATGGGCTATCGCGGCTACGGTCTGCCGCAGGCCGAGGTCATCAGCGAGGCCAATGTCGGCCTGATGCAGGCGGTCAAGCGCTTTGACCCCGAACGCGGCTTCCGGCTTGCGACCTATGCGATGTGGTGGATCCGCGCCTCGATTCAGGAATATATCCTGCGGTCCTGGTCGCTGGTGAAGATGGGCACGACCAGCGCGCAGAAAAAGCTGTTCTTCAACCTGCGCAAGGCGAAATCCCGCATCGGCGCGCTGGAAGACGGCGATCTGCGCCCGGAAAACGTCACCCGGATCGCAACTGATCTGAACGTGACCGAAAAAGAAGTCGTCGACATGAACCGCCGCCTGTCGGGGGGGGACGCCTCGCTGAATGCGACGGTGGGGTCGGGTGACGGCGAATCGACCGCGCAATGGCAGGACTGGCTGGAGGATGAGACCGCCGATCAGGCCCGCGCCTATGCCGAAACCGAAGAGCTGGACACGCGCCGCCAGATGCTGGTCTCGGCCATGGACGCGCTGAACGACCGCGAGCGCGACATCCTGATGGAACGGCGTCTGCGCGACGACCCGATGACGCTGGAAGACCTGTCCTCGCGCTATGGCGTCTCGCGCGAGCGGATCCGCCAGATCGAGGTCCGCGCCTTCGAGAAATTGCAGGAACGCATGCGCGGACTTGCGCGCGACAAGGGCATGTCGATCGCCGAGGCAGACGAGGCCTGATCGCGACGTATCGCTGGCTGATTGACGCGCCCCCGCCCGGCGCTATGGTCGGGGCGCAAGGCAGGGCGACCCCGGACAGATGACGGCGCTGAAACAATTCCAACGGCTTGAGGCACAAGGCGCCTGGCGCGAAACGCCGGGTGCCCGTCTGCGCGAGGTCATCGTCTCGGTCGGCGATGCGACCCTGATGCTGTCGGACCCGAAATCCGACCAGCCCCTGACGCATTGGTCGCTGCCTGCGGTCGTACGGCTCAATCCCGGCCAGATCCCGGCGGTTTATACGCCCGCCGGTGACAGCCCCGACGAGATCGTCGAAATCGACGACCCGCTGATGATCGAGGCAATCGAGCATGTGCAATCCGCCATCGCCGCCCATCGCGCCCATCCGGGGCGGCTGCGCGGCGGGCTGACGGCTCTGGCGGTTCTGGCGATGCTGGCGGCGGCGGTCGTGTGGTTGCCTGACGCCCTGATCCGACACGCCGCCAGCATCGCCCCCCCGGCACAGGCGCGCCATATCGGCATGGCGGTGCTGGAGGATATGCAGCGCAGCGGCGGCGCGGTCTGCACCCGTGCCTCGGGTCAGGCAGTGCTGGACTGGCTGGCCCCGCGCCTTGTCGGCTCCGAGGCCGCCATCCGGGTGCTGCCCGGCCCGCTGAACGGCGCGCGGCGCCTGCCGGGTCATCTCTATGTCATGGGCGGTGATCTGCTGCTGGCCGCCCCCGGCCCCGAAGGACCGGCAGCCCATCTGGTCGCAGCCGCGCTGGCCGAAACCGATGCCGAGGCACGGCTGGCGGCGCTGCGCCACGCCGGGCTGGCGGCGGTGCTGCGGCTGTGGACGCTGGGTGCGCTGCCGCACGACGCGATGGAGGGATACGGGGACCTGATCCTGACCGAGGCCCTGCCCCGCCCCGACACGCCCGCGCTGCTGGCGGCCCTCGGCGATCGCGGCCTGTCGTCCGAACCCTATGCCACCAGCATCGACCCGACCGGCGCCTCGGTGCTGCCCCTGATCGAGGGCGACCCGATCCGCGCAGGGGTGCCCCCCGCCGATCTGCTCACCGATCCGCAATGGATCGCGCTGCAGCAGATCTGCGCGGGCTGAGCCCGATCAGGCCGCCTCAGCCAGCGGAATATCCTGCATCACCTCGGACGCGATCTGAAAGCTGCGCAGCCGCGCCTGATGATCGTGGATCTGCCCGGTCAGGATCACCTCATCGGGCCGGTGCTGCGCGATCAGCTGCGCCATCTGCGCCCGGACGCCCGCGCGGTCGCCCACGGCGCTGATCCGCAGGGCGCGATCCACGGCCTGACGCATGCCCGCGCCGATCGCCGCATCCACATCACGCACCGGGCGCGGCAGCTTGCCGGGTTGCCCGCTCCGCAGCCGCGCAAAGGCCAGCTGCATGGTGCTGCGCAGATAGGCGGCCTCCCCGGCATCATCGGCGGCAAAGACATTCACCGCCATGATCGCATGGGGCCGCGCGGCATGAACCGAGGGCTGGAAGCGATCACGATAGACGGCCAGAGCACGCTCCAGATCATCGGGCGCGAAATGGCTGGCAAAGGCATAAGGCAGCCCCAGATGCGCCGCCAGCTGCGCCCCGAACAGGCTGCTGCCCAGGATCCAGACCGGCACATGCGTCCCCTCGCCCGGCAGCGCGCGCACGGGGGCACCGGGACGCGGATCGCCCAGATAGCCCAGCAGCTCGACCACATCCTGCGGAAAGCTGTCGGCCATCGCGTCACGCCGCAGCGCCCGGATCACGGCGCCGTCGCCGCCCGGCGCACGGCCAAGCCCCAGATCAATCCGCCCCGGAAACACCGTGGCCAGCGTCCCGAACGCCTCGGCCACGGTCAGCGGCGCATGGTTGGGCAGCATGATGCCGCCCGCCCCCACGCGGATCGTCTGCGTCGCCTGCGCGATCAGCGCAATCAGCACCGAGGTCGCAGCACTGGCAATGCCCGGCATGTTGTGATGTTCGGCCAGCCAGAACCGGCGATAGCCCCAGCTTTCGGCCTGGCGCGCCAGATCAATGCTGTTGTGGATGGCATCCTGCGCCGTCTGGCCCTCGGGCACCGGCGACAGATCCAGAAGCGAATAGGGAAGATGCTGTGTCATCCCTCTCATCTAGGGCGCGGCGGCACGGATGCAATCCCACCCGCCCCCCGAAAAGCGCAGCCACCGGCCTTTGCCTTGGTTCAAATATCCTCAGGGGGTGAATTTGCCGTCAGGGCAAGAGGGGGCGCGAGCGCCCCCTGACCCCGCCAGCGGCCCGGACCCGCAGCCCGGGCCCGCAGCCGGGACATGCAGCCCGGACCCGCAGCTCAGACCATCTTGCGCAGATAGGTCCAGGTCGGCACCCGCGCACCGCGCGCGACCGACCAGCTTTCAGCATCGCCCAGATAGACGAAACCGCAATTCGTCAACACCCGCGCCGAGCCGGGATTGTCCTGAAACGCCTCGGCAAACAGGGTGCGTGAACCATGCGGATTGGCCGCCACCAGCGCGGCCACGGCCTCGGTCGCAAAGCCGGTGTTCCAGAACCCGGCCCCGATCCAGAAACCCAGCTCGGACTGGTCCCCCTCCATCCGGGTCAGCGAGACGATGCCCAGCACCTCGGCCAGCTTCACCTGAGAGCCATCAATGGCCCAGACATCCTCTTGCCGGGCGGCGGACATGGCGCGCGCCACAAACCCTTCCGACGCGCCGGGGGGCAGCGGATGCGGGATCGCCCGCGTCCCTTCGGCCACGCGCCGGTCGGCGGTGTAATGTGCGATCAGCCCGGCATCCGACGGCCGCAACGGGCGCAGCACAAGACGCTCGGTCCCGATCACGGGTTGATCGTTGTCGGCCAGAGCAATGGATTTCAGATCGTCCAAGGCTGTCCCCTCCCTCATGGGTGCAGACATCATCAGTTTCCTCCCCCGGAAACGGTCACAAACCCGTTATGGAAATGACCGGGGGGACCGGCTTTCGCCGATCCCCCCAATAACAGTGAAATGTTACGTTCGGGTTACTCGGCGGCTTCAAGGCTCGCGGGGACCACGGAAATGAAGGTACGACCCTTCAGGCCCTTGCGGAACTCGACATGGCCATCGGTCAGCGCGAACAGGGTGTGATCCTTGCCCATGCCAACGTTCACGCCCGGCCACCAGGTGGTGCCGCGCTGACGCACGATGATATTGCCTGCAATGGCAGCCTGGCCGCCATACAGTTTCACGCCAAGACGGCGGCCCGCGGAATCGCGGCCGTTGCGGGAGGAACCGCCTGCTTTTTTATGTGCCATGGGTCAGTCTCCTTACGCTTCGACGGGCGCTTTTGCGGGTGCGTCGGTGGGGGCTTTGGTGGCCGCGCCGGTGGCAACCTTGACGCCGGTCTTGTCGGCGCCGGTTTCCAGCACGTCGGTCACACGCAGCAGGGTCAGTTGCTGGCGGTGGCCACGGGTGCGCTGCGAGCTGTGCTTGCGGCGGCGTTTGACATAGGTGATCACCTTGTCGGCCTTGATCTGGTCGATCACTTCGGCCTGCACACAGGCGCCTGCGATCAGCGGCGCACCGAGGGTCGAGCCGACCATCAGGATATCGTTGAACTGGACCTTGTCGCCAGCGGCGGCATTCAGCTTTTCAACGCGCAGCACGTCACCCGCCTGCACCTTGTATTGCTTGCCGCCTGTTTTCAGAACCGCGAACATCGCTTCACTTCCTTTGTCTGTCGCGTCCTGCGGCCCCGGCAATGCCGGTGTTCGGGGACAGACCCCGCCTTCGGACAGCGCACCCGTTAACCGGATGTATGAATAAAACACACCGGCCAAGGGCGTGACGCCCGGCCGGGTGCGCCGGATATGACCGAGACAGGCGCACAAGTCAAGAACACCGCGCCGGATTCTTTCTTGCCTGATCGTCGGGCAAAGCGGAACCTGCATGCCGTGCCCCGGCTTGACCTCGGCCACTGACAGGAACCGTCCGACCATGCAACGCTTTTCCTGCCCCCATTGCGGGGGCCGCGTCTATTTCCACAATCTGGACTGCATCTGCGGGCAGCCTCTGACCTACGACCCCGAGACCCGCGACATGGTTCCCGACTCGGTGCCCTGCATCAACCGCGCCTCGATCGCCTGCAACTGGACGGCACGGCCGGGCCGCAGCCTGTGCCGCTCATGTGCCATGTCGCGGGTGATCCCCGATCTTGAGACGGGCGAGAACCGGACGCTGTTCGACCGGGCCGAGCGCGCCAAGCGCTGGGTGCTGGCGAACCTGTCGGAATGGCAGTGGTTCACCTATGCCGATCCGGGGCGCAGGCCGCATTTCCTGATGCTGTCGGAACATCTCGAAGGGCGCACCAAGCAGATCACCATGGGCCATGCGGCGGGTGAAATCACCATCAACATCACCGAGGCCGACGCCCTGATCCGCCTCCAGCGTCAGCGCAAGCTGGGCGAGCAATACCGGTCCATGGTCGGGCATTTCCGCCACGAACTGGCGCATTTCCTGTTCGACCGGCTGGCCGGGGCCGAGGGGTTCCTGCCCGCCTTCCGCGCGATCTTCGGGGATGAGCGCGCAAGCTATGCCGATGCCCTGCAGCGCCACTACAGCGCCCCCCGCGATCCGGGCGAGGAGTTCATCACCCAATACGCCACCGCCCACCCGCATGAGGACTGGGCCGAGACCGTGGCCCATCTGCTGCATCTGGTCGATTTCACCGACAGTTTCGTCAGCGCGGGCCTGTCGATGCCCGGCGTGCCATCCGATTTTCAGCCCTATGCCGAGGACCGCACCGACCTGCTGCTGAGCGTTGCCTCAGAGGTCGCCATCGCGGTCAATGACATCAACCGGGCGCTGGACAATGACGACCTTTACCCATTCGTGCTGACCCCCGCGATCCGGGACAAGATCGCCTTTGCCCATCGCTGGCTGCGCGAGCATGTCTCGCGCGGCGGCTGAGACCGCAGCCTCAGCCCGCCGCACGCTCTTCCAGCGACATCCATTCCTCTTCGGCCTGCGCCAGCGCCTGCTGGCGTTCGGTCAGCGCCTCGGTGGCCTTGCGGAACTTGGCCGGGGCGGTCTGGAACAGTGCCGGGTCCGACAGGAACTGCGACAGCTTGGCGATCTCGGCCTCCAGCCGCTCGATCACACCGGGCAGCGCCTCCAGCCGGTGTTTTTCGGTAAAGCTGAGCCCGCCCGTCGCGGCCTTGGGCTTTTCAGCAGCGACGACGCGTGCGGCCGGGGCGGCGAGCTCGGGTTGATCCTCGGGCTGGCCGCGTTGGGCCTGATAATCGCTCCAGCCACCGGCATAGACGATGGCGCGGCCATCGCCCTCCATCGCGATGGTGGTGTCGGCCACGCGGTCGATGAAATCGCGGTCGTGGCTGACCAGCAGCACGGTGCCGTCATATTCGCCCAGCAGATCCTGCAGCAGGTCCAGCGTTTCCACGTCCAGATCGTTGGTCGGTTCGTCCATGACCAGCAGGTTCGAGGGCCGCGCCATCAGCCGCGCCAGCAGCAGCCGCGCCTTTTCGCCGCCCGACAGGCTGCGCACGGGCGCACGCGCCTGCGCATCGTCGAACAGAAAATCCTTGAGATAGGCCACGACATGCTTGGGCTGGCCCCGCACCATCACCTGATCGGCCCGCCCCGAGACGCGCATGTCCGGGTCGCCGGTCAGCGATTCCCACAGGGTCTGGTCGGGGTTCAGCGCCGCGCGGGCCTGATCGAAGACCGCGATGTCCAGATTGGTGCCCAGTTGCACCGTGCCCTCATCGGGCGCGATCTCTCCGGTCAGCATCCTGATCAACGTGGTCTTGCCCGCGCCATTGGGGCCGACAAAGGCGATGCGGTCGCCGCGCTGGATGCGCAGATCGAAGGGGCGCAGAATGATCTTGTCGCCAAACGCCTTCGAGATGCCGCGCGCCTCGACCACGCGCTTGCCCGAGGTCGTGCCGGCGTCAAAGGCCATCGCGGCGGTGCCCTGACGGCGGATCTGGCTGCTGCGCTCGGCGCGCAGATCGGCCAGCGCGCGCACGCGGCCCTGATTGCGCTTGCGCCGCGCGCTGATGCCCTCGACCGCCCATTTGGCCTCGGCCTTGATCTTGCGGTCCAGCTTGTGGCGGGCGTCATCCTCGGCGGCCCAGGTGGCCTCGCGCCATTCCTCGAAGCCCTCGAAGCCGCGTTCCTGACGGCGCACGGCGCCCCGGTCGATCCACAGCGTGGCCTTGGTCAGGCGGCGCAGAAAGGCGCGGTCGTGGCTGATCAGCACGAACCCGGCGCGGGTCTGGGACAGGTGGTCCTCCAGCCAGCCGATCGCCTCGATGTCCAGGTGGTTCGTCGGCTCGTCCAGCAGCATCAGCTCGGGCGCCTGCGCCAGCAGGCGGGCCAAAGCGGCGCGTCGGCGTTCGCCGCCCGAGGCGGTGGCCACGGGGCGGTCGGGGTCGAATTTCAGCCCCTCGGCGGCCATGTCGACGCGGTAATCCTCGCCCGGTTCCAGCCCGTCGCGGGCAAATTCGCCAAGCGTCTCAAAGCCCGACAGGTCGGGGTCCTGCTCCATATAGCCGGTCGAGACCCCGGCCGAGAGGACGATCTCGCCCCGGTCGGGTTCGATGAACCCGGCCATGACCTTCATCAGGGTCGATTTGCCCGAGCCGTTGCGCCCGACCAGCGCGACGCGGTCGCCCGGCTGGACCACCAGCGAGAGGCCGTCAAAAATGGGATCGCCGCCATAGGTCAGCGAAATCTCGGAGAGTTGCAAAAGAGGTGTGCGTGCCATGCCCGCGCCCTAGCCTGCGGCCCGCCTGCGGTCAATGCGTCGCACACAATGATCGCGCAGGAAGTGGTTGACAGGTTTTATCAGGATATGCGATGCGGTCGGGGCAATTCTGACAAAAGAGGTCAACATGCGTATCCTGACACTCGCCGCACTCATGGGTGCCACCGCCCTGCCCGCAGTCGCGCAGGAGGTGAATGTCTATTCGCACCGCCAGCCCGAACTGATTCAGCCGCTGTTTGACGCGTTCACCGCCGAGACCGGCATCACGGTGAATTCGGCCTTTGTCGACAAAGGCATGGTCGAGCGGCTTCAGGCAGAGGGCGCCCGCTCGCCCGCCGATCTGGTGCTGACGGTCGATGTCGCGCGTCTGGGCGAGGTCAAGGATGCGGGCGTGCTGCAAGCGGTCGAGGACGAGGCGCTGAACGTGATCCCCGAGGCGCTGCGCGATGCGGAAAACGAATGGTTCGCCCTGACCACCCGCGCCCGGATCATCTATGCGCATTCCGAACGCGTGGCCGATGGTGAGGTGACCACCTACGAGGACCTGGCCGATCCGAAATGGCAGGGCCGCATCTGCACCCGCAGCTTTACCAATGATTACAACGTGGCGCTGACCGCCGCCTATCTGGCCCATCACGGCGAAGAGGCCACGGTCGCCTGGCTGGAAGGCGTCAAGGGCAATCTGGCGCGCAAACCCGAAGGCGGCGACCGCGATCAGGTCAAGGCGATCTGGGCGGGCGAATGCGACATCAGCCTGGGCAACACCTATTACATGGGCGCGATGCAGAACGATCCCGAGCAGAAGGAATGGGCGGATTCGGTCCGCATCCTGTTCCCGACCTTCGAGAATGGCGGCACGCATGTGAACGTCTCGGGCATGGCGCTGACTGCCGCTTCGCCCAACCGTGACGCCGCGCTGCAGCTGATGGAGTTTCTGGTCAGCGACGAGGCGCAGGGCATCTATGCCGAGGTGAACCACGAATTCCCGGTGAAAGAGGGCGTGGCGCCGTCGGATCTGGTCGCCGGCTGGGGCGCGTTCACCGCCGACGATCTGGGGCTGACCGAGATTTCGGCCCTGCGTCCGCGCGCGCTGGATCTGATCGAGCAGGTGAATTTCGACGGCTGATCGCGGCCACCGCTGCTGGAGCCAGTGGGGGGCCAGCCCCCCACACCCCCCGGGATATTTAGGTGAAGAAGAAGAGGCGTAAGCAGGGGCTTGCGCCTTTTTGCATGCTGGCGCAGGTTTCCCCCGACACAGGAGAGACGAGCATGGCGCAAAAGATCATCATCGACACCGACCCCGGACAGGACGACGCCGTGGCCATTCTGCTGGCGCTGGCCTCGCCCGAGATCGAGCTGCTGGGGGTGGTCGCGGTGGCCGGAAATGTGCCGCTTGCGCTGACGCAGGTGAATGCGCGCAAGGTGCTGGAACTGGCCGGGCGGGTGGATATTCCGGTCTTTGCGGGCTGCGATGCGCCGTTGTCGCGGCCACTGGTCACCGCCGAGCATGTGCATGGCAAGACCGGGCTGGACGGGATCGACCTGCCCGCGCCCCGGATGCCGCTGCAGGATCAGCACGGCGTCGATTTCATCATCGAGACCTTGCGGCGCGAGCCTGCGGGCAGCGTGACGCTGGTGCCGGTCGGGCCGCTGACCAATATCGCCGAGGCGTTCCGGCGGGCGCCCGACATCGTGGCGCGGGTGCAGCAGATCGTGCTGATGGGCGGGGCCTATTTCGAGGTGGGCAACATCACCCCCGCCGCCGAGTTCAACATCTATGTCGATCCCGAAGCCGCCGCCGAAGTGTTCGGCGCCGGGGCGCCGCTGGTGGTGCTGCCGCTGGATGCCACACATGAGGCGCTGACCTCGCGCGATTGGGTGGGCGCGATGCGGGCGCTGCCCGGTCGATGCGGTCCTGCCGTGGCCAGCTGGACCGATTTCTTCGAGCGCTATGATCGCGAGAAATACGGCAGTGAGGGCGCGCCGCTGCATGATCCCTGCACCATCGCCTGGCTGATCCGGCCCGATCTGTTCGAGGGCCGCCGGATCAATGTCGAGATCGAGACCGAGGGGCGCTGGACCACCGGCATGACCGTGGCCGACTGGTGGCAGGTCACCGGACGCGCGCCCAATGCGCTGTTCATCCGCAGTCTGGATCGTGACGGGCTGTTTGCGCTGCTGTCCGAGCGGATCGCGGGGCGGCCCTGAGGGGGGCGCGCGTGAGGGTGCCGGCTGATCGGGCAGCGGCACCGCCCCTTTGCCATCGCCGATCTGGTCATCGACGATACCGATCAGCGGTTCGGTGATGTCGATCCCCTCCAGCGACAAAAGGATGGTCCGGTGGTCCAGCACCACGACCGCGCCGCGTTCTGCCATCAGATTGCCGATCAGGGGCCGCGCGGCGCGGAAAAATGCGGCACGGTCGGCATCGGCCCAGCCATTCAGTGTCTGTACGGCCTGCGCGCGTTCGCGCCGCACTTCGGTGGCGCGGATGTCGAAATTCTCGGCCAGACGGCGAAACTCGGCGGGGTCCAGATCCCCCCGGCGGTCGGTCAGATCCGCCTCTTCCGATGACAGAAGCTGGGTCAGGCGTTCATTCTCGGCGGCGATCAGGTTGCCCTCGGCCTCGAGCTGCGCCTCGGCACGCTGTCCCCAGGCCGATTCCAGGTAGAGCCGGTTCTGGTCGATGGTCAGCACGGCCGAGACTGCAACGGCGGCCTCTTCACCTGGCAGCGGGATGACGCGCGTGGGCGCCTCGGCAGGGGCGGCCAGATCGGCCGCGCCCGGCATTTCAGGGCTCAGCGCATCCTGCTGGGCCGTCGCGGGACAGGCCAGCAGGACCGTCACGGCGAGGGCCCGGAAAAAATGCGCGCCCATGGATCAGAACTGGGTCTGGATGGTCAGGTCAAAGTTCTGGGTGCGGTCCTGATCTTCCTTGCGCAGCGCCTTGGAAAAGTTGAAGCGCAGCGGCCCGATCGGGGTCGTCCAGAAGATCGAGGCCCCGACCGAGGCGCGGACATACATCTTGTCATCGACCAGCGCGCCCCCCGTCCCCGTCACATTGTCCAGCCCCCAGAGCGAGCCGACATCCGCAAACAGACCGCCGGTGATGCCATATTCCTCGGGCAGGCCGATGGGAAACTGTGCCTCGCCGCGGGCCGCCCAGAAATAGTTGCCGCCAAGCGCATCCTCGTTGGTCGCGGCCATGTCGCGGGGACCAAAGCCGTTCGGCTCGAACCCGCGGACGCGGTTGCCGCTGCGGAAGCGGTCCAGAATCCAGGGGGTGTAATCGCTGTAGCCCGCGATCGCCCCGGCCTCGATCTCACCGCGCAGGGTGATCTCTTCGCGCCATGCGTTGCTTTCGACCCCCGCCAGAACGGTGGTGGTGACCGCCTTGGTGTCGCCGCCCACCCCCGAGATGTCCTGTGAAAAGCGCAGGCGGTACGAGGTCAACGGGTCCAGCCCGGTGCGGCGCGAATCCCAGTTATAGGTGTAGCCCAGAGCCGAGGTGACGCGGCTGCCCTCTTCGCCCCGCAGGATGACCGAGCTGTCCTCGTTCACATTGCGCAGCGTTTCCTTGGAGATGCGATAGCGCAGTTCCAGCCGCCCGTTCTGCGAGACGGGAAACTCGATCGAGGGGCGCAGGCCCACCGTGCGCGTGTCGTAATCCGAATTCAGGCTTTCGGTTTCGTTATAGTTCGCGCTGATCCCGAAGCGCAGATTGCGGCCCAGAAAGAACGGCTCGGAAAAGCTGAGCGTCGCCGCGCGGTCGCCGCTGGCCGTCGAGATCTGGACGCCGACCGACTGGCCGCGCCCCAGAAAGTTCTGCTCGTTGAGGCTGGCATTCAGGCCGACGCCGGAATTGACGCCATAGGACGCGCCGAAGGACAGCGAGCCGGTCGGCTGTTCCTCGACATTGACGCCGACGATCACCTGATCGGGGGCGCTGCCCTGCCGGGTTTCGACCTGCGCATCGCCGAAATAGCCAAGCGCGCGGACGCGTTCGGCCGAGTTGCGGATTTCGCGCGGGTTGAACGGGTCGCCCTCGACGGTCGAGAACTGACGGCGGATCACCTCGTCCAGCGTCGTGGTGTTGCCCTCGATGTCGATACGCTCGACAAAGATGCGCTGGCCACGGGTCAGCGCAAAGGTCAGGTCCAGCGTCTGGTTCTGGGCGTTGCGGGTGACGCGCGGCTCGATATTGACAAAGTTCAGGCCCTGCTGGATCGCAATCGTCTCCATCCGGCGGATGGTGTTGTCGATGGCGGCGGGGTTATAGACCTCGCCCCGGCGCACCCGGTTCTGCGCCGCGAATGCAGACGCGTCCACGCCCGGAATCTCTGAAATGGTATCGACCCGGCCAAAGCGATAGCGCGGGCCTTCCTGAATGTTGAAGGTGATGAAGAACGCATCGCGTTCACGCGCGATTTCCGGTGCGATGGCCTGCACCCGGAAATCGGCATAGCCGCGCGAGCGGTAGAAATCGGTCAGCAGCTGTTCGTCCAGCGGAATCCGCTCGGGCGCGAAGGTGTCGCGGCGGATGAAGGTGCGCAGCAGGCCCGCCTGCTTGGTCTGCAGCACGTTGCGCAGCCGGCGGTCGGAAAAGGCGCGGTTGCCGGTAAAGCTGATCCGCTCGATCTCGGTCACATTGCCTTCGCGGATCTCGAAGACCAGATCGACGCGGTTGTCGCTGCGGCGGATGATGCGCGGATCGACGCGGGCGGCCAGACGGCCCTCGGCGGCATAGATCTCGGCGATGGCCTGCGCGTCCTGAATGGCGCGCGAGGGCTGATAGATGCGGCGCGGCTGGCTTTGCACGATCTCGGACAGGCGGTCATTGTTCAGGCGGCGGTTGCCCTCAAAGCTGATGCGGCTGATCGTGGGATATTCGCGCACGCGCACCACCAGCATGCCGCCCTGCGGGATGATCTCGACCGTCTCGAACAGGCCCGCGTTCTGCAGGCGCTGCAGCCCGTCATTGATCTCGCCGGGGCTGAGGCTGGCGCCTGCGGGCAGGTTCATCAGCGACAGGATCGCGCCATCCTCGACCCGCTGGTTGCCCTCGATCCGGACCTGGCTGAAGGCCTGTGCGGCGACGGGCATCGGCGCCATCCCCGCCGGTGCCGCAATCGCCAGGGCCGTCATCAGCGCCACCGCGCCCTTGCCCAGTTTCCGTGTCATGGCTGCCCCTCTTTGTTTCGACGATCGCCCGCGGGGGGCGTTCTTTTTCCTGTTCTCTAGCGCCAACCGGCAGTGCCTGTCAAAAGCGCATGCAGGTCAGGGGCAGAAAAGGTCGTTGGTCAGGCCGAAAATCATCAGTGACAGCACCGCAAACAGGCCGATCGAGGTCAGGATGTTCAGCACCTTGTCCGAGGGCGGGCGGCCCGTCACGGCCTCGTAGAGGTAAAACATCAGATGCCCGCCATCCAGAACCGGGATCGGCAGCAGGTTCAGAAAACCGATGGCCGCCGACAGGACCGCGATCCACCACAGGAAATTCGCGCCCCCCGCGCTGGCCGCCTGCCCGGTGCTTTCGGCGATGCTGATCGCGCCGCCCAGATTGCAGGTGCCGATCTGGCCCGAGATCATCGCCCAGAGCCCGGTCAGCGACGAGGCGATGATGTTCCAGGTCTGCCGCGCGCCCAGGACCAGCGCCTCGATGGGCCCGGCGCGGCGGGTTTCGGGGGTGAAATAGCTTTCGCCGCCGGTCACGCCGATCAGCCAGCGCTGCTCGAACCCGCCGCCTGCGGCTGGCAGGTCCGACAGTTTCGGGCGCAGGGTCACGTCGCGTTCCTCCGCGCCGGGGCGCCAGACGCGCAGGTCCAGCGGCGCGCCCTCTGCCGCCCCGACCGCGTCGCGCAGATCGTTGAAGCGGGCGACCGGATCGCCGTCGATGGCCAGGATGACATCGCCCGCGCGCAGCCCCGCCTCGGCGGCCGCACTGCGCGGCGCCACACCCGAGATGCGGGCGGGCATCGGGTCGGGGCCTTGCACGGTCAGGCGGCGACCGTCGCGCTCCACCGTCCAGTCCTGCACCGGCTGATCGGGCAGCGCCTCGGATGCGCGGCCCAGATCGGCCCAGCTTTCCACCGGCTGCCCGCCCACCGCCAGCACCAGATCGCCCGGCAGCAGCTGATTGGTGACCGAGGGCGGCGCCTCGCTGATCGCGCCCACGCGCACATCGGGCTGGGCCACGCCCTGCACCACGGCAAAGCCGCCAAAGATCACGATGGACAGCACGAAATTGAACACCGGCCCCGCCAGCAGCGTCGCGAAACGCGCCCAGAGCGGTGCGCCCTGCAGCGTCTGCCGCCGCAATGCCGGATCGACCGCCCGGCCCGGCCCGGCGCTGGCCGCATTGTCGTCGCCCATAAAGCGCACATAGCCACCAAGCGGGATCGCCGCGAGTTGCCAGACCGTGCCGCGCCGGTCGGTCCGGGCGGCCAGACGCGGGCCGAAGCCGACGCTGAACACCTCGGCCCGGATGCCCGACCAGCGGCCCACGATATAGTGGCCGTATTCATGCACCGTCACGATCACCGCCAGCGCCAGCACAAAGGCCGCCAGCGTCCACAACGTATCCAGGGTGCCCATCAGAAGGTCGGTCATGCGGCTGTCCTTGCGCGTGCGAGTGTGTCCCAGTGGTGAACGGCGTCCAGATCGCCCGGATCGCAGCCAAAGCCCGCCTCGCCCGCCAACCCCGTCAGGGTCGCCTCGACGCGTGGGGCCATGTCGGTAAAGCGGATGCGGCCCGCGATGAAATCGTCCAGCGCCTGTTCCTTGGCCGCGTTGAAGACCGCGCCCGCAGCACCCCCCGCCGCCATCACCTCGCGCGCAAGGCGCAGGGCGGGCCAGCGGGTCTCATCCGGGGCGCGGAAGGTCAGGCGGCCAAGGGCTGCCAGATCCAGCGCGGGCACCGGCAGCGCCGCGCGGGTCGGCCAGTGCAGCGCATAGCCGATGGCGTGGCGCATATCGGGCGCACCCAGATGCGCGATGGTGCCGCCGTCATGGTGGGTGACCATGGCGTGAATGATTGATTCCGGGTGGACCAGCACCTTGATGCGATCCGCGCCGAGGCCGAAAAACTCTTTGGCTTCTATGACTTCCATCGCCTTGTTGAACATCGAGGCGCTGTCGATGGTGATCCGCTGCCCCATCGCCCAGTTGGGATGGGTCGAGGCCTGCGCGACGGTCGCCGCCGCCAGCCGCTCCAGCGGCCAGTCGCGGAAGGCGCCGCCCGATGCGGTGATGGTCACATCCTTGACGCTGTCGAGCGTTTCCGAACCAAGCGCCTGAAAAATAGCGGAATGTTCGCTGTCGACCGGCAGGATCGTCGCCCCCGCGCGCGCAGCCGACCCGCGCAGCAATGCCCCCGCGCAGACCAGCGACTCCTTGTTGGCCAGCGCCAGAACGCCGCCCTGCGCCAGTGCCGTCAGCCCCGGCGCCAGCCCCGCCGCGCCGACAATCGCCGACAGCACCCAATCGGCAGGCCGGGCCGCCGCCTCGATCAGCGCGGCGTGGCCGGCCGCCGCCTCGATGCCGCTGCCCGCCAGTGCTGTGCGCAGATCCTCCAGCAGATCCTCATGCGCGGTGACCGCGATCCCGGCCCGCAATTCGCGCGCCTGCGCGGCCAGACGCGCGATATTGCGGCCGCCGGTCAGGGCCACGACCTCATAGGCCCCGGCCCCGCCCGCATGGCGGATCAGGTCCACGCCGCCAACCCCGACCGAGCCGGTCGCGCCAAAGATCGAAATGCGTCTCATGGGTCAGTTCACCGCGGGCAGGCTGGTCAGAAGCCCGATCAGCATGGTGGCCAGCACGGCGCCCGTCACTGCGTCAAAACGATCCATGAAACCGCCATGGCCGGGGATCAGGTTCGAGCTGTCCTTGACCCCTGCCCGCCGCTTCAGCCCGCTTTCGGCAATATCGCCCATCTGCCCGGCAAGGCAGACCAGCGGCGAGACCCAGATCAGCGAGGCATCGCCGTGGCCCGTGGCCCAGATGGCAAGACCCAGCAGCGCCGCACCGACCCAGCCCGCCACCGTGCCCGACCATGTTTTCTTGGGGCTGAGCGAGGGCCAGAATTTCGGCCCTCCCATCACGCGCCCGACGAAATACCCCGCCGTGTCCGAGATGATGATGACGCCCATCAGCCACAGCACAAAGGGCAGTCCGTAAGCCTCGCGGAAGCCCACCAGCCCGTAAGCCACCAGCAGGATGGCCGCGCCGAACAGCACATAGGTCAGCCGGTCACGGCGCGCAGCCCCCGGCACGCCCGCGATCAGCGGCACGGCCAGCGCCAGCCAGATCAGCGGATGCGCCTCGGTCAGGGCCACCGCCTGCGCCACGCCCGCCAGCGCCGCCAGCGCCACCGGACGACTGCGCCCGAAGACGGTGACATGCCGCGCCGGACGCCGCCAGCCGGTCATCGCCGCCAGCTCCCAGAAGGTAATCGCGGAAATCAGCGCCATGCCCAGCCGCAGCCAGACACCCTCGGCCACCGCCAGCAGCACCCCGATGCCCAGCAGCACCAGCGTCGAGGCGATCCGCCGCGACAGGTCTGCCCATTTACCCGACCCAGCAGGCTGACCCGGTGGTGGTGCCCCTGCCCTCATGCGCCGCCGAAGCGCCGGTCGCGCAGGCCGAAACGGTCGAGGATCTCTCCCAGATGGTCGGGCGTGAAATCAGGCCACAGAACCGGCGTGAATTCATATTCGGAATAGGCCGCCTGCCAGGGCAGGAAGTTCGACACCCGGGTCTCGCCCGAGGTACGGATCACCAGATCGGGGTCGGGGGTGCCGGCCGTGTCCATGCAGGCCGACAGATCCGCCTCGGTCGGGGCGGCGACCTCGCCGCTGGCGATCAGCTGCGCCAGCCGGGCCGAGGCGCGCACGATCTCGTCGCGGCCGCCGTAATTGATCGCCACGGTCAGATTGAGCCGGGTATTGCCCGCCGTCCGCGCCTCGATCGAGGCCATGAGCTGTTGCAGCTTCGGGTCCAGCCGGTCGCGCCCGCCGATAAAGCGCAGGCGCACTCCCTCGACCGACAGGCTCTCGGCCTCGCGCTCGATATAGCGGCGGAAGATCTTCATCAGACCCAGCACCTCTTCGGTCGAGCGCTTCCAGTTCTCGGTCGAGAAGGCGTAGATGGTCAGCCAGTCGACGCCCAGTTCAGGGCAGGCGCGGACGATCTGTTTGACACGTTCGGCGCCGCGCCGGTGGCCGACCAGACGCGGCCAGCCGCGTTGGGTGGCCCAACGGCCGTTGCCATCCATGATGATGGCGACATGGCGGGGCTGGGACGCCCCGTCAGATACCGCCGCTGCGCCCTTGGCCACTGCCATGACCAGCCTAGACCTGCATGATTTCGGCCTGCTTGGCCGTCAGCGCCTCATCCACCGCCGCAATCATGCGGTCGGTCAGCGACTGGATCTCGGTCTCGTACAGCTTCTGGTCATCCTCGGGCATGCCGCTCGCCTTGCCCTTCTTGACCTGATCCATGCCGTCGCGGCGCACGTTGCGGATCGAGACGCGGGCGCTTTCGGCATATTGGGCCGCGACCTTGGTCAGCTCGCGGCGGCGTTCCTCGTTCAGCTCGGGGATGGGCAGCATGATGATGGTGCCGTTCAGCTGCGGATTGATCCCCAGCCCGCTTTCGCGCAGGGCCTTTTCGACCTTGCCGACCATCGCCTTGTCCCAGATGTTGATTGTGACCATGCGCGGCTCGGGGACGTTGACGGTGCCCAGCTGGTTGATCGGCGTCATCTGGCCGTAAGCATCCACCTGCACCGGGTCGATCATCGAGGCCGAGGCCCGGCCCGTGCGCAGGCTGGAGAATTCGCCGCGCAGACTGTCCATCGCGCCCTTCATCCGCCGTTCCAGATCGTCGATATCAATATCTATGTCCTCAGCCATACCGGACCGCCTCTGTATTGAATTTTTCCCGCTTGTAACCACATTACCGAAGGTTGGCAAAGCCTTTGCCCCGGTTTTCGGCAAGCCTCCGCCCTAGCGGCGGGCCTGCACCTGAAGCCCTGCGCCCGCGCCCTCTTTCGGCGGCAGACGTGCCTCGATTTCTGCCAGTCTGGCAAGAACCTCATCACGATACGCCTCGGTCGCGGCATTGCCTTCTTCCTGATGCGCCTCCTGCATCGAATTCACGATGAGACCGACGACAAGGTTCATCACCGCGAAGGTGGTGACCAGAATGAAGGGCACAAAGAACAGCCAGGCCTGCGGATAGACCTCCATCACCGGGCGCACGATGCCCATGGACCAGCTTTCCAGCGTCATGATCTGGAACAGCGAATAGGCCGAATTTCCCAGATCGCCGAACCAGTCGGGAAAGCTGCCTGCAAACAGCTTGGTCGCCATGACCGCGAAGATGTAGAAGATGATCCCCATCAGCAGGAAGACGCTGGCCATGCCGGGCAGCGCGGACAGGAACCCCTCGACCACCCGGCGCAGGCGGGGCGTGACCGAGACGATCCGCAACAGCCGCAGGATGCGCAGCGCGCGCAGCACCGACAGCCCCTGCGTCGCAGGCATCAGCGCAACGCCGACAATGGCAAAGTCGAACACGTTCCAGCCGTCGCGGAAGAACCGCAGCCTGCGGGCATAGAGTTTCAGGCCGATCTCGATGACAAAGATCGTCAGGCACAGCCGGTCCAGTGCAAGGATCAGCCCGCCCGCCCGCGCCATCAGCGTCTGCGAGGTCTCCAGCCCCAGAATCATGGCGTTGAACAGGATGACGCCGGTGATGAAGATCTGGGCCGAGCGGCCATGGATCAGGTGGTCGACGCGTGCGCGCATGGACATCGGGATGTTCTCAGTTGTGGACACGGGTATAGGTGCCCCGGCCTTCCAGAATGCTGCGGAACCCGCCGGGTGCGTCCAGCGAGAACACGATGATCGGCAGGCGGTTGTCGCGCGCCAGCGCAATGGCCGAGGCGTCCATCACGCCCAGATGCTTTTGCAGCGCCTCGTCATAGGTGACGGTGTCATAGCGTTTCGCATCCGCATGTTTGAACGGGTCCTTGTCATAGACGCCGTCCACCTTGGTCCCCTTGAAGATCGCCTCGCAGTTCATCTCGGACGCGCGCAGGGTCGCGGCGGTGTCGGTGGTGAAATAGGGGTTCCCGGTGCCCGCCGCAAAGATCACGATGCGCTTTTTCTCCAGATGGCGGATCGCGCGGCGGCGGATATAGGGCTCGCAGACCTCGTCCATGCGGATCGCGCTGATGACGCGGCAATGCAGGCCCTTGGTTTCCAGCGCCGATTGCATCGCCAGCGCGTTCATCACCGTGGCCAGCATGCCCATGTAATCGGCGGTCGTGCGCTCCATCCCCTGCGCGCTGCCCTGCAGCCCGCGAAAGATATTGCCGCCGCCGATGACCATGCAGACCTCGACGCCCATGGCCTGAACCGATTCGACCTCATTGGCGATGCGGCTGACGGTGGGCGGGTGCAGCCCGTAGCCCTGATCGCCCATCAATGCCTCGCCCGAGATCTTCAGCATCACGCGGCCATAGTGCTTGGGGGTCTCGGTGGTCATCTGGGGCTCCTGTCGCCGGTCGCTTTCATCGCGCCGCTAAATGTCGCAAAAGGACCGCAGGTTCAACTGCCCGGATCACCCATGCCTGCGCCCTACCTGTCAGAAATCGACGCCTCGCGCCACCTGCTGATTGCCGGGCCGACCGCCAGCGGCAAATCGGCGCTGGCGATGGCCGTGGCGCAGGCACAGGGCGGCGTGGTGGTCAATGCCGATGCATTGCAGGTCTGGTCCTGCTGGCGGCTGCTGACCGCGCGCCCGTCTGCGGACGACGAGGCGCTGGTGCCGCATGCGCTTTATGGTCATGTCGCACCGGGGCGCAGCTATTCGGTGGGCGACTGGCTGCGCGATCTGGCCGGGCTGACGGACCGGCGGCTGATCATCGTGGGCGGCACCGGCCTGTACCTGACGGCGCTGACGCGGGGGCTGGCACGGATCCCGGCCACGCCGCCCGAGCTGCGCGCCCGCGCCGATGCGATCCTGCGCGGACCGGACGGGCTGGCCGCGCTGCTGGCCGGGCTGGACGGGCGCACGGCGGCGGGCATCGACTGCCGCAACCCGGCCCGCGTCCAGCGCGCATGGGAGGTGCTGCAGGCGACCGGGCGCGGCCTTGCCGACTGGCAGGACGAGACCCCGCCGCCGCTGATCGCGCCTGAGGCCTGCCAGCGGGTGCTGATCACCTGCGACCGCGACTGGCTGGCCGATCGCATCGCGACGAGATTTCACGCTATGGTTGCATCCGGGGTTCTGGATGAGGTGCGCGGCATGCTGCCGCACTGGGACACAAATCAGCAATGGGCCCGCGCCATCGGCGCCCCCGACCTGATCGCGCATCTGCGGGGGCAGGCCGATCTAAACCAGTCAGTACAGGCCGCAATCATCGCCACGCGGCAATATGCCAAGTCACAACGCATCTGGTTCCGGGGCCGGATGCGCGACTGGCAACCCTGGCACGCCGGGCCCTCGGGCGCATCGCCTTTGCAACCAGAGCGATAATTCGCTGGAACTTTGCCGTCATTCATTGTCTTTTAACCTTTGTCGGCAACAATCCGCCGAATGGTTCTGTGGTGAGGCGGTGATATGTCAGTATCTGGTGGTGGCGACTGGCGTGGCGGATTTCCTTTTTCGGCATCCCGCCTGCGTGATCTGTCGCGCGGACCGTCAGGCAGGCCCGACATCGCCCAGGTCACAGCTGCCGCCATTCCCGATCATGGCCGTGCGCTTGTCCCGGTGCAGCCGAGGGTGGCAGAAATGCCGGCAAGCACAGGGCGGGTCACGGTGCCAGAGGCGTTGCGGGTCCGGGCCGTGCCCGCCTCGCGCCGCTTTGCCCCGCGCCGTGCCAGCCTGCGGTTGCTGCCGCTGGGGGCTTTTGCCTGGGGCAGCGACGGCACACCGCCGCAGCCGCGCACCCGGCCGGACCACACGCTGCTATGGGTGACGCAGGGGGCGCTGTCGGTCGGGTTTCCGCGTCAGAACCATCTGATGCTGGCAGGCGATCTGCGCTATATTCCGGCAGGGACCGCCTTTGCGGCGCTGCCACGGGCAGGAACCGAGGGGCATGTTCTGTTGATCTCGCCCGAGATGGTGGGCGATCTGGACCCGCCGCTGCCGGGGCAGCCGATTTCCGGCGCGGTCTGCGGACAGGCCGGGGCGCTGCTGGTCAATCTGCGCGAACTGGCGGACGAGGCCACGCGCGGCGGCGACCGGCGCGCGCTGGTCTGTCATCTCAGCATGCTGTCGATGCGGCTGGCGCGGCTGGACCCCGAACCCGAGCGTGCCGCCCCGGCGGAGGAGGCCGGCGCCAACCATCCGCTGGTCGAGCGTTTTCTGGGCATCGCCGCGCAGGATCTGGCGCATTGCGGCGCGCTGGCGGATCTGGCGCTGGATCTGGGCACCTCGCTGACCGCGCTGGACCGGGCCTGCCTGGCCGCGCGGGGCCGCCGGGCCATCGAGTTGCTGAATGCCCTCCGGCTGGAGCGGGGGGCAGAACTGCTGCGCAACACCGGCTGGTCAGGCGCCCGGATCGCGCATGAACTGGGCTATTGCAGCCACGCCCATTTCACCCGCGCCTTCGTGGCCGCAACCGGGCGGACGCCGGACATGTTCCGGATGCAGATGAGCCGTAACCGGGGGGCGGGCCGGGGTATTGCCTGACCTGCGGTCAGGCGATGGGGGGGGGGGGGGGGGGGGGCGGCGCC
>NZ_JBKBVD010000044.1:0-32494 GCF_046289755.1 Paracoccus sp. (in: a-proteobacteria) | reverse complement strand
CATGGCGCAGGATGTCCAGCGCCGCGCCCGCGACCTGCGGCTGGCAGCGGATGCAATAGGGGTCCTGCACGCGGCTGTCGCCCTCGCGGTGGCTGTCGCGGATCTGCGATCCGGCCATCAGTTCGCGCATGCCGCGCGCGACCTCGATCTGGCCGCGATGGCCGCGCAGATCGTGGATCTGTGGCGCCAGCGGCGCGGTCGAGCCCATGATCGCGTCGGTCGAAAGCGAGGCCGTGACCAGCGAATTCAGCCCGCAGCGCCACGCCCGGAACAGCCCGATCAGCGCCAGCGCGGTGGAGAACTGCGTGCCGTTGATCAGCGCCAGCCCCTCTTTCGCGCCCAGAACCACCGGCGCCAGCCCGGCCTGCGACAGCGCCTGCGCGCCCGGCATCCGCTGGCCGTCAAACAGCGCCCAGCCCTCGCCGATCATCACGGCGGCCATATGCGCCAAGGGTGCCAGATCACCCGAGGCCCCGACCGAGCCCTGCACCGGAACGACAGGGGTGACGCCCGCCGCCAGCATCCCCTCGATCAGTTCGACGATCTGCCAGCGCACGCCCGAGGCGCCGCGCCCGAGGCTGAGCAGTTTCAGCGCCATCATCAGCCGGGTGGCGGGCAGGTCCAGCGCCTCGCCCACGCCGCAGCAATGCGACAGGATCAGGTTGCGCTGCAGCGTCTCGGTATCGGCAGGCGCGATCTTGACCGAGGCCAGTTTGCCAAAGCCGGTGTTGACGCCGTAAACCGCCGCCGCGCCCTGGGCGGCGCGGGCGACATGAGCGGCGGCAGCCTCGACGCCCGCGCGGGCGGTGGGGTCCAGACGGGCGGGCAGGCCCTCGCGCCACAGGGTTTCCAGCTGCGCCAGCGTGGTCGCGCCGGGTGTCAGGGTCAGGGTCACAGGTCACCTCCGAAGATGCGGCGGTTCAGGGGATTGAAGCCGATGCGCCATGCCAGTTCCGCCGGATCAGCCGCGTCCCAGACCGCCAGATCGGCGCGCGCGCCCGCGCGGATCACGCCACAATCGTCCAGCCCCAGCGCCCGCGCCGCGTGGCAGGTGACACCCGCCAGCGCCTCGGCCGGGGTCAGGCGGAACAGCGTGCAGCCCATATTCATCGCCAGCAGCAGCGAGGTCATGGGCGAGGTGCCGGGGTTGCAATCGGTCGCCAGCGCCATCGGCACGCCATGGCGGCGGAAGGCATCGACGGGCGGCATCTGCGTTTCGCGCAGCGTGTAAAACGCGCCGGGCAGCAGCACCGCCACCGTGCCGGATGCGGCCAGTGCGCGCGCGTCGTCGTCAGTCGCGTATTCGACGTGATCGGCGGACAACGCGCCAAACGAGGCCGCCAGCGCGGTGCCGCCCTGATGGGTCAGCTGTTCGGCATGCAGCTTGACCGGCAGGCCCAGCCCGCGCGCGGCCTCAAAGACCCGCGCGATCTGGGCGGGCGAGAACGCGATCCCCTCGCAGAACCCGTCCACGGCATCGACCAGCCCCTCGGCATGGGCCTGATGCAGCGCGGGGATCGCCACCTCGTCCAGATAGGCGTCGGCGCGGCCCTGATATTCGGGCGGGCAGGCATGGGCCGCCAGCCATGTCGTGACCACGCGGACCGGGCGCTGCCGGGCCAGCGCGCGGGCGGCGCGCAGCATCCGCAGTTCGGATGCCGCATCGAGGCCATAGCCCGATTTGATCTCGACCGTCGTAACCCCCTCGGCGATCAGCGCGTCCAGCCGGGGCAGGGCCTGCGCGATCAGCGTGGCCTCGTCGGCGTCGCGGGTGGCGCGGACGGTGGAGAGGATGCCGCCGCCCGCCCGCGCGATGTCCTGATAGCTGGCGCCCTCCAGCCGCAGGGCGAATTCGCGGGCGCGGTCGCCGGCATGGACCAGATGCGTGTGACAGTCGATCAGCCCCGGCGTGACCAGCCGCCCGCCCAGATCCTGCTGCGCCAGATCGCGATGCGCTTGCGGCAGATCGCCCCGCGCCCCGGCCCACAGAATGCGCCCCTCGGCCACCGCCACCGCGCCATCCGGGATCACCGCGGCCCCGGTCATGGTGGCAAGGCGGGCATTCACCAGCAGCCCCGTCCGCATCCGATTCCCCCCAAATAAAAGCATGTTTAAAAAAATATGCGTATGTATATTATCGGTGTCAACGCGGAATCACACAGCAGAGGCGCCATGCAGATCATCTGGGCAGAGCAGGCCCTGTTGCCCGAAGGCTGGGCAGAGGCCGTCCGTATCGAGGTTGACCCCGCAGGCCGCATCGCCCGCGTCACCCCCGGCGCCCCCCCTGAGGGCAGGCGCTGCGCGGTGCTGCTGCCCGCGCCCGCCAACCTGCACAGCCACGCCTTTCAGCGCGCCATGGCCGGGCTGACCGAGGCGCGCGGCCCCGATCCGCAGGACAGTTTCTGGACCTGGCGGCGGCTGATGTTCCGCTTTCTGGACCGGCTGACGCCCGATCATGTCGAGGCGGTCGCGGCTTTCGTGCAGATGCAGATGCTGGAGGCGGGCTATGCCTGCAATGTCGAGTTCCACTATCTGCACCACCAGCCCGGCGGCGCGCCCTATGCCGATCTGGCCGAGATGTCGGCGCGGATCGCGGCGGCAGCGGCACGCACCGGCATCGGGCTGACGCTGCTGCCGGTGCTCTATCAATATGGCGGCTGCGACGAACGGGCGCTGGCGCCCGGCCAGATCCGGTTCGGCAACAACCCCGACCGTTTTGCCCGCCTGACCGAGGGCGCGGGCGCCGCGCTGCGCCCCCTGCCCGCCGACACCCGGCTTGGCATCGCGCCCCACAGCCTGCGTGCGGTCAGCCCCGAAGGACTGGCCGCTGCCGTGGCGGTGGCGCAAGGCCCGATCCACATGCATCTGGCCGAACAGCAGGCCGAGGTCGATGAGGTGCAGGCCGCTTATGGCGCCCGCCCGGTGCGCTGGCTGCTGGATCACGCGGAGGTGGATGACCGCTGGTGCCTGATCCACTGCACCCAGATGGAACCGGATGAGACGCTGGCGCTGGCCCGGACCGGCGCGGTGGCGGGCTTGTGCCCGATCACCGAAAGCTCGCTTGGCGATGGCATCTTTGACGGGGTGCGCTGGATCGGCGCGGGCGGGCGCTTTGGCATCGGCTCGGACAGCAATATCCGCATCGGCCTGACCGAGGAATTGAGGGTGCTGGAACATTCGCAGCGCCTGCGTGACCGGGGCCGGGCGATGCTGGCGCGGGCCGATGCCTCGACGGGGCGGGTGCTGTATCAGGGCGCGGTCGCGGGGGGCGCGCAGGCGGCGGGGCGCGCCTCGGGGCAGCTGCGCACGGGGCTGTGGGCCGATATGCTGGCGCTGGACGGGACGGCCCCCGATCTGGCCGGGCTGCGCGGCGATACGCTGCTGGATGCGTGGATCTTTGCGGGCTGTGACCGGATGGTGCGCGATGTCTGGTCCGCCGGGCGGCATCTGGTCCAGGGTGGCCACCACCATGACCATGACGCGATCACGGCGGCCTATGCTGCCGCGCTGGCGGATCTGAGGGGCCATCTGTAATGGCCACCGAAGCGGCCAGCTGGCAGGCGATCCGGTCCGAGGTTCTGGACCGCCTGCGCCGCCGTGACTGGGCCCCCGGCGATTTCCTGCCCCATGATGACGAGCTGGCGCGCGAATTCGGCTGCGCGCGGGCGACCGTCAGCCGTGCCCTGCGCGATCTGGCCGAGGCCGGGCTGCTGGACCGCCGCCGCAAGGCGGGCACCCGTGTCGCTGTCAATCCGGTGCGCAAGGCGACGCTGGAAATCCCGATCATCCGGCAAGAGATCGAACAGCGCGGCCGCCGCTATGGCTACGCCCTCATCACCCGCGACGAGGCGCCCGCACCGCTGGAGGTGCGCAGCGTTCTGGGCCTTGGCGCCGGATCGCGGCTGCTGCACGTCAAGGCGCTGCATCTGGCCGATGACGCGCCGTGGTGCATCGAGGATCGCTGGATCAACCCGCAGGCGGTGCCCGGCATCATGTCGGTGGACCTGTCAGCGATCAGCGCCAATCAGTGGCTGGTCCAGAACACGCCCTATAGCCACGGCACGCTGACCCTGTCGGCGGCGCTGGCCGATGCCGACACCGCGCCGGTGCTGCGCTGCGCGCCGGGGGCGCCGGTCTTTGTGATCGAGCGGGCGACCCATCTGCTGGACCAGCCGATCACCTTCCTGCGCCAGACCCATCCCGGCACGCACCGCATGACCACCTCGGTCTGAGCTCCCGGCAGAGGCGGTCTCTGCCGGGACGGGCGCCGGTCAGAACGCCTTGCGCGGCATCCGGCCGCAGGACCTGTGGCCCGCGCGCCGGACGGAATGAAAAGCCCCGGTCCCCTGGCGCGAGGGATCAGAAATCCCAGTCTTCATCCTCGGTCGCGACGGTCTTTCCGATCACATAGGACGAACCCGACCCCGAGAAAAAGTCATGGTTCTCGCTGTCGGGCGACAGGGCGGCCATGATCGCGGGGTTCACCTCGCAGGCGGCGGGCGGAAACAGCGCCTCATAGCCCAGGTTCTGCAGCGCCTTGTTGGCGTTGTAATGCAGGAAGGCCTTGACGTCCTCGGTCAGCCCGATCCCGTCATAAAGCTGCTCGGTATAGCGGCTCTCGACCTCATACAGATCGAACATCAGCGAAAAGGCGAAATCCTTCAGCGCGGCGCGCTCGGCCTCGCTGACCTTCTCCAGCCCGCGCTGGAATTTATAGCCGATGTAATAGCCATGCACGGCCTCATCACGGATGATCAGACGGATCAGATCGGCGGTATTGGTCAGCTTCGCGCGCGACGACCAGTACATCGGCAGATAAAAGCCCGAATAGAACAGGAAGCTCTCCAGAAACACGCTGGCGATCTTGCGCCGCAGCGGATCGGCCCCGGCCTGATATTCCTCCAGGATCAGCCGCGCCTTCTGCTGCAGATGCGGGTTCTCCTCGGACCAGCGGAAGGCGTCATCCACCTCGGGCGTGGAACACAGCGTCGAAAAGATCGACGAATAGGACCGCGCATGCACCGCCTCCATAAAGGCGATATTGGACAGCACCGCCTCTTCATGGGGCGTGATCGCATCGCCCATCAGCGCCGGCGCGCCCAGACTGTTCTGGATCGTGTCCAGCAGCGTCAGCCCGGTGAACACCCGGATGGTCAGCTCGCGCTCTTCCGGGCGCAGCGTCGCCCAGCTGGGCACGTCATTGGACAGCGGCACCTTTTCGGGCAGCCAGAAATTCACCGTCAGCCGGTTCCAGACCTCCAGATCCTTGTCGTCCTGCAACCGGTTCCAGTTGATCGCCCGCGCCGCACCCGTCGCCATATCCCGCATCACGCAGCCCTTTTCTTCTTCATCCAAATATCCCGGGGTCCGGGGCAGAGCCCCGGTCCGCCAGACCTTACAGCGTACAGGACACGCAGCCCTGCACCTCGGTCCCCTCCAGCGCGGTCTGCCGCAGCCGGATGTAATAGATTGTCTTGATCCCGGCCTTCCAGGCCCTGATCTGCGCGCGGTTGATGTCGCGGGTCGTGGCCTCGGACGGGAAGAACAGCGTCAGCGACAGCCCCTGATCGACATGTTCGGTCGCCGCCGCATAGATGTCGATGATCGCATCCGGCCCGATCTCATAGGCATCGCGGTAATATTCGAGGTTCTCGTTCGACATGAAGGCCGCCGGGTAATAGACCCGCCCGATCTTGCCCTCTTTCCGGATCTCGATCTTGCTGACAATCGGATGGATCGAACTGGTCGAGTTGTTGATATAGCTGATCGAGCCGGTCGGCGGCACCGCCTGCAGGTTGCGGTTATACAGCCCGTCGCGCATCACATCGGCCCGCAGCGCCGCCCAGTCATCGCGCGTGGGCAGGGCCATCCCCTCAAACAGCCGCGCCACCTCGGGCGCCTCGGGCAGCCAGTCGCGGCTGGTGTATTTCTCAAAGAACGACCCGTCGGCATAGCGCGAATTCTCGAACCCCTTGAACACCGCGCCCTTTTCGCGCGCCAGCGCATTCGAGGCGCGGATCGCATGAAAGGCGATGGCGGCGAAATAGACCGATGTGAACTCGACCGCTTGCGCGCTGTCGTAATGGATGCGTTCGCGGGCCAGATAGCCGTGCAGGTTCATCTGGCCCAGACCCACCGCATGGGCCTGATCATTGCCATGCCGGACCGAGGGCACCGACTCGATCGCCGACATTTCGCTGACCGCGGTCAGGGCGCGGATCGCGGTCTCGACCGTGGTGCCCAGATCCTTGCCATCCATCGTCTGGGCGATGTTCAAGGACCCCAGATTGCACGAAATATCGGTGCCCATTTTGGCATAGCTCAGATCCTCGTTGAACTCGGACGCCTCGGCCACCTGCAGGATTTCCGAACACAGGTTCGACATGGTGATCCGCCCCGCGATGGGGTTGGCGCGGTTCACCGTGTCCTCGAACATGATATAGGGATAGCCGCTCTCAAACTGGATCTCGGCAATGGTCTGGAAGAACGCACGCGCGTTGATCTTGCGTTTGCGGATGCGCTTGTCCTCGACCATCTCGGCATATTTCTCGGTCACGGAGATTTCCGAGAAGGGCACGCCATAGACCTTCTGCACGTCATGCGGCGAGAACAGATACATATCCTCGTTCTTCTTCGCCAGTTCAAAGGTGATGTCGGGGATCACCACGCCAAGCGACAGCGTCTTGATGCGGATCTTCTCATCCGCATTCTCGCGCTTGGTGTCCAGGAACCGCAGAATGTCAGGGTGATGCGCGTTGAGGTAAACCGCGCCCGCGCCCTGCCGCGCGCCCAGCTGGTTGGCATAGCTGAACGAATCCTCCAGCAGTTTCATCACCGGAATGACGCCGCTGGACTGGTTCTCGATTCCCTTGATCGGGGCGCCCGCCTCGCGGATATTGGTCAGCATCAGGGCCACGCCACCGCCGCGCTTGGACAGTTGCAGCGACGAGTTGATCGCCCGGCCGATGGATTCCATATTGTCTTCGATGCGCAGCAGAAAGCACGAGATCAGCTCGCCGCGCGACTGCTTGCCCGCATTGAGGAAGGTGGGCGTGGCGGGCTGAAAGCGGCCCGACAGCATTTCCTCCATGAAGCGGGTGGCCTGCGCCTGATCGCCGCGTGCCAGCGTCAGCGCGACCATGACGACGCGGTCCTCGTAGCGTTCCAGATAGCGCTGCCCGTCGCGGGTCTTCAGCGTATAGCTGGTGTAATATTTGAACGCGCCGAGGAAGGTCGGAAAGCGGAACTTGCGCCTGAACGCCTGCGCCCAGATCGCGTGCAGGAACTCGCGCGGGTATTGGGCCAGCACCCCGGCCTCGTAATAGCCTTCGTCCACGAGGTAATCGAGCTTTTCGTCAAGGCTGTGGAAGAACACCGTGTTCTGGTTGACGTGCTGCAGGAAATACTGCCGCGCGGCCATGCGGTCGGCATCGAACCGGATGCGGCCTTCACTGTCGTAAAGGTTCAGCATCGCGTTCAGCGCGTGATAATCGAGGTCGGGTTTCACGGCGTCAAGCATGGCTCTCTCCAGAACAGGGTCAGCCCGTGGCGGATGCGGGCGATGTCGGTTTCGGTCCCGGCCAGTTCGATGCGATCCAGCACCGGGACATTGCATTTCTCAGCGATGATCCGGGCCGACAATGCGAATGTCGCCCCGAAATTGCGGTTGCCCGCGCCGATCACGCCCCGGATCAGGGTGCGGCGGGCAGGGTCGTTCAGAAAGCGGATCACCTGCTTTGGCACCGCGCCCCGGCCCTCGCCATCGGCATAGGTCGGGCAGATCAGCGCATAGGGCAGGGCGGGCGCGGGCATCTCGTCCCCCTCGCGGACCGGGATGCGCAGGGCGGGCAGGCCAAGTGCCGCCACGAACCGCGCCGTGTTTCCCGACCCCGAGGAGTAGTAGACCAGCCGCGCCACGGCCGTCAGGCCAGCGTGCCGATCATGTCGGGGCGGAACCCCGCCCAATGCGCGTCACCCGCGATCACGACCGGGGCCTGACGATAGCCAAGCGCGGTCACGCGGGCCATCGCCTCGTCATCCTGGGTCAGGTCGATCACGTTGTAATCCAGCCCGCGGGCATCCAGCGCGCGGGTGGTGGCGGTGCACTGAACGCAGGCGGGTTTGCTGAAAACGGTGATGGTCATGGCGCTGGCTTTCTGTCTGGTAGGGGGCTGCGGGCGACAGTCTGGCAAAGGGCCGGGCCCTTCTGATCACCAATCCGCCGGACCGCCGCCCGGAGTTCGTATCTGTGAAATGGCAGCACGACAGCAGCGGCCCGGAACCGGCTGTGCGTCACATCAGCGACGCCTGTCTGCGATGCCATAACCACAGCATGTAGACATCAGCATGACGGCACTGTCAATATCTGGTGGCAACCTGCGACAATACTTCCTGTCGCGACGGGGAGGCCGTTTTTCCAGTCAGATGGCGGGGATAGCCTGAAACGCGCCGCTATGCCAGACCGCGCGAAGGCAAAAATCATCGTCCAGCCGTGTCAGATGCGCCACACGCCCCGGCGCCAGCGCGCCGAATCGCGCGCCGATCCCGACCGCCCCGGCGGGGGTGCTGGTCGCCATGGCCAGCGCCCGCTCAGGCGCCACGCCCAGATCGCGGACCAGCAGCGCCACCGCCTGATCCAGCCGCAGGTCGGCGCCCGCCAGCGTGCCGTCGGGCAGGCTCAGCCGCCCGCCTTCGCGCAGGACGGTGCGGCCATGCAGGTCCAGCCGGGTCAGGCCGGTGCCCGCAAAGGCCATGCAATCGCTGACCAGAAACAGACCGTCAGGCCGGGCGGCCAGCGCGATCCGCATCATGGCGGGGTGGACATGGAGGCCGTCGGCGATCAGCCCGGCATGGGCGCCGCCCGACAGGACCGCGCCGACCAGCCCCGGCGCGCGATGGCCCATCTGGCTCATGGCGTTGAACAGATGCGTGGCGCAGCGGGCGCCTGCCGCGAATGCCGCGCGGGCGGTGTCGTAATCGCAATCGCTGTGGCCCAGACTGACAATGGCCCCCGCCTGCGCAAGTGCGGTGATCTGGGCCGGGGTCGCGGCCTCGGGCGCCAGCGTGACCATCAGAACCGGCAGCGCGCGGGCGGCGGCGATCAGCCGCGCCAGATCCTCATCCGACATCGGGCGGATCAGCGCCGGGTCGTGGGCGCCCGCGCGGCGCGGGTCCAGATGCGGGCCTTCCAGATGCAGGCCCAGAAAGCCCGGCACCTGCGCGCGGGCCGCAGCGATGCCAGCAGCGATCACGGCCGCGGTTGCCTCGGGCCGGTCGGTGATCAGCGTCGGCAGGATGCCCGCACAGCCCAGCCGCTGATGCGTGGCGCAGATGTCGCGCAGCGCAGCCAGGTCGGTGGTGCCATCGACCATCCGCCCGCCGCCGCCATTCACCTGCAGATCGACAAAGCCCGGCGTCAGAATGCCCGTGACAGGCTGCGTCGCGGGCGGGGCGTCAACCTCGGGCAGGATCGCGGTGATCCGGCCGCCTTCGATCACCAGCGCATGTCCGTCCAGAAGCCGCGCGCCGTCAAAGATGCGGGCGCCCGCCAGCACATCGGTCATCGCCCGCAGTCGATCCCGATCGCCCCCATCCCGATCGCCCCCATCCCGATCGCCATGGCCAGCGCGCCGTCGAGGCCGGTGCCACGGGCGGGGCGGATGGGAAAATCATGCTGCAACCGGGCGGCGTAGTGGGCCCCCAGCCCCCCGGTAAAGACCACCGGCAGATCGCCGCCCGCACGCAGAATGGTCAGGATCTGCGCGACCTGTGCCGTGGCCTCGGACAGGATCGGCTGCGCGGCCGGGTCACCCTCCAGCAGCCGGGGCGCGAGGCGGGCAAAATCCACGGGCCGGGCGCGGTTGCCGAATTCGATGATGCCCTCGATGCCGCCATGTTCGTCCAGCACGGCGCGCAGCAGCGGCGTCATCGGCGCCAGATCGTCCGACGCCAACAGCGCGCGCGCCAGCAATGCACGGCCCAGCACAGCGCCGCTGCCCTGATCGCCCAGCAGAAAGCCACGGCCGCCGACCTGCCGCACCTGCCCGCCACGCTGCACCGCAAAAACCGAGCCCGTCCCCATCGCGGCCAGAACCCCGTCCTCTGCCCCAAGCGCGCCACGGGCCGTCGTGATCCCGTCATTGACGATCCGCAGCCGGGCAAAGGGCAGGTGCTCGGTCAGGCGCGCGACTGCGCCCTGCATGGTGCCACCCGCCAGCCCCAGAACCGCCGTCAGGCGGCGCGGGTCGATGCCGGTGCCTGCCACGGCCTGCTCGGTGGCGGCAAGGATGCTGTCGGCGGCAAGCCGCACATCGGTGTTGATATTGGCAGGTCCGCCCTGACCGCGCCCCAGCACGCAGCCGGCGGCATCCGCCACCACCGCGCGGCATCCGGTGCCGCCGCCATCGATTCCCAGAAAGACTGCCATCCCGACCTCCTGCTGCGAGACACACCAAAACAGCCCCGGTGGAAAGAGGCAATCACCCCGGCGAGCGTGGACCCGTCAGGTCGTGCCGCGCGGGATAAAGCGCCCCGGCAGGTGCACGTCATGCGACAGCTTGCCCTCCAGCACCTCCAGCAGCTTTTCGGTCATGGCGGTGATCGGCTGGCGATAGGTGGTCAGCAGATAGGCGGGCGAGGCCGCCAGCGGAATGTCGTCGAACCCGGTCACGGCGATGTCCTGCGGCACCCGCAACCCCAGATGGCAGCGCAGCGCGTCGATGGCGCCGATGGCGATGATGTCATTCTCGCAGACCAGCACATCGGGGCGCTGATCGGGTGACTGCGCGGCCAGCAGCGCGGTCACCCGTTCGATCGCGGCGCCGGAATCATAGGCATCCGCATGGAATGCCGGAACCGGGGTGCCGGTGCGTTCCTGCCAATATCCGGTAAAGGTCGATTTGCGGTGCAATTTGGCCGATTGCGTGTCGGGACCGGCCACAAAGACCGGGCGCCGGTAGCCCTTGTCCAGCAGGTGACCGGCGATCTCGCGCATGGCGATCACATCGTCACAGGCGATGGTCAGCGTGTTCGGGTTCTGGCTGTAACGCGCAAAGACCACCAGTTTTTTCAGCCGCCGCGCCCCAAGCGCCGTGTCCAGCACCCGGTCATCGAACCGCGTGCCGATCACCACCGCCGCATCGACCCGTCGCTGACTGGCCGCCAGCAACGCGGCCGAGGCATCGTCACTGTCGGACATATGCACCAGCAACGTGCCCCAGCCCCGCGTCCACAGCATCCGGGTCAGACGCTCCAGCAGCACCAGCTTGTGCGGGTTGGCAAAATCATTGGTGATGATCGCCACCAGATTGGATCGGTCCGAGGCCAGCGACGAGGCCAGCAGATCGGGCGCATAGCCAAGCGTTTCCGCCGCCGCCAGCACCCGTTCACGTGCCTTGCGCGAGATCGAGGCATCCTTCTTGAAGGCCCGCGCCACGGTCCAGCGCGACACCCCCGCCGCCGCCGCCACATCATCGGCGGTCACTGCGCCCGAACTGTCCTGCACCTTGTCCATGCCGCACATTACCCTGCCACGCGCCCGGCAGGAAGGCGTTTGCTCGCGCGTGCAGATTTTTGTTGCACGCGCGAGCAAAGGTCGGCAATCTGAGTGGACAGGTCGCCTGAGGGGGCGATTCGAGGGAGGGATACCGAATGCTGAACGTTGCGCTGCTGGGCGCTGGCCGTATTGGTCAGGTCCATGCCAGATCCATGACCGCGACGCAGGCCAGCCGTCTTGTTGCTGTGGCCGATGTGAATGCGCAGGCGGCGCAGGCGCTGGCGGCCCGGATCGGCGCCGAGGCCCGCAGCGTCGATGACATCATCGCCGATCCCGCGATTGACGCGGTGCTGATCGCCACCTCGACCGACACGCATTCCGACCTGATCACCCGCGCCACCGCCGCCGGCAAGGCCGTGCTGTGCGAGAAACCCGTCGATCTGTCGCTGGAGCGCGCGCTGACCACGCTGGCCGCAGCCGAGGCCACGGGCCGCCCGGTGATGATCGGGTTCAACCGCCGCTTCGATCCGAATTTTGCCGCGCTGAAGGCCGGTTTTGACGGCGGCGAGATCGGGACAGGAGAGCTGCTGTCGATCACCTCGTTCGATCCGGCCCCGCCGCCGGTCAGCTATATCAAGGTCTCGGGCGGGCTGTTCCGCGACATGATGATCCACGATTTCGACATGGCCTGCTGGGTCTTTGGCGGCCCGCCCGCCCGCGTCACCGCCCATGGCGCGGCGCTGGTCGATCCGGCCATCGGGGCGGCGGGCGATGTGGACACCGCCGCCGTCACCATGGTCTGGGAAGACGGGCGGATCGCGGTCATCAAGAATTCGCGCCGCGCCGGATACGGCTATGACCAGCGGATCGAGGTTCTGGGCTCGGGCGGGTTGCTGTCGGCGAAAAACGTGCTGGAAAACACCGTCGAAAAGATCACCTCGGCGGGTGCGGTCAGTGCCAGGCCGCTGCATTTCTTCCTCGAACGTTACATGCGCGCCTATGAGATCGAGTGGGCGGCATTCCTTGAGGCGGTCACCACGGGCGCGCCGATGCCGGTCAGCCTGCGCGACGGCGTCGCCGCGCTGGCCTGCGCCGAGGCTGCGACCCGGTCGATGCAGACCGGCGCGACCGTCGCGATCACCCCTGACATGCTGGGCTGAGACGATGCGCGAGATTGGCTGCTGCACATGGATTTTCGGCGGCGAGGATCTGGCCGCCATTGCCGCCCGCGCCACCCGTGCCGGGCTGACAGGGGTCGAGATCCACGGCGATCTGGCGCTGGACCCGGCCCGCGCGGGCCGCATCTTCCGCGAGGCCGGGCTGGAAATCTGGTCGGTCACGCCGGGCGACGCCGATATCAGCCATCCCGACGCAGGCATCCGCGACGCGGGGCTGGACTATTACCGCCGCCTGCTGGACTGGGCCGCCGCGCTTGGCCACGCACCCCGCATCGGCTGTCACGGTCAGGTGGGCCGCATCCGCCCGGTTTCGACGCAGGCGGATGAAGACGCGCATCTGGCCGACAGCGTGGCGCAGATCTGCGCATGGGCGGGCGGGCGGCCGGTCTGCTTCGAGATCCTGAACCGCTATGAAAGCCACCAGATCCGCAGCGTGGCCGAGGGTCTGGCGCTGATCGGACGGGTGGGCGCCGCGAACCTGCGCCTGCTGCCCGACGCCTATCACATGAACATCGAGGAAGCCGACCCCGCTGCCGCCCTGCGCGCAGGCGGCGACCGGATCGGCCTCTATCATCTGGCCGACAACCATCGCGGCGCGGTGGGCGAGGGGCATACCGACTTTGCCGCCCAACTCGCCGCGCTGGACGCCATCGGCTTTGGCGGCCCGCTGATCGTGGAACCTGCGGCGCCCGGCCCCGATCCGTTCAACACTGACAAGGGGCCGGGCTATCGCGACCGGCTTGAGGCGATCGTGACCCGCTCTGTACGCGCGATCCGCGCCATGGGCCACTGAACACCCGCGCGCCACATCGCGCTGGACAACTGCCGGGCGGGAGGAGCCGTCCGGATCAACCACCCTGGGAGGGGAAAACATGACCAAATTCACCACTGCTGCCGCCACCGCCGCGCTGATGGCGCTGACCGCGCCCGCATTCGCACAGAACATCATCGTCGTGGCCCACGGGCAGGCCAACGATCCGTTCTGGTCCGTCGTCAAGAACGGCGCCGCGCTGGCGGGCGAGCATACCGGCGCCACCGTCGATTTCCGCGCGCCCGAGATCTTTGACATGGTCGCCATGAGCCAGCTGATCGACGCCGCCGTCAATCAGGCCCCCGACGGCATCGTCGTGTCGATCCCCGATGCCGACGCGCTTGGGCCGTCGATCCGCCGCGCGGTCGAGGCGGGGATTCCCGTCATCTCGATGAACTCGGGCGCCGATGTCGCCTCGGAGCTGGGCGCGCTGCTGCATGTCGGCCAGTCGGAATATGACGCGGGCGTCGCGGCGGGCGAGAAGCTGGCCGAGATGGGCGGCACCAAGGGCATCTGCGTCAACCAGGAGGTCGGCAACGTGTCGCTGGACCAGCGCTGCGCGGGCTTTGCCGAAGGCTTCGGCCATCCGGTGCAGGTGATCCCGACCCAGAACGACCCGACCGAGGTGCAGTCGCGCGTCCGTGCTGCCCTCGAATCCGACCCCGAGGTGGACACCGTGCTGGGCCTTGGCGCCAGCCTTGTGGGCGAGCCTGCCGTGGCCGCCGTGCAGGCGCTTGGCCGCGACGATGTGCTGATCGCCAGCTTCGATCTGTCGGCGGGTTTCCTTGAGGCCGTGTCCGAAGGCCGCGCCGCCTTTGCCATCGACCAGCAGCAATATCTGCAGGGCTACCTGCCGGTCGTGTTTCTGGCGCTGAATGCGGAATACGGGCTGATGCCGGGCGGCGACGTGCCCTCGGGTCCGAACCTCGTGATGCAGGACGCGGCCGGGCTGGTCATCGACCTGTCGGCGCAAGGCATCCGCTGATCCGCTGCGGGCGGGCGCCCGCGCCCGCCCCTGTCCGAACGCTTCAGGGGGGAAACCAATGGCCCAGACCGCCAGCGCATCCGCAGACGAGCGGATCAAGACCGAATCCATCACCACGCGCCTGATGAAACGCCCGGAACTGGGCGCCATCGGCGGGGTGATCCTTGTCACGATCTTCTTCATGGTCACGGCCAGCCCGGCCATGTTCACGCTGGCCGGGGTGATGAACTTCATGACGCCCGCCGCCCAGCTGGGCATTCTGGGCATCGCCGCCGCCATGCTGATGATCGGCGGCGAATTCGACCTGTCCATCGGGTCCATGGTGGCATTCGCGGGCATGATCTTTGGCGTGCTGGTCGTGAATATGGGCCTGCCGCTGATCCTTGCCATTCCGCTGACGATGGCGTTCGCGGCGCTGGTGGGCGCGGTCAACGGCGCCATCGTGATCCGCACCGGCCTGCCCAGTTTCATCGTGACGCTGGCGTTTCTGTTCATCCTGCGCGGCGCTTCGCTGGTCGGGCTGAAAATCTTCACCGGCGGCGCGACCCAGTTGCGCGGCGTGCGCGATGCGGTCGCAAATGACTGGCTGGCGCCGCTGTTCTCGGGGCACGCCTTTGGCGGGCTGTTCCGCTGGATGGCGGAAGCAGGCTGGACCGCGAAACTGGCCTCGGGGAACCCTGCGGTGCCGGGCGTGCCGGTCTCGATCCTGTGGTTCGTGGCGGTGACGCTGATCGCGACCTTTGTGCTGCTGCGCACGCCTGCGGGCAACTGGATCTTTGCCACCGGCGGCGACAAGAACGCCGCCTCCAATTCCGGCGTGCCGGTGCGTCGGGTCAAGATCTCGCTGTTCATGCTGACCGCCTGCGCGGCGGCGCTGGTCGCGATCATCACCGTGATCGACACCGGATCAACCGACGCGCGGCGCGGCTTCATGAAGGAATTCGAGGCGATCATCGCCGCTGTCATCGGCGGTTGCCTGCTGACCGGGGGTTACGGGTCCGCCATCGGGGCGTTCTTCGGGGCGATCATCTTTGGTATGGTGACCATCGGGCTGACCTATACCAGCTTTGATCAGGACTGGTTCCAGGTGTTTCTGGGCGGGATGCTGCTGCTGGCCGTGGTGTTCAACAACGCCATCCGCAAACGTGTGACGGGGGAACGCTGACATGACCGACCCCATCATCCACATGGACGGCATCAAGAAGCATTTCGGCAATGTCATCGCCCTGAACGGCGTGACCTTCGATGTGCGTCCCGGCGAATGCCATTGCCTGCTGGGCGACAATGGCGCGGGCAAATCGACCTTCATCAAGACCATGTCGGGCGTGCACAAACCGACCGAGGGCACCATCACCTTCGAGGGCCGCCCGATGCAGTTCGGCAGTCCCCGCGACGCGATGGAGGCGGGCATCGCCACCGTTTTCCAGGATCTGGCCATGATCCCGCTGATGAGCGTGACGCGCAATTTCTTCATGGGCCGCGAACCGACCAAGGGCCGTTTCATCAAGCGGTTCGACACCCAGACCGCCAACCGCATCACGATGGAGAAGATGCGCGACATGGGCATCAACCTGCGCGCGCCCGATCAGGCCGTGGGCACCCTGTCGGGCGGCGAGCGTCAGACCGTGGCCATCGCGCGGGCCGTCCATTTCGGCGCCAAGGTGCTGATCCTGGACGAGCCGACCTCCGCGCTTGGCGTGCGCCAGACCTCGAACGTGCTGGCGACGATTGCGCGGGTGCGGCGTCAGGGCGTCGGCGTGGTCTTCATCAGCCACAATGTCCGTCACGCACTGGCGGTGGGCGACCGCTTTACCGTGCTGAATCGGGGCCAGACGCTTGGCACCGCCGACAAGGGCCATATCGACGCCGCCGAATTGCAGGATCTGATGGCGGGCGGTCAGGAAATGGCCGCGCTGGAAGGCAGCCTTGGGGGGACGGTCTGATGTCGCTTGGCGTCGCCCTGATCGGCACCGGCTTCATGGGCAAATGTCACGCGATGGCGTGGCGCAATGTGGCGACCGTCTTTGGCGGCGCGCCGCCCCGGCTGGAGGTTCTGGCCGACGCCGCCAACGCCGCCGCCATGGCCGCGCAGTTCGGCTTTGCCCGCGCCACGGATGACTGGCAGGCGGCGGTGGCCGACCCTTTGGTCGATGTGGTCAGCATCACCACCCCCAACGCCCTGCACCGCCCCATGGCCGAGGCCGCCCTGCGCGCGGGCAAGCATGTCTGGCTGGAAAAGCCGATGGCCCTGACGCTGGCCGACGCGCAGGCGATGGCCGATCTGGCGGCCCGGCATCCCGGTCAGGTGACGCTGCTGGGCTATAACTATCTGCGCAGCCCGGCCTTTCAGGCGGCGCGGGATCTGGTCGCTGGCGGTGCCATCGGGCAGGTCCACAGCTTCCGCGGCGTCTATGACGAGGATTATTCCGCCGATCCGGCCCTGCCATGGTCGTGGCGGATGACGCATGAGGGCGGGGGCCTGGGCGCGCTTGGCGATCTGGGCTGCCATCTGGTCAGCGTGATGACCGCGCTGATGGGGCCGGTGGCCGAAGTGACCGCGATGACCCATGTCGCGGTGCCGATGCGCCCCTCGCCCGACGGCCCCCGCGCGGTCGAGAATGAGGACAGCGCGCTGGCGCTGATCCGCTTTGCCAGCGGCGCGCAGGGGTCTTTTGCGACCTCTCGCGTGGCATGGGGCCGCAAATGCCGGCTGCAATGGGAGGTTCACGGCAGCGCGGGCAGCATCGCCTTCGATCAGGAACACATGAACGAATTGTGGGTCCATCGCGCAGGCGAGGCGGGCTTTGCCCGACATCTGACCGGCCCCGACCAGCCCGATTTCGCCGCCTTTTGCCCCGCGCCGGGGCATAATTTCGGCTCCAACGAACAGAAGGTGGTGGAATGCCGCGACCTGATCCGTGCCATCGGCGGCGGTGCGCCCTGCGCGCCCGGCTTTGCCGAAGGGCTGCGGATCGAGCGGATCATTCACGCCATGGCCGCATCCGACGGTCGCCCCGTCCGCATCGAGGAGACCATTTATGAAGACGCTTGACGTTGTTACGATTGGCCGTTCGTCGGTTGACCTTTACGGTCAGCAGATTGGTGGCCGGCTTGAGGATATGGGGTCTTTTGCCAAATATATCGGCGGATCTCCGACGAATATCGCCTGCGGGACGGCGCGATTGGGGTTGCGGTCGGCGGTGATCACGCGGGTGGGCGACGAACATATGGGCCGCTTCATCCGCGAACAGCTGGTCCGCGAGGGGGTCGATGTGCGCGGCGTGGCGACGGACCCCGAGCGGCTGACCGCGCTGGTCATTCTGGGGATCCGCGACGAGGACAGCTTTCCGCTGATCTTCTACCGCGAGAACTGTGCCGATATGGCGCTGTCGGTGGATGACATCGACGAAAGCCTGATCGCGGAGGCGCGCTGCGTGCTGGCGACCGGCACGCATCTGTCGCATGCCCGGACCGAAGCCGCCGTGATGCGGGCGCTGGAACTGGCGCGGGCGCAGGGGGCGCAGACGGCGCTGGATATCGACTATCGCCCCAATCTCTGGGGGGTGGCCGGGCATGGCGAGGGCGAGAGCCGCTTTGTCAAAAGCGCCACTGTCACCGCAAAGCTGCAAAAGACGCTGCATCTGTTCGATCTGATCGTGGGCACGGAGGAGGAATTCCACATCGCGGGCGGCAGCACGGACACTCTGGCCGCCTTGCGCGCGGTGCGGGCCGTGTCGGGTGCGGTGCTGGTCTGCAAGCGCGGTGCGGCAGGGGCGGTGGCCTTCGAGGGCGAGATCGAGGATTGGAACAGCGGCCAGCAGGGGCCGGGCTTTCCGATCGAGGTCTTCAATGTGCTGGGCGCGGGCGACGGGTTCTTTTCCGGTCTGCTGAAGGGCTGGCTGGACGGGGAAAGCTGGCCGCGCGCGCTGGAATATGCCAATGCCTGCGGCGCCTTTGCCGTCAGCCGCCATGGCTGCACGCCCGCCTATCCCTCGTTGACCGAGCTGGAGTATTTCCTGGAGCGCGGCGTGGTGCAGCCCGATCTGTGCAACGATGCGGGCCTGGAGCAGATCCACTGGTCCACCAACCGCCACACCCGCACGTCGGGTGACTGGTCGGCGATGCGGGTCTTTGCCTTCGATCATCGCCTGCAGCTGGAAGAGATGGAGGGCTATACGCCCGCCAGGGGTGCCGCCTTCAAGGCGCTATGTCTGCAGGCAGCTTTGCAGGTGCAGGGTGGGCAGGTTCAGGACGGGCAGGGGGGTTACGGCATCCTGTGCGACAGCCGGATCGGCAAGCGCGCGCTGCATGCGGCCAGCGGATCCGGGTTGTGGATCGGGCGGCCTGTGGAATGGCCGGGCTCGCGCCCGCTGGAGGCCGAGCCGGAACTGGGTGCGGACTTCGGCGGGCTGTCGGAATGGGCGCGCGAGAATGTCATCAAATGCCTGTGCTTTTGCCATCCCGATGACGATGCGGCGCTGCGGGCGCAGCAGGAGGCGGTGGTGCGGCGGCTGTTCCAGGCCGGGCGCCGCCACGGGCTGGAGTTTCTGCTGGAGGTGATTCCGTCCAGGGTCGGGCCGGTCGATGCGGACACCACCGCAACCCTGATCCGGCAGTTCTATCAGGCCGGGATCTTCCCCGACTGGTGGAAGCTGGAGCCGATGGCCGCGCCCGAGGGCTGGGCCCGCGCGGTGGCCGCCATCGAGGACCATGACCGGCACACGCGCGGCATCGTGGTTCTGGGGCTGGATGCGCCCGAGGCGGATCTGGCCGAGAGTTTCGCGGTCGCGGCGCGGTTTCCGCTGGTCAAGGGCTTCGCCGTCGGGCGCACGATCTTTGGCGATGCGGCGCGGGGCTGGATGACGGGCCGGGTCAGCGATGCCGGGGCGGTGGCGCAGATGGCCGGGCGCTATGCGCGGCTGTGCGGGATCTGGGACGCGGCGCGGGACCGGGCGCGGCGGGACGCGGCATGAGCGCGCCTCTGGAGATGGGGGACCTTGCCGGGGGCGGTGGCCGGGGGGCTTCGCGCCCCCCATCCCGTTCCGGGATTCCCCCCGCGGGATATTTTTGTGAAGAAGAAGGGATGGGTTGCGGCCTGTCCGGGAGGGTTCGGCGATGAGTGAGACGATCCGGTTGACGGCGGCGCAGGCGATGGTGCGCTGGCTGTCGGTGCAGATGACCGATGAAGGTGAGCGGTTCATCGAGGGCATGTGGGCGATCTTTGGTCATGGCAATGTGGCCGGGCTGGGCGAGGCGCTGCACAGGGCGCGGAATGATTTTCCGACATGGCGCGGCCAGAACGAGCAGACCATGGCGCATGCCGCAATTGCCTATGCCAAGGGCCATGGGCGCAGGCGGGCGCAGGCGGTGACCGCCTCGATCGGGCCGGGCGCCACCAATATGGTGACCGCCGCAGCAGTGGCGCATGTGAACCGGCTGCCCTTGCTGCTGGTGCCGGGCGATGTCTTTGCCGGCAGGCGGCCCGATCCGGTCTTGCAGCAGGTCGAGGATTTCGGCGATGGCACGGTCAGCGCCAATGACTGTTTCCGACCCGTGGTGCGCTATTTCGACCGCATCACCCGGCCCGAGCATCTGCTGACCGCGCTGCCGCGTGCGATGCGGGTGATGACCGATCCTGCCGAATGCGGGCCGGTCTGTCTGGCCTTCTGTCAGGATGTGCAGGCCGAGGGCCATGACTGGCCGCTGGCGTTCTTTGCGCCGCGTGTCTGGCAGATCCGGCGGCCTGCGCCCGATGCGGCTGAGCTGGCCCGCGCGGTCGGGATGATCCGGGGGGCTGCGGCGCCGGTTCTTGTCTGCGGCGGGGGCGTGATCCATTCGGGGGCCGAAGGCGTGCTGGACGCGTTCGCGCGCCGTCACAACATCCCGGTGATCGAGACGCAGGCCGGGAAATCGGCCCTGGCGCAGGCCCATCCGATGAACTTTGGTGCGGCGGGGGTGGATGGCTCGGCTGCGGCAAATGCGGCGGCTGCGGCGGCGGATCTGGTGATTGCGGTGGGCACGCGGCTGCAGGATTTCACCACCGGATCGCGGACCCTGTTCAATGCGCCCATTCTGGGGATCAATCTCCAGCCCCATGATGCAGCCAAGCATGGGGCTGCCTCGTTGGTGGCCGATGCGCGGGTGGCGCTGGAGGCGCTGAGCGCGGAGCTGGGCGATCGGCGCTTCAGGGCCGATGCGGCGGCGCGGGCCGCCTGGCTGGCGGCGGTCGATGCCCATTGCGCGGCACCCAAAGGTGACGGTCTGCCGAATGATGCGCAGGTGATCGGGGCGGTTCAGCGGGCGGCGCCCGAGGGGATTGCCATGTCTGCGGCGGGGACCATGCCCGGCGCGCTGAAGCTGCTGTGGCAGGCGTCGCAGGGCGGCTATCATATGGAATACGGGTTTTCCTGCATGGGCTATGAGATTGCCGGTGCCATGGGGCTGAAGCTGGCGCAACCGGGCCGCGAGGTGCTGTGTTTCGTGGGCGATGGCAGCTATATGATGGCCAACAGCGAGTTGGCGACGGCGGTGATGCGACGGGTGCCGTTTACGGTGATCCTGACCGACAATCGCGGCTATGGCTGCATCAACCGGCTGCAGCAGGGCTGCGGCGGGGCGCCCTTCAACAATATGTATGTGGACAGCAATGTCGCGGCACAGCCCGCGATCGACTTTGTGGCCCATGCGCGGTCCATGGGCGCCCATGCGGTGAAGGCTGCCGATATTGCGGCGCTGGAGGCCGGGATTGCCGCCGCGCGGGGCCGCGACATCCCCACGGTCATTGTGATCGAGACGACGGCCGCCGAGGGTCCGGGCTTTGGCGGGGCCGGGCATTGGTGGGACGTGGCCGTGCCGGAAGTGGCGGGTACCGACCGGATGCAACAGGCTTATGCGCGCTATCTGGCGATGGCCGCGAAACAGAACGTGATGAATTGAGGAAAGCCATGATCCTTTACGGCACCAACCCCATTGCCTGGGCCAATGATGACGACCAGAGCATCGGCGCCCATATTCCGACCGCGCAGATCCTGCACGAGGCGGGCCGCGTCATCGGCTTTGACGGGATCGAGAACGGGCATCGCTGGCCCGGGGATCCGCTTGAGCTGAAAGATCTGCTGGGGTTCTATGGGCTGCGGTTCGTCTCGGGCTGGTATTCGACGGAACTGCTTGTGCGGTCGGTCGCGGAGGAGATTGCGGCGGTGCAGTCGCATCTGGCGAAGCTGAAGGCCAATGACTGTCAGGTCTGCATCGTCTGCGAATGTTCGAACACGGTGCATGGATTGCCTGAGGTGGCGGTGAATGACCGGCCCCGGCTGAGCCGCGATGAGATGGCCGCGTTCGGCGCGAAGATGGAGGCGTTTGCGGGTTATCTGGCGGGCGAGGGGATCACACTGGTCTATCACCATCACATGGGCACCGTGGTCGAGACGCCCGGTGAGATCGACGCCTTCATGGCGGCGACCGGGCCTGCGACGCAGCTGCTGTTTGATGCCGGGCATTGCGCCTTTGGCAGCGGCGATCCGGAGGCGGTGCTGGCGCGGCATGTGGGCCGGGTGGGGCATGTCCATGCCAAGAACATCCGCCGCGCGGTCTGCGACCGGGTGCGGGCCGAGGGGCTGTCGTTTCTGCAGGGCGTGATGGCCGGGGCCTTTACCGTGCCGGGTGATCCCGAGGGGGCGATTGATTTCGTGCCGCTGCTGCGGGTGCTGGCCGGGGCGGGCTATGAGGGCTGGCTGGTCATCGAGGCCGAGCAGGACCCGGATCTGCGCAATCCGCTGGTGTATCAGTCGATGGGGTTGCGGGCGCTGAAAGCTGCCGCGCGCGAGGCGGGGCTGGACCGGAGCGGTGCCTGAGCGGCGCGGCGGGGGAGGGGGCAGAGGGGGGCGCCGCCCCCCATCCCGTGCCGGGATTCCCCCCGGGATATTTGAGGACCACTGCAGGAGCACAGGATGAGCACTCTCCTTCGACGACCGTTCGGGACCTCGGGTGAGGTGCATCGGATCACGCCCGGCAATGCGGGATGGCGCTATGTGGGGTTTGCGCTGCACCGCTTGCGGGCCGGGCAAAGCGCGGCCGGGGCGACCGGCGATCGCGAGGTGATCCTGGTGATGGTCGAGGGCAAGGCGCAGATCCGCGCCGCCGGGCAGGACTGGGGCGTGCTGGGCGAGCGGATGGATGTGTTCGAGAAGGTGCCGCCGCATTGCCTGTATCTGCCGGGCGGGCAGGGCTGGCAGGCCGTGGCCGAGACCGATTGCGTGATCGCCGTCTGCTCGGCGCCCTGCCATGGCGGGCATGCCGCGCGGCGGATCGGGCCGGAGGGGATCACCCTGACGCAGCGGGGTGAGGGCACCAACACGCGCTGGATCAACAATATCGCCATGGAGGCCGAGGATTATTGCGACAGCCTGCTGGTGACCGAGGTGTTCACGCCGGCGGGCAACTGGTCCTCTTATCCCAGTCACCGCCATGACGAGGATGATTTCCCCCGCATCACCTATTTGGAAGAGACCTATTACCACCGCCTGAACCCCGGTGATGGCTGGGCGGTGCAGCGGGTCTATACCGATGACGGCGCGCTGGACGAGCTGATGGCCGTGCGCGACGGCGATGTCGTGCTGGTGCCGCGCGGCCATCACCCCTGCGCGGCCCCGCATGGGTTCGAGCTGTACTATCTGAATGTCATGGCCGGGCCGCGCAGGAACTGGCGCTTTGTGGCCGCGCCAGAGGTCGCGCATCTGATGTGAGGCGGGCGGAGGGTAAGGGGGTGTGCCGCATGCGCGGGCCTATGCGGGTGTGGGGCGGGTCCTTTTGCGCGTAGGCTGACAGGCAGGAAAATCTGGTGTTGATCCGCGCCTGCGGATACGATCTGATCAATGCCTGTGGCAAAGCCCGGCTGCACCAGATCAGCGTGCAGATGATTGGTGCTGTGCGGTCCCTGGGCGACTTGCACGGCTCTGTCACCAGCCCGCCTGACAGCTTTTCGGCATACGGGTCCGGCTTGTTCGACCGTCCTGAGATGCGGAGACCTGTTGGAGACAATCCAGAGCGGGTCCGATCCGAAGCAGCCTCGGCCAAGCTGGGCGGCGTTTGTCCGATTCCGGACTCAGGCAGCAAGACAAGCCGCATGCGCCCGAAACGTGGCGGGAACCGACAGGCCAATGCCGCGCTTCGACGACGGAAGCTGAGGGATCAGTCGCGCGCCACGCGGGCGATGCAGATTGGCGGCACGGAAAATCGTCTTTTGAACGCGGTCGCGAAGTTGGCGGGGTGTCGGTATCCGGCGGCGTGAGCGGCCTCGCTGATCGTGCTTTGCCCGGTCAGCAAGGCGTCATATGCCTGATCCAACCGCAGATTTCGGACATATTCCAGAACGCCGCAATGCTCATACTGGCGGAACAGGGCATGAAGACCGCTGACGCTGATACCTGCGGCGCGGGCGATGGCCTCGACGGTCAGATCGTCGGTGTTGTGGCCCGCGATGAATTCCTTTGCCCGTGCAAGTATGTTCCTGCCCCGCGCGGCCGTCCCGGTCTTATGCGCCGGAACCGCGCAGCTTTGCGTCGCCTGACCAAGCGATTCAGCGATGATCTGAATGGCGCAGGCTTCGGCATGCAGACGCTCGAGCGGGGCAACCCGCGACGGCAGGTCGAGAAGCGAGTGGATCATGGTCTTCACCGATGAAGATACGGTCCAACGGTGACCGGCAAGGTTATCGCTCAGAATGCGGTTGGCCGACGAATGATCGGCAACCGTATCGCAACCGTGATGCGCCAGCCAGTCGGGCGAGGCATGGACGACCAGATGCGTCACCCTTTGCCGTGCCGGTGACCGGCGGTGAAAGCTTTCGGGGCCGGTGTTCATCAGCATCAGGGCACTGACCGGATGTTGCCGCGTTCCCTGAAAGTGAAAGCTGCGGTCACCGATCATCGTCTCGATCCGGCCATCCAGAAAGAAGATGCACGACAACCCTTCGTCGATGCCGGAGCGGACGTCGAAGGCCTGACATTCCAGCACATCGCCGCCATGCAGGCTGAGGCCGCCGCCCAGATCCTGCTGAACGAAATGGCCCTGCATCAGGTCCTGTTCTTCGTCACCCTCGGTCTGGACGTCAAGCTGCTGCGGTCCGGTGCGACCGGCAAGGTCGCGGATCGTGATGCGGCGTGTCTCGGGATGGGCGGACGGGTCATTTCGCGGATGCCACATGAGTTTCTCTCTTCTGCCGTCGCAGTTTTGCACGTCCGCAAAGCCATCTCTGCGCGGACGCAAAGGCCGGGCGCTTGGCAGAACCCTAGCGCAGGCATAGACCGGCCACAATCCTGACAATATTTATATGTTAATCCCGGAGGGTCTGATGCGGAACAACAAACTGACAAAGCTGCGAAGGGCAGGGGTTCTTGGGGTCTGTGCAACACTGCTGTTGACCAGTGCGCCCGTCTTCGTCGCAGCTGAGCAGCCGACCGATCAGGCGGGCGCAATCCTGCTGCCGGGGATCACCCTTCATGCCGAGGCCGCATCTGAATCCGGCGAGGCGCTGATTGCTCAGACCAGCCGGACCGGCACCAAATCCGCGACGCCCCTGTCGCGGATACCGCAGGCCGTCAGCGTCGTCACCCGCGCGCAGTTCGAGGCGCAGTCCGCCGATCTGGTCACCGAGGCTCTGCGCTATACCCCCGGCGTTCTGGCCGAGTCGAACGGATATGACATCCGCTATGACTGGTACTGGATCAGGGGCCATGACAGCTTTGGCTATACATGGCAGGACGGTCTGCAATTGCCGGGAGATCCGTCCAGCTATGCGGTCCCCGCGATCGACCCTTATGCGCTGGAGCGGGTCGAGGTGATCAAGGGCCCGGCCTCGGGTCTCTATGGTCAAGGCGTGCCGGGAGGGCTGGCCAATCTGGTCAGCAAGCGCCCGCAACCCGAGGCCATGCACGAGGTCTTTGTCGAAGGATCGGCCGATGGCGGCGCGCAGCTGGGCGGCGATGTCACGGGGCCGCTGACGCGGGACGGGACGCTCAGCTATCGGCTGACCGGGCTGGTAAAAAACATGGGCACGCAGATCGACAAAGAGCGCAATCGCCGCCTGATGCTCGCCCCCGGCCTGACATGGGCGCCAACGGATCAGACCACGCTGACCGGATATGGCTATTTCCAGAAGGACGAGGACAGTTTCAGTCCCCGGTTCTATCCGGCCCATGGAACGTTGCTGCCCAATCCGGGGGGCGAGATTCCGCGCGATCTGTTTCTGGGGGACCCGTCCGCAGATGACTTCGACCGCGACTATGCGGCGATTGGCTACGCGCTGGAACATCACTTTGACGGTGCATGGACGGTGCGGCAGAACCTTCGCTATGCCCGGTCGAAGCAGGACATGTTCCTTGTGCTGGTCAACCCGGCCTTTGCCTTTCCGGGCGCGTTTCCCGGCGTTCCGGGGCCGGAGCTGAACCGTGTCAGCGCGGTGGCCGATGATGAACTGCGCAGTCTTGCCGTCGATACGCAGGCCGAGGCGCGGTTTTCCACCGGCACAGCACAGCATACACTCCTGCTGGGGCTGGATCATGGATGGGTCGAATCTTCGACGAATTTCGGCAACTCCGCTCCGGGCGTCGTTCCGGGGCTGGACATGACCGATCCGCGCTATGGCATTGATGTGGTGCCCCCTGCGGTCACCCGGTCAGGGCTGCAGCGCCGCATGCAGACGGGGCTATATCTTCAGGATCAGGTTGAGATGGGGGCGTGGACCGGCACTGCGGCATTGCGCTATGACCGGTCGCGCATCCGCAGCACCAACCGGATGACCAACGATGCCACGGTCACCACGCGGGACGAGGCCGTGACCGGGCGCGTCGGACTTAGCTATGAATTCGGCAGTGGCATCTCGCCCTATGTCAGCTATTCGACCTCGTTCCTGCCCTTGCTGGGCACCGATGCCCAGGGGCGGCCCTTTGAGGCCAGCACCTCCGGGATGGCCGAGATCGGAATGAAATACGTGCCCGAGGGTACGTCCAGCCTGATCACGGCATCGCTGTTCAGCATGACGCAGGACGGTTTTCTGACGCCGGACCCGCTGGACCCGTTCTCTGACGTGCAAGGGGGAAAGCAGCGCGTGCGCGGGCTGGAGCTGGAGGCAAAGGTCGCGGTCTCGCCGCAGCTGGATGTGATCGCGTCCTATGCCTATTCGGCCTCGGACATTCTGGAATCCACCGATGCGACCGTGATCGGCAACGACATGCTGCGGCTGCCGCGCCATCAAGGCGGGCTGTGGATGCAGTATCGCGATGCGGGGACCGCGGGTCTGGACCTCAGCCTTGGTCTGCGCGGGGTTTCGCATTACCAGACCGATGCGGACTATCGACCGGATCTGCGCATTCCGGGATATGGGCTGGTGGATCTGGGCGTCATCTATGATCTGGGCCGTGCCCTGCCGCAGGCGGAAGGTGTGACCCTGCAACTGACGGCCAGCAACGTGTTCGACAAGCGCTTCGTGGCACAATGCCTGAACATCACCGGCGGCAGCTGCAACTACGGCGAAGGCCGGTCGGTCAAGGCCAGGATGAGCTACGCATGGTGATCAATAGCCCGCATGAACCCATGCCCCGGACACTGCTGCGTCTGCTGTCCTGCGCTCTGGCGCTCTGGCTGTGCGTCACGGGCGTCAGGGCGGAAGTCATCCTGTCGGACGGGTCCGGGCAGCAGGTCCGGCTGCCCGGACCTGCCAGCCGTCTTGGGCTGAATGAGGCAGATCTGATCCTGACTCTGGCCCTGCTGCTGGATGATCCGGTGGCGCCCGTCACGACATGGGCGGCGCCGCACCGGCTGGACCCGGGCATTCTGGCGGCACTGGCCGGGCGGTTTCCCCGGATCGCTGACATCGCCCAGGCCGGGTCGGCCACCCCGTCGGACTTTTCGGTGGAAAGCGTCGTGGCGCAGGCGCCCGACCTTTACGTCATGCGCTATTTCGACCCCGAGTGGGAGCCGATCCGCCACCGGCTGGAGGCGGCGGGAATTCCCGTCATCTATCTGGACGGACCCGCGCTGGACGGGCTTTCGCCCGATCAGCGTGTCGTCTTTTCGCTGACCCTGCTGGGGGATGCGACGGGGGCGGGCGACAAGGCGCGGGCCTATGGTGATTTCGTTCGTGCGCGCTATGCCCGTGTCGCCCGTCTGATCGGCGATGTGGGCGCGCGGCCGGATGTTCTGGTCGACGGGCTGGCCACGCCCGATTGCTGCTGGGTGCCGGGGCGGGACAACAGGCTGGGCCGTCTGGTCCGCTTTGCCGGAGGAGAGATCACAGGCTCGGATCTGGTCGCGGGGTATTCGGGAAAGATCAGCCCGGAATATCTGATCGCCACAGATCCGCAGGTGCTGATCGCCACCGGCGGGCCGCAGCTGGATGCCGCACAGGGGCTGGTGCCGGGGCTGGGGCAGGGGCTGGTGCTGGGCATGGGCATCACGCCGGACGCAGCGACAGCTTCGCTGGACCGGATACTGGCCACAGGTCTCCGGTCGGAACTGAGCGCGGTCCGCGACGGTCGCTCTCATGGGATTTTGCACCTGTTGACGATCTCTCCGCTGGATGTGCTGGCAGTCGAGGCATTCGCGCGCTGGATCCATCCCGAGATTGCAGCGCAGATTGACCCCGCCGATACGCTGGCGGTGATCAATCGCGATTTTCTGGCCTTCCCCCTGACGGGGTCGCTGTGGGTCGATCAGGGCGCGGTGCCATGATGTCGTCTGCGGCGCAGCTTGCGCAATATCGACATGACCGGCGACGGCGGCGCCGGCTGATCGGCCTTCTGGCCGCAGGGTGCGGCCTGTCGCTGCTGGCCTCGCTGGCCTTCGGCCCCACCACCCTGTCTGCAACCGAGATCTTTGGCGCACTGACCGGAGGCGGCGAACGGACAACACAAGTCATCGTGTGGCAACTGCGCCTGCCAATGGCGCTGCTGGCGCTGCTGGCCGGGGCCGGACTGGGGCTGGCCGGGGCCGAGATGCAGACGGTCATGAACAACCCGCTGGCCGAACCCTATACCTTGGGCGTGTCGTCATCCGCGGCGCTTGGTGCGGCAACGGCCATCGTCCTTGGTCTCTCACTGCCCGGAGCGCAGCTTTGGGCAGTGCCGGCAAATGCCTTCCTGTTTGCCTTCGGGGGGCTGATGCTGGTGCAACTGCTGATCCGCTTGCGCCGGACAGGTCCTGACATGCTGGTCCTGTTCGGTGTCGGGATCGGGCTGACCGCCAGCGCGCTTTTGTCACTGATCCAATATGTCGCCAACCCGGATGCGCTGCAGTCACTGGTCTTCTGGATGATGGGCAGCCTGTCGCGCGCCGATCCCGCGACGCTGGCGGTCCTGTGCGGGGTCCAGCTGCTGGCCGTTCCATGGTCGCTGCACGCGGCCCACGACCTGATGGCCCTGAGGCTGGGCGAAGATCGCGCCCGCGCGATGGGTGTTGCGGTCGGTCGCGCACGCTTTCTGTCGCTGGTCCGCATCAGCCTGCTGGCCGGAACTGCCGTGGCCTTTGTCGGCATCATCGGGTTCGTCGGCTTGATCGCCCCCCATATCGCCCGCCGCTGTGTCGGGGAAGATCACCGCCTGATGCTGCCCGCCAGCGCCCTGACCGGCGCGCTGATCCTGTCGCTTGCCGGGCTGGCCAGCGTGCTGATCGTGCCGGGTGTCGTGGTTCCGGTCGGCATCGTCACCGCGCTGGTCGGATTGCCGGTGTTCTTCGCCGTGATCCTGCGGGGCGGGCTGGCATGACCCCCGGCTTGTCGGTCAGCAATCTGTCCTGCGGCTATGGCAGATCCCATGTCGTCCACGGCGTGACCCTGCCGCCGCTGGCACCGGGCAGCGTGACCGCACTTATCGGTCCGAACGCCGCGGGCAAGTCCACATTGCTGCGGGGATTGGCGGGGCTGTCGCCGGCCCGTGGCAGCCTGACGCTGGACGGGCAGGATCTGTCCCGCCTTTCCGTCCTGCGTCGCGCTGATCTGGTCGGCCATATGCCGCAGGGCGTGATCGACCCTGTCGGGATGAGCGTCCTGGACTGCGTGATGATCGCCATGCCTCACGGCTCTGCGTCCCGTGACGAAGCCGCGCTTGCCCATCTGGCCCGCCATGGCGCCGATGATCTGGCAAACAGCCCGGTTACCCGGCTGTCTGGCGGGCAGCGGCAGGTTCTGGGCCTTGTTCTCGCGACAGCGCGCGATCCGCGCGTCCTTCTGCTGGACGAGCCGACCAGCGCGCTGGACATGAACCGCCGCCATACCGTGATGTCCCGCGTGCGTGATCTGGCCGCTGAAGGCCGTGCAGCGCTTGTCGTCCTGCATGATCTGGCGCTTGCCGCGCAATGGGCCGACCACGTTGCCGTGCTCTCGCACGGTCGCCTCCATGCATTCGGCCCCCCTGCCGATGTCATCACGCCGCCCATGCTGCGCGATGTCTATCGCGTGGCGGCGCGGGTCGAGCCCTGCTCGGCCGGGCGTCTGCAGATCATGATCGACGGCGCGATTGACCTTTCCTGACCCGAACACAGGATATCCGATGAGCCAGACCCTGATCGCCCGTGCCGAGATCGCACTGGCCTCGCCCGAGGCCACGCTGGACCAGATGTGCGACCACCTGACCAGCCACGGCGCCGTGCACCGCCGCGAGGGATGCAGACATCATCTGTGCTTCAGTTTTGGCACCGCCCGGCTGGACCAGACCCGCGATGGAGTCGATGCGCAGGTCGAGGGCACGGATCTGGCCGCCCTGCAGCAGCTGCGCGCCATTATCGCGGGTCACCTGCGCGAGTTCTCGTCTGATCCTCTGTCGATCCGCTGGACCGGGGACGGATCAGAGCTGCGCCATCCGGTGAATTTTCGCATGCTGACGGTCCAGAGCTGCGATGATCTGACCCCGCGCATGCGCCGCATCCGCTTTGCCGGGGCGGATCTGGCAATGTTCGCGGGCCTCGATCATATCCATGTCCGGCTGCTGTTCCCGCCAGATGCCGAGGACACCGCGTGGCCCATGCTGGGAGAGGACGGGCTTGAACACTGGCCACCCGAAGCAGTGCGCCCGTTCGACCGCCGCTATACCATCCGTCGCATCGATACCAAGGCCGGATGGCTGGAAATTGATTTCGTCCTGCACGATGACGCGGCAGGTCCGGGTTCGGACTTCGCGCAATCTGCCGCGCCAGATGACCGGATTGGAATGATCGGCCCCGGTGGCGGCGGCCTGCCGCTCGACCGCGACTGGTATCTCATTGCAGGCGACCTGACAGCCCTGCCGGCCATCGCGCGGTTTCTGGAGGTTCTGCCCGCAGAGGCCTGTGGTCATGTCTTGCTCCAGCGGGATGATCCGTCAGATGAGCTGCTGCTGCCGGCGCCAGCCGGAATGCAGATCCTCTGGGTCGGATCGGCGGATGCCCTGCTGGATCACGCCACCTCCCTGAAGCCCCCGACAACTGCTGACGCGCCCTTTGTCTGGGTTGGCTGCGAGGACCGGGCGTTCCGGGCATTGCGTAAATTTGCCCGCGACGATCTTGGCCTCCGAAAGGGCCAGCATCATATCGTATCTTACTGGCGCGCAGGAGATGCGGAGGGCTGAGCATCATCGTCGCGTGGCCCTAAATTGGGCTTTTCCTCAATCTGCATGGCGCAGTGATGGTGTAAAATGGCCATTCAGGAGGGATCGTGACCTGCCACTGAACCTTCATCCAGCCGCGACCGGAGCCGGCGGTTGATTTGCGCCCTTTGGCGATTGCGGTGCTCAGGTGCAGCCCGAACCTGCGATGACCTCTGGAAAGCCGTCGGAGCCATCTGCGACCTCGTCACCGAGGACGAATGCCTCAACTGCTTCATCGCCGCAGGATACAGACCAGAATGAACGCGACACACTCTGATCGCAACGGCTTTCGGTGGTGCGATGCGCCGCGCGAATATGGACCTGCCACGACCCTCAACAATCGCTGGAAACGTTGGAGCGATAAAGGGGCCTTGCGCCCGGATCATGGTCGGCTTTTCGACCATGTGCCCGGGCGCAAGGCCATGAAGGGTCAGATCCCGTATCCGGCCATCGGGCGGCTGAAAGGCCTGGACCGGCTGCGCGGCATTGCCGCCGCGCCGTCACATGATCTGGTCGCAACGGGGCGCTGCTGCCCGCCGAAGGACGGGACTGCCCTGCCGCCTCAGCCCTTGATCCCGGCCGAGATCATGACCGCCTCGGTCACGCGCTTCTGAAAGATCAGATAGAGCAGGATCACCGGCGCCGCCGCCAGCAGGGCCAAAGCCATCATCCGGGCATAGGCCACGCCGAACGTGTCATTGACCTGGGTGATGCCGACCGGGATCGTCATCATGCTTTCGCTGCTGGCGATCAGGAACGGCCAGAAGAAATTGTTCCACGCCCCGATGAAGGTGATGATGGCCAGTGCGGCGGTGATGCCCCAGTTCAGCGGCAGATACAGCTTGAACAGCAGCGTGAATTCACCGCCACCATCCAGCAGCACGGCCTCGCGCATTTCGCGCGGGATGGCGTCGAAGAACTGTTTGTAGACGATGACCACGACCGGCACGACAAGCTGCGGCAGGATGATGCCCGCCCAGCTGTTGACCATGCCCAGATCGTTCATCAGCACGAACTGCGCCACATACAGCGCCGGGATCGGCACCATGAAGCTGGCCACGACCAGCAGATACAGCAGCCTGCGCCCCGGAAACCGCAATTGCGACAGCGCATAGGCGCACATCATGCCGGTGACCAGCACCGCCCCGGTGATGATCAGCGACGTGCCGACCGAATTGAGATACCAGCGCGGCAGTTGCGAGGTCGCCAGCACGCTGGCATAGGCGCTGAAATTCAGCTCGTCGATCAGCACCCCGGCATCCGACACGATCCGCCCCTCGCTGCGCAGCGACGTGGTCAGCGCCCAGTACAGCGGAAACACCCAGATCGCCGCCGCAATCAGAACGATGGTGACAAAGGCTGCGTTGCGCGCCTGCTTTGCGGTCATTTGCGGCCTCTTATCTTCAGCAACTG
>NZ_JBKBVD010000043.1:0-32653 GCF_046289755.1 Paracoccus sp. (in: a-proteobacteria) | reverse complement strand
ATCGAGCGCTTCTACAACCCGCGTAGACGGCATTCGAAACTGGGCTATCTCAGCCCCATGGAGTTCGAGACCCGCGCTATGCTAGCTGAACCCGCTGTCCACGAAACCGGCGGCAGGCCAATCAGCTGTTTTTACCTATGCCGCGCGCAAGGGCCGGATCAAGGACAACCCCTTGCAGGGCTTCGAACGTATCTATTCCGCTGATCGGTCGGAAATGATCTGGACCGCAGGCGACATCGCCGCGTTCATGGCGTCGGCCTCGCTGGAACTGCAACAGGCTATGATCCTGTCGCTACATACGGGACAGCGGTATGGTGATCTAATCCGGCTGCGTTGGTCGGACTATGCGGGCGATACTGTCAGCCTCAAGCAGAGCAAGACGAAAGCCCGAGTCACCATCTACGCCTCGCAATCGTTGCGGCGGATGCTGGATGACATGACACGTGTCGGGCCCTTCATTCTCGCCCGGCCCGATGGGCGCCCGTGGTTCACTGACGGCAATGACAAAGAACTCGGCAAACAATGGTCGGCGCATATGGTCGCCTGCGGTTTGCGACCCGCTGCCTATGCTGAACTGACCAAGGCCAAGAAGGCCGAGCATTTGCGGTTCAACGATCTGCGCGGCACGGCGGTCACGCTGCTGTCTGAGGCTGGGAACAGCATTCCTCAGATCTGCGCCGTCACCGGCCACACCCTGCAATCGGCAACCCGCATTCTGGAGAAATATCTGGCCATGACACCCGCCCTGTCACGGGCAGCGATCCTGGCCTTCGAGAACAGCCCGGCAACGCAATTTGCAAACCGGCTGCAAACCGGCCCGCAATGGGTCGATCAACCCACCTAAAAATGGAAGGATAACAAGATGGTAAATGGTGCACCCGGAGCGATTCGAACGCCCGGCCCCCAGATTCGTAGTCTGGTGCTCTATCCAGCTGAGCTACGGGTGCAACCTGAGGAGGGGAATTAACGATGCCGCAAACCGAGCGCAAGGGCAAAATCGAAAAAACTTAACCAGGCCTTCTGCCGCGGTTCTACTGCGCCCCGGCCTCTTCGCGCAGCGGCAGAACCGCCATGTCGCGCGGGATGTGGATGCAGAACGCGCTGCCCTCGGCGTCGCTGCGCAGCAGGTCCAGCCGGCCGCCATGTCCGCGAACCAGATCGGCCGCGATGCTGAGGCCCAGACCGGTGCCGCCCTTGCGCGCGTTGCCTGTAAAGGGCTGGAACAGATATTCGCGCGCCTTGTCGGGCAGGCCCGGCCCGGTATCGCCGACGCGGATCCACCATCCGGCATCCGATTCGCCCGCGCCGATCTCGACGGTGCCGGACTGGCCCGTGCCCTCGATCGCCTGCCGCGCGTTGCGCACAAGGTTCGACAGCACACGATACAGCTGATCGCGGTCGGCGCGGATCGTCAGGCTGGGCGGAATGTCGGTCAGGAACTCGACCTTGCCTGCCGCCTCGCCGGCAAGGCTTTCGGCCTCGACCACCTCGGCGGCCAGCTTGGCGAGGTTGAAGCGTGACAGCGTGGGCGAGGGCTCTTCGGCCTTGCCGAAGGCCAGCGTCGTCTCGCACAGGTTGACGGCGCGGGTGATCGACTTGACCAGCTTGGGCGCGGCGCGGCGGACCTTGGGATCGGCGCTGTCCTCCATCCGGTCGGCAAAGATCTGCGCCGTGGTCAGGATATTGCGCAGATCGTGGCTGATCTTGGCGACGGCCTGCCCCAGCTGGGCCATCCGCTCTTTCTGCTTCAGCGACGAGGTGACGGTCTTCTGCATCGACTGCAGCGCCGTCTCGGCCTCGCGCAGTTCGGCCAGCCGGGCATCGGGGATGATGATGTGGCGGGCATCCTCGGGGGCGCTGGCATAGGCCGACATATGGCTGATCACGCGCCGGATCGGCACCAGAATCAGCCGCTGCGCCGCCGCGAAGAGCAGCGCGGCCGTCAGGATCGAGAACGCCGCCGAGACCGCCAGAAGGCGCAGCCCGTAATCAATCATCGCCTCGCGCAGCGGCGTGGTCTCCATCGTGATCTCGATCAGCTGACCCGCCTGATTGACAGGCGCTCCGATCACGCGAATCACCCGGTTTTCCGTCAAAAACAGCGTCGCCAGCGCATCGTCGATGGTCTGCAGCACGCCGTCATCGCGCAGATCATAGGTGGCCGCGACCGGGCCGGGAATGGGCGAGGACAGGACCAGCTGGCGGATGTCGTTGCGGCGCAGCACCACGTTGAAGACGCCCGCGTTCTGCAACAGCTCTGATTCCAGATCGGCGGCCAGCGATTCGTCGGTCGCCAGCAGCGCCAGACTGGCGATCTGCGCCCGCTCCAGCCGCGAATTCAGGTGGTCCAGACGGAAACTGGCCAGCGAAGGCAGCAGAATGAACAGCTCTGCCAGGATGACGAACATCATCGTCAACAAAGCGAATCGGCCAGAGATCGTGTTCAGTCGCATATGATCCGGGTTATGGTCGCACCCTACGCGGTTGTCAGCCGGTAGATGAATGATTTCGTGTTCAAACGAATGTGATCCAGCCTGGGTTCCCTGTCACCCCCTGATCAGGGACGATCGGCTCTGGCCCGCGCCCTGTCGCGGTGCGGCGCGGTTTTTGCAGGCGCAGGCGGGCATCATGGGTTGACGCGGGGGGGCAGGTCAACTATCTGGCTGGCTTCGAACAACCGGCGCGTCTGCGCGGGGTTGCGGCATGGTCGCCGCCCCCAGCCCCGCGTCACCCGCAAGCACCGACCCGGAGACTGACCATGAAGCGCACCTTCCAACCGTCGAACCTCGTTCGTGCGCGCCGTCACGGCTTCCGCGCACGCATGGCCACCAAAGGCGGCCGCCGCGTGCTGAACGCCCGCCGCGCCAAAGGCCGCAAGCGCCTGTCGGCCTGACATCGCGCACCGGCGGGGACACCCGCCACGTAAAGGCTGTCGTCATGCCGCCCCTGCCCCATCCTCTTGCTGAACAGCAGCCACAGGATGTCGGCACGGCGGCATTTCGCATGCCCGAACGGCGGCTGCCAGCCATCCTGACCAAGCGCGCGGATTTTCTGGCCGCGGCGCGGGCGCGCAGGCAAGGCATGCCGGGTTTTCTGCTGCAGGCCCGGCGCCGTGCGGATGAGGGCCTGCCCCGCATCGGGTTCACCTGCTCGAAAAAGATCGGCAATGCCGTCGCCCGCAACCGCGCCAAGCGCCGGCTGCGCGAGGCGGCGCGGCTGGTGCTGCCGGGTCTGGCGCTGCCGGGTTGGGATTACGTGCTGGTCGGACGCCCCGAGGCGACCATTTCACGCGGATTTACAGAGCTTTGCGACGATCTGGACCGCGCGCTGCGCAAGGTGCATGCGTGACGCCGCTGGCGCATCTTCTGGCGCTGCCGGTGCGCGCCTACCGGCTGGTCGCCTCGCCCTGGGTCGGTCATGGCTGCCGCTTTCAGCCGACCTGCTCGGCCTATGCGCTGGAGGCACTGGCGCGCCACGGCGGGCTGCGCGGTGGCTGGCTGACCACCCGGCGCGTCTGCCGCTGCCACCCATGGGGTGGGCAGGGCTATGACCCGGTGCCCGGCGCCGATCCCCAACACGACAAGGAGTGCGGCGATGCTGGACGACGCTGACGACACCGAAATCCATCCGTTGTTCGCAGGCGCTCCGTCCTCGACCGAGTTTCGCAAGCTGCGCAAGCGCCTGATCCGCGAGACCCGCGCCGCGATCGAGGACTACGGCATGATCCGCCCCGGCGACCGCTGGCTGGTCTGCCTGTCGGGCGGCAAGGACAGCTATACCCTGCTGGCCGTTCTGCACGAACTGCAATGGCGTGGGGTGCTGCCGGTCGAGTTGCTGGCCTGCAATCTGGATCAGGGCCAGCCCAATTTTCCGGTGACGGTTCTGCCCGAGTTTCTGGCCGCGCGCGGCGTGCCGCACCGGATCGAATATCAGGACACCTATTCCATCGTGAAAGAAAAGGTGCCGGCGGGCCGCACCTATTGCGCGCTGTGCTCGCGTCTGCGGCGCGGCAACCTGTACCGGATCGCGCGGGAAGAGGGCTGCTCGGCCGTGGTTCTGGGCCATCACCGCGACGATATTCTGGAAACGTTTTTCATGAACCTGTTCCACGGCGGGCGCCTGGCCACGATGCCGCCGAAACTGCTGAACGAAGAGGGCGATCTGACCGTGCTGCGCCCGCTGGCCTATGTCGCCGAGGCGGATTGCGAGCGGTTTTCCCGCGCGATGAACTATCCGATCATCCCCTGCGACCTGTGCGGCAGCCAGGAGGGCCTGCAACGCGTGCAGGTCAAACGCCTGCTGGACGAATGGGAATCACGCAGCCCCGGCAGGCGGCAGGTGATGTTCCGGGCGCTGATGAATGTGCGCCCGTCCCACCTTCTGGACCCCGGATTGTTCGACTTTTCGACGCTTTTTCCGCCGGTCCTGGCCAAAAACGCGGTCGAAGTGCCGAATTTGCGCGATGGAGCGCTGGAACATTAACTGAACCGCAAGCTTTGCGCGTTTAGACATGCCTGCGGTGGTTTCAGTGAAAGGCCCGGCATGTTCAGACAGGTATCCCATCTTTTGTCACCGCTGCGGGCTTTTCTGGGACGGCCCGCGCCCTGTGCGCAGCCGGACCGATCCTGCAGCGTGCTGATGTTGCGGCTGGAGAATACCGGGCTTTTGGGGGATACGCTCGGCAAATCAGCTCTCAGCTATCTGATCGTGCGTCTGTCGATGGCGCTCAGCCGCTCGATCCGTCCCGACGACCCGGTTCAGATCGTCGCCCCCGGCCTGTTTGCGGTCAGTCTGCGCGATCACTCTGATCGCGACTTGGTGCAGGTCGCAAAGCGGTTGCAGCAGCAGGCGCAGGCGCCTCTGACAGTGTCCGGGCGCAGGGTGGTGCCCGTCCTGACGGGGGTCCTCATTCATGCCGAAGGCCGTGACCTGCCAGAGCCCGCTGACCTGATTTGCGCGGCCCGTCAACACCTTGATGACCTGTCGGACAGCGGCCTCGGGCTGATCCACCTGCACGGGTTCGATGCCGCGCTGTCGCAGCGCAGTCGGACGGCCTCGGTCTGCGACGCCGCCGGTGCCGGCCAGCTTGTCGCGCATTTTCAGCCGCAGCTCTGCTGCGATACGGGCGCGGTCACGGGGTTCGAGATTCTGGCGCGCTGGAACCACCCGCATCGTGGGCTGTTGCTGCCTGCCGCGTTTTTTGCAGGTATGACCGACGCCGATCACAGCGCATTGACGCTGGCCATGCTGGATCAGGGGCTGCATGCGCTGAAGGAATGGGACCGTGCGGGCTGGACTGTCCCGACGGTGTCGTTGAACATCTCGGACTGTGAACTGGCCGATCCCGCCTTCGCCACCTGCCTGTTGTGGGAACTGGACCGCCACGAAATCCCTCCGACGCGCCTTGTCATCGAGGTTCTGGAAAGCGTCGGCCCGGTGACCAGCAACGCCGAAACACGGCGGAACCTGACCGCACTGGCCCGCGCGGGCTGCCGCATCGACCTCGACGATTTCGGAACCGGGTATGCCAGTCTCGATGCCATCCGACAGTTCGGCGTCCAACGGATCAAGATTGATCGCAGCTTCGTGACCGGCTGCGATATTGATCCGGCCCAGCAGCGCATGATTCTGGCGATCCTTGCGCTGGCGGACCGCCTTGGCATCGCGGCGCTGGCCGAAGGGGTCGAAACCCGAGAGGAACACGCCTTTCTGGCGCAGATGGGCTGCGACGAGGTGCAGGGCTTTGCCATCGCCCCACCGATGCCGCTGGCCGAGACGACGGCCTTCCTCAACCTGCACGCGGCAGAGCAGCCCCGGCTGGGACAGTTGCTGAAAGGGGGGCAGATCTGACCCTTCGCAGACGCACAAGCCGGTTTTGACGTCCGGCAAATCCGGCTGTTTCGCCATATCTGCTTGACCTTTGGGGGCTGCTTCTGTTGAACCGGCGCGACTGACCCGATGACAGTGGTGACGGCATGGACGACAACAACAGAAATCTGATCCTGGCGACGGTCCTGTCGTTTCTGGTGATCCTGGTCTGGTACACGGTCTTCGCGCCCGACCCGGTCTCGGACCAGCCATCAGGCCAGCCGCTTGCGGTTCAGGGCATCGGCGAGCAGCCGCTGGCCCCGGCGGCCCTGCCCGGCACGACAGCCGCGCCCGGTGCCGACCTGGCCGCAGGCGAAGCCGCGCCCGGCGCCGAGCCGGTCGAACGGGTCGCCATCAGATCGCAGGCGCTTGAGGGCTCGATCTCGCTGGTCGGGGGGCGGATCGACGATCTGCTGCTGACCCGCTATCTGGAAACGCTGGACGAGGGCGCGCCCGAGGTCCGGCTGCTGTCCCCCTCGTCGGCCACCGCCGATGACCGCGTCGATATCAACCTGACCAAGCCCTATTACGCCGTCTATGGCTGGACACCGGGACCCGGCATCGACCCCGCTCTGGTGCCCGGCCCCGCAACTGTCTGGAGCCTCGAATCCGGCGAAACCCTGTCGCCCGGTCAGCCCGTGACGCTGGCATGGGATAACGGCGCAGGCCAGATCTTCCGTCGCAGCTTTGCACTGGACGAGAACTATCTGTTCTCGGTCTCTCAAAGCCTGGAAAACAACGGCGAGGCCGAGTTTTCGGCCGCACCCTATGGCATCATTGCGCGCCATGGCCGCCCCGACACGCAGAACTTTTTCATTCTGCACGAAGGCGTCGTCGGCATGCATGACGGCAGCCTGATCGAGATGGACTATAAAGACCTCGCCGGGCTGGACCCGATTGCACGCGAAGGCCGCGCACAGGTCTTTGACGTCAGCGCGAACGGCTGGATCGGCTTTACCGACAAATACTGGATGACGACGCTGGCACCCGCGCCGGGTCAGGCGTTCACTGCTGTCGTGAAATATGCCGAAGGCGCCGATATCTATCAGACCGAGGCGCGCTTCCCCCTCCAGACCGTGGCGCCGGGCACCGAACTGACCGCCGAAAGCTACCTGTTCGCAGGCGCCAAGGTCTGGGAGGTGATCCGCAGCTACGAAGAGGCGCCGGGCATTCAGCGCTTTGTGGATTCGATCGACTGGGGCTGGTTCTATTTTCTGACCAAGCCGATCTTCCAGTTGCTGCACTGGCTGCATGGCATCATCGGCAATATGGGCTGGGCGATCATCGCGCTGACTTTCGTGCTGAAGACGCTGGTCTTCCCGCTGGCGCGCAAATCCTACATCTCGATGGCCAAGATGAAGGAACTGCAGCCGCAGATGGAAGAACTGAAGGCCCGCACCGGCGACGACCGCATGAAGTTCCAGAAAGAAGTGATGGAACTGTACAAGCGCGAAAAGGTGAACCCCGCCGCCGGCTGCCTGCCCATCCTGCTTCAGATCCCGATTTTCTTCTCGCTCTACAAGGTGATTTTCGTCACCATCGAACTGCGCCACGCGCCGTGGTTCGGCTGGATTCAGGATCTGTCCGCGCCTGACCCGTCAAGCCTGCTGAACCTCTATGGCCTGCTGCCCTTTGGCGTCCCCGCGCAGGGCACGCTGCTGCATTCGATGACGCTGCCTGCTCTGGCGATCGCACTCGGCATCAGCATGTGGATGCAGCAGCGCCTGAACCCTGCCCCGACAGACGCGACGCAGAAGATGATCTTTGCGTGGATGCCGTGGATCTTCATGTTCATGCTGGGCGGTTTTGCCTCGGGGCTGGTGCTGTACTGGGTGACCAACAACGTCATCACGATCATCCAGCAGTACACGATCATGTCGATGCACGGGCACCGGCCGGATCTGTTCGGCAATATCCGCGCCTCGATCCCCAAGCGCCCAAGGGCTGACCGGGACAAAGGCAAGTGACGGCACGCCTGGCTCTGATCCGCCGCCATCCGATCAAGTCGGTCGGCGGTGAGGGGCTGGATCGCGTCACGCTCGCTCCGGCGCGGCGCTTGCCCGGTGACCGCAACTGGGCGGTGCTGACCGAGGCGGGCGAACGCCATGCCGTTGCAAGTCAGACCGACGGGCAGCCGGATCGCTGGCTGCCCAAGTCCTGTTTCGTCCGGGGCGTCGCGTCGCATGCCCTTCAAGCCATCAAGGGCGGCTGGGACGGCACCCAGCTGCGCCTTTCCCACCCGATTCAGGGCGAGATCCGGTTCGATCCGGACACCGACGCCGCCCGGTTTCTGGACTGGCTGCGCCCGCTGTGGCCCGCCGATGCGCCCGCCCCCACGCGACTGGTGCGGGGCGCCGCGATCTGGACCGATCAGAAATGGCCGTGGATTTCGATCCTGTCGCTGGACAGCCTGCGCGATCTGGAAACCCGGCTGGGCCGGTCGCCTGGCACGGATCGCTGGCGGGGCAATCTCTGGCTCGACGGCGCCCCCGCCTGGTCCGAGCGGGACTGGATCGGTCGCGTCATCCGCATCGGCCAGGTCGAACTGCGCATCACCGACCATATCGGCCGCTGCGACGCCACCTCGGCGGACAGCACCACCGGCCAGCGCGATGGCGATATGGTCGACACACTGAACCGCCTCTATGGCCACACCGACTTTGGCGTCTTTGCCGAAGTGGTCACCGGCGGTGACATCCTGATCGGAGACAAGATCACGCCATGAAGGTCGCATTCCCCCTGGCCACCGAGCCGGACGCCGACACCGCCGAGGCCGCGCGCCTGCTGTTCGCGGGCCCGGTCGATTTCGTCAAGGGCGTCGTCCATATGGACGGCCTGCCCCCCGCCGACCGCCCCGAGGTCTGCTTTGCCGGGCGCAGCAATGTCGGCAAGTCCAGCCTGATCAACGCGCTGACCGGGCGAAAGGGGATTGCGCGCGCGTCCAACACACCGGGCCGCACGCAAGAGATCAACTATTTCACCCTGGGCGAGCACAGCTATCTGGTCGACCTTCCGGGCTATGGCTTTGCCAAGGCGCCGGTCGCGGTGGTCGCCAAATGGCAGGCGCTGCTGAAAAACTATCTGGCCGGGCGCGCGACGCTGCGGCGCGCCTTCTGCCTGATCGATTCCCGCCATGGCATCAAACCCGTTGATCACGAGATCATGAAGCTGCTGGACCGCTCGGCCGTGCCGTTTCAGGTCGTCATGACCAAGACCGACAAGCTGGGCCCGAACGCGCTGCAACCCGTTCTGGATCAGGTCGTGGAAGAGCTGCAAAAGCACCCCGCCGCCTATCCTGAACTGATCGTGACCTCGTCGGAAAAAGGTCGCGGCATTGCGACAATGCGCGCGATCATTGCCGGGCTGGACTGATCGCCGCAGGCGTCCTAGGGTCCGCACCGTCGGCAAGGGGCCTCACGGATGAGAAAACAGACAATGAACCCGGACTGGATCGCCACGGCGCGCACGCTTTCAGAGGCGCTGCCCTATCTGCAACGCTATTCGGGCGCGGTCGTCGTGGTCAAGTTCGGCGGCAATGCCATGGGCGACGACGAGGCGATGGCCGAGTTCGCGCGCGACGTCGTGCTGATGAAGCAGGTCGGCATGAACCCCGTCGTCTGCCATGGCGGCGGCCCGATGATCAACGAACTGCTGGCGCGGCTTGGCATCGAAAGCCGCTTCGTGCGCGGCAAGCGCGTGACCACCAAGGAAACCGTCGAGGTGGTGGAAATGGTGCTGTCGGGCCTCGTCAACAAGCGCATCGTTCAGGCGATCAATGACGCAGGCGGGCGCGCGGTCGGCATCTCGGGCAAGGATGACGACATGATGGTCTGCGAGGCCGACGATCCCGAACTGGGCTTTGTCGGCCGCCCGGTCGAGATGAATGTCCAGATCATCCGCGATCTCTATACCGCCGGCATGATCCCGGTGATTGCGCCGGTCGCCACCGGGATGGAGGATAACGAGACCTTCAATGTCAATGGCGACACGGCCGCAGGCGCCATCGCGGGCGCGCTCAGGGCCGACCGGCTGCTTCTGCTGACCGATGTGACGGGGGTCAAGGATGCCACCGGCGAGGTGGTCACCCAGCTTCACCCCGATCAGGTCCGCGCCATGATCGCCGATGGCCAGATCGCGGGCGGCATGATCCCCAAGACCGAAACCGCCCTGGCCGCGCTGGAAGAGGGCGTGCGCGCCGTGGTGATTCTGGACGGCCGGGTTCCCAATGCCTGCCTGCTGGAACTCTTCACCGAACATGGCGCCGGCTCGCTGATCCGCACGACCGAACCGCGGGTCAAGCCGCGCGGTCTGCGGCAGGGCGATACCGGCCTCTAGCCCTATTGTAACAGACCGCGATCACCACGCTTGCAGCCGTGCCAAAGCCTGTGGCACGCTGCCCCGTGACAGGCATGGGAACAAGGCAGATTATTGATGACTCCGCTCGGATACCGCAGACTGATCCTGACCCGTCATGCCAAATCGGCCTGGGACGACCCGACGCTTGACGACCACGACCGCCCCCTGAACGACCGGGGCCGCCGGTCGGCGCGCGCTCTGGGCGACTGGATGGCAAGCCGTGGCTACGAGCCCGAAGAGGTGCTGTGCTCCACATCCCAACGCACGCGCGAAACCTGGGATGTCGTTGCCGCCACCCCGCTCGAAGTGCGCCCGCTGTGGCGGGCCGAGCCTTCGCTCTATCATGCCGGACCGGACCGGATGCTTGCCGTGCTGAAAACGGCCACCCATCCCACGGTGATGATGCTGGGGCACAATCCCGGCATCTCGGCCTTTGCAGCAATGCTGCCGTCGCGTCCGCCGATGGACCCGGACTTCCGCCGCTACCCGACGGCTGCGACGCTGGTGGTGGATTTCCAGATCGAAAGCTGGGCAGAGCTGCAGCCGGGCTTTGGCAGCGTCATGGACTTCGTCCGCTTCGACGGGCGCAGCTGAAACCGCTCCGCGCCCCCCTCCCTGCAGCGGTCCACAAATATCCCGGGGGGAGGGCCCGAAGGGACCGGGGGGCAGCGCCCCCCTGCCCCGCTCCGGCTCAGTGCCCCAGGATCTGGCTCAGGAACAGCTTGGTCCGCTCGGATTTGGGGTTGTTGAAGAAATCGGTCGGGTTGTTCTGCTCGACGATCTGCCCCTGATCCATAAAGATCACCCGGTTCGCCACCGCCTGCGCAAAGCCCATCTCATGGGTCACGCAGATCATCGTCATGCCCTCTTCGGCCAGCTCGATCATCGTGTCCAGAACCTCCTTGATCATCTCGGGGTCCAGCGCGCTGGTCGGCTCGTCGAACAGCATGATCCGCGGCTGCATGCACAGTGATCGCGCGATGGCCACACGCTGCTGCTGGCCCCCTGACAGCTGGCCGGGATATTTGCTCGCCTGTTCAGGGATCTTGACCTTTTCCAGAAACCGCATCGCCGTCGCTTCGGCCTGCTTGCGGGGGACCTTGCGCACCCAGATCGGCGCCAGCGTGCAGTTCTCAAGCACCGTCAGATGCGGGAACAGGTTGAAATGCTGAAACACCATTCCGACCTCGGACCGCACCTTGTCGATATTCTTGATGTCGCTGGTCAGCGCCACACCATCGACGACGATGTCGCCCTTCTGATGCTCTTCCAGACGGTTGATGCAGCGGATCAGCGTCGACTTGCCCGAACCTGACGGCCCGGCGATCACGATCCGCTCGCCGCGGTTGACGGTCAGGTTGATGTCGCGCAGCACGTGAAAGCTGCCAAACCACTTGTTCATTCCGGTGATGTCGATGGCGACCTCGTCGCTGACATGCATCTGGCTGCGGTCGATCTGGCGGGTGATGGGTTCGTTCATGGCAGGGGGTCCTTACCTGTGGTCGCGTTGCAGCCGGCGTTCCAGATACATCGAGTATCGCGACATGCCGAAACAGATGAGAAAGAAGATGGCGCCGACAAAGATGTACGGCTCCCAATAGATGCCCTTCCAGTCGGTGCTGGCGCGCACGGCGTCCGACATCGACTTGAGCGGATCATAGAGGCCCACAAAGGTCACCAGCGTCGTGTCCTTGAACATCCCGATAAAGGTCGAGACGATCCCCGGAATGCTGATTTTCAGCGCCTGCGGCAGCACGATCAGCCGCTGCGCCCTCCAGTAGTCCAGCCCCAGCGCATCGGCGGCCTCGTATTGCCCGCGCGGCAGCGCGGCAAGACCGCCCCGGATCACCTCGGCCATATAGGCGGCGGCAAACAGCGTCACCATGATGATGACCCGCAGGATGATGTCAAAGGTGGTGCCCGGCGGCAGGAAATAGTTCAGCAGCAGCGAGGCCACGAACAGCAGCGTGATCAGCGGCACACCCCGGATGAACTCGATGAAGATGACCGACAGGGACTTGATGAGGAACATGTCCGACTGCCGGGCCAGCGCCAGCACGATGCCCAGAGGCAGCGACAGGGCGATCCCCGCGACGCCGATGGTGATCGACAGCAGGAAGCCGCCGAACCGGTCCGAACGCACCGACTGGATCGACAGCGACACAAGGTTCTCGGCATCGCGCGCCGCGTCACCCGCCAGCATCAGCCAGAAGAACAGCGTGACCAGCACGCCCACCAGAACCGCCAGCATCGGTGCGAACCGGTCGGTGATGCGCCATGCGGCCCAGCCCAGCAGCGGCCCCACCAGCACGAAGACCGGCCCCCAGAGGCTGCCGCCCCAAAGCAGCCACACCCCCAGCAGCGGAAAGATCAACGAGAAGGGCAACAGCCACAGGACATTGCGCTCTGAGATCAGCAGACCACCGATCAGGACCACGGCTGCAAAGATCAGCCAACCCATCGGGGCATTCAGGGCAATCATCGCCGCCAGCGTCGCCACGGCGGTGATGAGCAGCAGAATGCGGCGGATCTTCAGCGCGGGCGCAAACAGCACCGGCGCCAGCGCGACCATCAGCAGACCGAAGGTCATCGTCGGCCGCCAATAGAGGCTTTGGGGGTAGAAGCCGAAAACATACTGGTTCCACCGCTCGCGGATGACGGCCCAGCAGGCGCCACGGGCATCCGGCCCCCATGTGGCCGAGATGATCTCGCGGCATTCCGACAGGTTGTTTGCGGTCCAGACGGAATGCGCGAACCAGTCCCAGAAGGTCGCCACGAGGAACCAGACAATCGCCAGCCCCAGCAGCGTCAGGATCGTATTCACGGGGCCTGAAAACAGGTTCTCGCGCAGCCATTTGATCGCGCCCGATTCGGCCTGCGGGGCGGGCGCGGCGGGCAGCATGCTGTCGCGGACGAAGGCTGCGGTCTGTGTGCCGGTTTCGCTCATCTCAACGCTCCTTCAGTTTGACGCTGGCGTTGAAGACATTCATCCCCGCCGAGATGATCAGACTGAGCACCAGATAGACCAGCATCATCAGAACGATGGCCTCCAGCTCGCGTCCGGTCTGGTTCAGCGTCGTGCCGCCAAGCGTGCCGCGCAGATCCATGTAGCCCACCGCGATCGCCAGCGAGCTGTTCTTGGTCAGGTTCAGATATTGCGAGATCAGCGGCGGCACGATGACCCGCAGCGCCTGCGGCAGGATCACCAGATTCATGGTGCGCTTGGGGCGCAGGCCCAGGGCAAAGGCCGCCTCGGTCTGGCCCTTGCTGACCGCCAGAATGCCCGCGCGCACGATCTCTGCGATAAAGGCTGCGGTATACAGCGTCAGGGCCAGCCACAGCGCGACCAGCGCGTTCGACACATTCAGCCCGCCGGTAAAGTTGAATCCGGTCAGTTCAGGTGCCACCAGACGCAGGCCAAAATACCAGATCAGCAGCAGCGACGGCACCGTCATCACCGCAAGGTTGATCCACCAGGTGGTCGGCCGCAATCCGGTGCGGTCCTGCACCGACTGCGCCCAGCCCCGGATCGCGCGGCGCACCAGCCAGCCGGTGATCAGCACGGTGACAAAGGCAATGGTCGCCCAGTTGAAGGTGATGCGCGCACCCAGATCCAGACTGCCCGGATCATTGGTCATCGCCATGGTCGGCAGCGCGGTATAGCGGTTGGTCAGCGCGACGTGATCGAAGAGGATCATCGACCAGGCCGCGTCCTCGCCACGATAGGCAGCAGGGGGCGGCAGGATCTCGGTAAAGATCGCATAGATGATGAGAATCCACAGCAGCAGGGGCATGTTGCGGAAGATCTCGACAAAGACGGTCATCAGGCGGGCAAACAGCCAGCTTTTCGACAGCCGCGACACGCCGACAATGATGCCAAGGATCGTGGCCGCAATGCAGCCCAGAACCGAGACGATCAGCGTGTTCAGCAGGCCCACCGTGGCCGCGCGAAAATGCGTGTCGTTCGAGGTATAGGGAATCGGCGTCTGCGCGATGTCATAGCCCGCGCGCTGGAACAGAAAGCCGAAGCTCAGGTTCTTGCCCATCAGGGACAGGTTCTGCAGCACGTTCATCGTCAGCTGCCACAGACCCAGCATCACCAGGATGAAAACGATCACCTGAAAGGTCAGCGAGCGGTAGCGCCGATCATAGATCAGCATGCTCAGCCGGAACGGCGGGTTGCCCGGCGCCGAGACATCCGTCATCTGGATATACCCCTGTTGTCCCGCAACTCGGCTTTTCGCCGTATATGTTGAGCGGGCGCGTTCTTGTTACATGCCCCCGAAAGGGGCGGGCCGGGACCATTGCGGCCCCGGCCCCTTGTCAGGCTGCGATCAGCGGAACGGCGGTGCGTAGAGCAGGCCGCCCTGCGTCCACTGTGCGTTCAGGCCACGGGCCAGACCGATCGGGGTCTGCTCACCGATATTGGCGGCAAAGATCTCGCCATAGTTGCCACCGGCAAGGATCGCGCGGCGTGCCCATTCGGCATCAAGCCCGATCATGGCGCCCAGATCGTCCGAGGTGCCCAGAAGGCGCTGCACTTCCGGGTTGGTCGAGGACCGCACCAGCTCTTCGATATTGCGCGAGGTGACGCCGTATTCCTCGGCGGCGATCAGCGCGTTCAGCGTCCAGCGGACGATGTCGCCCCAGTTGTTGTCGCCATGGCGCACGGCCGGCCCCAGCGGCTCTTTCGAGACGATCTCGGGCAGGATCACATGGTTTTCCGGGTCGGCAAAGGCCGCGCGGGTGGCCGCCAGACCCGACACGTCGGTCGTGTAGGCGTCACAGGCACCGGCCATGTACTGCTGCTCGCCCTCGGCATTGCTGTCGATGTTGACGGGCGTGTAGTTCAGGTTATTGGCGCGGAAATAGTCGGCCAGGTTCAGCTCGGTCGTGGTGCCGGTCTGGATGCAGATGGTCGCACCGTCCAGTTCCTTGGCCGAGGTGACGCCCAGATCGCGGCGCACCATGAAGCCCTGACCATCGTAATAGTTGACGCCGATGAAATCCAACGCGAGGTCGGTATCGCGCGAGAAGGTCCAGGTCGAGTTGCGTGCCAGCACGTCAACCTCGCCCGAGCTGAGCGCGGTAAAGCGGGTCTGGCCGGTGGTCGGCACAAAGCGCACCTTGTTCGCATCGCCCAGAACGGCAGCGGCAACGGCGCGGCACACCGCAATGTCGAACCCGGTCCAGTTGCCGTTCGCATCCGGTGCAGCAAATCCGACAAGCCCGGTATTGACGCCACAGTTCAGCTCATCCCGATCCTTGACCTGCGCCAGGGTCGAGCCTTCTTGCGCCATGCCCATACCGGCAAACAGCGTCGCAGCGGCTACCGTCCCCAGGAAAACCGTTTTTGTCATATCTACCTCTGTGTTGGAGCGTCCGTTAACGCAAAGCGCAGCCGACAGACGCGGAACAGGCCGTTGCCGACCCTTATTGCAGAACCGCCGCAAGGAAGGTCCCGATAAGCGACATTGTGCCGATACAAACCGACCCGTCAAGAACCTGCATCACATCGCCAAGCGCTTTCAACCGGCCCGCGACAGGGTCCACAGCCGTTCTGCTGAAATCATAGCCACGCGGCGGGCCTCGGAGGCAGCCTGTGCCTCATCATCCTGACCCCATCTTTCGGCCTGAAATTCCTCATCCAGACGCGACAGGGCAAAGGCGTCGGTCGCAGTCAGGCGCCCGCGCAGCACCGCCAGCCCCAGCACCAGAGAGCCGGGCAGCGTCACCAGATCATAGGCCGCCGTCAGCCCATACAGGTCCAGCGCGGCCAGTGCCGCGCGCATCCGGGCCAGCGCATCCGGGCTCTGGTCGATGGGAATCACCCCTTGCGTCACCCGCAGCGGGGCACCCAGATCGGCCTGCGCCCAGTGCAGCAGATCGTCCCAGTGCCGGGCCTGCGCCTCGGCCAGCGAGGCCGGGTCCGTTGCCCGATAACACAGCAGATCGGTGCCGCCATATTCGGCAAGCATGTCCACAACGCCTTCGAATTGCGGCGCCACCCGCTCGACGGCCGAGTTCGCGGCGCGGGTCAGCGGCATGGTCAGCGGCTGGATCAGATCGCCCTGCGCGCGCCACTCATCGGCGATGGCATGGGCCAGCGGCGCGGTCGGCAGGATCAGCGGCAGCTTGCCCGGTGTGCGCAGCGAACGGTCGTCCAGCATCACCTCGTGGCCGCTGTCCACCTGCCGGATTGTAACGTCGGTCCAGAACCGCCGCGCCTTCCATTCGCTCATGCCGCCCAGTCCTCGATTGCCTGCGTGAGATGCGTGAAGTCCTGCGCGATCAGGGTCGCGCCCGCCGCCGTCAGGGATTCGGGCGGGTGATAACCCCAGGTGACGCCAAAGCCGGGCATCCCGGCCGCGCGCGCCATGTCGATGTCGAAGCTGGTGTCGCCGACCATCACCGCCGCCCCGGCATCAGCGCCCGCATCCGCCAGCGCCTGCCACAGCATCGAGGGATGCGGCTTGGACGGATGCCCGTCCGCCGTCTGCAGGCTGATGAACCGCCCCTCCAGCCCATGCGCGGCGAGCACCGCATCCAGCCCCCGCCGCGACTTGCCGGTGGCCACCGCCAGCAGCAGATCGTCGCGCGCGGCCAGCCGGTCAAGGCAGTCGCGCGCGCCGGGATAAAGCGGCGCGGCCTTTTCGGACCGCGCCTGCATATAAGAGGCGCGATAGCCCTCGACGATCTGCGCCTGCGTCGCCAGATCGGCCAAGGGCAGCAGCTGCGCCACCGCAATCGGCAGCGACAGGCCGACGATGCCCAGCACCTCGGCGCGGGGCGGCGCCTCCAGCCCGGCCACAGCAAAGCCGTCGGTCATGGCACGGATGATGTGATGCTGGCTGTCGACCAGCGTTCCATCGACGTCGAAGACGACCAGCCTCATTCGTCCTCCGCAAACGGATCGTCGGGCACGTCGTTCTCATACCAGCCGACGGTTTTCCACGTCCGCTGCATATGTTCGGGCAAGGGCGCGGTCAGGGTGATGCGCTTTTTGGTGATCGGGTGGTCAAAGGACAGGCTGCGCGCATGCAGATGCAGCTTGCGGCTGATCTCTCCGCCCAGCTGCGCGCCCCAGCCATCGCCCAGATTTTCCTGACCCGAGCCGCCATATTTGCCGTCGCCCACGATCGGGTGGCCCAGCTCGGCCATATGGGCGCGCAGCTGATGGGTGCGCCCGGTGATCGGCACCAGCGCGCACCACGAGGCCCGCGACCCAAGCGCGTCCAGCACGGCGTAATCGGTGGTGGCGCGCTTGGCGCCTTCGGTCGCATCAATGTCGCGGGGGTGGATGGCGATCATCTTTTCGCCCTCGCCGCCGCGCCCATGGCCCGGCGCCTTGACCAGACCATAGCGCACCGTGCCCATGCGCGGATGCGGCACGCCCGCGACGGCGGCCCAATAGATCTTGCGGGTGGTGCGGTTGCGGAACGCCTCGGACAGGGCGCGGGCCACGCGGTCGGTGCGCGCCAGCAGCAGCAGACCCGACGTGTCCTTGTCCAGCCGGTGCACCAGCTTGGGCCGGTCCTTGAAGCCGAACAACAGTTCCGAGGTCAGGCCGTCCACATGGCGACTGCCCTGCCCGCTGCCGCCCTGACTGGGCAGGCCCGGCGGCTTGTTCAGCGCGATGATATGCTCGTCCTTCCACAGGACGGCATTCTGGATCATCTGCACATCCGTTTCCGGGATGCGCGCGCCATGGGGCCGGGGCGGCGTGTCGCCGGGATCGGGCAGCGGCGGCACCCGCACCTCTTGCCCCACCTCAAGCCGCGAGGCGGCCTTGACCCGTCCGCCATCGACCCGCAACTGACCCGTCCGGCACAGCTTTTCAACCGCGCCCTGCGACAGATGCGGAAAGCGCCGCTTTAACCAGCGGTCGAGGCGCTGTTCGCCCTCGTCCTCGCCCACGCGGATGGTCTGCACGCCGCTCATGCCCAAAGTCCTCGTCCGATCATCAGCCCCGCCAGAACCGCCGTAATCGACAGTATGACCGAGCCGGAAATATACAACAGCGCCACCATGGCCTGCCCCCGTTCCCACATCGACATCGCGTCGAGCGAGAACGCTGAAAAAGTGGTGAACCCGCCCAGCACGCCGGTCAGCAACAGCGGCGCCCAGGCATTGCCGGTCCGGTGCGCCAGCAGCGACACCAGCAGCCCCATCAGAAAGCTGCCCGCGACGTTCACGAACGCCGTCGCCAGCCCATAGCCCGCCCAGTGCAGAGGCGCTGCACGATAGACGGCAAAGCGGCACGTCGCGCCAATGGCGCCGCCAATGGCAACCTGAAGATAAGGGTTCATCATGGGCCGGGTGTGTGGCGGGCGCCGCGCAAAGTCAACCGCCCCGCTTCAGGCGCTGGCTGACGAACCAGTCCAGCCGCTTTTTCAGCTCTCGTTCAAACCCGCGCTCGACCGGGATATAGAGGACCGGGCGCTTCATGCCGTCGGGGAAATAGTTCTGGCCGCTGAAGGCATCCTCGGCCTCGTGGTCATAGGCATAGCCCGCGCCATAGCCCTGATCCTTCATCAGCTTGGTCGGCGCGTTCAGAATATGGGCGGGCGGCATCTGGCTGCCGCTGCGCCGCGCCTCGGCCCGCGCGCCCTTGTAGGCGGCGTAGCCCGCGTTCGATTTGGGCGCCAGCGCCAGATAGATCACCGCCTGCGCCAGCGCCAACTCGCCCTCGGGGCTGCCAAGCCGCTCATACATGGCCCAGGCATCCAGACAGTGCCGCGACGCGGCCGGGTCGGCCAGCCCGATGTCCTCGATTGCCATCCGGGTGATGCGGCGGGCCAGATAGCGGGGGTCCTCGCCCCCCTCCAGCATCCGCGCAAACCAGTAAAGCGCCGCGTCCGGGTCGCTGCCGCGCACCGATTTGTGCAAAGCCGAGATCAGGTTGTAATGCTCATCGCCCGATTTGTCGTATTTCGCCGCCCGCCGCATCAGGCGCTGCGCCATGGCATCCCGGTCCAGCGGGGCGCTGACCTTCCACGCCGCGACCTGTTCGATCAGGTTCAGGCAGGCGCGGCCATCGCCGTCCGACATCTCGAACAGCGCGTCGCGGGCCTGCGGGGTCAGCGGCAGCTTGCGGCCCAGATCACGCTCGGCCCGCTGCGCCAGCAGTTCCAGATCGGCAAGGCTCAGCCGTTCCAGCACGATCACCTGCGCGCGCGACAGAAGCGCGGCGTTCAGCTCGAATGAGGGGTTTTCGGTCGTGGCGCCGACCAGAAGGATGGTGCCATCCTCCATATGCGGCAGAAACCCGTCCTGCTGCGCCTTGTTGAAGCGGTGGATCTCATCGACGAACAGCAGCGTGCCCTTGCCCTGCCCGCGGCGCAGGCGGGCGGCCTCGAACACTTTGCGCAATTCGGGAACGCCGGTGAAGATGGCGCTGATCTGGACAAAATGCAGATCCGTCTCGGCGGCCAGCAGCCGGGCGATGGTCGTCTTGCCGACCCCCGGCGGGCCCCACAGGATCAGCGACGACAGGCTGCCCGACGCCAGCATGGCGCCAAGCGGCCCCTCGGGGCCCAGAACCCGCGCCTGCCCGATGACCTCGGACAGCCGCGCGGGCCGGATACGGTCGGCCAGCGGCCGCGGGGCGCGGCCGGCTGGCGGGGCGGGGTCGGAAAGCGAGTCGAAAAGATCGGGCATGACGGGACCATCCTAGGCCCGCCCTGCCCCGCCGAACAGCCCTCTCGCACGCGCGGGTCAGTGCATCTTGCCCGTCAGATTGATCGACACGCACTGAAAGTCGCCGTCGTCGATCCGCATGACCCGTCCCAGGGCTTCGGCGCTCAGCCCGCAGCGCCCGTACCAGCGCGGCCAGTTCGAGCCGGTCAGCGCGATCAGCCGCGTCGCCCCCTGTTCGCGTGCCGACGAGGTCATCGCCTCGACCATCTGGAAATGCACCTTGCGCCGGTACATCTGCGGAATCGAGTGGCTGACGAAGACGCGCGAGCATTCCCATGTCTGCGCATCCACCGGCGCCGGGCCATCAAGCAGATCCTGCGGGATCGAACCGCCCAGCAATCCCTGCTGTGCATCGCGGATCATGTAGCTGTAGACCCCGCAGCGTGCCGTCGTCGGCGTCAGCCGGATTCCCGCAAGGACCTCTCCCATATCGTGAATCGCGATCCACCGGCTTTGCGGTGTGTCGTATTGATCAAATTCCATATCGTCGACTTCGGGCAAATCCCAGTTTTTCTGCACGATGAAGCTTTGCTTTCTCGCGCGAAACAGGTTTGCGAATAACTCGCCGTGGTTGTGCAAATTGGCAAAAGAGAGTGTGGTCGTCTGCATTGAAGTTTCTCCTTGGGGGGGTGTGGGCGCCCTACACCGCCTCGCGGAACTGCTGGCGACCTGTGCTACAGCAAGCGGTATTCCTTTGCCCGTTGCAGCGCTTCGGCTGTTGTCCGCGCCTTCAGACGCTCGCGGACAGAGATCAGCCTTGCCTTGAACGCGCTTTCGGTGATGCCAAGTTTGGCGGCCGCTGCTGCATGACGATCGCCCTCCGCGATGCAACGAAGGGCCTCTTTCTGAGCCTTTGTGAGGCTCGCAGGCGGCTCTGTAATATCATGGAGCCGTCTGATCACGGCCTCGATCTCGGCGATCTCGGCGTCGGTAAGCTCGCGGTCATCGCGCGCGAAACTGGCGATGGTGCGAGACGTGATGGGACCATGCGCCACGGTCAGCCCATAGGTCAGCCCATGGCTTGCCGCATCCGCAAGGATGTTGAACGGATCGGGGATCGGCAGCGCCGACCAACGGCACGAGCCGGTCGTGGAAAACCCCCAGGCAATCGTCGGATCGCGAAGCGCATACCCGTGCTGAGAGTAAAAATCAGCCCATTCCTGCGGATAGGTCTGGAACTGCATGAGTGGCGCTGCAAACCGGATATGAAGCCCGACAAAATACCCGGACCGGGAGAGTTTCCCCAGTTTTCGCAACCCTGAATTGATATCTGCTCTGGATGACATGACTTTATAGACAAATTGGAATTGTATCGGTCAATGCACAAACTACCGGTGCCTGAATAATGTTTCCAGCATGTTAATACGTACAGCTTTTTTTGTGAGCAGGTGCAGATGGGCAAAAGATCGAACACCCCTACGGCCCGGCAGCAATTGCAGGCACTTCTGACCGCCGGCAAGCTCAACGAGAGCGAGTATGCGCAGGCGCTTGCCGCGATCGAGGCGCGCGCCGCGGCCACAGACGACGACAATACGCCCCCAGCGGACAAGCAAAAGCCCCGCCATATCTGATGGCGGGGCGGGTGATTCGCAACAGCCGGGCCCTTTCGGGCAGAGCTTATTCGTCGTCGGCTGCCATTTCCGCATCCAGACGGGTGCGGTCAGCCGCGCCTTTTGCGGCGGGGTCGCGGTCGACCAGTTCGATGATCGCCATCGGCGCCATGTCACCATAGCGGAAACCGGCTTTCAGGATGCGGACATAGCCGCCCTGACGGTCCTTGTAACGCTCGCCCAGAACGTCGAACAGCTTGGCGACGTGCATGTCCTGCTTCAGCTGCGAGTTCGCCTGACGGCGCGCATGCAGATCACCGCGCTTGGCCAGCGTGATCAGTTTCTCGACGATCGGACGCAGTTCCTTGGCTTTCGGCAAGGTGGTCTTGATCTGCTCGTGCTCGATGAGCGAGCCCGACATGTTGGCGAACAGCGCCTTGCGGTGTTCGTGAGTGCGGTTGAGGCGGCGATAGCCGCGAGCGTGACGCATGATATTCTCCTACAGCGTGTTTTGCTTTGTCCGGCAGCCCATGCGTGCGGGCCACTCTCCTTGGGGCAGATGCCCGGCAGTCAGCGGGGGTTGCCCCCCGCCGTTTTCTCAGAACTGGTCGTCGAAACGCTTGGCCAGATCCTCAATGTTTTCCGGCGGCCAGTCGACCACGTCCATGCCCAGATGCAGGCCCATGCCCGACAGCACTTCCTTGATCTCGTTCAAGGATTTGCGGCCAAAGTTCGGGGTCCGCAGCATTTCGGCTTCGGTCTTCTGGATCAGATCGCCGATATAGACGATATTGTCGTTCTTGAGGCAGTTGGCCGAACGGACCGACAGCTCCAGCTCGTCCACCTTCTTCAGCAGGCGCGGGTCGAATTCCAGCCCGTCGTCGCTGTCCTGGCGGCTTGCCGATTCCGGCTCGTCGAAGTTCACGAACACCGACAGCTGATCCTGAACGATGCGCGCGGCATAGGCCACGGCGTCCTCGGGGGTCAGCGAGCCGTCGGTTTCGATCTTCATCGTCAGCTTGTCATAGTCCAGAACCTGCCCCTCGCGGGTGGGCTGCACTTCGTAGCTGACGCGCTTGACCGGCGAGAAAATCGCGTCGATCGGGATCAGCCCGATGGGCGCATCCTCGGGACGGTTCTTGTCAGCGGCGACATAGCCCTTGCCCGTCTGCACGGTCAGTTCCATGCTCATCTCGGCGCCGTCATCCAGATGACAGATCACATGCTCACGATTCAGGATCGTGATGCCTGCGGTCTCCTGAATGTCGCCCGCCTTGACCTCGCCCGGACCCTTGGCCGACAGCGTCAGACGCTTGGGGCCTTCGACATCCATCTTGAGCGTGACGCCCTTGAGGTTCAGCACGATGTCGGTCACGTCCTCGCGGACGCCCGGAACGCTGCTGAACTCGTGCAGGACGTTGTCGATCTGCACCGAGGTGATCGCGCCACCTTGCAGCGACGACATCAGCACCCGGCGCAGCGCGTTCCCCAGCGTCAGGCCAAAGCCCCGCTCCAGCGGTTCCGCGATCAGCGTGGCAGTCCGGGTCGCGTCAGCGCCCGGCTTGACAACCAGCTGCGTCGGCTTGATCAGTTCGGCCCAGTTCTTGTGGATCATGGGTGTGCCTCCATACCTGTTCCCGGCCCATGACCGTGGCCGGAAACGCCCGAGGTGAAATGCGAATGCCCGGACCGCGCAGGGACTGCGCGATCCGGCGAAGTATGATCCGGGGTCAGACGCGCCGACGCTTGGGCGGGCGGCAGCCGTTATGGGCGATCGGCGTCACGTCGCGGATGGCGGTGATGTTGAAACCAACAGCAGCCAGCGCGCGCAGAGCCGATTCGCGGCCCGAACCGGGGCCTTGCACTTCCACGTCCAGCGTGCGGACGCCGTGTTCCTGCGCCTTGCGGCCAGCATCTTCGGCAGCCATCTGGGCGGCGTAAGGCGTCGATTTGCGCGACCCCTTGAAGCCCATCGTGCCGGCCGAGGACCAGGCAATCGCATTGCCCTGAACGTCGGAAATCAGGATCTTGGTGTTGTTGAAGCTGGAATTCACATGAGCAACGCCGGTGGCGATGTTCTTGCGTTCCTTGCGCTTCATGCGGGTCTTGTCACGTGCCATGTCGCTTGCCCCTTATTTCTTCTTGCCGGCGATCGGCTTGGCCGGGCCCTTGCGGGTGCGCGCATTGGTGTGCGTGCGCTGGCCACGGACCGGAAGGCCGCGACGGTGACGAAGACCACGATACGAGCCCAGATCCATCATGCGCTTGATGTTCATCTGAACTTCGCGGCGCAGATCGCCCTCGACGGTCAGATTGGCATCAATATATTCGCGGATGGCCAGAACTTCGGCATCCGACAGATCGTTGATGCGGCGCGTCTGGTCGATGCCAGTCGCTTCGCAGATCTGTCCGGCAAACATCGAGCCGATGCCGTGGATATAGGTCAGAGCGATGGGGACACGTTTCCCCGTCGGAATGTTGACGCCAGCAATACGAGCCACGCGTAATCCTTTTCAGTTGCGGTTCCGTAACGCCGGAACCTTTTTTCACAACGCAAGGCCCGAAAGCCATGCCTTCGGGCCAGTCGATGATCCACATGCGCAAAGCATGTGATTCTCTCGCGAGAGTTTGCGGCATACAGCGACGTCAAGGCCGCGTCAAGCATCTGCCCGCGCGGCCTGTCGCGTGCCTATTTGCCGTCCAGCACCGCAGAAATCTGCTGGGCCACCTCGCCCATGTCGGCCATGCCGTCGATGGGATAGAGGTTCTTCTTGGCATAGTAATAGCCGATCAGCGGGGCGGTCTTCTTGTAATATTCCCGCAGCCGGTCGGTAAACACCTCGGGCGTGTCGTCGCGGCGCACGGGCTGACCCGCCGCGCGCGAATCCTCGGCGCGTTTGACGATGCGGCCCACCAGCGCCTCATCATCGACCTGCAGTTCGATGACGGCATCAAGGGTCATGCCCGTCTCGGCCAGCAGCGCACACAGGGCATCGGCCTGCGCCAGCGTGCGCGGAAAGCCGTCAAAGATGAACCCCTTGGCGCCGGTGGCAAGCTGTTCGCGAATCAGGCCGATGACGATCTCGTCGGTGACCAGCTCGCCCCGGTCCATGACCTCGGCCACGCGCTTGCCCATCTCGGTCCCCGAGGACCGGGCCGCGCGCAGCATGTCGCCGGTCGACAGCTGCATCAGCCCCCGCTCTTCGACCAGCCGGCCGGCCTGCGTGCCCTTGCCCGCACCCGGCGGCCCCAGAAGAATGATGTTGATCGTCATGGCTGTCCCCCTCGGCGGCCCTTTTTCGGGCCTGTCTTCAGACGTCTTGCTCAGCGCCGCGAAGGTGTGCGGCGCGGCTTGGGCGTCCCCGGCTTCCGTTTACCACGAAGCTGGGACTTCTCAATCAGACCCTCGTATTGATGGGCCAGAAGATGGCTCTGGACCTGATTGATCGTGTCCATTGTCACCGAAACCACGATCAGAACCGAGGTGCCGCCCAGATAGACCGGGATCGAGAACTGATCGCGCAGCACCTCGGGCAGCAGGCAGACCAGCGCCAGATAGCCCGAACCGATCACAAGAAGGCGGTTCACGACGTAATCCAGATATTCCTGCGTCCGCTTGCCCGGACGGATACCCGGAACGAACCCGCCTTGATTCTTGAGGTTGTCAGCCACGTCATCGGTCTTGAACGACACGTTCTGCGTGTAGAAATAGGTGAAGAAGATGATCATCGCTGCGAAGAACAGCAGATACAGCGGCTGTCCGGGTCCGAAATAGGCCAGCACCAGCGACATGACCGGCCCCGTCTCGTTGCCCGAAAAGGTCGAGATGGTGATCGGCAGCAGCAACAGCGAGCTGGCAAAGATCGCCGGGATGACGCCCGCCGGGTTGACCTTGACCGGCAGGTGGCTGCTTTGCCCGTCATAGACCTTCATGCCGACCTGACGCCGGGGATACTGGATGCGGATCTTTCGCAGCGCCCGCTCCATGAAGACCACGAAGGCGATGATGCCGATCAGACCAAAGATCACGAACAGGATCACCGGGGTCGAGATGACACCCGTGCGGCCCTGCTGGAAGAAGGTCGCCAGCGCGGCCGGGATCTCGGCCAGAATACCCACGAAGATGATCAGCGAGATGCCGTTGCCGACGCCGCGCGCGGTGATCTGCTCGCCCAGCCACATCAGGAACATGGTGCCGCCGACCAGCGTGATGACGACCGATGCCTGAAAGAACAGCCCCGGCTCATGCGCCAGACCGCCCGCCTCAAGGCTGCGCGCCAGACCGTACGCCTGAAACAGCGCCAGCAGGACCGTGCCATAGCGCGTGTACTGGTTGATCTTCTTGCGGCCCTGCTCGCCCTCTTTCTTCAGCTGCTCCAGTGTGGGCACCATCGAGGTCAGAAGCTGGACGATGATCGAGGCCGAGATATAGGGCATGATGCCAAGCGCAAAGACGCCCATCCGGCCAAGCGCGCCGCCGGTGAACATCGACAGCATGCCGCCGATCCCCGAGGATGCCTGATCCATGAAGTTGCGCAGCGCGGCGCCGTCGATGCCCGGAACCGGGATATAGGTGCCGATCCGATACATGATCAGCAGCCCGATCGTGAACCAGATCCGCTGGCGAAGTTCCGTGGCCCGGCCAAGCTGACCCCAGGAGAGGTTCGCGGCCATCTGTTCTGCGGCTGACGCCATGCTGTTCCGTCCCGTGTCATGACAGCGCCGCCGACCCGTTTTCGCGGGGACCGGCGGCGCCTGAAAACCTAGATGCTATCTATGGGGCAGAGGCGCCCCGTTCAACAGCTTATTCGGCTGCCGCAGGTGCCGCGGGCAGCGAGACCTTGCCGCCGGCCTTCTCGACCGCCTCGATGGCGGCTTTCGACGCGCCGGTGACGGCGATGGTCAGACCGGCCTTCAGCTCACCCTTGGCCAGCAGACGGATGCCGTCCAGCTTGCGGCGCACCAGACCCGATGCGACCAGCGCGTCCTCGGTCAGCTCGGCGGTGGCGTCGATCTTGCCCGCGTCGATGAAGACCTGAATCTGGCCCAGGTTCACAACCGCGAAGGATTTCGCGTTCGGCTTGGTAAAGCCGCGCTTGGGCAGGCGGCGATACAGCGGCATCTGGCCGCCTTCGTAACCACCGATGGCCACGCCCGAGCGCGACTTCTGACCCTTGATACCACGGCCGGCGGTTTTACCCTTGCCCGAGCCGGGACCACGCGCGACGCGCTTTTTCGTGCGGTTCGCGCCATCATTGTCGCGGATTTCATGCAGTTTCATATCGCTTCTCCTTTGCCGGACGCGCCCCCGAAGCGAACAGGACGGACACGGCTTTTCTTGCTTGTTGATCATGCGCGCCCGACAGGATCGGGTGGACACCGGGCGCCTATACGCGGAACTCGCCCCGCTTTCAAGACGGGCCTGCAACAGCGCCCCATCTTTGCGCGTCTCACACCGAGTTGTGTCTTGAGCCGCGCGCCCGGCTTGCTAGGCAAAACCCGACCCTTCCGCAAGCAGGTAAGCCCCATGCGCATCCCCATCCTGATCTCTGCCGCTCTGGCGGCCTCTGCCCTGACGATGACGGCGGCGCAGGCCGAACCGACACTGTGCACGGCGCGCATCAATGACCGCGACGTGGTGATGGGCTATGACACCGACGAGCCGCGTCTGGGCGAAACCTGGAGCCGCCGCGAATTGCTGGCAACAAAACTGGGCCGCCACGACTGTCCCAGCTATGTGGTGCTGCGCAGCCTGACCCCCGAGCTGTCCGATGACGAGCGGCGCCCGTTCTGCCTGCGATTCGATGAGGGGACCGAGTCGGTCATGGGCTATGATCTGGGCACGCGCGACAGCTGGGGCCGCTGCCGCCAGCCCTCGGCGTCCCTGTGCGAGCGGGTGAACCAGACCCGGTCGGCGGCAGGTGCGCTGACCTCGGCTGCGGCACGGGGCACGATGGCGGGGCTGCGCGCCCTGCCCGACGGGTCAGGCGCGGTGATCCTCAGCGGGTCAGGGAATGCGGTCTCGGGTGCACTTGGCTCGCTTGGCGGGGCGGCGGCGACGGTGGCCGCATCACCCGCACTGGCGGCAGGGGCCGCGGTCAGCGTCGTAGCGGTCGGCGGGGCGGTCTATGCCTGCCGCGACCGCGACTAGGCCCCACAAACAAAAACGCCCCGCAAAGCGGGGCGTTTCAGCACTGGCCTGAAAGGCTCAGTTCTTTTCTTCGATGATGGTCACAAGATGCGGGATCTTGTTGACCATGCCGCGCACGGCCGGAGTGTCTTCCAGCTCGCGGGTGCGGTTCATCTTGTTCAGGCCCAGACCTTTCAGCGTTGCGCGCTGGATGGCGGGGCGGCGGATCGGGCTGCCGATCTGCTTGACGACGATGGTTGCCATATCTCGGTCTCCTTACGCTTCGACAGCGGCGTCAGCCGGCTTGTCGCTCGAATTCGAGGCCGAAGGCAGGATGTCCGCCACCTTTTTGCCGCGACGTGCTGCGACCGAACGGGGGCTCGATTCTTTCTTCAGACCATCCAGAGTGGCGCGGATCATGTTGTAGGGGTTTTGCGACCCCTGCGACTTGGCCACGACGTCCTGAACGCCCAGCATCTCGAACACGGCGCGCATCGGACCGCCGGCGATGATGCCGGTGCCCGGAACGGCGGTGCGCATGATCACCTTGCCGGCGCCATGACGACCTTCGATGTCATGGTGCAGGGTGCGGCCATCGCGCAGCGGCACGCGAACCATGTTGCGTTTCGCCTGCTCGGTCGCCTTGCGGATCGCCTCGGGGACCTCTTTGGCCTTGCCCTTGCCGAAACCGACGCGGCCGCGCTGATCGCCCACGACGACAAGCGCCGCAAAGCCGAACCGCTTGCCGCCCTTGACGGTCTTCGACACGCGGTTGATCGCGACCAGGCGATCCTGGAATTCCGGGTTCTCGTCGCGGTCGTTGCGACCGCCCCGGCGATTGTCACGTTCTGCCATGAGGCATTCCTTCTTCGCTGGCGCGTGTCCCGCGCCGTCATACTCAATCCAGGTGGGCAGACAGCCCCCGGATCATCGGGATGGCGCGCCCCATGAAGGACGCGCCACCCGCAGGATCAGAACTTCAGACCACCTTCACGGGCGGCGTCGGCCAGAGCCTTGACCTTGCCGTGAAAGATAAAGCCGCCGCGGTCGAACACGACTTCTTCCACGCCAGCGGCTTTCGCACGCTCGGCGATGGTCGAACCGATCTTGGCCGCAGCCTCGACATTGTTCTTGCCGATCAGGCCCAGGTCTTTTTCCAGCGTGCTGGCCGAGGCCAGGGTCACGCCCTTCAGATCGTCGATCACCTGAACAAAGATGTTCTTCGAGGACCGGTGGATCGACATGCGCGGACGTCCATTGGACATCGCACGCAGTTTGTTCCGCACGCGCAGGCGGCGCTTCTGGAACAGCTCTTGCTTTTTCAGTGCCATTTCATGCGCCCCTTACTTCTTCTTGCCTTCCTTGCGGAAGACATACTCGCCCTTGTAGCGGATGCCCTTGCCTTTATACGGCTCGGGCTTGCGCCACTCGCGGATGTTTGCAGCAACCTGACCAACAAGCTGTTGATCCATGCCTTCCACAACGATTTCAGTCTGCTTGGGCGCCGTGATCGTGACGCCTTCCGGCACCGCGAAAATCACGTCATGCGAATAGCCCAGAGCCAATTTCAGGTCTTTGCCCTGCATGGTGGCCCGGTAACCCACACCCTGGATTTCCAGCTCTTTCTTGAACCCGGTGGACACGCCCACCGTCAGGTTCTCGACCATCGAGCGGGTCATCCCCCATTGCTGGCGCGCACGTTTCGAGGTTCCGCGCGGCTTGACCGCAACAAAACCATCTTCCAGCACCAGATCCACATCATCGGTCGCCGTAAAGGTCCGGGCGCCTTTCGGCCCCTTCACTTCGATGGTCTGACCTTTGATCTCGGCCGTCACGCCCTTGGGCAGTTCGACCGGTTTTTTACCAATCCGAGACATTCTGCCCTCCTTAGAATACGGTGCAGAGGACTTCGCCGCCAACATTGGCGTTGCGAGCCGCTGCATCCGACATGACGCCCTTCGGGGTCGAGACGATCGAGACGCCCAGACCTTGACGGACCTGCGGGATTTCCTTCGCGCCGGTGTAAACACGGCGGCCAGGCTTCGAAACACGCGACAGCTCGCGGATAACCGGAGTGCCGTCGTGGTATTTCAGACCGATTTCCAGCTCTTTGTGGCCTTCGGTCGTGGTCACTTCCTCGTAGCCGCGGATGTAACCTTCGGTTTTCAACACGTCCAGGACCCAGGCACGCAGCTTGGAGGCCGGGGTGCGGACGGTGGACTTGCCACGCATCTGCGCGTTGCGGATGCGGGTCAGCATATCGCCGAGCGGATCGTTCATCATGCTCTGTTCCCCCTTACCAGCTGGACTTGACCAGGCCGGGGATCTGACCGTGCGAGCCAAGCTCGCGCAGCATGATCCGCGACAGTTTCAGTTTGCGGTAATACGCATGCGGACGACCGGTAAGCTGGCACCGGTTGTGCAGGCGCGTCGCCGACGAATTGCGCGGCAGTTCGGCCAGCTTCAGCGAAGCCTTGAACCGCTCTTCCATCGGCAGGGACTGATCGTTGATGATCTCTTTCAGCGAAGCGCGCTTGGAGGCGAACTTCTTGACGAGGTGCTCGCGCTTCTTCTCGCGCTCGACCATGGATTTCTTTGCCATATCTCTTTCCCTCCGCGATCAGGCGCTGAACGGCATGTTGAAGTGTTTCAACAGCGCTTTCGCTTCCGCGTCGGTCTTCGCGTTGGTGCAGATGATGATGTCCATCCCCAGAACTTCGTCGACCTTGTCGAAGTTGATTTCCGGGAACACGATGTGTTCTTTCAGGCCCATCGCATAGTTGCCGCGACCGTCGAACGAGGTCGCTTTCACGCCGCGAAAGTCGCGGACGCGGGGCAGTGCGATGTTGATCAGGCGGTCAAGAAACTCGTACATGCGGTCGCCGCGCAGGGTCACCTTGCAGCCAAGCGGCATTTCTTCACGCACACGGAAGCCTGCAATCGACTTTTTCGCGTGGGTGATGACGGCCTTCTGACCCGCGATCAGCGACAGCTCTTCAGCCGCCTGCTTGACCTTTTTGGTGTCCTTGACGGCTTCGCCGACGCCCATGTTCAGGACGATCTTGTCCAGACGCGGGATCTGCATGTCGTTCTTGTAGCCGAACTCTTCTTTCAGAGCGGCCTTGATCGTGTCGCGGAACTGCGTGCGCAGACGCGGCGTGTATTTGGTTGCGTCCAGCATCAGATCACGTCTCCCGTGGTCTTGGCGAAGCGCACTTTCTTGCCGTCTTCCTCGCGGAAGCCGACGCGCGTCGCTTTGCCGTTCTTGTCCAGCAGCGACAGGTTCGACAGGTCGATCGGCATGGCTTTCGGCACACGCCCGCCCTGGCTGTTCTGCGACTGTTTGGTGTGACGGATGGCGACGTTCACGCCTTCCACGATGGCCTTGTTGTCCTTGGGCATGACAGAGGCGATTTCACCCTGCTTGCCCTTGTCCTTGCCGGCCAGAACGACGACGGTGTCGCCTTTTTTCAGCTTGGCAGCCATTACAGCACCTCCGGCGCAAGCGAGATGATCTTCATGAAGTTCTTCGCGCGCAGCTCACGAACGACCGGCCCGAAGATACGGGTGCCGACCGGTTCGCCCTGATTGTTCAGGATGACGGCGGCATTGCGGTCGAAGCGGATCGAGGTGCCGTCTTCACGGGTGACTTCTTTTGCGGTGCGGACGACAACGGCCTTGCGGACATCGCCTTTTTTAACCCGGCCCCGCGGGATGGCTTCCTTCACGGACACGACAATAATGTCGCCCACCGACGCATAGCGACGGTGCGAACCACCCAGAACCTTGATGCACTGAACCCGGCGAGCGCCAGAGTTATCAGCAACATCCAGATTGGTCTGCATCTGGATCATTTGGTTTCTCCCGACCTTTGGGGACTAGGCCCCAGGGTTTCGATCATTTCTGATCTGTGATGATGGACTTATGCCGAAGCAGTTTCGTCCGTCAGGACAGTCCAGCGTTTCGTCTTCGAGATCGGCGCGCATTCGATGATGCGAACGGTGTCACCGATCTTGAACTGGTTATCCGCGTCATGTGCGCGGTATTTCTTCGACGAGCGCACAATCTTGTGCAGCACGGGGTGCTTGAAGCGGCGTTCGACCAGAACGGTGACGGTCTGTTCGTTCTTGTCGCTGGTGACGCGGCCTTGCAGAATGCGTTTGGGCATGGACCGGGCTCCTTAGTTCGAGGCCGCGGCTTCAGCCGCTTTCTGGTTCAGAATCGTTTTCACGCGGGCGACGTCACGACGGACGACACGCATGCGCGCCGTGCTTTCCAGCTGGCCGGTGGCCTGCTGAAAGCGCAGGTTGAACGCTTCTTTTTTCAGCGCAACCAGCTGATCTTTCAGCTGGTCGGGCGTTTTCGACTTCAGTTCTTGGGCGTCCATGACGCTTCTTCCTTTCAACATCACCGGAGAGCCCCTGTTGCACAGGGCCACCCTGATTCCGGTGGAGTTTCGTGATGAAGGCCCGCACATACAGCGCAGAGCCAGCAATGGCAACTCATTTCTGGGTTGCCCGGAAATGCAAGCCCCCGCCGGTTTCCCGGCGGGGGCAAAGCCTGTCAGTGACGCCGTGGCGCGCGGGACTTACCAGTCTTCGCGGGCGACAACGCGGGTCTTGATCGGCAGCTTCATCGCACCAAGGCGCAGGGCCTCACGCGCGATGACATCGTTCACGCCGTCGATCTCGAACATGATCCGGCCGGGATGGACGCGGGCTGCCCAGAAATCGACAGAACCCTTGCCTTTACCCATCCGCACTTCGGTCGGCTTCGACGACACCGGCACATCCGGGAAAATGCGGATCCAGACACGACCCTGACGCTTCATGTGGCGGGTGATCGCGCGGCGGGCCGCTTCGATCTGCCGCGCGGTCACACGCTCGGGCTCGGTGGCTTTCAGGGCGAAGGAGCCAAAGTTCAGGTTGAACCCGCCCTTGGCTTCGCCGTGAATCCGGCCCTTGTGCTGTTTGCGGAACTTCGTCCGTTTCGGTTGCAGCATCTTTTCTACTCCTTACCGGGCGTCGCGGCGCGGGCCACGGGGCGCGGG
>NZ_JBKBVD010000042.1:0-32916 GCF_046289755.1 Paracoccus sp. (in: a-proteobacteria) | reverse complement strand
GCGCCAGAAAATACTCGGACAGCGCGCGGCGCGCCGTCAGGTGCTGACCCAAAGCGCGCCCCACCAGCCGCCAGCGCCAGGCCGACAGCACGGTCTGCGCCCACAGCGCCAGCAGCCCGGCCAGCAGCCAGAGCGGATCGGCCCGCCGCAACCGCGCGAGCGCATCGGCGGCATCGGTCTGCCACCAGACCAGCGTGACGATCATCACCGCCACAGCCAGCCGCAGGATCACCCCCCATCTCATGCCGGAGGCCCGCCGCCAAAGCTGCCCAGGATCAGATCGCGCAGCCGGTCCATCGGCAGCGGCTGCGCCCCGGGCGGCGGGATCAGGCCGGGATGCAGGCCCCATCCGGCGGTGCGCGCCACCAGAGCCTCTGGTCCGATGACGTGAAAGGGCACATCGGGTCGCTCGTCCAGCGCGATGCGGGGTGCGGTCTGATGGTCGCCGATCACGAGGATCAGCGGCGGGTCGGCGGCATGCAGCGCGGCATAGCTGGCCACGACCTGAAGGCTGTAATCGACCGCCTGCCGGTATTGATCGCGCACCCGGTCGCGGTCGCGCCAGACAAGTTCGGGCGGGTCACCCGCCTGCGCCATCTGGTCGAACACCCGGCCATCGCCGATGTCGGACCAGTCCAGCAGGTGCGGCACCGGCACCCATGGCGCATGCGACGAGATCAGCGCCACCTGCGCAAACAGGCGCCGGTCGTCGCGGCCGTCCCCGCTGTCGTCGCGCAGCAGCCGGTCCAAAGCGGCCATGGTGAACTGATCGGGCATCGTGACCCAGTTGAAGGGCAGTCCGCGATAGCCCAGATCGCGGGCGGGCAGCACAGTGTCAAAGCCCATCCGGCTGGCCTCGGGCCAAGGCAGGGTGATCGCAGGCATCACCGCCGCCGTGCGGAATCCCGCCGCCTGCGCGTGGTGAAACAGCCCCTGCCGGTCGCTGACCAGCGCGGTGCGATAGCGGGTCTGATCCGCGATCCACAGCCCCGAGGCCAGCGTCGCATGCGACAACCAGCTTTGCCCGCCGCGCGTCGGCGCCGTCAGAAAGCCCGACCGCATCGCCAGCCCGGCCCCGGCCAGCGCCGTTTCGGCCCGGCGCAGGGTCGGCAGATGCGTGTCGGCATAAAGGGGCGTGTCAAAGCTGGTCCGGCCATAGCTTTCGACAAAGATCACCAGCACGTCGCGGTCGATCGCGCCCAGCAGCCCCGCCGCCCCGGCAAAGGGATCATGCGCCGCCGCCGCGCGGAAGGCCCGCAGTTCGCGGATCGTCTCGGCAAACAGTGCCGCCCTGCCCGCGGCATAGCGCGCCGCATCCGCCCGGATCGCCCCCATCTGCACCGCCACCAGCGCCACGGCGGCCATAACGGCCAGCGCCGCCAGCCCCTTGCGGCCCCGCGCCCGCGCCCAGACCCCGCAGGCCCACCACAGCGCCAATGCGATCGCCGCCAGCGCCACACCGGCCCCCAGCGCAACCGCCACCGCTCCCGGCACGCCGACGCTGCCCGCGATCAGCCGCATTCCGGCCTCGATCAGCGGCAGATCGGCGCGCAGGTTAAAGCCGCGCCCCAGCGCCGAGACCATCGCCAGATCCGCGATCTTATGCGCGGCCAGCAGCACCAGCGCCACCACCGCGACAGGCCGCAACCCGCGCCCCAGCAGCGCCAGCGCCAGCAGGATCACCGGCAGTTCGGGCGTCAGCCAGCCCGTGACCTGACCGGGGCGCGCAGGCAACAGCAGGACCAGCCAGATCAGCCCCGCCGCCAGCAGCAGGCGCAGGACATCGCGCAGGCTCATCGTGCCATCCGGTGCAGGGTGCGAATATCGACGGCAAAGGACCAGATCAGCGCCACCGCCGCCGCACGGGCCAGCCAGATCGCCTGCGCCGCATCCGGCCACGGCGTCAGCAGCGCAATCAGCACGCCAAGCTGGATCACGCAGATCACCCGCCGCCGCTGACTGGGCGGCAGCGCCGCGCGCAGCCATGGCAGCACCCACCCCGCCGCCACATAGACATAGCGCATGAGGCCCAGCACCAGCACCTCGGCCCCCACCGCCGAGCCCGCCAGCACATGCAGCGACAGGATCAGCGCCAGCGCCGAGTCGACCTCGACATCAAACCGGGCGCCAAAGCCCGAGGCCAGACCGTGGCGGCGCGCCAGCCAGCCGTCCACCCCGTCCAGCGCCAGCGCCAGCGTGGCCAGCGCCGCCACTGCCCAGCCCGCCGCCATCCCCCCGGCCAGCGCCCCGGCCAGCGTGCAGACGATCGCCGCGCGGATCAGCGTCACCAGATTGCAGGCGCCGAAATGCCCATGCGGATAGCGCGCCCGCATCAGCAGTCCCAGCACCCCGGCCAGCCCGGCAAAACCCGCCCCGGCGACCAGAACGCCCCGCAATGGCAAGGACAGCGCCAGCGCCGAAAGCAGACAGACGGCCAGCCCCGCCGCACTTGCGCCAAGCAGGACGGGCACGGGGACAATAGGCGTGCGGGACGAGATCTGCAGGGGTCGGGCGTTGCGCATCAGACAAGCAACCCCGCCGCCCCCGGCGCGTCAAGCGCCTTTCAGGGCTTCGCGCAATCGCCGGACCGCGCTATGCTGACCGGGATCGGAGGCACCATGACCCCACCCCCCGCCTATCGCCGCCCGGCCATCTGGCTGCACTGGTCGGTCGCGCTGCCGGTGCTGCTGATGATCCCGGCGGGCCTGCTGATGACCCGCGACGATCTGTCACGCGAGACGCAGGACATGCTGTTCCTGTTTCACAAGAACATGGGCGTGCTGCTGGTGCCGCTGATCGCCCTGCGCATCGCCTTTCGGCTGACCCACCGCCCGCCGCCGCTGCCCGGCACCCTGCCCCTGTGGCAGCGGCGCGCGGCGGGACTGTCGCATGGGCTGCTCTATGCGGGACTGGTGATCATGCCGCTGTCGGGGATCATCCGCGTGCGCGCGGGCGGCTTTCCGATCGAGCTTCTGGGCCTGTCGGGTGCGGGCCGCATCATGCCGCGATCAGACGGGCTGGCCGAATGGGCCAGCGGCCTGCACGCGGTCACGGCAATGATGCTGATCGGGCTGCTGGCGCTGCATCTGGGGGCCGCACTCCATCACGGCCTGATCCGGCGCGACGGTATCTGGCAACGGATGTGGCCGCGCAGGCGACAATAGCAGGCGACAATAGCCGGGGGGTCAGTGCGTCCAGGGCACGCGGCGGTCGGTGGCAAAATTCTCGCCATATCCGCGCGGGCGCACGTTCACGCCGCGGCGCTGAGGCTCCTGCACAACGAAATCCAGCCCGTGTTCGCGGGCGTAATCCTCGGCCTGCTTGCGGGTGTCGAACCGCAGCCGAACCTGGCTCTGGGTGTCGTGGCTGCTGGTCCAGCCCATCAGCGGGTCGATCTCGCGCGCATCGGCGGGCGGAAATTCCAGCACCCAGTTTTTGCTGCGGGCCGTGCCCGACTGCATGGCGTTGCGGGCCGGCTGATAGATGCGCACAAGCATGGGAACGTTCCTGTCTGAACCTGCCTGCTTATCGCCAAATCGGCGGCGCGGTTCAAGCCCCCCGACAGCCGGGTGGAACGGAACGCCGGAATGGGGGTTGTTGCTGGACCCAGAGAAGGAGATTGACATGGCGCCCCGCGCGAGACTTGCCCTTGCCGCCGCTGCCCTGATTGCCACGGCCGGCCTCGCGGTGGCCCAGGATCAGGGCCATGACCTCCCCGCCCCCGCCGTCGAACCCGACCTGACCGCAGCGATCGCCGGACCCGACGGCACCAGCCACGGCGAGGCGACCGTGGCCGCGACGCCTTCGGGGCTGATGCTGGTCCGGCTGACGCTGACCGACCTGCCGCAGGGCGTCATGGGGGTCCATATCCACGAAACGGGCGCCTGCGACGACCCTGAATTCCAAACTGCAGGTGGCCATCTGGCAGGCGACCGCGACCACGGCATCATGGCCGGGAACGGACCGCATCCCGGCGATCTGCCCAACCTCCATGTGCCCGAAAACGGTGCGATCACGGTCGAATATTTCGTGCCCCACCTCACGCTTGACCTGATGCAGGACGATGACGGCTCGGCCATCATCATCCACGATCACGCCGATGACTACAGCACCCAGCCGACCGGGGATGCGGGCGGCCGGATCGCCTGCGGCGTCTTCCAAGCGGCCCGGTGAGCGGATCAGAGCGACAGTTCAGCCGGGAACGGCGCGGTCAGTTCGGCCGCGCCCGTCTGCTTGTCGTAGATGCACAGCACCATATCGGCCGGCAACCCGGCATGGCTGATACGCAGGATGGCCGCGCCATAGCTGTCAGAGCCGAACGGGTTGACGTCGACCTCGACCTCGCCCTGCTCGACCAGCGCCATGCAGCTGCTGCGCACATCGTCGCGAAACTGTTCCCATGCCGCGTCGGACGAGGCAGACAGGGATGTGGTCGTCAGACAGACCAGGGAAGCCGCGATCAGACAGCGGTCGGACATGATGGATTTCCTGTTGTTTCAAAGCGTCGTCCGGGACAGCATGCCCCTGTCCCCCGGAACTCGCACATCAGAGAGTTGTGATATGAACGCGTTTTCAGGATTTTCCCGCCGGCTCGCCCCTCTGGCCCTGCTGGCGGTGGTGGCTGGCTGCGGCGGCGGATCGGCCTATACCGTGTCCGGCAATCAGTGCAATCCCGCGCAGCACCGGGCGCTGATCGGCCGGAACGTGGGCGAAATCGTGCTGCCTCCCGCCCTGCCGCGCCGCGAGATCAATCTGGGTCAGGGCGCCGCCCCCGCCACCAATCCCGCCCGCCTGACCATGTATGTCGACCCCAAGGGCTGGGTCGGACAGATCGCCTGCGGCTGACATCCGGTTCTTTGCCTTGGCGAAAATATCCTCAGGGGGTGAGGCCGCCTGCGGCCGAGGGGGCGGAACGCCCCCTTGCCCCCTCAGCTCCGCCGCTTCGATCGCTTGTTGCCGCCCCGCTGCCCCGCGCGCCCGGCGGTCGAGCGCCCCGAGGACCGCACCGCCGCCTCGGCGGCCTCTTCGACGGCAGATTGCCGCGCCAGAGGATCGTCCGAGATCGCCAGATCGACCGCCTCCAGCCGCTTGACCTCGTCGCGCAGGCGCGCGGCCTCTTCGAATTCCAGATTTTCGGCGGCCTTGCGCATCTGCGTGCGCATCGCCTCCAGATGGGCGGCCAGGTTGGCCCCGACCAACGGCTTGTCGACCCTGGTGGTGACGCGCGCCTGATCGGTGTCGCCCTGCCACAGGCCCGCCAGCACATCCTCGACATTCTTGCGCACGGTCTGCGGCGTGATGCCGTGCTTTTCGTTATAGGCGATCTGCTTTTCGCGGCGGCGCTCGGTTTCCGCCATGGCGCGTTCCATGCTGCCGGTGATGCGGTCGGCATACATGATGACGCGCCCGTCCTCGTTGCGTGCCGCCCTCCCGATGGTCTGGATCAGCGAGGTCTCGGACCGCAGGAACCCCTCCTTGTCGGCATCCAGAATGGCCACCAGCCCGCATTCGGGAATATCCAGCCCCTCGCGCAGCAGGTTGATGCCCACCAGCACGTCAAAGGCGCCCAGCCGCAGGTCACGCAGGATCTCGATCCGCTCGATCGTGTCGATGTCGCTGTGCATGTAGCGGATCCTGATGCCCTGTTCGTGCAGATATTCGGTCAGATCCTCGGCCATGCGCTTGGTCAGGGTGGTGACCAGCGTGCGATAGCCCGCCGCCGTGACGCGCCGCACCTCATCCAGCAGATCGTCGACCTGCATCTCGACCGGCCGGATCTCGATCATCGGGTCCAGCAGGCCGGTGGGGCGGATGATCTGCTCGGTAAAGACGCCGCCGGTCTGGTCCATCTCCCATTGCGACGGCGTGGCCGACACAAAGACCGACTGAGGCCGCATCGCGTCCCATTCCTCGAACTTGAGGGGGCGGTTGTCCATGCAGCTGGGCAGGCGGAACCCGTGTTCTGCCAAAGTGAACTTGCGCCGGAAGTCGCCCCGGTACATGCCACCGATCTGCGGCACCGAAACGTGGCTTTCATCCGCGAAAACAATCGCGTTGTCGGGGATGAACTCGAACAGCGTGGGGGGCGGCTCGCCCGGCGCGCGGCCGGTCAGATAGCGGGAATAGTTCTCGATGCCGTTGCAGACGCCGGTGGCCTCCAGCATCTCCAGATCGAAATTCGTGCGCTGTTCCAGCCGCTGCGCCTCCAGCAGCTTGCCCTCATCGGTCAGTTGCTTCAGCCGCAGGGCCAGTTCCTTGCGGATGCCCTTGTTGGCCTGTTGCAGGGTCGGGCGCGGGGTGACGTAGTGGCTGTTGGCATAGATGCGGATCTGCTTGAAGCTGTCCGACTTCACCCCGGTCAGCGGATCGAATTCGGTGATCGCCTCCAGCTCATTGCCAAAGAAATCGAACCGCCATGCCCGATCCTCAAGGTGGGCGGGCCAGACCTCGACCAGATCACCGCGCACGCGAAAGCTGCCGCGCTGAAAGCTGGTATCCAGCCGCTTGTATTGCTGCCCGACCAGCTGGCCCAGAAATTCGCGCTGATCATAGCTTTCGCCCACGATCATGTCCTGCGTCATCGCCGAATAGGTCTCGACCGAGCCGATGCCATAGATGCACGACACCGAGGCCACGATGATCACATCGTCGCGTTCCAGCAGCGCCCGGGTGGCCGAGTGGCGCATCCGGTCGATGGCCTCGTTGATCTGGGATTCCTTCTCGATATAGGTGTCCGACCGCGCGACATAGGCTTCGGGCTGATAGTAGTCGTAATAGCTGACGAAATACTCAACGGCATTCTCTGGGAAAAACCCTTTGAATTCGCCGTATAGCTGCGCGGCCAGCGTCTTGTTCGGTGCCAGAATAATCGCGGGGCGCTGCGTCGCCTCGATCACCTTGGCCATGGTAAAGGTCTTGCCGGTGCCGGTCGCGCCCAGCAGCACCTGATCGCGCTCGCCGCCGGTGACGCCCGCGACCAGTTCGCGGATCGCGGTCGGCTGATCGCCCGCAGGTTCAAACGTGCTGTGCAGGATGAACCGCTTGCCGCCCTCAAGCTTGGGGCGCGTGACTTCCGGAACGCGCGCGACCGGCGCGTTGGTGTTGTTGTGACCCATGGGGTTCCCGTTGTGTTCGGACTTGTCCCCAAGATGTGGCCGCGCGGGAGAAAGTCAACCGCGCTTGAGCCGCGCGGGCTGCAACTGATCCCAGCCGGGCTTGCCATCCATCTCATCGGCCAGAATTTCGGCGGTGACGGGGCCAAGGGTAAAGCCCTGATGGCCATGGCCGAAATGCGCCCAGAGGTTCGGCTGATCGGGCACGCGCCCGACCAGAGGCAGCATATCGGGCATGCAGGGACGCCGGCCGGTCCAGGGCTCGGCCTCGACCGGGGCGCCGATGTCGAACAGCTCGCGCGCGGCTTTCTCGCCATGTTTCAGCTGCGGCGGCGACAGGCGGGGATGCGGGGTCAGTTCGGCGGCAGTGGCGATGCGCAAGCCCCGGCGCATGGGCGACATGACGACCGAATTGCCGAAATCCGCGATCGGGTGATGGGGCGGCATCTCCATATGGTAATGCCGGTGATAGCCGCGCTTAAACACCATCGGCACGCGCAGGCCAAAGCGTTCGGTCAGGATCGGCGACCACGGCCCCAGCGCGATCACGGCATGTTCGGCCTCGGCCTCATCGGCAACCCAGGCCGCGCCCTTGCGGTGCAGATCGCCCGCATCGCCGTTCACGATCCGCCCGCCCTGCTTTTGAAACAGTGCCGCATAGGCCGCGACCAGCCCGCCCGGATCGGCACAGTTCCAGCTGTCAGACCAATGGGTTGCGCCCTCAACCTCGATCTTGACTGAAGGTTCCATCGCACGCAGTTCGCGCCCGTCCATCAGCCGCGCCTCGACGCCGAATTCGGTGCGGAACCGCTCGGCCATCTTGCGGGCCTTGTCCATGCGGGCGGGGGTGCGATGCACCTCGATATAGCCGTTGCGGCGGATGATATTGTCGGCCCCGGCGGCGGCGATCAGCGGCCCGTGGCGGTCGGTCGATTGCCGGATCAGCTTGCCCCAGGTGACCGAGGCGCGCTTGTGCGCCGCAGGCAGCGAGTGGCGCGCATAGCTGAGGATCGCGCCAAGCTGCGGCAGCAACCCCGAGGGCGTCCATTTCACGTCAAAACCCCGGCCAAGCGCGATCTGCAACAGGGTAAACGGCGCCAGCGGCATGGCATAGGGCTCGACTGCCTCGGTCTGGATCAGTCCGGCATTGCCATAGCTGGTCTCACGCCCCGGCGTGCCACGTTCGACAATGGTGACATCGTGACCGCGCGCCTGCAGGGCCAGCCCCGTCGACACGCCGACCATGCCCGCACCCAGAACCAGAACTTCGGCCATCCTGCTGCCTCCCCTGCTGACGATGGGTCAGAGATGCAGACATTCCCCGCATCCGGCAAGGATTATCGGGCATTCTTCGGCGACCACCCGAATCTTTGCAAGATTCAGGCGAAAAGCTCGCGGCAGAAGGTCAATCCTTCGATCAGCGCGTCAACTTCTGCCTGCGTGTTATACATCGCGAAACTGGCCCGCGCGCTGGCGGTGATGCCCATGAACTCCATCAGCGGCATGGCGCAATGGCTGCCCGCGCGCACGGCGATTCCCTTCTTGTCGAGGATGGTCGAGATGTCATGCGCATGCGCCCCTGCCATCGTCATGGAAAAGATCGCGCCCTTGTCGGCCGCATCGCCCTGCACCTGCAGCCAGTTGAGGCTGCGCAGCCGGTCGCGGGCATAGTCGCGCAAGCCCCGCTCATGCGCGGCGATATTCTCCATCCCCAGATCCATCAGATAGTCCAGCGCGGCGCCCAGACCGATCTGGTTGACGATGCCGGGCGTGCCCGCCTCGAACCGCAGGGGCGGGTCGTTATAGGTGATCGCGTCGCGCCCGACCGTGCGGATCATGTCGCCGCCGCCCATGAAGGGGCGCATTTCCGCCTGCCGGTCCGCCCGGATCCAGATCGCCCCCGAGCCCGAGGGGCCGTACAGCTTGTGCCCGGTGATGCAGTAGAAATCCGCGCCAAGCGTGGACAGATCGACCGGCATATGCACCGCCGCCTGCGATCCGTCGACGACAAGCGGCAGGTCGGTGCCCGCCCGCACGCCCGCGATGTCGACCACCGTGCCGGTCACATTCGACATATGCGTCAGCGCAATCATGCGGGTGCGCGGGGTGATCGCGGCCAGCACCTTTTCGGGGGGCAGGCTGCCATCGGGCTCGGGCTCGACCCAGTTCAGCACCACCCCCTGCCGCTGGCGCAGGAAATGCCAGGGCACGATATTGGCGTGATGCTCCATCACCGACAGCAGGATTTCGTCGCCGGGGCGCAGATTGGGCGCGGCCCAGCCATAGCTGACAAGGTTCAGCGCCTCGGTCGAGCCGGAGGTGAAGATGATCTCGTTCTCGGGCGCGTTCAGAAAGCGGGCGATGGTGCCGCGCACGCGTTCGTAATTGTCGGTGGCAAGGTTTGACAGGTAGTGCAGGCCCCGGTGAACATTGGCGTATTCGCCCTCGTAGGCGCGGGTGATGGCGTCGATCACCACGCGGGGCTTTTGCGCGCTGGCGCCGTTGTCCAGATAGACCAGCGGGCGGCCGTTCACCTGACGCGACAGGATCGGAAAATCGGCGCGGACGGCGTTGACGTCAAAGTTCATTGCGGCATCTCCGGCAGAAGACCCAGAGCGGCGGCGAAAAAGGACATCACGAAGCCAAGCGCCAGCAGCGTGGCAAACATCACCAGCAGGATCTTGGGGCCGCTGGTAAAGCCGTGCAGCGCCTTGGTGAACTGGACCGTCAGCCACAGGAACAGCGCGACCGACAGGATGCCCAGAAGCCCCCCGAATGCGGGCAGGGCCAGCGACAGGATGATCTGAGCGGCCTGCACCAGCAGCAGGATCGTCTCGATCCAGACGGCCAGCAGCAGCGCATCCTCGAACCGGCCATGGCCGCCGAACATCCGGCCCACGCCCGCCATCAGCCCGGCACCGATCACAACCGCGACCAGCTGCAGGCCCGCCAGCAACAGCGGCTGCTGCCCCAGCGTGAACATCGGCGCGGCATCACCCGTGGGCGCGGGGTAGAACTGCATCGACACCCAGGCCAGAAGTCCCGAGACCGAGACGGTCAGCACCAGCGCCATCCAGCGCACCGACATCGGCCAGCCCTGCGCCATCAGCAGATGCGCGGCCTGTTCGGGCGCGCGGAATGTCAGCCGGATCAGGCCCTTGAAATCGTCTAAGGTCATGTCACTCGCCTTGCCAGCACCGAAACTCCGGCGCCCCAGATCATCAGAAATCCCAGACCCGCCACTGCGCGGGTCAGGGTCAGCGCCGGGCCGGGGCCGATCATCCCCGCCACCAGACCCGCCAGCAGCATCGCCGGTGCCACGGCCAGCAAAGCCCAGAACAGTGCCAGACGCGAATCCTCGGGCGCAAGCCGCCATGGCGTCGCCCGCGCGATCAGCGCCACCAGCGCGGCCACGGCATAGGCCAGCAGCGGCGCCATGAACATCACCGCCATCAGCGCCGCCCCCATCCGCGCCTCGAACGGAATCGCGGGGTCCAGTTGCGCGGCGCGGGCATGCTGGGGCGCCTGCGCCACCAGCATGAACAGCATGGCCAGCATCAGCACCACCAGCAGCACCCGGTCGGGCATGCCGGAAAGGCCCCGCACCACCCGGCGCGGGGCCCACCAGCTTTGCATCACGCGTTGGGCCATGCCGCCCCCTTGCGGGGGGCGGCTTACGCCTCGGCTTGTGCGGTCAGCCATGCATCAAGCCGCTCGTTGATATGGTCGCGCAGGGCCTCGTCCTCGACCTCGGCCAGCGCGTCGGCCAGAAAGGACAGGACCAGAAACACGATCGCCCGGTCCTGCGGCACCCCGCGCGAGCGCAGGTAGAACAGCGCATCCTCGTCGATCGCGCCGGTGGTCGAACCATGCGAGCATTTCACGTCATCGGCGTAGATTTCCAGCTCTGGCTTGGCCAGGAACTGGCTGGCCTCGTCCAGCAGCAGCGCCTGACTGATCTGATAGCCATCGGTCTTCTGCGCGCCCTTCCTGACCAGAATCTTGCCCTGAAACACGCCGGTCGCGCCGTTTTTCAGCACCTTTTTGTACACCTGACGGCTTTCGCCGCGCAGCGCGCCATGGGTCACGAACACCGTGTCGTCCTGATGGAACGGCCCGGCATGGCCGTCGCCCAGCACCGCCGCCGCGATATGCGCCACGGCATCGTCGCCGGTGATGTCGATGACGCTTTCGGTGCGCATCATCCGCCCGCCGACCTGCAGCGCGAAACTTTTCAGCTGCGCCCCCTCGCCGACCCGCGCGAACAGATGCGACAGCCCGACCAGCGGATCGCCCGCCCGTTTCGAGCTGATGTGATGCAGCCGCGCACCCTCCGCCAGATCAACCTCGATCAGCCCGTTCGAGCGCGCGCCGGTCTTGCCGGTCTCCAGCAGCGTCAGCTCGGCCCCCGCCTCGACGCGCAGGACGTGGTGCCAGACCGCATCCGCCGCCGCATCGCCCCGGCGGTGGATCACATGGACCGGGCGCGCGGGCTTGCCCGTCACCCGGATCAGCAGCCCGTCCGCCGCACAGGCCGAATTCAGCGCCGCAAAGGGGCGCGGGACCGGCGTCTGGCCCGCAGCCTCCAGCCGGCCATAGAGATCCGCCGCCCAGTGACCGTCTGCCACCTGCGACAGCGGCGTGATCTCTGCCCCGTCCAGCGCCAGCGGGTCCGAGGCGGCCGCGTCAAAGACCCCATCGACAAAAACCAGCCGCAGGCAGTCCAGATCGGCAAACAGCACCGAAGGCGCGTCAGCCACCAGCGGCTTGTCCTCGGGGCGCGCCGCGTTGAACGGGCGCGGGTCGGTATAGCGCCAGTATTCGTCACGCCGCCCCGGCAGGCCCATCGCACGCAGCCGCGCCAGCGCATCGGCGCGGGCCTCTGCCAGCGTTGCGGGCAGGCTCAGCGCCGCCAGCCGCGCCTCAAGCGCATCGGCGGACTGGGCACCGCCCGCGACCTGCCCCGCAACCTGAGGTGTCACGTCCTTGGTCTTGACCGCCACGTCAGCCATCAGCCGGCCTCCGCCAGAAGATCGCCATAGCCGTTCTCTTCGACCTCCAGCGCCAGCTCCGGGCCACCCGATTTGATGATGCGGCCATCCGACATGATATGCACGACATCGGGTTTGATGTGATCCAGCAGGCGCTGGTAATGGGTGATGACCAGAAAGCTGCGATCGGGGCTGCGCAGCGCGTTCACGCCATCCGCCACCAGCCGCATCGCATCCACGTCCAGACCCGAATCTGTCTCATCCATGATGCACATGCGCGGCGCCAGCATGGCCATCTGCAGGATCTCGTTGCGCTTTTTCTCACCGCCCGAGAAACCGACATTCACCGGGCGTTTCAGCATATCGGGGCTGATCTGCAGATCCGCGGCCTTGGCGCGCACGATTTTCAGGAACTCGCCCGCGGTCAGTTCGGCCTCGCCGCGCGCCTTGCGCTGCGCGTTCACGGCGGTGCGCAGAAAGGTCATGTTGCCGACGCCGGGGATCTCGACCGGATACTGGAAGGCCAGGAACAGACCCGCAGCCGCACGTTCCTCGGGCTCCATCTCCAGCAGGCTTTCGCCCTCCAGCGTGGCCTCGCCCCCGGTCACCTCATAGCCGTCGCGGCCCGACAGGACATAGGACAGGGTCGACTTGCCCGACCCGTTCGGCCCCATGATCGCATGGACCTCGCCTGCCGGAACCTCCAGCGTCAGACCCTTCAGGATCTGCTTGTCCTCTTCTTCAAGTTTGACGTGCAGGTTGTTGATTTTAAGCATATTTCCCTCAAACGGCGAAGGCGCCAGCAGGGGCGCCGCATAGATTGGCGGCCGGGCGCGCAGCCCGGCCGGAATGATCACCCGACCGAGCCTTCGAGGCTGATCGCCACCAGCGCCTGCGCCTCCATGGCGAATTCCATCGGCAGGGCCTGCAGCACCTCGCGGCAGAAGCCGTTCACGACCAGCGCCACGGCCTCTTCCTCGTCCATCCCGCGACTGCGGCAGTAGAACAGCTGGTCGTCATCGACCTTGCTGGTCGTGGCCTCGTGCTCGACCCGGCTGGAGTTGTTCCTGACCTCGATATAGGGGACCGTATGCGCCCCGCATGTGTCGCCGATCAGCAGGCTGTCGCATTGGGTGTAGTTGCGGCTGTTGGTGGCGCGCGGGTGCATCGTCACCAGCCCGCGATAGGTGTTCTGCGCCTGACCCGCCGAAATCCCCTTGGACACGATCCGCGAGCGGGTGTTCTTGCCCAGATGGATCATCTTGGTGCCGGTATCGGCCTGCTGCCAGTTGTTGGCGATGGCGATGGAATAGAACTCGCCCTGGCTTTCGTCGCCGCGCAGGATGCAGGACGGGTATTTCCAAGTGATCGCCGACCCGGTCTCGACCTGCGTCCACATCACCTTGGCGCGGGCCTCGCGGCAATCGGCCCGCTTGGTGACAAAGTTATAGATGCCGCCCTTGCCGTCCTCATCGCCGGGGAACCAGTTCTGGACGGTCGAGTATTTCACCTCGGCATCTTCCAGAATGACAAGCTCGACCACCGCCGCATGCAGCTGGGTCGTGTCGCGCTTGGGCGCGGTGCAGCCTTCCAGATAGCTGACATAGCTGCCCCGGTCGGCGATGATCAGCGTGCGCTCGAACTGGCCGGTATTCTCGGCATTGATGCGGAAATAGGTCGACAGCTCCATCGGGCATTTCACGCCGGGCGGAATGTAGACGAACGAGCCATCCGAAAAGACGGCGCTGTTCAGCGTGGCGAAATAGTTGTCCGATTGCGGCACAACCGAGCCGAGGTATTTCTTCACCAACTCGGGATGCTCGCGGATCGCCTCGGAGATCGAGCAGAAGATCACGCCCGCCTTGGCCAGCTCATCCTTGAAGGTCGTGCCCAGGCTGACGCTGTCGAACACCGCATCGACGGCCACGCGGCGGCCATCGGCGGGCGCATCCTCGGCCCCCTCGACGCCTGCCAGAATCATCTGCTCGCGCAGCGGGATGCCCAGCTTTTCATAGGTCGCCAGCAGCTTGGGATCGACCTCGTCCAGCGACTTGGGCTTTTCTTCCATGCTTTTGGGGCGGGCGTAGTAATACTGATCCTGATAGTCGATGACCGGATAGTTCAGCATCGCCCATTTCGGTTCGGTCATGGTGACCCAGCGGCGATAGGCTTCCAGCCGCCAGTCGGTCATCCATTCCGGTTCGTTGTTCTTGGCCGAGATCAGGCGGACGATGTCTTCGTTCACGCCCTTGGGCGCGTATTCCATCTCGATCTCGGTATTCCAGCCATGTTTGTAGCTGCCCATGTTCTGCACGGTTTCGACCGTTTCGCGGTCAACACCTTCGCGTACATCAAGATCGGTGGTTGCCGTCATCCTCTGTCCTTCCTCGGGCCGGGCCCCCTGGCCTGGCCGTTCCTGTCGCGCCAGCGTGAATACGCGCTTTCCCAGGCATCCGCAAATCGGTTCATCTGATCCTCGTCCAAAGCCGGACTTATGGAAACCCGGATCGCCGATTGCGCCTGATGATCGTCATACCCCATCGCCTGAAGGGTGCCGCTGGCCCGGACCTTGCCCGACGAACAGGCCGAGCCTGCCGAAATGGCAAAGCCCGCAAGGTCCATTGCCATGACCTGCGTTTCACCCCTCCAGCCGGATGTAAGAAGGCAAGAGGTGTTCGGCAAGCGCCGCGCCGCCTTTCCTGCCACCAAAAGGTCAGGAAAACGCCCGGTCAGCCGCGCCTCCAGCCGGTCGCGGCGGGCGGCGACCTCGTCCCACAGCCCGGCCTCCAGATCGGCTTGCGCGGCGCGGGCGGCGGCGGCAAAGCCCAGAATGCCGGGCAGGTTTTCGGTCCCCGCGCGGCGGCCCTGTTCCTGCCCGCCGCCCTTCAGGATGGCCTCCAGATCGGTCCCTTTCTTCAGCACCAGCGCGCCGATCCCCTTGGGACCGCCCAGCTTATGCGCGCTGAGCAACCCCGCCGTCACGCCCAGCCAGTTGAAGGCAAAGGGGATCTTGCCGAACGCCTGCGTCAGGTCGCTGACAGCCAGCCCCTCGGGCAGGCGCTGCATCACGCCGGTTTCGCTATTGGCCAGTTGCAGCGTGGCGCGGCCCGGATCGGCCACGGTGACCAGCCCGTCACCATCCACCGGCAGCGACCGGTCGCACCAGACCTTGACCGCGTCATGTTCCACCGGCGCGCAGGCCAGCCCCCGTCCAGCCAGCACCATGGCCGCCGCCTCGGTCGCGCCCGAGGTAAAGACCAGATCCGCCCCCTCGGCGCCAAGGGCTGCGGCGATTTCCTCACGCGCGCGCTCCATCGCCATTTTGGCCGCGCGCCCCTCGGCATGGACCGAGGACGGGTTGCCCACCAGATCCATCGCCGCGATCATCGCCGCGCGCGCCTCGGGGCGCAGGGGCGTGGTGGCGTTCCAGTCCAGATAGGCCCTCATGCCAAGGCCTGCGCGATGCGGGCGGCCAGGCGGGCGGCAACCTCGGTCTTGGACATGCGCGGCCAGTCCTCGGCGCCGTCTGCGGTGATCAGCGTCACGGCGTTCTCGGCCCCGCCCATAATGCCGGTCGCGGGGCTGACATCATTGGCGACGATCCAGTCACAGCCCTTGCGCAGCCGCTTGGCCGTGGCATGTGCGATCACATCATGGGTTTCCGCCGCAAACCCCACGACCAGCGCCGGGCGCTGCGCATCGCGGCTGAGCCAGGCCAGAATATCGGGGTTCTCGGCCATCTCCAGCGCGGGCAGCCCGCCTGCGGTCTTTTTCATCTTCTGATCGCTGCCGTTCAGCACCCGCCAGTCGGCCACCGCCGCCGCCATCACGGCGGCATCCGCAGGCAAGGCCGCCTCGACCGCATCGCGCATCTGCTGCGCCGTCTGGACCGCAATCACCTGCACGCCCTGCGGCGGCGGCACGCTGGCCGGGCCGGTGACAAAGCTGACCCGCGCGCCCAGATCGCGCAGCGCCGCCGCAATCGCCGCCCCCTGCGCGCCGCTGGAACGGTTGGCGATATAGCGCACCGGGTCGATCGGCTCATGCGTCGGCCCCGAGGTCACGATGACATGCCGCCCCGCCAGCGGCCCACGCGGCACCTGCGCCTCGGGCAGCAGCCGCAAGGGCGCGCCCAAGGCCCCCCCCGGCAGCGCTGCCCGGATGGCAGACAGGATTGCCTCAGGCTCGGCCATGCGACCGGGCCCGAATTCGCCGCAGGCCATCTCGCCCTCATCGGGGCCGATCACATTGATGCCGTCGCCGCGCAGGGTGGCCAGATTGCGCTGCGTGGCGGCATGCTGCCACATCCGCACATTCATGGCGGGCGCGATCAGCACCGGCTTGTCGGTCGCCAGCAGCAGGGTCGAGGCCAGATCATTCGCCAGCCCCTGCGCCATCTTTGCCATCAGATCCGCCGTCACGGGCGCCACCACGACCAGATCGGCCCGGCGCGACAGCTGGATATGGCCGATCTCGGCCTCGGCTGCGATGTCGAACAGATCCTGATGCACCGCCTCGCCCGCCAGCACCGACAGCGACATGGGCGTCACGAATTGCGCGCCCGCCGCCGTCAGAACCGGCGTCACATGCGCCCCCGCCGCCCGGATCAGCCGGATCAGCGCCGGGATCTTGGTGGCGGAAATCCCGCCGCCCGTGATCAGAAGTATCCGTTTGCCCAGCATCCCGCCCCCAACCATTCGCACGCGCCTCACAGATAGACCCGCAGGCCCGCGCCCGCAAGAAAGGCGCCGTTAACCCGATCTTAACCGATGCGCCGTTAACGATCAGGGAAAGCAAACGGAGCGCACATGGTCGCCATCGCCTATTCGGTCGCGTTCGAGGGCGTCGAGGCGCGTCTGGTCGAGGTGCAATGCGCCGTCGCCGCCGGTCTGCCCGGTTTTGGCATCGTGGGCCTGCCCGACAAGGCGGTCAGCGAGGCCCGCGAGCGGGTGCGCGCGGCCTTTGGCGCGCTGGCCATCGCGCTGCCCAACCGGCGTGTGACGGTGAACCTGTCGCCCGCCGACCTGCCCAAGGAGGGGGCTCATTTCGACCTGCCCATCGCGCTGGCGGTGCTGGCCGCGCTGGAGATCGTGCCGCAGGATGAACTTGCGCGCTGCATCTGTCTGGGCGAGCTGGCGCTGGACGGGCGGCTGGTGCCGGTCATGGGCGCGCTGCCCGCTGCCATGGCCGCAGCCGAGGATGACCGCGCGCTGATCTGCCCCCGTGCCTGCGGCCCCGAGGCCGCCTGGATCGAGGCCGTGCCCGTTCTGGCCGCCGCCACGCTGCGCGAGGTGATCGACCATCTGACCGACCGCGCGCCCCTGCCCCGCGCCACGCCCGGCACGGTCGCCGACAGCGATCACCGTCTCTGCATGTCCGAGGTCAAGGGGCAGGAACGCGCCAAGCGCGCGCTGGAGATTGCGGCGGCGGGGCGGCACCACATGATGATGGTCGGCCCGCCCGGCGCCGGCAAGTCGATGCTGGCGGCCCGGCTGCCGGGGCTGATGCCGCCCCTGTCGCCGATCGAGGCGCTGGAAACCTCGATGATCCATTCGCTGGCGGGCACGCTGAAAAATGGCGGCATCTCGCGGCAGGCGCCGTTTCAGGAACCCCATCACACGGCCTCGATGGCGGCGATCGTGGGCGGCGGGCGCGGCGCGCGACCGGGCCAGATCAGCCTGGCCCATAACGGCGTGCTGTTCATGGACGAGATGCCGGAATTCTCGCGCCCGGTGCTGGAGACGCTGCGCCAGCCGATCGAGACGGGTGAGGTCGTGGTCGCCCGCGCCAACGCCCATATCCGCTATCCCTGCCGGTTCCTGCTGATCGCTGCGGCCAATCCCTGCCGCTGCGGCTATCTGGCCGATGCGGCGCGGGCCTGTTCGCGGGCGCCGGGCTGTGGCGGCGACTATCTGGGCCGGGTCTCGGCGCCGCTGATGGACCGGTTCGATCTGCGGTTCGAGGTGCCTGCCGTCCATTTCAGCGATCTGGACCTGCCGCCGGGCGGCGAAACCTCGGGCGAGATCGCGCGCCGCGTGGCCGAGGCGCGCGGCATCCAGACGCGGCGCTTTGCCGACGCGCCCGACATCCGCGTGAATGCCGAGGCCAGCGGCGCGGTTCTGGATCAGATCGCCGCCCCCGACGAGGCAGGCAAGGCCCTGATCCACAAGGCGGCCGAGCGGCTGGGCCTGACCGCCCGCGGCTATCACCGCATCCTGCGCAGCTCCCGCACGATCGCGGATCTGGACCATTGCGACAAGGTCCATCCCCAGCATCTGGCCGAGGCGATCAGCTACCGGCTGCCGTTCATGGCGGGCGGCTAGCGGGGGGTCGTCTCACGCTGCGCGGCCACCCGGCGCTCGATCGCGATCCAGAGGGCTTCGGCGGCGTTGATGCCGTCAAACCGCTCAAGCTCCTGAATGCCGGTGGGCGAGGTCACGTTGATCTCGGTCAGCCAGCCGTCGATGACATCAATGCCGGTAAAGATCAGACCCTTCTCGCGCAGGACCGGGCCGATGCGGGCGCAGATGTCGCGCTCACGCGCGGTCAGCCCGACCTGTTCGGCGCGGCCGCCCACATGCATGTTCGACCGCGCCTCGCCCTTCAGCGGAACACGGTTGATGGCGCCGACCGGCTCGCCATCGACAAGAATGATCCGCTTGTCCCCCTTGACGACCGCAGGCAGGAATTTCTGCGCAATCAGGGGCTCGCGGTTGATGCCCGTGAACGTCTCGAACAACGATGACAGGTTCGGGTCTTCGGGCCTGAGGTGAAAGACCCCCGCGCCGCCATTGCCGTAAAGCGGCTTGACGATGATCTCGCCATGGCGCGCCCGGAAGGCGCGGATCGCGTCCAGATCGCGCGAGATCAGCGTCGGCGGTGTCAGATCGGGAAAGTCCAGAACCATCAGCTTTTCCGGGCAGTTGCGCACCCAGAACGGATCATTGACCACCAATGTCCCAGGATGCACCCGGTCCAGAAGATGGGTCGAGGTGACATAGGCCATGTCGAACGGCGGATCCTGACGCAGCCAGATCACATCGAACTCTGTCAGGTCAACATCGGCCCATTCCCCGAACTCAACATGGTCGCCTTGCACCGCGCGCAGCGTGACCGCGCGCCCGCGCGCAATGACCCGCCCCTCATCATAGCGCAGTTGATCCACGGTATACTGAAACAGCCGGTGCCCCCGGCTCTCGGCCTCAAGCCCGATGCGGAATGTGCTGTCGGCGGTGACCGAGACATTCTCGATCGGGTCCATCTGCAAGGCGACGTATAGGCTCATCCCAACCCCCAAAAGTTGCGCGCGGACTTGTCGCCCGCGGACGGAGGCAATGCAAGGCAGTCCCTTTCAGTTTTCCCAGAAGGCATTCGGAATCTGCTCGACCCGACCCGTCTGATCCACCAGCGCCGCGTCAAACCGCATCGGAACCGTGCCCAGGCCCGCAACCTCGCAATATTCGCAGGCGGCCCGGCAGATCCGTGCCATCTGAGCAGGGCGCAACCGCTCGGCGGCAATCGCGTGGGTCGCGGCCTTTTTGACCTCGACAAAGACCAGATCCTCACCGTCCTGAAAGATCAGATCAATCTCGCCCGCCTTGCCGCGCCAGCGGCTGGCCCGCAACACCGCGCCCCGCGCCAGATAGTGCCGGTGAACCGAATCCTCGGCCATGACGCCCGACAGGGCCGCAACGCGCCCACGCTCGCGGCGCGCCCACGGGACAACCGGAACGCCCGTAGAAAAGTCATCGTGGAGATGCTGTCCCATTCTGGCAAACCTCACTCAGGGCGCGCCAAAGCCAGCGCGCGTTGATACAGATCGCGTCGCGCCAGACCCAGCTCGCGCGCGGCTTCCCGGGCGGCGTCCTTGACTGACAAGGTCGCCATGTGCATCCGCAGAACAGTGTCGATCCGTTCCTCATCCGGCGGTGCGGGCAAGGACCGGTCGAGCACAACGACAATTTCGCCCTTCAGGGTCGCCATGCGGGGATCAGACGCCAGGTCCTGCGCCGTGCCGCGGATGATTTCCTCGAATTTCTTCGTCAGTTCACGCGCCACCACTGTAACCCGATTCGGATCAACCTCGCACAGATCATTCAACATCCGGTTAATGCGCCGGGGGCTTTCAAAGAATATCAACGTCGCATCGGTCCACAGCCACTCTCGCAGCCAGCTCAGCCGTGCGGCCTGTGTTGACGGGGGAAAGCCCAGAAACAGGAAGCGGTCGCTTGGCAGGCCCGACAGGCTCAGCGCCGCCAGCGCGGCCGAGGGGCCGGGCAGCGCATGCACCCGCGCCCCGGCCTGCGCGGCATCCAGCGCCAGACGATAGCCGGGATCGGCGACCAGAGGCGTGCCCGCGTCCGAGCAATAGGCCACGCTGAGCCCCTCGGCCAGCGCCGCCAGCAGCGCGGGCCGCGCGCGATCGCCATTGTGGTCGTGATAGGCGAGGATGCGCCGTCCGCGCAGCGGCACGCCGTGAATGTCCATCAGATGGCGCAGCACCCGCGTATCCTCGGCGGCCAGCATGTCGGCGCTGTTCAGAACATCCAGCGCCCGCAGGGTAATATCGCGTGCGGCCCCGATCGGGGTCGCCACAAGATAAAGCCCGGGACCAAGCCGCGCCGCCTCGATATGGGCACCAAGCCGCGCGGGCGGGGGCACGGCTGGTCCTGTGGTCCGGTCGGTCATCCCAATCTCCTTGCTGTGCGCGGGCTGATTGCCAAGCCCCGGGCGAGGGCCTAGTTTGCCACAACCGGCGTCCAGCTGCGATCCATGAGGGGAATTTCACATGTCTGCATCCGCCACAACCCGGCCCGCCAGCAGGTTGCGCCATGCCATCCTGCGCACGGGCGCCGTCATCTCGGCCCTGTTGCTTGCCGCCTGCGATCCTGTGGGCAGCGCCGGGCAGGCCACCGGCCCCGAGATCGGCCAGCAGATCACCCCCGGCGCGCCGGTGCGGGTGGCGCTTCTGGTGCCCGGCGGGTCGGGGTCACAGGATCTGGACTGGCTGGCGCGCAGCCTGCGCAACTCGGCGCGGATGGCTGCGGCGGATGCGCAGGGCGCGGCCATCGACCTGCGCGTCTATGACAGCGGCACCTCGGCCGAAACGGCCGTGGCACAGGCCAATATCGCCGCCGATGCCGGGGCGCAGATCATTCTGGGCCCGCTCTTTGCCGAGGCTGCGAATGCGGTCGGCAACGCCATGATGCCGCGCAATATCAATGTGCTGTCCTTCTCCAACAACACCCAGGTCGCGGGCGGCAACGTCTTTATCCTCGGCAACAGCTTCGAAAACATCGCCGACCGGCTGGTCCGCCACGGGGTCCGTCAGGGCAAGCGCAACTATTTCGTCGTGGCCGAGGATGACATCGCGGGCCAGCTGGGCGGCCGCGCCATCGAGACCGCCATCGCCCGCAACGGCGCGCGGCTGATGGGGCGCACCAACCACCCGGTGTCGATCAGCGGGATCGACAGCGCCAGCCCCCGGATCGCCACGGCGGCCCGGTCGGGTCAGGTCGACGCCATCTTCATGACCGGCAACAATCAGGCGGTGCTGCCCTATCTGGCCAAGGCGCTGGCCGATGCGGGCGTCACCTCGCAGGTGACGCAGATGATGGGCCTGACCCGCTGGGATCAGCCGTCCGAGCGCCTGCGCATGCCGCAACTGGCCGAGGGCTGGTTCGCCATCCCGGATCAGACGCTGATAAGCCAGTTCGAGACCCGCTACCGGCAATCGCATGGCGAGGCGCCGCATCCGCTGGCCTATCTGGCCTATGACGGCACGGCGGCGATCGCCTCGCTGGCGCGCTCGGGGCGCAGCAATGCGCTGACCACCACCGGCCTGACCCAGCGCGCGGGCTTTTCCGGCGTCGGTGGCCTGTTCCGGCTGAACCGCAACGGCACCAGTCAGCGCAGCCTTGCGGTCGCCACGATCCGGGGCGGGCAACTGGTCATTCTGGACCCGGCACCGCGCAACGCCCGTGGTCTGGGATCGTGAACGGAACCTTCAGCCGATGGGTCAAAAGCCCCAGATGACCGACAAGACCCCCAACCTGCCCGTCCCCGCTCTGCCCGTCCCGATCCCTGCCGGGGCGGATGCCACGCAAGACCCGCTTGGCCTGCTGCCCCAGCTTGAACAGGCGCTGGAGGGCCTGACCGTCCCGCGCGAGATCCGTGCCCGCACGGTGGCCCTGCTGACCGAGGCGCGCGCGGACGCCATGGCCGGGATCGAGGCCGCCTTTGCCCGCAACCCACGCGCCGCCCGCGAGATGGTGCGCGCCATCGCGGCGCTGACCGACAGCACCGTGATTGCCGTGCACCATGTGGCCACCACGCGGCTGCACCCGCTGCATTCCCCCTCGGAGTCCGAGCGTCTGGCGGTGCTGGCCGTGGGCGGCTATGGCCGGGCCGAGATGGCGCCTGCATCCGATGTGGACCTGCTGTTCCTGACGCCGTGGAAGATCACGCCCTGGGCCGAAAGCGTCGTCGAATCGATGCTGTACATGATGTGGGACCTGAAGCTGAAGATCGGCCATTCGATCCGCAGCGTCGATGATTGCCTGCGCCTTGGCACAGCCGACATGACGATCCGCACCTCGCTGGTCGAGAACCGGCTGATCACCGGCCATGCACCGCTGTCAACCGAGCTGCGCGACCGGCTGTGGTCGGACCTGTTCGAACGCAGCGTGCCCGAATTCATCGAGGCCAAGCTGGACGAGCGCGCCGCCCGCCACGCCCGGCAAGGCGGCCAGCGCTATGTGCTGGAGCCGAATGTGAAGGAGGGCAAGGGCGGGCTGCGCGACCTGCAGACCCTCTACTGGATCGCAAAATACATCCACCGCGTCGACCGCGCGGTTGAACTGGTCGATCTGGGCGTGTTTTCGCGCGACGAGCATCTGGCCTTCTGGCAGGCCGAGGATTTTCTGTGGGCGGTGCGCTGCCATCTGCATCTGATCGCGGGGCGCCCGGTCGATGTGCTGTCCTTTGACATGCAGGTCGAGGTCGCGCGCCGCATGGGCTATGCCGATGGCGCCGCCCGCCGCGCGGTCGAGTTCTTCATGCAGGATTATTTCCGTCAGGCCACCCGCGTGGGCGAGCTGACCCGCGTGTTCCTGACCGAACTGGAAACCCGCCACGTCCGCACCGCACCCTTTCTGGGCCGCATCTTCCGCAGGCGCCGCAAGATGCGGCCCGGCTTTGTCGATCAGCAGGGCCGGCTGGCCTTCGAGACCGAGGCGGCGCTGTCCGATCCCCTCAATATCCTGCGCCTGTTCGAAGAGGCGCTGCGCACCAGCGTTCTGATCCATCCCGACGCGATGCGCCTTGTCGCCGCCAATCTGGACCTGATCGACGAGGACGTGCAGACCGCCCCCGAGGCGATCCGCATCTTCATGGACCTGCTGCTGAAACACGGCAATCCCGAACGCGCCCTGCGCCGCATGAACGAGCTGGGCGTTCTGGCCGCCTTCCTGCCGGAATTCGAGCCGGTCGTGGCGATGATGCAGTTCAACCACTATCACCACTACACCGTCGACGAACATTCCATCCAATGCGTCGCAGCCCTGGCCGAGATCGAGCGGGGCGAGCATCCGGGCGACCTGCCCTTGTCCAGCGAGATCATGCAGGCCGGTGGCATCAGCCGGCGCGTGCTGTATCTGGCGACGCTGCTGCACGACATCGGCAAGGGGCGGTCCGAGGATCACTCGATCCTGGGCGCACGGATCGCGCGGCGGATCGCGGCCCGCTTCGGCTTTGCGCAGGACGACATCGACACGGTCGAATGGCTGGTGCGCCATCACCTGCTGATGTCGGACGTGGCGCAGAAACGCGATATTTCCGACCCGCGCACGCTGCGCGACTTTGCCAAGGCGGTGAAGACCCGCAAGCGGCTGGACATGCTGCTGGTGCTGACCGTCTGCGACATTCGCGGCGTGGGTCCGGGGACCTGGAACAACTGGAAGGCGGCGCTGCTGCGCAAGCTGCATCAGGAAACCGCCGCCGCGCTGGAAAACGGGCTGGAGGAACTGAACCGCGACCGCAGGCAGGCCGAGGCCAAGCGGTCCCTGCGCCACATGCTGGTCGCCAAGGGATGGGAGCCACGCTCGATCCGGGCCGAGCTGGGGCGCCATTACGACGCCTATTGGGCCGGGCTGACCACATCGACGCAGGCCAGTTTCGCGCAGATGCTGCACAAGATCACCGCCGACGAGATCCGCATCGAGATGCGCGCCGATCCTGACCGCGATGCGACGCAGGCGGCCTTCGTGCTGGCCGATCATCCGGGCATCTTCTCGCGGCTGGCCGGGGCGCTGACGCTGATGGGCGCCAATGTCGTGGACGCGCGCACCTATACGACGCGCGACGGCTATGCGACGGCGGTGTTCTGGGTGCAGGACGCCGAGGGACATCCGTTCTCGGAAGACCGGTTGCCGCGCCTGCACCAGACCATCCTGCGCACCCTGCGCGGCGAGATCGTGGCGCGCGAGGCATTCGCCACCCGCGACAAGCCCAAAAAGCGCAACCGCGAGTTCAGGTTTCCGACCCATATCACCTTCGACAACGAGGGCAGCGACATCTACACCATCATCGAGGTCGACACCCGCGACCGGCCCGGCCTGCTGTATGATCTGACGCGGACCCTTGCGGGCAACCATATCCAGATTGTCAGCGCCATGATTGCGACCTATGGCGCACAGGTGGTCGACAGCTTCTATGTCAAGGACATGTTCGGGCTGAAACTGCACAGCGCCGCGAAACGCGACGCGCTGGAAAAGAAACTGCGGACGGCCATGGCCGACGGGGCCAAACGGGCAGAGGCTTGAGAAGATGAAAACCGGACTGGTGCGCGGCTTTCTGGCCGTGGGAAGCTGGACATTCCTGTCACGGCTGACAGGATTTGCACGTGACATCCTGATGGCGCGATGGCTGGGCAGCGGCACGGTCTCGGACGCGTTCTTCGTGGCGCTGGCCTTGCCCAACATGTTCCGCCGCTTCTTCGCCGAGGGCGCCTTCAACACCGCCTTCGTGCCGATGTTTTCCAAAAAGCTGGGCGACCGCGAGGATGCGGGCAGCTTTGCGCGCGACGCCTTTAACGGGCTGTTCGCCTGCGTGCTGCTGCTGACCGGGATCGGCCTTGTCGCCATGCCGGGGCTGGTCTGGCTGATGGCCTCGGGCTTTCAGGGCGATGCGCGCTTTGATCTGGCGGTGATCTATGGCCGGATCATGTTCCCCTATATCCTGCTGATCTCGCTGGCGGCGATGATTTCGGGCGTGCTGAACGCCAATGGCCGCTTTTCCGCCGCCGCCGCCGCGCCGGTCCTGCCGAACCTGCTGTTTCTGGCCGCCATGGCGCTGGCGCGCTGGCAGGGCTGGGATGTGGGGCTGGCGCTGGCATGGGCCACGCCGGTCACCGGCATCGCGCAGCTGTGCCTTGTCTGGTGGGACGCGCATCGCCACGGCTGGACGTTCATCCCCTCGCGCCCCCGCCTGACACCCGAGATGCGGCACCTGCTGCGGGTCGCCGCGCCTGCGATCCTTGCGGGGGGCGTGGTGCAGATCAACCTGCTGGTGGGCCGTCAGGTCGCCTCGCGGTTCGAGGGGGCGATCTCGTGGCTGAACTATTCCGACCGGCTGTATCAGCTGCCGCTTGGCATCGTGGGTGCGGCGGTGGCGGTGGTGCTGCTGCCGGAACTGGCGCGCAGGCTTGAGACGGGCGACACCGAGGGCGGGCAATCGGCCTTTAACCGCGCGACAGAGTTCGGGCTGTTCCTGACCCTGCCTGCCGCCGCGGCCATCGCGGTGATCGCGCACCCCATGGTCAGCACGCTGTTTCAGCGCGGCGCCTTCACCGCCTTCGACACGCAGCAGACGGCAGCCGCACTTGTGGTCTATGCTCTGGGCCTGCCCGCCTTCGTGCTGCAAAAGATCCTGCAGCCGCTGTATTTCGCGCGCGAAGACACCCGCACGCCGTTCCGCTTTGCCGTCAATTCCATGGTGGTGAACGCGCTTGTGGCCTTTGGCCTGATGCCCTTCATGGGCTTTCTGGCGGCGGCGCTGGCCACGACGCTGGCGGCATGGGTGATGGCCGCACAGTTGATATGGGGGATGCGCGGCATGGGTCAGGCGGTCCATATGGACGCCCGGCTGAAACGCGCCCTGCCCCGGATCCTGGCCTGCTCGGCGCTGATGGCGCTGGCGCTGTGGGGGATGCGGCACGGGCTGGAGGGCCTGCCGCGCATCCCGTCGCTGGCGATCATGGTGTTCGGCGGTGGCGCGATCTATTTCGCACTGGCCTTCGTGATCGGCGGCTATCGCCCGTCAGAGCTGAAAGCCGCCATGAAGCGCGGCGGTTAACGCTGGCGCATCTGCGCCAGTGCCCGCCCGAGCCCGCCATCGACCAGCAGGAAGCTGAGGCCGAAGCCCACCGCAAAGCCCGCGATCTCGGCGATCCAGCCATGGCCTTGCGGGCCGTAGAGCACGCCAAAGACCAGCTGGAACAGCAGCAGCATGCCGATCAGCAGGAAGGCGCGCATCCGGTTGGCATTCTGCGCCGCCAGCCGGGTCCACAGCAGAAAGGTGAAGGCGCCGACCAGCCCGTAGACCGCCGGATAGCCGCCGATCAGCGGCGCGGGCGGCGCGCCCAGCATCGGCTGGATCGCCGAATAGACCAGCGCGCCGCCGATGGCCGATCCGAAGAACAGCGCCAGCACCGCCCATGGCCGGAAGTTCTGCGCCACCATATTGCCAAGCGCCAGCGTGAACACGACGACAAACAGCGCATGGGTCAGCGAGACATGCACGAAGCTGAAGCTGAGCGCGCGATACAGCTGGTCGGTGTCGATGATCCCCAGACCCCAGATCCGCTGCGCCAGTTCCGGCGGAAAGGCTGCAAACCGGATCGCGTCCAGCCTGAGGCCCACGCCCTGCGCGCCGCCGATGATGCCTGCCTGACCCAGCGCCATCACGGCCTCGATGGCGATGACGGGCAGGGCCAGCAGCCAGATCACGGGCGGCAGCGGGTTGATGGGCGATTGGGTCAGGCCGGAACGCGAGGGGGGGCGCATGGGATTTCCTTGACGGTTGCGAAGGGCTCGGCCAACCGCTAAGCCACGGGCCAGGAAATTCCAAGGCAGGCCGGTCATGTCCGAACCCATCAACGCCCCGATCAATGCCACCTTCCGCCCGCGCATCTTCTCGGGCATCCAGCCCTCGGGGGGGCTGACGCTTGGCAATTATCTGGGCGCGCTGAAACGCTTTGCCGCGCTGCAGGGCGGACAGGCCGAGACGATCTATTGCATCGTCGATCTGCACGCCATCACCGTCTGGCAGGACCCCGAGGTTCTGCGCTGCCGCATCCGCGAGGCGGCAGCGGCCTTCATGGCGGCGGGTGTCGATCCGGCGAAATCCGTCCTGTTCAACCAGTCGCAGGTCAGTGCGCATGCCGAAATGGCGTGGCTGTTCAACACGGTGGCCCGCGTCGGCTGGATGTACCGGATGACCCAGTTCAAGGACAAGGCGGGCAAGAACAGCGAAAATGCCAGCCTCGGCCTGCTGGCCTACCCGGCGCTGATGGCGGCCGACATCCTGACCTATCAGGCGACCGCCGTGCCGGTGGGCGAGGATCAGAAACAGCATCTGGAACTGACCCGCGACATCGCCGCCAAGTTCAACCACGACTACAAGGTCGATCATTTCCCGATCACCGAGCCGCTGATCGAGGGCGTGGCCACCCGCGTCATGTCCCTGCGCGACGGCAGCAAAAAGATGTCGAAATCCGATCCCTCGGACGCCAGCCGCATCAATCTGACCGACGACGCCGACACGATCGCGCAAAAGATCCGCAAGGCCCGCACCGATGCCGAGCCTCTGCCGGCCCAGATCGAGGGTCTGAAAGACCGCCCCGAGGCCCGCAATCTGGTCAATATCTACGCGGCCCTTGCCGACGAGACGCCCGATCAGGTGCTGGCCCGGTTCGAAGGTCAGGGATTCGGCAACTTCAAGCCCGCGCTGGCCGAAGTTGCCGTCGCGGCGCTGTCGCCCATCACCGCGAAGATGGCCACCTATCTTGATGACCCGGCGCAGATCGACCGCATCCTAGCCGATGGCGCCGCGCGCGCCGATGCGATTGCGACCCCGATCCTTGAGCGGACCAAGGATATCATGGGCCTGCTGCGCACCCGCTGACGCCAGACGCGCCTGCATACCGGAGCGCCCTGTCAGGTCGTTCCGGCGCGCAGGCGCGGACAGTCCCGGTCAGTTATACTCGAATTCCTTCAGCGCCGGTACGGTCCGATCAAGGATCATGTCATAGGGCGCGTCCGATTTCCGCAGGTGCAGCGGAAGCTGCATCGACAGCTGGATCAGCCTGCGGTCGTTGAACGGATTGACGACGAAATTGTTCGGCGTGCCGTAGTTCCGCGTGCCCTGACCATGGGTCAGAACCATGTCCAGCCAGAGGATGTCATAGACCTTGGGGCGTGCCGACTGCGGCAAGTGATCGTACCACGCGTTGACCTGGGCCAGCAGCTGCTCTTTGCGGTCCGGATCTGCCGTGGCGGTCCCCAGCTGCAGGCGTCGCAGCGCATGCAGGGGATCGAACGGCATCTCTTCGGTCTTGCCGTTCCAGTTGGTGGCGCGCATGATCCCCATGATATTGCCGCGCGGCATGACCATGCCGCCGGGCAGCGTCTCGGAGATGGCAAGCGACTGCAGCGCGGTGCCGAAATTCGAATAGCCGTTCCGCCGCAGATAGAGCGCCTTGACCTCGCGCGTCAGCTTGACGAATTTGAACTCCTGAAACGGCAGGCCCAGAAACGCCGCCAGCTGCGCGCCCAGCACTGCGTCGCGCCCCGACATCCGGTGAAAGCGCCAGGCAAACAGCGTAAAGGCACGGGTCATTTCAGGCAGTGCGGCCGCGACGAGGCAGCGCGAATCCCGCCCCCCCGACAGAGGCACGATGCAGGTGCGTTCACGCAGGATTTCAGACATGTTGCGACCAAGACGGGCGGTGATCTCGTCCATGATGGTGGACATCTCATCCGCATCTGTCCGCGTCACCAGATCGGTGTCGCCGCGGGGCCAGTGGCGCACCGGCCGGAAGCTGTCCAGATCCAGATAGTAGTTGGCCAGCAGCCTGTGCGTGCCCCGGTCGCGGGTGTGACCAAGCCCGTAATGCGCCTCGGATTTCTTGATTTCTCCAAAGGGGAACAGGGGGTTGTCCTGAAAATCGCCCTCCATCACGAACAATGTGGTCGAGCCTGCCACGCGGGTCTGCGGATTGTAAACCGCCGCCAGATCGCCCACCGGGTCCAGATACAGCCGCCGGTGCGCACCCACCGAAATGACCGCCGCAAAGCGCCCGGCTGTCCGTTCGACAAGCGCCTCGGCCTCGCGCAGGATCGCGTCGTCTTCTGAACCGCCCAGCCGGTACTCATCCGTCAGCATCCGCCCGTCGGGCGCGATGGCAAGCCCGAACACCACCCCCACCCTGCGCCCGTCTGCCGCCGTCAACATCGTCAGCGCAAGATCAGGCGCCGTGTCGATCTGCACCCCCTCCAACGACGTCCGGGGCCAGCCCGGCAACCGGACCGCATCCGAGGTCGAGATCATGAATTGATGGGGGTATGTATTGACGAATGTGTCGCTGGCCAACGAGGACGGGCCGAGAACCGTAGGTCTGAACATGGTCTTATCCAACTCATTACACATACCCGACCTAGAGCGTCTGGAGCCTGCGCTGTCAACAAACTGTGCCCGGCGGCGGCGCGGCACGGCACGATGGCGGATGACGACGGGACGCTGCCCGCCTGCAACGCAGGATGTACCTGGCAGTATTCGGGGCAACCGCATGCGGGGAAGAGGCGTCGAGGTTGGTCAAATCAGCGCTGGAACGTCGTCCATGATTTCTGCAAGATCCTGTAGAGATTTGAGCAGTGCGGCAGGATCATCCCCAGGGTCATACATAAGGCATTTCAGCTTTCGATTTTTTCTCAAAGCCTTCCCTAGATCATCGGGTATCTTGGAAGCCGTGACCTTCAAGGCCAGTGACCCGGGCGCCGCAGCATCCGCAATCGGGTGAGCGGAACACCTGTGCCCGGATCGGGGCCTGTCGCACGCCTGCCATTGCCGGAGCCGAAAGAAGACAAGCGGCCATCGCCATCGTGAACATCCGTCGATTGATCATGAGCCGATCCGTTCCTTGAAGCCTTTGTCCTGCGCCTGGCGGGTCGCCTTGGTTTCGCCCGTTTCTGGCGTTTCGAGCTGTTGCAGGATCGGGCAATCCGGACGCTCATTGCCGGCACAGGCGTTCGCCAGGTCCTCGAGGGTGTCGGCCATTTCCTGCAGATGAGCGATCTTTTGGCGCAAGTCCCGGACCCGCACCTGCGCCAGCGCCTTCACATCGGCACTGCGCCTGTCCTTGTCACGCCACAGGTCCAACAGTTCGGTGATCTCGGCGATGGAAAAGCCCAGATCGCGGGCGCGGGCAATGAACCGCAGCATGTGGACATCGCCCGGCACGTAGGCTCGGTATCCCGACGCGGTTCGGCTGGCATTCGGGATCAGGCCGATCTGCTCGTAATAGCGGATCATCTTGGCCGATACGCCCGAGCGGCTGGCGGCATCTCCGATATTCATGGGCAGGGCTCCATTGCTGCGACAAAAGCGATATGGGGGTTCCCGTGATGGGAAGGTCAAGGGAGCGATCACAGCTTTGTGCAGCCATTGACCTTACAACGATGGGAAGGACTATCTGAGAGGCAGTAGAAGGAGAGCACTGCCATGAAGACATTCGTCCCCATCCTGCTGACGACCCTTGCCCTTGCCACGCCGGGCCTTGCCCAACAGAGGATGGACCACTCTGCCCATGGCGACATGGCGCAGATGGATCATTCGAAGCACGGAGACATGGCGATGTCCGGGGCGATGTCCGGGGCGCAGCCCGACGACACGCCCTCGACGACGGCCTATCGCGAGGCGATGGCCGACATGCACACGAACATGGACGTGGAATATTCCGGCAACGCGGACGTGGATTTCATGCGCGGCATGATCCCCCATCATCAGGGGGCGATCGACATGGCCCGCATCGTTCTGGAACACGGATCGGACCCTGCGGTGCGCGCCTTGGCCGAAGAGGTCATTGCCGCGCAGGAGGCGGAAATCGAGATGATGGAGAATTGGTTGGCCGGGCACGACGGCTGATCGCGCAGAGGCCCACAGCAATCAGTCCAGCAGGCAGCTTTGGCTTTTCAGGCTGCCTGCCTGGGCTCAGGGAACATCCGCCTCGTCCCTACTGCGGAGACCGCGCGGCCATTCTCGCTCAGGCCATATTGGATCAGCGCCATGCTCACGTGATGCTTCTGATCAAACGGTCCTTGACCCGGAACTCATACGGCACCGTGATCATCGCAGGTGGCAGGCCCAGCCTGTCATTTGCATCCCGCCATGCCTTGCCCAGTTCCAGGTCGAACGCATCGGAGAACGTGAACATATTTCCGTGCCATGGCGCGCCCGGCGTATGGGTCAGCTCGCCGACAACCGGGCCCCGTGGGGTTGCGTAGCAATCGACCGAGACAAAGGGGGCTTTCAGGGCCACCGACACATCTGCTGCCAGTTGAAGCAAGCCCTGCCAGCAGTCCGGCTTGCGATGCCGCATCAGCGTGCTGGCCCGGGCCGGATTGATCTGCACCCGCCGATCAAGGATCGGCCGGAACCCGCCATCAAAGAAGGCGAACCTTTGCGGGCGCGTGCTTCTGTCCACCTGAAGGACGAACTTTGTCACGCCATGGAACGCGTAGATCTTGTAGTCGTAGGGGATTGCGATTTCCGGGTCCTCATCCAGAGCCCGTTCTTCGATAAAAAAGGTCAGCTTCCTGCCGACATCCGCTTCCAGCACGCGGCAGGACGTGATCACTTGCTCTGACGTCATCGTCTCGCCGGTCAAGGCCTCGGTCCAGCTGTCATCGCCCAGCCTTTGCAGGACCATGACCCCCTTGCTGTTCCAGAGCGCCGCAGGCTTGAGAACGCAGAGGTCTGGGGCGTCGTTCAGACTGACATTCCTGGCGCCGTCAAACGTCTGATGGATGCGCAGATGGGACAGACCGTTCCTGGACAGGAACTGATTGAGCGCCACCTTGCTCATCCGGGACGCCGGTTGGTCTTCTTTGTTCCACCGGCGCGCACAAAGTTCGATCCAGGTCAGCGCGGGGCGCTGATCTTCGCGTTGGGTCGCAAACATGAACTATCACTCACGAACTATAATTTTCTGGCGTAATTGTTAACAAGATCAGGGGATAACCTGTTGTCACCTATGTTAAACCTGTCTTTTTGTACAGATCAAACCGGCCATCGACTGCACACCTCATGGCGAATCACTTCTGCGCCCGCATCCGCTCCGCGAACGCCCTGCCCGCCTCGAATGTGCTTTTGCGGTTCTCGGTCGTCTGCACCAGCGCGCGCGCTCTGGACGAGGTCCATGGCGCGGGATGGTGCCGCAGATTCCGCTGGGTCGACACACCGCCGCCCGAAAGGACCGGGCGCGCGAATCGGTCGCAAACACGCTGGCAGGCAAGCCTGCGCGGCAGGGACGCGCTTTGCAGGCGCCTATGACGCTTTTTGATGAGGGGCGGGCCGTTGGGGGGCTGTCGATGCTTGCCCTCCAATAGCTCCACAGAGCTTGATCCGCTCGCAGCCGTCGCCTAGCAACTGTATCCCTCACGCGGTCGAAGGCGTCCATTTCTGACGGCTTTTACACAGGGCGTTAGCCAGGTTGACCAGTTTCCGGGCGACCGCCGTTATGATGACCTTGTGCGGTT
>NZ_JBKBVD010000097.1:0-5171 GCF_046289755.1 Paracoccus sp. (in: a-proteobacteria) | reverse complement strand
GATCCTTGACGAAACGCGCATCCGAGGTGCCGCCCGAGGTGGACAGGACCGGCACGCGGCCCGTTTCGGCGGTGACCACATCGCGGACCAGATCGACAAAGGGGCCGGGCGCGGTCAGGAAAGCCTCGCCCGAAATCTGCGCCTCGACGGTCAGGGCCACGCCGGTCTCGGCGGCGATCCGGGCGGCATGGGCGCGCAGCCGGTCGGTCAGCGAGGCGCCGGTATGCAGGTCGTTGAAGCGGATATTGACGGTGGCGCGCGCCGCCTCGGGGATGACGTTCGAGGCCGGGTTGCCGCAGTCGATCGAGGTGATCTGCAGCCCCGAGGCGTCGAAATGCCCGGTGCCCTGATCCAGCGGTTCGGCGATCAGTTCGGCCAGATACCGGGTCAGCGCATGCAGCGGGTTCTTTGCCCGGTGCGGATAGGCGGCGTGCCCCTGCACGCCCCTGGCCGCGATCTGGAAGGTGGCCGAGCCGCGCCGCCCGATCTTCATCATCTCGCCCATATGGTCGGGGTTCGAGGGCTCGCCGACGATGCAGACATCCATCCGCTCGCCCTGCTGCACCATCCAGTCGAGAATGGCGATGGTGCCGTCGCGCGACGGCCCCTCTTCATCGCCGGTGATGGTCAGGATCACGGCGCCGTCGGGGGGCGTGTCGCGGACGAAATCAATGGCGGCGGCGACAAAGGCGGCCACGCCCGATTTCATGTCGGTGGCGCCCCGGCCCCAGATGACGCCGTCAGCCGCGTGCCCGGAAAAGGGCGGATGCGTCCACGAAGCCAGATCGCCCGGCGGCACCACATCGGTATGACCGTTAAAGCCAAAGGTCCGCGCGCCCCTGGCGCCCCAGCGGGCAAACAGGTTGGCCGTCTCGCCCCGGTCGGTGCGGTGGCATTCGAAACCCGCGCTGGTCAGCAGATCCTGGAGCAGAACCAGCGCCCCCCCTTCGATGGGTGTGACCGAGGGGCAACGGATCAGGCGGGCGGTCAGGTCGGCGGCATCAGTCATCAGGCACTCCACAGTTCAAAGGCGCGGCGGACAAGGTTCAGCCCGGTCAGGATCAGCAGGATCAGCGTCCAGCGGCGAAACTGCGCCACATCCAGCCGGTCCTGCAAGGCAAAGCCCGCCTTCATCCCGGCCAGCGCGGGCAGGCACAGCAGCGCCGACAGCGGCAAGGTCTGCGCGTTCAGCAGCCCCGAGGCAAGATGCGCGACGGTCAGGGTGATGGCGCCGATCAGAAAGACCACGCCCTGCACCCGGATCTGTTCGCGCTTTCCGGTGCCGATCGACAAGAGGTAAACGATCAGCGGCGGCCCCCAGATCCCCGAAATGCCGCCATAAAGCCCCCCGATCACGCCCGAGATCCCCTCGGCCCGCCTGCGGTGGCGCAGGTTCAGGACCAGCGGCCTGCCCGACAACTGCCACAGCGCGAATGCGGTGATCGGCAGACCCAGCAGCCCGTACATCAGCCATTGCGGCATGGCGGCGGCAAACCCCGCCGAGACGCAGATGAACACGGCGACCATGGCGATATGCAGCCGGAACTTGGCGATCGAGGCGATGGCCGCGCCCCGCCCGTCGCGCACCGATTGCTGCACATTGGTCATCAGCGTCGGCAGGATCATCGCCGCCAGCGCCACGGTCGCGGGCATGACCGAGCCAAAGACCGACATCATGATCATCGGCATGGCAAAGCCAAGCGCGCCCTTGACGAAGCCCGCGAAGGCGGTGACGCCGATGGTCACCAGAATTTGCCACAGCTCCAGTCCGAACATGGCGCGCAGGCTAACCGGGCGGGCGGGGAAGGAAAAGGCCGCATCGCGGAACGCGAATCGCCCCGCGCAAAAGGCCGGTCCGCGCCCCCCCCGCGGGGTTCTGTGACGAAAAGATGATGCGACCCGTTGCCCGCATGCATAGAGCTGTGGGAATTGCGCCACGCCCGTCCGGCGGCAGACCGCCACCCGCAACCCCGAAAAACCCAACCCGTCACGACGCTTCGACCGCTTTGCCACGATCCGCGCGGCCTGCGCCCCCCGTCCCACGGACGGTCGATCCGCCAACAACCTGCGACGGGGGACTGGCAACAGGAAAAAAATGCGTCTAATTCAATTCAGTTCGCCCTTCCGCCAAGGAGTTTCCGATGCCCGGTCCCGCTGTTTCCCTGTCTCGTCCGCTTCGTCTTGCTGCGATCGGTGCTGCCGCACTGACACTGGCGGCCTGTAACCCGCAGCCGGCACAGGACACGATGGGCGGCCTTCCGGCGAACGACTATGTGCTGGTGGGGATCGGCAACGGCACCGTGCCGCTGCGCAACATCACCCTGACGCTGCGCCCCGAAGGCGTGTCGGGCCGCGGCCCCTGCAACGGCTATGCGCTGCGCAACACCGTGCCGCTGCCCGCCGTGGCGTTCGAACCGATCCAGACCAGCGGCGTCGCCGACTGCAAGGATGCGGCCATCGAGCAACGCTATTTCACCGCGCTGCAGCAGGCGACCGAAATGGATTACTTCGGCGGCGTCCTGCGCATCAAGGGCCCGACCTGGCTGATCTATGAAAGCGGCCGCCCCGCCGATCAGGCGACCGACGCCCTCGCGCAGGCCCGCGGCAACCAGTAAGTTTCTTCTTCATCCAAATATCCCGGGGGGAGTCGCGGCACGCGACGGGGGGGCAGCGCCCCCCTTGCTACCCACCGCCCCGGAACAGCCGCCGCATCAACCGCGCCCGCGCCTCGGGCAGGGGGCGCCCGACCAGTTCTGCCGCCAGCCGTGCGCGCAGGAAATGGCCGGTGATCGCCAGCCCTTCGATCAGCCCCTGACCCCGGTTGTCGCCCGCCCCGCCAAGGCAGGCGGGCAAGGGCAGCAGCCGGTCGGCCCAATCCCCGGCCCCGGCCCGGCTGACCGCCCGGCCCGAACGCGGACTGACATAGGCCAGCCCCTCGCGCGCGCCGGTCACCGCGCAGGATGACAGATCCAGCCCAAAGCCCATCTCGTCCAGCAGCAGCATCTCCCAGGTCAGATACGCGTCCGACCAGGGCTGGCCCGCCTCGATCAGATCCAGCAACGCCTCGGTCGCAAGCGCCAGCCGGGGATGGGGATCGCGCTCGGGCAGCACGAACAGCAGCAGCGCGCAGATCGCGTTCAGACCCGCCAGCGCCAGCGGATCGCCCATCAGCGTGGCACGCAGGCGCACCGGCTCGACCGTCAGGCTGCCCAGCTGATCCTCGCGCCGCGCCCGCCAGCGCAGCGACAGCCGCGCGCCGGGCTGCAGCATCGCCGCGCGCTTCTGCGAGGCGCCGCCGGGCACCAGCCCGGCATGGCGGCCATATTCGGCGGTCATGACGTCAATGATGATGGCGGTTTCACCATGCGGCCTGCGCGCCAGAACGGTGCCCTCGGCCTGCCATTCCATGCGCGGGGTCCGGTGCTCAGGCCCGGCGCGGCGGGATCAGTTGCTGCGCCGCCCCCGCCAGCAACAGCCACAGCGAGGTGACGATCAGCCCCAGCGTCACCAGATGCGGCGTCTGGAAATTCAGCCACGCGGCCCAGCCCGCAAACACCACCCAGGCCACCGCGACGGGCAGCGATATGACGCGCCAGCGTTCGGTCCGGACGGGGTGGACGAATTTGATATTGGTGAACATGGTGATGGTCAGAACCGTCACGATGCCCAGAATTACCTCCCACGAGGGATGCACGGCGAACAGGACCAGCACCACCATGTTCCAGCAGCCGGGAAAACCAGAAAAGGAATTATCACGGGTTTTCATACGGGTATCGGCGAAATAGACGACGCTGCCGAAGACGATCACGATGATGGCGAACCATCCCGTCCAACCCGACAGCAGATCCGACTGGAACAGCGCAAAGGCCGGAATGAACACATAGGTCAGATAGTCGATGATCAGATCCATCAGCACGCCGTCATAGGCGGGCCAGTTGGTCTTGACGTCATAGCGCCGCGCCAGCGGGCCGTCGATGCCGTCGACCACGAAGGCCACGACCAGCCACAGAAACATCAGCGACCATTCGGCGTTCACAGCGGCCAGCATGGCCAGCATCGAAATGACCGCGCCGGAGGCGGTCAGAAGATGGACGGACAGGGCCTTGTGTCGCAGCTGCATCGGAATCTTTTCGCAGGTTGCCCGGCAGGGTGCAACCGCGCCCCGCGCCTCGGCGCAGGATCAGCGCAGGATCGGGGGGCCTTTGGGGCGGGGGGGCGCGGCAGGTGCCTCGGGAATGGTCAGATCAAAGCGCAGGGCGTTTGCAGGCGGGGTCGCGTCGGAAAAGCTGATATCGACGCCACCGGGCTGCGGCGGCAGAAAGGCCAGCGCCTCGGCCAGCGCCTTGGCGATGGCGGGCTGGCGGTCGGGATCGGCGCCCGCGACCAGCAAGACATGGCCGCCCTCTGCCACGCCAGCCAGCGCCGCCCCCGCGATCAGCCCGCGCAGATCGGTCAGCCGCGCGCCCAGAGGTTCGGCCAGCGCGGCCACGGTGGCGGGCGCGGGTGCGGTCAGGCGCAGCCGCGCCTCGGCCTGTTCGGGCGCAGCCGCCAGCGCGCCGGTCAGCCAGTCCAGCATCGCGGCGTCCAGCAGCATCTCGGACGGGTGGCCGGGATTGACCAGCAGCCCCGCGCCTTCGGATTTCAGCAGCCCGGCCAGCACCCGGCCCGGCAGCCCGGCATAGGCCACCGGCGCGCCGAAGAAACCGGCCAGCCGGTCCTCGGCATCGCAGGCCAGCGCGACCTGCGTGCCCTCCAGCGGGAACAGCCGCAGCTCGATCCGGTCGGCCACGGGTTCGCGGGTCAGCGCGACGACCAGCTCGGTATCGGCAAGGCGCGACAGCATGCGCGCGCGCAGGGGCGCGTCGGCCTGATGAAAGGGCGTGGTGGCAAGATCGTCGAGCGCGGTCATGTCAGGGTCGGGCATGGGGGCAACCTGTTCTGGTCCTGCCCCCGCCCTAATCCGCGTGCCCGCGCCCGGCAAGCCCACGCAAGCGTGATTCTGTCCCCGGCGCCGGGCGCCCCATATTGCAGGATATGAATCGCAGATCCCTGATCCTGACCGCCGGCCTTGCGCCGCTGCTGGCCGCGCCCGCGCTGGCCCCCTCGCGGGCCGAGGCCAGCCTTGCCCCCCTGCTCGCGCGCGCCGACGCGCTGGAGCCGTTGCGCGCCAT
>NZ_JBKBVD010000096.1:0-5175 GCF_046289755.1 Paracoccus sp. (in: a-proteobacteria) | reverse complement strand
AGGAGGACGGCGTCATCACCGCGTGGTTCCGCTTTGAAACGCAGGTGGGGCGCGGATACGGGCTGGTGCGCCTGCGCGACGGGCGCATCTGGACGCTGCTGACCGCTTTGCAGGAACTGAAGGGCCATGAAGAGGCCAGAGGCCCGACCCGCCCGATGGGCGCCAAACACGGCGCGGGCAAGAACCGCCCAAGCTGGCGCGAGGAACGCGAGGCCGAGGCGGCGGAGCTGGGCACGACCCGCCAGCCGCACACGCTGATTATCGGCGGCGGGCAGGGCGGCATCGCGCTTGGCGCGCGGCTGCGCCATCTGGGCGTGCCCGCGATCATCATCGACACGAATGAACGCCCCGGTGACAGCTGGCGGCGGCGCTACAAGTCGCTCTGCCTGCATGATCCGGTCTGGTATGACCATCTGCCCTATCTGAAATTTCCCGACACCTGGCCGGTCTTTGCCCCCAAGGACAAGATCGGCGACTGGCTGGAAATGTACACACGCGTGATGGAGCTGAACTACTGGACCCGCAGCACCTGCCAAAGCGCCAGCTATGACGAGGCTGCGGGCGAATGGACCGTGGTGGTGGACCGCGACGGCCAGCAGGTCACGCTGCATCCAAAGGAACTGGTGCTGGCCACCGGCATGTCGGGCAAGCCGAACGTCCCCGATTTCTCCGGCATGGACCGGTTCCGGGGCGAGCAGCACCATTCCTCGAAACATCCCGGCCCGGATGCTTATGCGGGCAAAAAGGTGGTGATCGTGGGGGCGAACAACTCGGCCCATGACATCGCGGCGGCGCTGTGGGAACATGATGCCGATGTGACGATGCTGCAGCGGTCCTCGACCCATATCGTCAAATCCGACAGCCTGATGGAGATCGGCCTCGGCGCGCTCTATTCCGAAGAGGCGGTGGCGGCGGGGGTCACCACCGAAAAGGCCGACCTGATCTTTGCCTCGCTGCCCTACAGGATCATGCATCAATGGCAGGTGCCGCTATATGACCAGATCCGCGAACGCGATGCGGATTTCTATGCCGGGCTGGAAAAGGCCGGGTTCAGGCTGGATTTCGGCGATGATGACAGCGGGCTGTTCATGAAATACCTGCGCCGCGGATCAGGCTATTACATCGACGTGGGCGCCAGCCAGCTGATCATCGACGGCGCGGTAAAGCTGGCCCATGGGCAGGTGGCCGAAATCACCGAAACCGGCGTGCTGCTGGAGAACGGTCAGGAACTGCCCGCCGATCTGATCGTCTATGCGACCGGCTACGGGTCGATGAACGGCTGGGCGGCGGATCTGATCGGGCAGGAGGTGGCCGACCGGGTCGGCAAGGTCTGGGGGCTGGGCTCGGCCACGACCAAGGACCCCGGCCCGTGGGAGGGCGAGCAGCGCAACATGTGGAAGCCCACGCAGCAGCCCGGCCTGTGGTTCCATGGCGGCAACCTGCACCAGTCGCGGCATTACTCGCTGTATCTGGCGCTGCAGCTGAAGGCCCGCGCCGAGGGGATCGCCACCCCCGTCCACGGCCTCCAGCAGGTCCACCATCTGCGCTGAGGCGCAAACGGCCCGGCGCATGGCCGGGCCATCCCCCCATCAAGGAGAACGACGATGACCCATGACAACAGGGTCGCGCTGGTGACAGGCGCGGCAAAGGGGATCGGGCTGGCCATTGCACAGCGCCTGTCCCGCGATGGTCTGGCTGTGGCGCTGGTCGATCTGGATCAGGATGCGCTGGTGCGCGCCGCCGCCACGCTGGACGGCCCGGTGACCACCTTCCGCGCCGATGTGACCGACCGCGCGCAGGTGATCGCCGCGATTGACCACGCCGAGGATGCCTTGGGCGGCTTTGACGTGATGATCAACAATGCGGGCATCGCGCAGGTCCAGCCCATCGCCGACATCACCGAGGCCGAGATGGACCAGATCCACGCCGTCAACGTCAAGGGCGTGCTGTGGGGCATTCAGGCCGCCGCCGCACGGTTCAAGGCGCGGGGGCAGGGCGGCAAGATCGTCTCGGCCGCCTCGATTGCAGCCCATGAGGGTTACGCGATGCTGGGCGCCTATTGCAGCACCAAATTCGCGGTGCGCGCACTGACGCAGGTTGCGGCCAAGGAATTCGCGCCCGATGGCATCACCGTCAATGCCTATTGCCCCGGCGTCGTCGGCACCGACATGTGGACCGAGATCGACGCCCGCTTTGCCGAGGTTACGGGCGCGAAAAAGGGCGAGACCTTCGATGCGTTTGTGGGCGGCATCGCGCTTGGCCGGCCCCAGACGGGCGAGGATGTCGCGCGGCTGGTGTCCTATCTGGCCGGTCCCGACAGCGATTACATGACCGGCCAATGCGTCATCATGGATGGCGGGCTGGTCTATCGCTGACCCCTTTGTGAAAGGAACACCCCATGAAAGCCCTGCGTTTTCACGCCGCCCGCGATCTGAGGATCGAGGATGTCACAGCCCCGCCCGCCCCCGGCCCCGGTCAGGTCCTGATCCGCAACACCTTCTGCGGCATCTGCGGCACCGACCTGCACGAATATGCCTATGGCCCGATCTTCATCCCCAAAGAGCCGCATCCCTTCACCGGCGCCAGCGGCCCGCAGATCCTGGGCCATGAATTCGGCGGCGTGGTGCTGGCGGTGGGCGCGGGCGTTGCCCATGTCGCACCGGGCGACCGGGTCTCGGTCCAGCCGCTGATCATGCCGCGCGCGGGGGATTACTATGCCGACCGGGGGCTGTTTCACCTGTCGGACCAGCTGGCTCTGGCCGGGTTGTCCTGGCATTCGGGCGGCATGGCCGAACAGGCGCTGCTGAACGATTACAACGTGGTGAAGATCCCCGACGACCTGCCCGACGAGGCCGTGGCCCTGATCGAGCCTGCCGCCGTCGCCGTCTATGCCTGCGACCGGGGGGGCGTGTTCGCAGGGGCTTCGGTGCTGGTCACCGGCGCGGGGCCCATCGGCGTGCTGGCGCTGATGGCGGCGCGGGCGGCAGGGGCGGTGCGGCTGTTCGTCTCGGACCCCAACGAGACGCGGCTGGCGCTGGTGCGCGATCTGCTGCCCGATGTGGTCACGCTGAACCCGACCACCGCCAGCATCGGCGATGCGCTGCGTGCCGCGACCGAGGGCGGGGTGGGCTGCGACGTGGCCATCGAATGCGTCGGCAACGAACATGCGCTGAAAGCCTGTCTGGACGCGGTGCGCAAACAGGGCGTGGTGGTGCAGACCGGGCTGCATCCGCATGACAACCCGCTGGACTGGTTCGCGGTCACCTTCAAGGATGTCGATCTGCGGGGCAGCTGGGCCTATCCCACCCACTACTGGCCGCGCGTGGCCGATATGATCGCGTCTGGCGCCCTGCCCGCCGCCAGGGTGGTGACCCGGCGCATCGGGCTGGACGAGGCGATCACCGAAGGGTTCGACCGGCTGCTGGACCCGGCGGGCACGCAGCTGAAAATCCTGATCGACCTGTCGCGGTGACCGGGCCGGGATCACGCGGTGATCCGGCGGCGATCAGCCCTGCTGCGCCGTGGTCCAGCCGGTGATCCCGGCCTGCGCCACGGCCTGATCCTGTGCGGGGCTGCCGGACGAGACGCCGATGCCCCCCACGACCTGCCCCTGCCAGACCACCGGCAGGCCGCCGCCCACCACCATCAGCCTGCCGCCAAGGGCCGAGTTGATGCCATAGGCCGGGGCGCCGGGCTGGCTGGCAGTGCCATAGTCATGGGTGGCCTTCTTTGCCGCCGCCGCCGTGAATGCCTTGTCGATGGCGATGGTGGTCGAGGTGACCTTGCCGCCCTCCATCCGCTCGAACGCGATCAGCTGGCCGCTGTCATCGGTGACGGCGATGCACATCGGCACGCCGATCTCGCGCGCATGGGCGGTCGCGCCCGCGATCAGGGCACGGGCATCGCCAAGATCCAGTCTGGTCAGGGTCTTCATCCAAGCACCTCTTTCAGTCTGATTTCTGCGATTCGTGTGACCTGTGCTTCGGCCTCGGCGCGTTCGGTTCCGGTGTCGTTGCCGGTGCGTTTCTGCATGGCCGCAAGGATGCCCGCCTTGTCGTGGTCGCGCACGGCGATGATGAAGGGAAAGCCGTGGCGGGCGACATAGGCGTCGTTGAGGCGGGTGAAGGTGGCGCGTTCGGCATCGGTCAGCGCGTCGAGACCGGCGCTGGCCTGCTCGGCTGTGCTGTCGGCGGTCAGGCGGCGGGCCTGCGCCAGCTTGCCCGCCAGATCGGGATGCGCGCGCAGCACGCCAAGGCGTTCTTCGTCCGAGGCCTGCCGGAAGGTCTGCGCCATGCGGGCGGCAAGGCCTGCGGGGCTGTCATGGACGGCGCCCATCTCGGCCTCCCAGACGCGTTCGGCGATGAAGGGCGAATGCTCGTAGATGCCGCCGAAACGGGCCACGAAATCCGCGCGCTCCATCTGCGAGGGGCGCAGGCGGGGCTGGAACGGGTGCGTGCGCGCCCAGTGGCGGGCGATGTCGAGGCGGGTCGCGAACCAGACGCCGTCATGCGCGCGGGCGTGGTCCAGAAAGCGCTGGATCGCCATGGCGCGGCCGGGGCGGCCCGCCAGGCGGCAATGCAGGCCGACGGACATCATTTTGGGCGCCCCCGCCAGCCCTTCGGCATAGAGCATGTCGAAACTGTCGCGCAGATAGTCGAAGAAATCGGTGCCGGTGCCGAATCCCTGACCGCTGGAAAACCGCATGTCATTGGCATCCATCGTATAGGGCACCATCAGCTGCGGCCGGCCCTCATGCACATGCCAATAGGGCAGATCATCGGCGATGGTGTCGGACAGGTAGTCAAAGCCGCCCTCTTCGCAGCCAAGCGCCACCGTGTTCATCGAGGTGCGGCCCTGATAAAAGCCGCGCGGGCGCTGGCCGGTGACGGCCTTGTGCAGGGCGATGGCGCGGGCGAGGTGGTCCGCCTCGGTCTCGCGCGGGATGTTGCGATAGTCGATCCATTTCAGCCCGTGGGTGGCGATTTCCCAGCCTGCATCCTGCATGGCGGCCACCTGTTCCGGGCTGCGCTCCAGCGCGGTGGCAACGCCGTAGACGGTGACGGGGATGTGCGCCAGCAGCCGGTGCAGGCGCCAGAATCCCGCGCGGGCGCCGTAATCATAGATGGATTCCATGTTCCAGTGCCGCTGTCCGGGCCAGGGCTGGGCGCCGATGAT
>NZ_JBKBVD010000041.1:0-33581 GCF_046289755.1 Paracoccus sp. (in: a-proteobacteria) | reverse complement strand
CGATGAGGCGCGTTGTCATGGCGCTGTTCTAGCCAATGCCGCGCGCGGGGGAAACCGCTCAGACGCGGCGCCGCGCCTCGATCAGCAGGGCCAGCGCGCCAAAGCCCGCCGCCAGCGCCCAGAGATGCCACAGCCGCCCTGAGACCTGCGCCAGATCGGCGCCCATCTGGCTGACCCGGACAAACCCCTCGATCGCGGGGGTCGAGGGCACCAGCGTCGCCAGCGTCCGCAGCACAGGCGGGATCGCCTCGACCGGCCAGGCAAAGCCCGACAGAAAGAAGAACGGCAGGCCAAGCGCCAGCATCACCACCTGCACCACCTCGGCCCGGCGGAACAGCGCCGCCAGCGCCTGCGCCAGAAACCCCGCCGCCAGCACAAAGGGCACACCAAGCGCCAGCACCGCCCCCACGCCGCCCAGACGCGGCAGCCCGTAGATTGCGGGCAGCACGATCAGATAGAGCGGCAGCAGAGCCGCATAGACCGCCAGCCACGCAGCCCCCCTGCCCAGCACGCGCCAGACCGGATGGCCGCTGCCCGGCGGACGACGCGTCGCCACCAGCCCCAGCCCCATCAGCATCGTCTGCTGCAGGATCAGCACAAAGGCCGCAGGCAGCACATAGGTCGCATAGCCTGCGGCGGGGTTGAACAGCGGCACCTCGACCTGCTGCACCGGGCTGACCTGCGCCAGCGCCACCTGCGGGTCGGTGCCCGAGGCGGTCAGGCGCGCGATCTCGACCTGCGCGCCCATCTGGCGCAGCGGCACGGACGCGCCCTGCATCACGCCCTGATACATCAGGAAATAGCTGGCATCGGCATAGATCGCCACGGGCGAGGGGCTGCCGCGCAGCAGATCGGCCTCGAACCCCTGCGGGATCAGCAGCACGCCATAGGCGCGGCGTTCCTGCACCAGCCTTGTGGCGGCCAGCATGTCGGGGGCGTGGCGGGTGACCGCCACCGCCTCGGAGGCGTCGACCATGCGGATCAGCTGCGCCGAGGTCGGGCTGGCATCCAGATCGACCGCCACGACGGGCACGTCGCGCAGCAGCTCGGCGCGGTAGGGCCAGGGATAGATCAGCGCATAGATCACCAGCGACATGACGATGATCAGCCGCACCTGCGCATCGCCGAAGATCGCGGCCAGTTCGGCGCGCATGGCCGCCCACGGGCCGCTCATGCCGCCACCCCACGGCGCAGGCGGGCCAGCCGGGCCAGCACCAACGCGCCCAGCACCCCGGCGATCAGCGCCAGCCACAGCACCGGCCAGACCGAGATGTCGAAGGGCGTCGCGCGCAGCGACTGGTCGATGCGCAGCTGCACATACCATGTGCCGGGGATCACCGCGCCCCAGGCCTGCGCCGCCACCGACATCGCCTCGCGCGGGAAGCCCAGCCCCATGAAGCCGAAGGCGGGCGCGGTGATGATGGCGATGATGCTGGCCGCGCGGCCCATGTCCAGCGTCGCCAGATAGGCCAGCGCGCCGATCAGCTGCGCGGCCAGCACGAACAGCACCGCGCCCGAGGCCATCAGCCACAGGCTGCCGCGCAGGGGCACGCCCATCCAGCCGTAAAGCACAATGTCCGACAGGCCCAGGATCATCAGGAACAGCACCGTATAGGGCAGGATCTTGCCCAGCATCGCCGGCAGCAGCCCGCCCGCCATCCGCGCGATGACCCGCGCATGGCGCGGCGGCGCGAAATCCAGCGAAATGGCATAGGCCGTGCCCGCCGCCGCGATGATCTGCAACACGGCAGGCACCAGCGCGGCCAGCAGGAAATGCACATAGTCAAAGGCGGGGTTGAACAGCGCATGCGCCTGCAGGGGGATCGGCCGGATCGCGGCCTGCGCCTGCACCGGCGCCTGCCCCTGCGACTGGCGCACCGACAGGCGCAGCCCCGCCGTGGCCGTGTCGATGGCCGCGCGCGCCCCGCGTGCGACCAGTGATCCCGCGCTCATGTGCTGGTTGTCGTAGAAGGTCACGATTTCCGGGCGCTCGCCCCGCGTGGCGTCGCGTTCAAGGCCATGGGGCAGCAGCACCGCGCCGCGCACATCGCCCCGCACGATCAGGTCGCGGGCCTCGGTCAGGCTGAGGGCCTGATGGGTCACCTGCAATTCGGGGGTGGCGTCCAGCATCCGGGTGATCGTCCGCGACAGGTCCGAGCGGTCCAGATCGACCACCGCCACCGCCATGCCGGTGGGGATGCCCGCGCGAAAGATGCCGGTCAGCGCCGCGATCATCAGGATGGGCAGCAGCACGACCAGCCCCGCCAGCGCCGGGCGCCGCATCAGCAGCCTGACCTCGCGCAGAAAGATCCGGCCCACCGGCCTAGCGGTCCAGCACGACCAGCGCCGACATGCCGGGGCGCAGGCCCTGCGGCATCGCGACTGGCCGGGCGCGCAGCTCGAAACTGCGCAGATCGAAATCGCCCACGGCCCGCGTGGCCCGCCAGCTTGCGAACTGGCCCTGCACATTGATCAGGGTGATCTCGGCCTCGATTTCGGTGTCGATGGCGGGCACGCGGATCGCCAGACGGTCGCCGATGGCCAGCCCCGCCAGCAGATCCTCGCGCAGGTTGAAGGTGAACCATGCCGCGTCCAGATCGACGATGGTGAACAGCGGTGTGCCGGGGCCGACATTCTCGCCCGGCTCGATCAGGCGCGACGAGATTTCGCCGCTCATGGGCGCTGTGATCACAAGCTCGTCCAGATCGGCCTGACGCTGCGCCAGCGCGGCCCCGGCCTGCGCGACCTGGGCGGCGGCGACCGCGCGTTCCTCGGGCGAGGCGCCCGCGCGGGCCAGATCCAGCTGCGCCTCGGCGGCCTCGGCGCGGCGGGCGGCGGTTTCGACATTGCGCTGCGTCTGGTCCATCGCCGCCTGCGGGCGCAGGCCCTGCGCCTGCAACTGCGTGTCGCGGGCGATCTGTTCCTCGGCCAGCCGCAGGTCGGCCTCGGCTGCGGCCAGTTCAGCCTCGCGCGCGCGGATCACCTCGGGACGGGTGGCGCCTGCGGCGGCCTCGCTGGCCCGCGCGACCTCAAGGCCCGAGGCGGCGGCGGCATGCGCGGTCACCAGCTGTGGGTTCGACAGTTCGGCCAGCGGCGCGCCCTGTCCGACGCGCTGGCCCAGATCGGCATGGACCGCCGCCACCCGCCCCGAGGTGCGGGCCGAGACATCGACGCGCGGGGCCGCGACCTCGCCCTGAATCAGCAGCGGGCCGGGGCGGGTGACCCACCAGACCGACAGCGCGACCAAGGCGGCCAGCGCGACCAGCGCCAGCAGCGGCAGAATGCCCCGGCGCGTTTGGGATTGTCCGTCAGGCATGGCGCACCTCGCGCTGGGTTGGTTCGGGAATTGCATATCGTGCAAGTGGCGATAGCCTCAGAGGGACCGGCAGGCAAGGGCGCCCTTGTCCCGCCGACGCAGGGTCACGGCACAGGGTCATGGTGCGGCATCCGCCCATTCCCGCGCCAGCATGGCCACCAGATCGCGCGCGGGCATCGGCCTTGTCCGCGCCGCCCCGGTTCCGGCCCAATGGGCGCCGAAACCCTCCTCGTCCCGCGCCCTGGCGGCGGCGTTCAGCGCCTTGCCCAGATCATAGGCGCAAGGATAGGGCGCGACCGCCCCGGCGGGCTGATCGGCGCCCCATTGCGTCCAGCGGTTCGCCAGACAGCGCGCCGGACGGCCCGAGATCACCGGCGTCATCGCGGTCTGGCCCTGCGCAAGACGGGCGCGATAGCCCGCATCGGCGGCGCTTTCGGGGCAGGCGACAAAGGCGGTGCCCAGCTGCGCCGCCACCGCGCCCCAGCCCTGCGCCCGCGCAATGTCGCGCCCGTCCATCAGCCCGCCCGCCGCGATCACGGGCAGGCGTGCCTGCGCCACGATCTGACGTGTCAACGCTTCGGTGGACAGGCGGTCGTCGGGGGCGTCGGGGTCAAAGAGGCCGCGATGGCCCCCGGCCTGCCACCCTTGGGCGATGATCGCGTCCAGCCCGGCGGCCGCGATCCGTGCCGCCTCGGGCAGCGAGGTGGCCGAGGCGATCAGCAGCGCGCCGGTCTGACGCAGTGCGGCGATCTGATCGGATCGGGGCAGGCCGAAATGAAAGCTGATGACGGCAGGCGGGCGGTCCAGCAGCACGCGCAGCATGTCGGGATCGGCACGGAAGCTGAGATAGATTTCGTTCAGCCGCGCGGGCGGCGCTGCGCCGAATTGCGCAAACAACGGTGCGGTGCGGGCGATCCAGCCAGCCTCGCGCGCGGGGTCGCGGGCGGCGGGGGCGTGGCAGAACAGGTTGACGTGAAAGGGCCGGTCGGTCAGCGACTGCGTCTCGCGGATCATCCGCGCCGCCCCCTGTGCCCCCGCGGCCCCCAGCCCAAGCGCGCCCAAGGCCCCCGCCTCCGACACGGCTGCCGCCAGTGCAGGTGTCGCGACGCCTGCCATGGGCGCCTGAAACAGCGGAACGGTCAGGCCAAGTCGGGAGAGTCTGTCATGGCTCATGACCGGAATGCTGCCCGACGCATCTCAGCGGGGCAAGACGCAATTGCGGCGCAGTATGGGTTTGCTCAGCCAAACAGTCTGCGGCGGATTTCATAGGACAGGGCACCGCCGACATCCCGGAACAGCTTGCGCGGATCGTGATCGGTCAGTTCCAGATAGGGCATGTCCGACGAGGTGACATGGATCGTTCCGTCATCGCGCAATGCCAGATGCAGGGTGACCGACGTCTGGCGGATCACCTCCGGCAAACCATTATGTCCGACCGCGGCCGGGGGGACGCTGTCGGCGGTGCCGGTATCGGGAAAGGCCGCGGCCACGGCAGCCGCATCACGGGTCAAGGCAAGGGGTTGAAAGGTCATGGCTCGGCTCCGTGGAATGGCAACTCTGAACCTTGGTGAGAGGCAAATGTTCCTGCGCTTGTGCGGATGATGCGCCCGGTTTGACAAAAATCAACCGGCGGGTGGCAGCGGCCCCGGATGCGCCGGTATCCCGTGCCGCCGCAAGGGCTATTGACGCAGCCCCTCGGGCAGTTTCGCCAATCCGAGGAACTGCCGCCCGCCCGAGATCTTGTTGGGCAGCCACAGCCCCCAGGATGTCACTTCGACCGTCAGCACGCCGCCGTCGTCCGCATAGGCATCGAAATATGTCAGCATGGTTTCGACCATGTCCCGGCTGAACTCGGCGACCGCTGGTTTCGGCTCTCTGATTCCTGTGGCCATTCTGGTATCTCCTCTCTGAATTGCTTTGTATGTCTTGTCGGGCTGCTGAGACCGGCGGCAAACGCCGCCGGAGGTTTGTGCAATTCGTCGTTCCAATATATCCCGAAAGATGGAATTTGCGCACTCTGCCGCGCTGTAACGCAGCAGCGCGCCAAAAAGCGCCGGCGATACCTGAGTTGCCGCCGATTTTAGCACAGAAGGCCCCATTATTCGCCCTGCGCGTCTTTTGTGCCTGTCTGATTGCGATGCGGTCGATGCGGTCGATGCGGCCAGATGGCGGCGCGGGCCGGTCGCAGAGGAACGGAGCCGTACCTGCGCTGCGCCATGCTGCTGCGCACCGCTTCAGTCATCGCAAAGGAATGTCGGAAAGCCCGGCCGGTCGCGCCAGTCATCAGGCAGGGTGCGCACACCCCCCAAAAAACGCAGAGGCCAGACGAATCGCATCCCGCCAGCGGTCTGTGCAGTGGCCTGCACCGACCGCTGGCGGCCCCTTGAGGGTGCGGTTCAGGCCTTGAGCAGCGCGGCCAGCTCGGCCTGCTTTTCAGCCACCAGAGCGGCGTCGCCATCGGCCTCGATGTTCAGGCGCACGACCGGCTCGGTGTTCGACTTGCGCAGGTTGAAGCGCCATGTCCCGAAGTTCAGCGACACCCCGTCCAGATCGTCGCGGCTGTCGGATTGCGGCTCGTAGGTCGCGATCAGGCGCGCAATGGCGGCGTCGGGATCGGCGATGGTATAGTTCGTCTCGCCCGACGAGGGGTAAAGCCGCATCCGCTCTTCCAGCATCTCGGCCAGGGTCTTGCCCTTGCGCGACAGCAACTCGATCATCAGCAGCCACGGGATCATGCCGCTGTCGCAGTAATAGAAATCGCGGAAATAGTGGTGCGCCGACATCTCGCCGCCATAGATCGCGCTGACATCGCGCATCTTGCGTTTGATGAAGGCATGCCCGGTCTTGCTGACCACAGCCTCGCCGCCCGCCTCGGCGATCATCGCGCGGGTGTTCATGATGACGCGCGGGTCATGCACGATCTTTTCGCCGGGGCTTTTCTCAAGAAACGCCGCGCCCAGCAGGCCCACGATATATTCGCCGGGAATGAAGCGGCCGTTTTCGTCAAAGAAGAAGCAGCGGTCGAAATCGCCATCCCAGGCCACGCCCAGATCGGCCTTTTCCTCGATCATCCGCGCCACGGTGGGGGGCTGGTTCTCGTCCAGCAGCGGGTTGGGAATGCCGTTCGGGAAGCTGCTGTCGACATCATGGTGCATGCGCACGAAGGTCAGCGGCGCGCCGCGACGCTCCAGTTCGGCGGCGATGGCGTCGAAGGTCGGGCCTGCGGTGCCATTGCCCGCGTTCACCACGATCTTCATCGGCTTCAGCGCGGCGACATCGACGAAATCGGCCATCCGGCTGGCATATTCTGCGCGGGCATGGCTGAAATCGGTGACGCTGCCCTTGCTGGCCGGGGCGAATTCGCCCGAGGTGGCCAGATCGACGATCGGCGGCAGTTCGGTCGCCGGGTCCAGCGGGGCCGAGCCATGTCCGACGATCTTCATGCCGTTATAGTTGATCGGGTTGTGCGAGGCCGTGACCTCGATCCCGCCATCGGTGCCTTCATTGCCGGTGTGGAAATAGACCTCTTCGGTGCCGGCAAGGCCCAGATCCAGCACGTCGGCGCCGCCATCGGTCAGCCCCTCGATCAGCGCCGCCGCCAGCTCGGGCGAGGATGCGCGGCTGTCGCGGCCCACAACGACGCGCTTGGCGGCACGGGCCTGCGCAAAGGCGCGCCCGATCCGGTAAGCCACGTCAGGGTCAAGGTTCTTGCCCAGTTCGCCCCGCACGTCATAGGCTTTGAAGCACGTAATCTCGCGCTGTCCCAGGCTGTCCCGTCCGTCCATGTCCGACTCCGATATTTGTTTGCTCAAGCGCTAACAGGTTCGTGAGATATTGCAAGGCACCCACCCGCCTGCAACCTTGGGCGGAGGTGACGCGGACCGGGAACGGGGCTAGGAACAGCCCAAGCAGATGGAGAGGCCGATGGACACCAGGACCCTGATCACCGCCTATTACGACGCTTTCAACGCAGGCCAGACCCAGCAAATGCAGGAGATGCTGCATGATGAGGTCGAGCATCACGTCAACGAAGGCCAGATCCGCAAGGGCCGCGCGATGTTTGAGCAATTCAACGCGCATATGACGCGCTGCTATCGCGAGACCCTGACCGACATCGTGGTGTTTGCCAATGAGGCGGGCGACCGGGCGGCGGCGGAATTCGTGGTGAACGGCACCTATCTGGACACCGACGAGGGGCTGCCACCGGCGCGCGGCCAGACCTATCGCCTGCCTGCGGGGGCGTTTTTCACCATCCGCGATGGCCGGATCGCGCGGGTCACGACCTATTACAACCTGGCCGACTGGCTGCGGCAGGTCAGCCAATGAGCGTCACGACGCGCGTGCTGACCGGCGAGGCGCTGGCCGCCGCGCTGGAGGATGTCGCGCGTCTGCGCATCGCGGTCTTCCGGGATTTTCCCTATCTGTATGACGGCGACGCGGATTATGAACGCGACTATCTGCGTGCCTATCAGTCGCCCGGCGCGGTGGTGGTGGCCGCCCTCGACGGCACCCGCATCGTCGGGGCCGCGACCGGGGCGCCGATGTCGGACCACGCCGCCGATTTCGCGCAGGCCTTTGCCGACCGGCCCGAGCCGCTGGACCGGATCTTCTATTGCGCCGAATCGGTGCTGCTGCGCGACTATCGGGGCCATGGCATCGGCCACGCCTTCTTTGACGCACGCGAGGCGCATGCCCGCGATCTTGGGGCCCGCTTTTCCGCCTTTTGCAGCGTGATCCGCCCCGAGGATCATCCCGCGCGCCCGGCGGATTACCGCGCTCTGGACCCGTTCTGGCGCAAGCGCGGCTATGCGCCTCTGCCGGGCGTGCTGGCGCATTTCGGCTGGAAGGATCTGGGCGAGGCGGACGAGACCGAAAAAACCCTGCAGTTCTGGATGCGCGCCCTATGAAGATAGCTGCCGCCGCCTATCCGATCGACTGGTTCGATGATTTCGCAGCCTACGCGGCCAAGCTGACCCGCTGGGTGGCCGGGGCCGGGGCCGATCTGCTGGTCTTCCCCGAATACGGTGCGATGGAGCTGGCCTCGCTTGGCGGCCCGGCGGTCGCGGGCGATCTTGAGGCCAGCCTGCACGAGGTCGCCCGCCACTGGCCCGACATCGAGGCGCTGCATCTGGATCTGGCCGCGCGGTATGGCTGCCATATTCTGGGCGCTTCGGGGCCGGTGTTTGCGGGCGCGCGTCCGGTGAACCGGGCGGTGCTGTATGGGCCGCAGGGGCGCATCGGCCATCAGGACAAGCAGATCATGACCCGCTTTGAACGCGAGGAATGGGACGTGACCGGCGCCCCCGGCCTGCGCGTCTTTGACACGGTTCTGGGACGGATCGGCGTGCTGATCTGCTATGACAGCGAATTCCCGCTGCTGGGCCGCGCGCTGGCCGAGGCGGGGACGGAACTGCTGCTGGTGCCCAGTTGCACCGACACGGTGGCGGGGTTTCACCGTGTGCGCATCGGCGCCATGGCCCGCGCGCTGGAAAGCCAGTGCGTGGTGGTGCAGGCGCCCACCGTTGGCGCCTGTGACTGGATGCCCGCGCTGGATGAAAACCGGGGCCGCGCCGCGATCTATGGCCCGCCCGACGGGTTCTGGCCCGAGACCGGGATCATTGCCGAGGGCGCGATGGACGCGCCGGGCTGGGTCCGCGCGCAGGTTGATCTGTCGCGCGTCCGCGACAGCCGCCGCGACGGCGCGGTACTGCCCTTTCGCCACTGGCCCGAGCAGGGAAACAGCACGATTTTGTGACGCTCCGGAAATTAACGGCCTGTCAACGGCTTTCTGCTTTCATCAGCAGTTCGTCGCACCATATGCTACGCTCATGTTGCAAGTGACCGACACCATATTCATCGCAGAATGGGAACTGTCCGAACAGTTCACGCGCGCCCAGGGACCGGGCGGGCAGAACGTGAACAAGGTCGAGACAGCGGTCGAGCTGCGGTTCGAAGCCGCCCGCTCGCCCCATCTGCCCGAGCCGGTCAAGCGCCGGTTGCAGCGTCTGGCCGGGCGGCGCTGGACGCAGGATGGCGCGATCATCATTCTGGCGCAGGAAACCCGCAGTCAGGCGCGCAACCGCGAACTGGCCCGCGAGCGGTTGCTGGAACTTCTGCGGCAGGCAGCCGTTCAACCCAAAAGACGCATTGCCACCCGCCCCACGGCAGGCAGCCAGCGGCGGCGGTTGAAGGCAAAGACGGTTCGGGGCGATGTCAAGGCCTTGCGCGGAAAGGTGACAGACGACGAATGAGCGCGCTTGCCCGATCGCTGCGATTGTTTCTGGGGAAACGCCCCGCCTCGTTGCAGGTGGGGGCGATCTGTCGCGACATGCGCTCGGGTCAGGTGCTGCTGGTGACCAGCCGGGGCACGGGGCGATGGGTCATTCCCAAGGGCTGGCCGATGGCCGGGCGCAGCCTTGCCGGGGCCGCCGCGCAAGAGGCCTGGGAAGAGGGCGGCGTCAGCGGCCGGATCCACGAAACGGAACTGGGCCGGTTCGCCTATGAAAAAGACCAGGATGAGGGGTTCTCGGTCCCGGTCGAGGTGCGTGTCTTTCTGCTGGAAGTCCGGTCGCAGACCGACAACTTTCCAGAAACGCGCCAGCGCCGTCGCCGCTGGTTCGATCCGCGGGATGCTGCGCGGATGGTGGCAGAGCCGGGGCTGAAACGCCTGCTGAAGGCGCTGCCTGCGGTCGGGGCAACCGGTCAGGGCGCATGACAGTCAAGCGACGGATGCTGCGGGCGGCAGAATGACCGACAAGGGACGTTTTCGCACGCTGGACAAGGATCTGGGCCGGATCACCCATGCCGAGGTTGCGCAGATGCACGCCTTTCGCCCGGTCTGGTGGCTGGGGCTGATGGTGCTGGCGGCGGTCGCGCTGATCGTGCTGGTGGTCGGCATGTCCGAGGCGGATGCGGCGATGGTGGGTCTGGGCGCGGGGCTGATCGTGGCCGCGTGGCTGGGGCTGGCGATCGGGTCGAACGATGTGGCGAACTCGCTGGGGCCTGCGGTGGGCGCGGGGGCCATCGGCTTGCTGCCGGGTCTGGCGCTAGTCGCACTGGCCGAGGTGGCGGGCGCGGTGCTGGCCGGGGGCGCGGTTTCGCAACGGCTGGCGGGGGGGATCGTGGATACAGCCCAGCTGGCCTCGGGCGGGGTCGGCGCGCTGGTGATGCTGTCGGCGCTGATCGGTGCGGCCAGCTGGATCACGCTGGCCTCGGGCATCGGGCTGCCGGTCAGCACCTCGCATTCCATCGTGGGCGGCATTGCCGGTGCGGGCGCGGCGGCGCTGGGGCTGTCGGGCGTGGCCTGGGGGACCGTGGGCATGATCGCCTCCGCCTGGGTGGTGGCGCCCGTTCTGGCGGGATGTCTGGCCGGAGGGCTGGTGATCTTTCTGCGCCACAAGATCATGGAGCGCGAGGACCGTGGCGCCGGTGCCCGCCTGTGGCTGCCGCCGCTGGTGGCGGTGATGTGCGCGCTGTTTGCGGCCTATGTCATGGTGCTGCTGGGCCGGCCCGGCGGGCCTGTCGGCGGCGTCGTGGTCGTGGCGCTGGCGGCGGGCGGGCTGGGCTGGGCCTCGACCCGCATCGGCGTTGACCGGGAACGGGCCCGGCATGACAAGCCAAGCGCAAAGCGCCTGCTGCGCCCGGCGCTGGTGGTGTCGGTCGTGATCATGGGCTTTGCGCATGGCGCCAATGATGTCGGCAATGTGGCGGGGCCGCTGTCGGTGATCATCGGCACGGCGGATGCCGGTGGCGGCTATGGCGCCGTGCCGATGGCCGCGCTGCTGGCGGCGGGCATGACGATTGCGCTTGGCACATTGCTGTTTGGCGGTCGGGTGGTGGTGATGGTCGGCGGCGGCATCACGCGGCTGAATGCGGGGCGCGCCTTTTGCGTGACGCTGGCCACGGCCATGGTCGTCATCGCGGCCTCGGGGTCGGGGCTGCCGGTCTCGACCACCCATGTCGCGGTGGGCGGCGTCTTTGGCGTGGGCTTTGCCCGCGAATGGCAGGACCGCCGCCGCGCCCGCGCCCGCGCCGCCCTGCCCGAGGAAGAACAGAGCCGCCGCCGCCTGATCCGTCGCAGCCATGTCGCCACCATCACCGCCGCATGGGCGGTGACGCTGCCGGTAACCGCCGCGCTGGGGGCCATGGCCTGCTGGCTGATGCTGCGGCTGGCGGGCTAGACCAGCACCTCTTCGCGGGGCTGATCGCCGGTCCCGAACACCCGGCGATAGCGCGCGATCTCATCCGCCGGGCCGGTGGCCTTGGCGGGGTTGTCGGACAGTTTGACCGTGGGCCGCCCGTCCGCCGCCACCGCCTTGCAGACCAGCGAGAACGGCGCCAGCCCATCACCCGGCACAAAACCGCGGAAGTCATTGGTCAGCAACGTGCCCCAGCCAAAGCTGACCTTGACCCGGCCATGAAACTGCCGGTGCAGCGCCACGATCCGGTCCACGTCCAGCCCATCGGAAAAGATGATCAGCTTGCCGCGCGGGTCCTCGCCCCGCTCGCGCCACCAGCGGATGGCATTCTCGGCCCCGGTCGCCGGATCGCCGCTGTCGATGCGGATGCCGGTCCAGCCCGCCAGCCAGTCGGGCGCCCCCGCCAGAAACCCCTCGGTGCCGTAAGTGTCGGGCAGGATGATGCGCAGATTGCCCTCGTGCTCTTCGTGCCAGTCGGCCAGCACGTCATAGGGGGCGGCGCGCAGGGCCGCGTCGCTGTCGGCCAGCGCCGCATGGACCATGGGCAGTTCATGGGCATTGGTGCCGATCGCCTCGATCTCGCGGCGCATGGCGATGGCGCAGTTCGAGGTGCCGGTGAACCGCTCGCCCAGCCCCTCCATCATCGCCTGCACGGCCCAGTCCTGCCACAGATAGCTGTGCCGCCTGCGGGTGCCGAAATCGGCGATGCGCAGGTCGGGCAGGGCGCGCAGCGCCTCGATCTTTTCCCACAGGCGCGTCATGGCGCGGGCATACAGCACCTGCAGCTCGAACCGGCCCATGTCTTTCAGCACGGCGCGCGAGCGCAGCTCCATCAGGATCGACAGGGCCGGAATCTCCCACAGCATGACCTGCGGCCAGGGGCCTTCAAAGGTCAGCCGGTATTGACCGTCGACCTTCTCAAGATGATAGGGCGGCAGGCGCAGCCCCTCCAGAAACTCCATGAAATCAGACCGGAACATCTGCCGCTTGCCATAAAAGGTATTGCCGCGCAGCCATGTGCTTTCCCCGCGCGTCAGCGACAGCGAGCGGACATGGTCCAGCTGTTCGCGCAGCTCGCCCTCATCGACCAGTTCGGCCAGACGGATGCCGGTGCTGCGGTTGATCAGGCTGAAGGTGACCTGCGTGTCGGGGCTGTTGCGGAACACCGACTGGCACATCAGCAGCTTGTAGAAATCGGTGTCGATCAGCGACCGCACGATCGGGTCGATCTTCCATTTGTGGTTGTAGACGCGCGTGGCAATATCGACCATGACCGGCACCCCTTGTTCGTGCAGCCCCCTTGGTGCCCGCAATGCGCCCCGGCTGCAAGAGAGCCCGGCCACAGGTGAGGTCAGCGCAGCGCCACCCCCGACTGGCGCATCCGGTCGCGGGCCTCTGCCAGGCTGCCGTTCAGGTCGATGGCGCGGCAGGCGGATTCGATCACCTGCGTCGCATAGCCCAGTTTTGCCGCGTCGATGGCGCTGAAGGCCACGCAGAAATCATGCGCCAGACCCACCAGCGTCACGCGGGTGATGCCGCGTTCGGTCAGATAGCCGTGCAGGCCGGTGGCGGTGGTCCGGTCATTCTCGAAAAAGGCCGAATAGCTGTCGATCCCCGCGCGACAGCCCTTGCGCAGGATCAGGTCGGCCCGGTCCAGATCCAGTGCGGGGTGAAACGCGGCGCCCGCGCTGCCCTGCACACAATGGCGCGGCCACAGGATCTGCGGGCCGTAATCCATCTGCACCATGTCATAGGGCGCGGCATCCGGGTGAGTGTCGGCAAAGCTGGAATGGTCGGGCGGGTGCCAGTCCTGTGTCAGGATCACGGCCTCATATCCGGCCATCATCGCGTTGATTGGCGCCACGACCTCATCGCCCGCAGGCACGGCCAGCGCGCCGCCGGGGCAGAAATCGTTCTGCACATCAATCACGATCAGCGCTTGGGTCATCGGATCACTCCGCTCTGGGACAGTCGCCAGTTGAACGGGTGCAGCCGGGGCAGGTCAAGACCCTGCCGCAACGTCAGCTGCGTTCTGGAAACCGGCCCGTCTTGCAGCTATCAAGGTCCGATCCGAAACCAGCAGCGCGATCAGGCCATGAGCATTCAGCAAGACCTTCACCACCCGCCCCCGCCCGATGAAAACGCCACCCCGATCCGCTCGGCCCGGTTGATCTGGGGGCTGCGGGGGCTGGGCGTCGCAATGGCCCTGCTGGTCTGGTGGGCGCTTGGCGGGCAAGAGGGGCTGTCAGAGGATGCCCGCGTGGTCGCCGCCGTCGGCACGCTGATGGCCGTCTGGTGGATGACCGAGGCGATCCCGCTGTCGGCCACGGCCCTGCTGCCCATCGTGCTGATCCCGGCACTGACCGAGCGCACCGTGGGGCAGGCGACCCAGCCCTATGCCAGCTCGATCGTGTTCCTGTTTCTGGGCGGCTTTCTGATCGCCATCGCGATGGAGAAATGGCAGCTGCACACGCGCATCGCCCTGATGACGCTGAAGCGCGTGGGCGTGTCGCCGCGCCGCATCGTGCTGGGCATGATGCTGGCCACGGGGTTCCTGTCGATGTGGGTGTCCAACACCGCCACGACGCTGATGATGCTGCCCATCGGCATGTCGGTTCTGGCGCTGGTGATCGAGCGCGGCTCGCGTCAGGACGGCGCCGCCGCAGGCGAGGCGCTGGCCGGGGGTGGCACCATATCCGAGGTCGTGCGCGACCCCAATATCAGCGCCTTTGGTGTCTGTCTGGTGCTGTCGATCGCGTGGTCGGCCTCGATGGGGGGCCTGGGCACATTGCTGGGCAGCCCGCCCAACGCCATCGTCGCGGGCTATGCCGCGGATGAGCTGGGCCGCCGCATCGGATTTCTCGAATGGATGATCCTCGGTGTGCCGCTGGCCTTCGGCTTCATCCTGATCGCATGGCTGGTGATGACACGCGTGCTCTATCGCTTTGATCTGCCCGAGATCCCCGGCGGCAAGCAGATGATCCAGGATCAGGTCACCGCCCTCGGCCCGCTTGGTCAGGGCGAACGCATGGTGCTGACCGTCTTTCTGGGGGCGGCCTTCTTCTGGGTGGTGCCGGGGTTGCTGATCACCATTCCGGGGGTCGAGGATGCGGCGCCCTGGCTGGGCGGCTTTGACGACACCGCCATCGCCATTGCGGCAGGGCTGGTGATGTTCCTGCTGCCCGGCGAGGGGCGCACGCGGATGGTGCTGGAATGGAAGGATGCCGAACAGGGCCTGCCCTGGGGCGTGCTGCTGCTGTTTGGCGGCGGTCTCAGCCTGGCCTCGGCGGTGGCGGCCTCGGGGCTGGACGGCTGGTTCGGCCAGCAGGTCACGGGGCTTGGCGGCCTGCCCAGCCTGCTGCTGATCGCGGCGGTCGTCACGATCATCCTGTTCCTGACCGAGGTGACCTCGAACACCGCGACGGCCGCGACCTTCATCCCGGTTCTGGGCGGGGTCGCGCTTGGCCTCGGCGCCGATGCCATGAGCCTGCTGATCCCGGCGGCACTGGCCGCGACCTGCGCCTTCATGCTGCCGGTGGGCACGCCGCCCAATGCCATCGTCTTTGGCACCGGCACGGTGACCATCGGCCAGATGGCACGGGGCGGTGTGGTGCTGAACCTGATCGGCATCGTGCTGATCACGCTGGCGACCTATTATCTGGGCGGCATCGCCCTTGGCCTGACCTTCTGACGGGCCTGACGTTCTGACGGACTTGCCAGCATGGGCGCGGTTCGCTAGTCCGCGCCCATGCTGATCGTCGCCGCCCTCTATCATTTCACCCGATTCCCCGACCCGGAGGCCCTGCGCGGCCCGCTGCTGGCGGCCTGCCGCCAGCACGGCATCTGCGGCACCCTGCTGCTGGCGCCCGAGGGGATCAACGGCACCATCGCAGGACCCCGCGCGGGCATCGACGCGGTGCTGGCGCATCTGCGCGCGCAGCCGGGCTGCGCCGGTCTGATCTGGAAGGAAAGCACGGCGGACACGCCCCCCTTCGCCCGCATGAAGGTCCGCCTCAAACGCGAGATCGTGACGATGGGCCAGCCCGATGTCGATCCCACCGCCGCCGTGGGCCGCTATGTCGCGCCCGCCGACTGGAACGCGCTGATCGCCGCCCCCGATGTGGCGGTGATCGACACCCGCAACGATTACGAGGTCCAGATCGGCAGCTTCAAAGGCGCCATCGACCCCGGCACACGCAGCTTCCGCGACTTCCCGGCATGGTGGGCAGACAACGCGCACAGATTCCACAACAAGCGCATCGCCATGTTCTGCACCGGCGGCATCCGCTGCGAGAAATCGACGAATTACCTGATCTCGCAAGGCGTCGAAGACGTCTATCACCTGCAGGGCGGCATCCTGAAATACCTCGAAGAGATCCCGGAACAGGACAGCAGCTGGCAGGGCGAATGCTTTGTCTTCGACCAGCGCGTCAGCCTGACCCACGGCTTGCGACAGGGCCGCCACGGCCTCTGCCACGCCTGCCGCCGCCCGCTGGCCCCCGAAGACCGCGCCCGGCCCGAATACGAAGAGGGCGCAGCCTGCCACCGCTGCCTGCACGACTACACCGAGGAGGACCGCGCCCGCTTCCGCGACCGCCAGCGGCAATTCGACCGCGATGCCTGACCCCCTTCTTCTTCACTGAAATATCCCGGGGGGCCGCCGCAGGCGGCGGGGGCAGCGCCCCCTGCGACCTTGCCCCTCAGCGCCCGCCCTTCAGCGTTCTGTCGCCAACCCGCCCGCCGCAATGGCCGCCATGTTCAGAATGTCGCTGACGGTCGAGCCGGTCGAGCAGATCTGGATCGGACGCGGCACCCCGGTCAGGATCGGGCCGACCACGGTCGCGCCCGCCATCTCCTGCATCAGCTTGACCGAGATCGAGGCCGAATGCCGCGCCGGCACCACCAGCACATTGGCGGGCGCGGTCAGGCGGCTGAACGGATAGCGCGCCGCCGCCTCGGGGTTCAGCGCCACATCCACGGTCATCTCGCCCTCATATTCGAAATCCGCGCCGCGCGCATCCAGCACGCGGGCGGCCTCGGCCATCTTCACCGCGCGTTCGCTGACCGGATAGCCGAAATTCGAGAATGACAGAAAGGCCACGCGCGGCTCCAGCCCGAGGCTGCGGGCGACGGTGGCGCCGCGGGTGGCAATCTCGGCCAGATCCTCGGCCTCGGGCCATTCATGGACCAGCGTATCGCCGATCAGCACGATCCGGCCCCGGTGCAGCACGGCGGTGATGCCCACGGCGCCGTCCTGCGGGCGCACATCGAAGACATGCCCGATCTGCGCCAGAACCGGCGCGTTCTTGCGGGTGGCGCCGGTGACCAGCCCGTCGCCATGGCCATGGGCCAGCATCAGCGCCGCAAAGATATGCCGGTCACGGTTGGCCAGCTTGACGGCATCCTCGCGGTCCACGCCCTTGCGCTGCAGGCGCTCGTACAGAAATTCGTGATAGGCCTCCAGATGACGGCTGTTGGCGGCATTGACCACCGTGATCTCGCGCCAGGCGTCGCCCAGACCCAGGGCCTCCAGCTCGGCCTTGACCTCGGCGTCGCGGCCCACGACCAGCGCCTGACCCATGCCGGTGCGGGTCCATGCAACGGCGGCGCGCAGCACGCGCGGGTCATCGCCCTCGGCAAAGATCATCCGGGCCTGCGCCTGCCGCGCGCGGGCATGGATGCCCTGCAGCACCGCCGCCGTCGGGTCCATCCGCGCCTTCAGTGAGTGGACATAGCCCTCCATGTCGATGATCGGGCGCCGCGCCACGCCGGTCTCCATCCCCGCTTTCGCCACGGCGGGCGGGATCACGTGGATCAGGCGCGGATCGAAGGGCGTCGGGATGATATAGTCGCGCCCGAACTGCAGCTTGCGGCCGTAGGCCACGGCCACCTCGTCGGGGACATCCTCGCGCGCCAGTTCGGCCAGCGCGCGGGCGCAGGCGATCTTCATCTCGTCATTGATGGCGCGGGCATGAATGTCCAGCGCACCCCGGAACAGATAGGGAAAGCCCAGGACGTTGTTGACCTGATTGGGATAGTCGCTGCGCCCGGTGGCCACGATCGCATCGGGGCGCACGGCATGGGCCTCTTCGGGGGTGATTTCCGGGTCGGGATTGGCCATGGCGAAGATGACCGGGTTGTCGGCCATGCTGGCGACCATCGCGGGCGTGACCGCGCCTTTGGCCGAGACACCCAGAAACACGTCTGCACCGCGCATCGCGTCTTCCAGACTGCGGGCGTCGGTCATCGCGGCATGGGCCGATTTCCACTGGTTCATGCCCTCGGTCCGGCCCTGATAAATGACCCCCTTGGTGTCGCACATGATGCAGTTGTCATGCTGCGCGCCCATGGATTTCAGCAGTTCCAGACAGGCGATGCCCGCCGCCCCGGCGCCATTGAGGACGATCTTCACATCCCCGATCCGCTTGCCCGACAGCTCCAGCGCGTTCAGCAGGCCCGCCGCACAGATCACCGCCGTGCCGTGCTGGTCGTCATGGAAGACGGGAATGTCCATCAGCTCTTTCAGGCGCTGTTCGATGATGAAACATTCGGGCGCCTTGATGTCTTCCAGGTTGATGCCGCCGAAGGTCGGCCCCATCAGGCGCACGGCATTGATGATTTCCTCGGGGTCTTCGGTGTCCAGCTCGATGTCGATGGCATTCACATCGGCAAAGCGCTTGAACAGCACCGCCTTGCCCTCCATCACCGGTTTCGAGGCCAGCGCGCCCAGATTGCCCATCCCCAGGATCGCGGTGCCGTTGGAAATCACCGCGACCATATTGCCCTTGGTGGTATAGTCATAGGCGGTCTCGGGGTGGTCGGCGATGGCCTGCACCGGCACCGCGACGCCGGGGGAATAGGCCAGCGACAGGTCGCGCTGCGTCGCCATCGGCGTCGAGGCGATGATCTCATATTTGCCGGGGCGCGGCTCCATATGATAGGCCAGTGCCTCTTCGGGCGTGATCCGGTTCTTGCGCGGCGTCTGATCGGTCATGGTGGTGGTCCCCCTCGTGTCGGCCCCTGATTAGCGCGGCGCGGCTTAAGGCTCAACGTGGAAGCGTGCCGAGAGTGGGGCAGGGGGGCGCTGCCCCCGGCCCGTGCCGGGCCTCCCCCGGGATATTTTGCCCAAGGCAAAGGGCGGGATATTTTGCCCAAGGCAAAGGCTCAGATGGTGACCTTGACGAAGCTGTCGCGCAGGGCGGCGGACCAGGCGGCGCTCATCTGCGCGAAATCGGGATCGCCGTCGAGGATCCGGCGGCGGTTGCTGATCGCGCAGGCGTCGCGTTCGATCACCGCCAGATCCAGTGGCATTCCCACCGAAAGGTTTGATCGCAGGGTCGAATCCATCGACAGAAGCACCGCTTTCTGGGCGTCGGACAGGCTGGTGGCGGGCGTCACCACCCGGTCGAGGATCGGCTTGCCATATTTGTGTTCGCCGATCTGGAGGAACGGCGTGTCCTCGGTCGCCTCGATGAAATTGCCTTCGGGATAGATCAGGAACAGGCGCATGTCGCCGCCTTTGCGCTGGCCGGCCACGATCATGCTGGCCGAGGCCTGTTGTTTCAGGTCGCGGCATTGTTCTGCGATGTCGCGGCGCGTGCGGCAGAGCGTGTCGCCGATGATGGTGGCGGCGCGCAGCATGGTGGGGGCCAGCATGATCGAGGTGGTGTCGTCGGCCATCTCATCCTCGATCGCCTCTTCCAGCCGGGCAATCGTGGTCTGGGTGACCGACAGCGAGCCCGCTGTCAGGATGGTGATGATGCGCTCGCCCGGTTCCTCGAAGAAGAACATCTTGCGATAGCACGAGATATTGTCCAGCCCGGCATTGGTGCGCGTGTCCGACAGCAGCACCAGCCCGGCATCCAGTTTAAGTCCGACGCAATAGGTCATCGGCAGGTCTTTCTGTAACAGTCTGCCCGCGACAGTATGACTGGCCACCGGGGGGTGCAATCGCTGCCTGCATGTTGCGGCGCGAAACTGCCCGAAAAAACAGCGCGGCGGTCTGTCATGAAATATTGACGTGCCTGTCGGCGCGAATTGCGCATGATGCAATCCGAGACATCGGACCCAGGAGACGACATGACCCATTCCCTTTCGCTGAGCCGACGCGGCTTTCTGTCGGCAAGTGTCGCCGGGCTGGGCCTTGTCGCGCTGCACCCCTTCTCGGCCCGCGCCGCCGCGGGGCAGGCGCATCTGCGCATCATGGAGACGACCGATCTGCATGTGCATGTCTGGCCGTGGGATTATTATGGCGACCGCCCGTCCGACACGATGGGGCTGGCCCGCACCGCCGCCCGCGTGCGCGAGATCCGGGCCGAGGCGCATAATTCGCTGCTGCTGGACAATGGCGATTTCCTGCAGGGCAACCCGATGGGCGACTACATTGCCTATGAGCGCGGCATGGCCGAGGGGCAGATGCATCCCATCGTCACCGCCATGAATGAGGTGGGCGTCGAGGGCGGCACGCTTGGCAATCACGAATTCAACTATGGCATCGAATTTCTCGAACGCGCCATCGCGGGTGCGGGCTTCCCCATGGTGCTGGCCAATGTCACCCGCACCGATGGCAGCCCACTGCTGCCGCCCTTCACAGTGCTGGAGCGCGAGCTGACCGATGGCGCGGGCGAGGTGCATCCGATCCGCATCGGCCTCATCGGCTTTGTGCCGCCGCAGATCATGCAATGGGACCGCGCCCATCTGGAGGGCCAGCTGGAGGCCGGTGACATCGTCGAGGCGGCGCAGACCCATGTCCCGAACCTGCGCGCGGAAGGCGTCGATCTGGTCATTGCGCTGTGCCATTCGGGCATTGGCGCGGAGCAGCACACACCCGGCATGGAGAATGCCGCCATCCCGCTGGCGGGCGTTGATGGCATCGACGTGATCCTGACCGGCCATTCGCATCTGGTCTTTCCCGGCCCCGATTATGAGACCACCGAGGGCGTGGACAGCGCCGCGGGCACCATCGGCGGCAAGCCGGGCGTGATGGCGGGGTTCTGGGGCTCGCATCTGGGGCTGGTCGACCTGTTGCTGCAGCGCACGGGCGAGGGCTGGCAGATCGCCCGCCATGTCAGTGAGGCGCGCCCGATCTATGAACGCGACGCCGACCGCAATGTCGTGCCGCTGGTCGAAAGCATGGCCGCGGTCGAGGCCAGCGTGGCCGCCGAGCACGAGGCGACGCTGACCTATGTGCGCCGCCCGGTGGGCCAGACCTCGGCGCCGCTCTACAGCTATTTCGCCATGGTCGCCGACGACCCGTCCGTGCAGATCGTGGCGAATGCGCAGGCCTGGTATGTGGCCCGGATGATGCAGGGCACCGAACATGAGGGGCTGCCGGTCCTGTCGGCGGCGGCGCCCTTCAAGGCGGGCGGTCGCGGCGGGCCGGATTACTATACCGATGTGCCTGCGGGCGACATCGCGATCCGCAATGTGGCCGACCTCTACCTCTATCCCAACACGATCCGGGCGGTGCGGGTGACCGGCCAGCAGGTCAAGGACTGGCTGGAGCGCAGCGCCGGTGCCTTCAACCGGATCACACCGGCCGAGGCCGACCAGATGCTGCTGAACCCGTCATTCCCCAGCTACAATTTCGACGTCATCGACGGGGTGACCTATCGCATCGACCTGTCGCAACCCGCCCGCTTTGACGGCGAAGGCAATCTGGCTGACGCCGATGCCCACCGCATCACCGATCTGATGCTGGACGGCGCGCCGCTGGACCTGAGCGCCGAGTTCATCGTTGCCACCAACAATTACCGCGCCGAAGGCGGCGGCAATTTCCCCGGCAATGACGGCTCGACCATCGTGTTCGAGGGGCCGGACACCAACCGCGATGTGATCGTGCGCTATATCGTCGACCAGGGCACGATCGACCCCAAGGCCGACGGCAACTGGTCCTTTGCCCCGCTGGAGGGCGCCACCGTCCTGTTCGACAGCGGGCCGGGCGCGGTGGCGCGCATGGCTGATGTCACCACCTTGACCATCGCCGAGGCGGGCGAGGCCGAAGACGGCTTCCGCCGCTTCCGCATCATTCTCTGAGCCGCGACCGCCTCCCCCCCTTTGCCTTGGTGCAAATATCCCGGGGGGAGGCCCGGAACGGGCCGGGGGGCAGCGCCCCCCTGCCTGCCCACGGCTATTGCGCCAACTCCTCGACATGAACGGCGACGGCCAGTTCCTCGGCGCCGCTGCCCATGGCCACGCCCCGGATCGGCGCCGCGTCCGACGCGTCCAGACCCGAGCCAAGCCGCACATAGCGATCATCCGGGCAGCACAGGTTGGCGGCGTCAAAGCCGATCCAGCCCAGCCCCTCGACATGCAGCTCGGCCCAGGCATGGGCGGCGTCATGCGGCTTGCCGTCGATGGTCGAATGCAGATAGCCCGAGACATAGCGCGCAGGCAGGTTCTGGACCCGCGCCACCGCGATCAGGGCGTGGGAATGGTCCTGACAGACACCCTCACCCAGCGCCAGCGCCTCGGCGGCGGTGGTATGGGCCTCGGTCACGCCGGGGCGGAACACGATCGCCTCGCCCACCGCGCGCGACAGGCGGTGCGCCAGATCCAGACCGTCCTGCGCGCCTTTGCCCGCCTCCTGCGACAGATCACGCAGCGCCGCGTCGGCCACGGTTGCGCGGCTGTCGCGCAGATAGGCCAGCGGATTGATCAGCTCGCGATGCCCGCGCAGCACACCCGCCATATCGCGCGTGTCGATGCGCCCGTCGATGCGGACGGTCACCTCCTGCACCGGCCCGCGCACGGTCCAGCCCTCGATCCAGTCACCGGCACCATCGCGGAAACCGGGACCGCGCAGCCCGCCCGTCACCTCGATCTGCCATTCATGCGTCTTTTGCCCCTCAAAGACCGAGGGCGTCAGGCGCAGGCTTTGCACCAGATTGCGGATCGGCTGGTCGTAGCGATAGACCGTCTCATGCGAAATGCGCAGCTTCATCGGTCACACCCCTCCCAGCAGGTAATCCTGATGCACCAGATTTGACACGGTGCCCAGTTCGCGGATGAACCAGCTGAGGAACTCGTGCAGCCCCTCGTCAAAGATCATCTCGATGTCGCGGGCCTGCAGCGCGGCCAGCACCTCGCGCCCCTTGTCGCGGGCCTCGGCGGGCACCCCCTCGCCATAGCGGCGCGCCAGCCCTTCCAGATGCCAGACCGCCTCGTAAAGCGAGGTGATCAGCGACCGGGGGCTTTCGCCGTTCAGGATCAGGAAATCCGCCACCCGACCCGCCGTGATGTCGCCGCCATAGGCCCAGTGATAGGATCTGTGCGCCGACAGCGCCCGCAGGATCACCTGCCACTGATAGGTGTCCAGCCCCGAGCCCACGAACTCGATCCGGGGCAGCAGCACGAAATACTTGACGTCCAGCAGCCGCGCCGTCGCATCGGCGCGTTCCAGGCTGTAGCCCAGATTCATGAAATGCCAGCCATCGTTGCGCAGCTGCGTGGCATTGATCGCACCGCGCACGGTCGAGGTGTGGCTGGTGGTGAAATCCGTCAGCCCGGCAGTGTCCAGCTTGGACCTCGGCTGACGCTCGATCTTGCGCAATTCCTGATAGGCGACGTTCAGCGCGTCCCAGACCTGACTGGTCAGCGCTGTGCGGACGACCCGCCCGGCCTCGCGGGCACGTTCCAGACAGCTTGCGACCGAGGACGGATTGGCGCGGTCGAAAAAGATAAACTCTTCGATATTTTCCTGCGTGATCTCGTCATATTTCTCGTTGAACAGGGCCGAGGTGCCCGAGGCCCGCAACAGCGAGTTCCACTCGTTCTGATAGCCCACCTCGGTATTGGGCAGCAGTGTGATCCGCTGGCCGACGTCCAGCAGACGGGCGGCGGTTTCGGCGCGTTCCAGATTGCGGCCCATCCAGAACAGGTTCGAGGCGGTGCGGCTGAGCATGGTGTTTCCTCCCCTCATTCCGACAGGACCCAGGTGTCCTTGACGCCCCCGCCCTGCGACGAGTTCACGACAAGGCTGCCGTCACGCAGCGCCACGCGGGTCAGCCCGCCCGGCACCAGCTCGATCCGGTCGCCGCACAGGCAATAGGGCCGCAGATCGACATGGCGCGGCGCGATGCCTTCCTCGACAAAGGTCGGGCAGGTGGACAAAGCCAGCGTGGGCTGGGCGATGTAATTCGACGGGTTGGCCTGAATTTTCAGGCGGAACTGCTCGATCTCTTCCTTGGTCGATTTCGGGCCGACCAGCATGCCGTAGCCGCCCGAGCCATGCACCTCTTTGACCACCAGTTCGGGCAGATGCTCCATCACGTAGCGGTAATCGTCATCCTTCCACAGCGTCCAGGTCTGGACGTTGTTCAGGATGGGTTCCTCGCCCAGATAAAAGCGGACCATGTCGGGCACAAAGGTATAGATCGCCTTGTCATCCGCGACACCCGCGCCCGGCGCCGAACAGATCGACACCCCGCCCGAGCGATAGACATCCATCAGCCCCGGAATGCCCAGCATCGAATCGGGGCGGAAGCACAGCGGGTCCAGATAGGGGTCGTCGATCCGGCGATAGATCACATCGACACGCTTGGGGCCGGTGGTGGTGCGCATATAGACGAACTCGCCATCGACGAACAGATCCTGCCCCTCGACCAGCTCGACGCCCATCAGGTTGGCCAGAAAGCTGTGTTCGTAATAGGCGCTGTTGAAATGGCCCGGAGTCAGGATCACGCAGGTCGGGCGGTCGCTGCATTTGGCGGGCGCGACCGATTCCAGCGTGCGGCGCAGCAGGTCGGGATACTGGTCCACCGGCTCGATCCGGTTGCCCCGGAACAGCTGCGGGAACATGCGCATCATGATCTCGCGGTTTTCCAGCATGTAGCTGACGCCCGAGGGCGTGCGGCAATTGTCCTCCAGCACGTAGAACTCGTCCTTGGCGGTGCGGACCAGATCAATGCCGATGATGTGGGAATAGACGCCGCGCGGCGGCACAAAGCCCACCACGGATTTCTCATAGGCCTCGTTCTGATAGACCAGCCGGGCGGGGATGCGCCCGGCGCGGATGATCTCTCCGCGGCCATAGACATCGCGCAGAAACGCGTTCAGCGCGCGGGCGCGCTGCTTGATGCCGCGTTCAAGACGACGCCATTCGGCCTGCTCGAAGACGCGGGGCATCATGTCGAACGGGATCAGCCGGTCGGGGTCGCCCCCCTCGCCATAGACGGCAAAGGTGATGCCGATGCGGCGGAACAGCGCCTCGGCCTCGGCCTGTTTCATCTGGCGGAAATCGGCGGGCATCGTGTCCACCCAGTCCCGAAGCCGGGCATAGGGTTCGCGCACGGCCTCGCCATCGAACATCTCATTATAGTAACTCATTCGTCCCCCCGTGACGTGCCGTTTCTTGTGCGGGTCATTGGCCCGATGATCCGAGAGGCCACGGGCAGAGTCCACAGACGAAGCCCCGGAAATGCCCGAAAGTTCCGCAAACTCCTGTTTTTAAGGGGGGTGGGGCGATCCAGACCCCCTAACGCTGCCCAATGACCGGGCAGTGTCACGTCAGCTCGACCGCGATCGCCGTGCCCTCGCCACCGCCGATGCAGATCGCCGCGACGCCCCGTCGCAGCCCCCGCGCCCTCAGCGCATGAATCAGCGTCACGATGATGCGCGCCCCCGAGGCGCCGATCGGATGACCCAGCGCGCAGGCGCCGCCGTTCACGTTCACCCGGTCATGGTCGATCCCCATCCGCGTCATGAAGGCCATGGGCACGACGGCAAAGGCCTCGTTCACCTCCCACAGATCGACCTCTTCCTTGCGCCAGCCGATCCGCTCCAGCAGCTTTTCGGCCGCCGGAACCGGGGCTGTCGGGAACTGACCCGGCGCCTGTGCGTGGCTGGCATAGCCCATGATCCGGGCAAGGGCGCCTGCCGGATCGGCCGTGATGACCAGCGCCGCCGCCCCGTCCGAGATGCTGGAGCTGTTGGCCGCCGTGACCGTGCCGTCCTTGCGGAAGGCGGGGCGCAGAAGCGGGATCTTGTCGGGCCGCGCCAGCCCCGGCTGCTCGTCGGTCTCCACGGCCGTATCGCCGCCCCGGCCCGGCACGGTGACCGGCGCGATCTCGGCGGCAAAGGCGCCAGAGGCGATCGCGTCACGCGCGCGGGTCAGGCTGGCCCGCGCAAAGTCATCCTGCGCCTGCCGGGAAAAGCCGAATTCCGCCGCGCAATCCTCGGCGAATGTGCCCATCAGGCGGCCCTTGTCATAGGCGTCCTCCAGCCCGTCCAGGAACATGTGGTCGATGACCTGACCATGCCCCAGCCGCGCGCCGCTGCGCATCTTGGGCAGCAGATAGGGCGCATTCGACATGCTTTCCATGCCGCCCGCGATGACCAGATCCGCGCTGCCCGCCCGGATCGCATCGCCCGCCATCATCACCGCCTGCATCCCTGATCCACACATCTTGTTCAGCGTGGTCGCGGGCACGGATTGCGGCAGCCCGCCTGCGAATCCCGCCTGCCGCGCCGGGGCCTGCCCCTGACCGGCGGGCAGCACGCAGCCCATGAACAGCGCGTTGATGGTGTCAGGCGCGGCGCCTGCGCGCGACAGGGCCGCCCTGATGGCCGCGCCGCCAAGATCGGGCGCGGCGATCGCGCCAAGCGCGCCCTGCAGCCCGCCCATCGGCGTGCGCGCGGCGCCCGCAACATAGATCTGTCGAATTGTCATCACTCTCCCCCTTGCCGTCCCGGTTCCGGCTTACCGGATAGTAACGATTTTCGTCTAGCCATGCAGGCGGAACGCAAAAAAGGACAGATCATGCATTTCGTTGTCGATGACGCGGACAGTCACCTGAACATCACCGTGACCGAGGCGCGCATCGACGCGGCCATCGCCACGCAGTTCAAGGATGCGCTGCGCGCGATCGTCATGAAAAGCCACAAGCCGGTTCACCTGGACCTGCGCCATGTCGACTTCATGGACAGTTCGGGCCTTGGGGCGATGATTGCCGTCCGCAAAAGCCTGCCCGACAGTCTGCCGATGGTGCTTCTGGCCGTCACCCCGAATGTCGAGCGTGTGTTCCGCCTGACGCGGATGGACAGCGTATTCGAAATCCGCCCCCCCCAGATGCAGGAGACGCCACGCGAATGACCCCGACCGAACGGCAGAATGCCGAAGTGGACAGCCAGCCTTCGACCCAGAGCCGGCCCATGTTTCACCGCATCCTCAGGGCCGATCCCGATGCGGTGCGTGCCACCCTGACCGCCATACGAGAGCGGTTCCGCAACGATGTCAGCGATGACAGCCTCGCCCGGCTGGAACTGGTGCTGGCCGAGGTGATGAACAACATCACCGAACACGCGCCCGTGGCCTGCGCCGACCGGCGCGCCGAGGGAAGGCCGACGCTGATTCACCTGTGTATCGTCAGCCACCGCTGCGGGCTGGCCTGCGCCCTGACCGATGACGGCGTGTCCCTGCCGTCCGACTGCCTGCGGCCGCGCGACCTGCCGCAATTCGCCCAGCAGGAACTGCCCGAGGGTGGGTTTGGCTGGTACCTGATCCAGGATCTGACGCAGGAGCTGTGCTATTACCGCGAGGATCAGCGGAACTTTCTGGCGTTTCGCGTCCCCTTCACGGACGGGGTCCGCAAAGATGCCGCCCGCAGCCGGTCAACCGTCAGTTGATCGGCACAACCAGAGGATAGCGGCCATCCTCGAACTCGCCAAAGATATCTGCGACCTCCGGATGGTCGATGGGCTCGCCTGACAGGTCCGGCTCAAGGTTCTGCTCGGACACATAGGCGACGTAATAGGTCGCCTCGGTCTCGGCATAGAGATGGTAAAAGGGCTGGTTCTTGTCAGGCCGCACATCCTCGGGGATCGCCTCGTACCATTCCTCGGTATTGGCGAATTCGGGATCGACATCAAAAACCACCCCGCGGAACGGGCGGCTGCGGTGCCGGACCACCTGCCCGAGGGCGAATTTCGCCACGCGGCTCTGCCCCTGGAGGAATTCGACTGCCATCGTCTCGGGTGACCTTCTGCACAATAATGCGCGGCTTCTAATGCGTCGGGGTGATTCTGTCCATGATCGCCCGCAACAGCCGCGTTACTGCCCCTCGGGCGGAACCGCTTCCATCGGCACGCGTCCCGCATCGGTCAGCAGGAAAACCCCCTGCGGCTCGATCACGGCGGTGCATAGCGGCCTGCCATAGGCCGCACCGCCATCCAGATTGAGCCGGTTGCCATGATAGCGCGCGCTGTCCTGCGCGGTATGGCCATGCACCACCAGCGGCCCGAAATCCGCATGGCTTTCCAGAAAGCCCTTGCGGATCCAGACCAGATCCTGCTCGGCCTGCTCCAGCAGCCCGACACCGGGCCGGATGCCCGCATGCACGACCAGTGCCATCGGATGCAGATACCACAGCGGCAGCGTCGCCAGAAACTGCGCATGATCGCGCGGTACCGCGCGCCGCGCCTCGGCCAGCAGCGCCTCGCGCGGCTGATCGGGGTCAAGGCCATAGGACCACAGCGTCTCCGCCGCGCCCAGCCCCGGATGGTCGATCCAGTGCTGACGCGAGCCCAGACCGGGGTCGATCCAGTCGGGCTGGTTCAGAAATGCCGGCAGAAACCTGTCGTGATTGCCGCGCGTCACGATCCAGGGGCGCCCCTGCTGTTGTCCGCGCAGCAGATACTCGACCACGCCGCGCGAATCGGGGCCCCGGTCGATCAGGTCGCCGACATGGGCGATCACCGCATCGGCGCCGCCATCCTCATGGATCCGCTGATGCGCCGCTTTCAGCAGGTCAAGCTGCCCGTGAATGTCACCAATCGCATAAAGTCGCATATCGTCCCTCTGCCTGCCGCGCGCCCCTTGGGTAGGGGCGCGCGGCGCCAAGGTCAAACCTCGAACTGCAGACGGCGGGCCTGCAGGAACTTGCCGGTGGCCTGCAAGGTCGCCAGCGCCGCGTCGCTGATGGCCTCGTCCAGATACAGAATCGCGATCGCATCCGCCCCGTTTGCCGCACGTCCCAGAGTGAAGTTTGCGATGTTCACGCCCAGATCGCCAAGCGTCATCCCAAGCGCACCGATCACGCCCGGCACGTCCTTGTTGCGGGTATACAGCATGTGGCTTCCCACCTCGGCATCGACATTGATGCCCCGGATCTGGATGAAACGCGGCTTGCCGTCGCTGAAGACCGTGCCCGCGATCGACCGTTCGCGCGTGTCGGTCACGCAGGTCAGCTTGATATAGCCCTCGAACACGCCCGCCTTGTCCTGCCGCGTCGTCGAGACCTGCACCCCGCGCTCCTTCGCCATGACCGGGGCCGAGACCATGTTCACATCCGGATTGCCCGCCTTCATCACGCCCGCGATCACGGCGGCATTCAGCGCGTTCAGGTTCATCCCGGACACGGTGCCATCATACAGCACGTTGATCGCCTTGATCGGCTCATTGGTCATCTGGCCCACGAACGCGCCCAGATGCGAGGCCAGCTTGATCCACGGCCCCATCACGGCGGCTTCTTCGGCAGTGACCGAGGGCATGTTCAGCGCGTTCTGCACCGCGCCCGTCAGCAGGTAATCCGACATCTGCTCGGCCACCTGGAGGGCCACGTTTTCCTGCGCCTCGGTGGTGGCGGCGCCCAGATGCGGGGTGACGACCACATTGGGCAGGTTGAACAGCGGGCTGTCGGTCGCAGGCTCGACGGCAAACACGTCGAATGCGGCCCCGGCCACGCGACCATCCTTCAGCGCCTCGGCCAGCGCCTCTTCGTCAACCAACCCGCCACGCGCACAGTTGATGATCCGAACACCGGGCTTCAGTTTCGCAATCGCCTCGCGCGACAGGATGTTCTTGGTCTTGTCGGTCAGCGGCACGTGGAAGGTGATGAAATCGGCCCGCCCCAGCAGCTCGTCCAGCTCGACCTTGGTCACGCCCAGCTCTTTGGCGCGATCCTCGGACAGGAAGGGATCATAGGCCAGCACCTTCATGTGCAGCCCCAAAGCGCGGTCAATGACGATCCCGCCGATATTGCCCGCACCAATGACGCCAAGCGTCTTGTTGAACAGCTCGACCCCCATGAAACGGTTCTTCTCCCACTTGCCGGCATGGGTCGAAACGCTGGCCTCGGGCAGCTGCCGCGCCACGGCAAACATCATCGCGATGGCGTGTTCTGCGGTGGTGACGCTGTTGCCGAAGGGCGTGTTCATCACGATCACACCCTTCTTGCTGGCCGCCGGAATGTCGACATTGTCGACCCCGATGCCCGCGCGCCCGATCACCTTCAGATTGCCCGCCGCCTCCAGCAGCTTGTCGGTGACCTTGGTGGCCGAGCGGATGGCCAGCCCGTCATACTGCCCGATCACCTCGGCCAGCTTGTCCTTGTCCTTGCCCAGATCGGGCAGGTAATCCACCTCGACACCGCGATCGCGGAAAATCTGGACGGCGGTTTCCGACAGCTTGTCGGACACGAGAACCTTCGGCATGTCAGTCTTCCTTGTGCAAGCGTCCGGGCCCTCATGGCCGCGCCGACGCATATCCTGCTTTGGTCTGGAAATATCCCGGGGGTCCGGGGGCTGGCCCCCGGCCTTGATGCTTATTGCGCGGCCAGCTCGGCGCGATAGGCCCACTCGATCCAGGGCATCAGCGCCACGACATCCGCCGCCTCGACGGTCGAGCCGCACCAGATCCGCAGCCCGGCAGGCGCATCACGATAGGCGCCCGCATCCAGCGCCACGCCTTCCTTCTCCAGCCGCTTGGCCACGGCCTTGGCGAAAGCCGCGCCATCCCTGATCGCCGGATCGGTGAATTTCACACAGACGCTGGTGGTCGACGCGGTCGCCGGATCCTCGGCCAGATCCGCGATCCAGCCCTTGCCCGCGATGAAATCACGCACCGCACCGGCATTGGCATCCGCCCGCGCGATCAGCGCAGACAACCCCCCGATCGACTGCGCCCATTTCAGCGCCACCAGATAATCCTCGACCGCCAGCATGGACGGCGTGTTGATCGTTTCACCCTTGAAGATGCCCTCGATTAGCTTGCCGCCCTTGGTCATGCGAAAGATCTTGGGCAGCGGCCAGGCCGGGGTGTAGGATTCGAGCCGTTCGACCGCGCGGGGCGACAGGATCAGCACGCCATGCGCGCCCTCGCCGCCCAGAACCTTCTGCCAGCTGAAGGTCACCACATCCAGCTTGTCCCAGGGCAGGTCCATGGCAAAGGCCGCGCTGGTCGCGTCGCAGATGGTCAGCCCGTCGCGGTCCGCCGGAATCGCGTCCCCGTTCGGCACGCGCACGCCGCTGGTGGTGCCGTTCCAGGTAAAGACGACATCGCGGTCGAAATCGACCTCTGCCAGATCGACCACCTTGCCGTAACCGGCCTTGCGAACCACCGCATCCAGCTTCAGCTGCTTGACGGCATCGGTCACCCAACCCTCGCCAAAGCTTTCCCAGGCCAGCATCTCGACCGGGCGTTGCCCCAGCAGCGACCACATCGCCATCTCGACCGCGCCCGTATCCGAGCCGGGAACAATGCCGATACGATAGCCAGCCGGAACGCCCAGAACCTCGCGGGTCAGGTCGATGGCTTCCGCCAGCTTGGCCTTGCCGACAGCGGCACGATGCGAGCGGCCAAGCGGCGCGTCCGACAACATGTCCAGCGAATAATGGGGGATCTTGGCACAGGGGCCCGAAGAAAAGCGCGGATTTTCCGGCCGCGCGGCCGGGATCGGAAGATCGGTCATTTGGCTAGCCTTCCAGCTAAAAGCCCCTCGTTGGGGAGGGGTGTCCCGCCGTGGGACATACGCGTCCCCTGTAAATACTGCAAGCCCTGTTGATCCGACCCCTGCTGAATCTTGCGGGTTGGAACAGAACGGGGCGGGAACGCGCAACCCGTTGTGGCACAAATCTGACACAGAATGTTCGCTGGAAGTTCTGGCACCGGAAAAAGAAAATCCCGGTGCGCTGGCGGGCGCAACCGGGACTGAATATCAAGACTGGCTATCTTGGATCGACCATAACCTGATCCGGGAATCTGCGGCAAGGGCTTTGGCGCGCGCAGTTGCCGATTGTGACCCCGCCGACCGCGTGCCCTTCCTCGAACCCATTCTGGACGGCCTGCGCGCCGGAATGCCGATGCCCCTTTTCGGGCAGATCATGGCCGAGGCCAATTTCTGGGCCGGAGAGGCAAGCCGGGCCGAGCTGAAAGCTTATTGCGCCGCCTGCTATGCGCGCCTCGCGCCGGAGGATCAGGCAGCCTTCCGTTCCTTCATCGACGGGCGGGCCGCTGCATGATCATCGAACGTCTGGACTTCCCCCAAGAGATGGTCACCACGCTGGAAGCGTTGCGGGCGCATCTGAGAACCTCAGATGACGACTATTTTGACGCGGAAATCGCGCAGATGGCCGAAGCGGCTGCCAACGAGGCCGAAAGCTTCGGTGAACTTGCCCTGCTGTCTCAGCGAATCCGGGTCAGCTTGGATCGCTGGTGGGGCGGACAGACCTTCCCCCTGCCCATCATTCCCGCCTTCGATCCTGCAAGCGTCAGCATCACGGCAGATGGCACGCCGGTTCTGGGTTTCACGGTTCTGACCGGCCTGCGTCCCGCAATCCGGCTGGCCGAGCTGCCCCCGGACGGCCCGGTTGTGATCGAGTATCTGGCGGGCTGGCCTGACAGCGCGGTGGTGCCGGTCGATCTGCGGCTGGCGATCATGGATCAGGCGCTGGCCTATTTCGATGCGCGCGGCCCGGAAGAAACCAAGCTTTCCGCCCGGTCACCTCAATTCGCCCGGATCGTCGCCAGGTATCGGCGGGTGCGGATATGAGCGCGAACCTCGCATATACCGGCGATCCCGATATTGACCGGCTGCTGTTCAGCTGGCCCCGCGTCATTGCCGATGCGTCCGGCTGGTCACGGGGCTTTGCCCTGTCCATCCAGCGCGACCGGAAGAAACCCGACTGGCGGCCCAGTGACAGGCAACTGTCGGTCATGCGGCGGCTGGTGGCCGAGCTGCCCCAGACGGTGGGGGAGGCCGATCCCGATCTGATCGAATGAAACCAACACGGCCCGCGCCACACGCGCGGGCTGCGGGCGGATGCGGGCTTTCACGGGTTAGCCGGCGCATCCGTCCTCAAGCGCTACCGGGAACGGGCCAGAGCGCAAGGGCAGCTATCCCGCGTCACGCGGTCTCTCCAAGCCCTAAGGCCCCGCTGCCACCCAAAGGCGGCGAACATGGGAGAGCGGTCCGAGCCTTGGGAAAGGCAGGACTGACCTAAGCGGCGGGCTCGTCCGAATGGGCAGGTCAAGATCGCGGCGGTCAGGGCGGGAAAGCTGGGTTTTTAACCCCGGCCCTTAACCCGCTTCCTGACCGTCACAACGGGCTGAACCGATGGGCAGGACAGCCCGAGAGCGACAGAGAAGGCGGAGAGATGACGATGACCGACAACGCAGCGACCGACCTGTTCGGGAATGGTCCCAATGCCCCGGTTTCGCAAAACCAGCAGGACCGACGACAGACTGTTGCTTTCTCTCTTCTCGAAAAAATCCGGGGAAAATCGCCCGGCATCCGCGCAATTCAGTTTTTGGGGCTTTTGTCGGTTCCTGAGGGCAAAAAGGCTGGAAAACCCCTGAAACTGGCGGATTTTCAGCGGAAATTCGTAAAAGGCACCTTTTCCAGGAATGTCATGGTCGGCGTGCTGTCGATTGGTCGCGGCAACGCCAAGACGGCGCTGGCGGCGGGTCTGTCGCTGGCCGAGCTGGTCGGCGCGCTGCAAGAGATGCCTCAGCCCAAGCGCGAAATCATCCTTGCCGCCCGGAACCGCGATCAGGCCCGCATCGCCTTCAATTTCCTGCTGGGATACATTCAGGGCCTGCCGGAATCGGACCAAGCGCTATTCATCATCCGGCGCGGGTCAAAGCTGGAAGTCGAATTTGAGGGCAACGGCGGCGGGCTTGCGCGCGTCATCGCAGCAGATGGCAAGTCGATCCTCGGCGGCGCGCCGACGCTGGCGATCATGGACGAACGCGCGGCATGGGAACGCGAAAAGGGCGACAACCTCGAAAACGCCATTTTGTCCGGTCTGGGCAAGCGGGATGGCCGGGCGCTGATCATCTCGACCAGTGCCCC
>NZ_JBKBVD010000040.1:0-34494 GCF_046289755.1 Paracoccus sp. (in: a-proteobacteria) | reverse complement strand
GGATCCTCGGACCAGATGTCGCGGCGGCCGTCGCCGTTGAAATCGACGGCATATTCCAGATACGAGGTCGGCATGAACTGGGTGTGGCCCATCGCGCCCGCCCAGCTGCCCAGCATCGCCTCGGGCGCGGTGTCGCCCGCCTGAATGATGCGCAGCGCGGCGATCAGCTGGTTCTGAAACATCTCGCCGCGGCGGCCATCATAGGCCAGCGTCGCCAGCGAGGGGATGATCTGCATCCGGCCCCGGTTGGCGCCGAAGTTGGATTCCATGCCCCAGACCGACAGCACGATCTCGCGCGGGACGCCATAGCGGGCCTCGACCGCGGCCAGGGTGCGCGCCAGTTCGGCGTTCTTCTGGCGCCCGGTGGTGATGCGGTTGTCGGACACGGCGCTGTCCAGATAGAGCCAGACGGGGCGCGAGAATTCGGCCTGACGGCGATCCAGACGGATCACCTCGGGGTTGTAGCGGGCCAGTGACATGGCGCGGTCATAGGTCCCGGCCGAGACGCCCGAGGACAGGGCGCGCGACCGGAAATTCTGCACGAAACGCTGCAGCCCGGCCTGATCGCCGGGTGCTGCGGGCGGAATCGCCGAGGGGGTCACCGCCGATGCGGGCGAGGCCGAGGCCCCCGGCATGCGCGAGACCGGCGCCGCGCAGGAGGCAAGGGCGCCGATCAGCGCGGTGGACAGAAGAATGCGGGGAATGCTCATCGGGATCGCCTGTTCGTGACTGCTGTTTTTTGTGCTTAACGATAGCCTAGCCCAACATGCGCGGCTTGCATAGGCAAGGCACGGGACTGGTGGCGGCCCCGAGCCTCTCATCGACTCACGAAGCCGTGAGGGCGGATCAGTTCAGCAGGCCGTCGGCGCCATCGGCGGGGCGGTCCCCGAACCATGGCGTCATCTGGGCGATAATGACGGAATTCTCGTCCAGTGCGCGCTGCATCAGGGCGCGTTCGTCATCGTCGATCTCGTGGCCCTCGGCCAGACGCTCGGCCAGCGTGCCATAGCCGGTCACGTCCAGCGGCGCCATCTCGGCCTGTTTCAGGATCGCCACGGTCTCGCGCACCGCCTCGGCCTCGTCCTGTCCGGGGGCGTAGCAGACCAGCCCCGCGCCCGTCGCGCCCTTGGGCAGGCCGTCGCCCGACCTGCGCCCCAGTTCCACCACCAGCGTATAGACCTGCATCGCGTGCCTCTCCCGGATTGCGTTTGCCTTGGCACATCACGTCCGGCGCCACATCGCAAGAGGCGGCGGGCTTGCACGCGGCGCGCGGGGCGGCCAAGGATGGCGCGGACAGCGGATGAGGATGCGATGAGCAAGAGCCTGGCGCGGGTGCGCGCGGCATTGGAGGCGGCGGGCGAGGCGGTGCAGATCGTCGAGATGCCGGGTAGCACGCGCACGGCGGCCGAGGCGGCTGCGGCGGCGGGCTGCCATGTCGATCAGATCGCCAAGTCGATCATCTTCCGCGGCGAGGACAGCGGCCATGTGATGCTGTTTCTGACCGCCGGGGGGCGGCAGGTGGACGGCGCGCGGGCCTCGGCCCTGGCGGGCGAGGCGCTGGGGCGCGCGGATGCGGCGCTGATCCGGGCCGAGACGGGTTTTGCGATCGGCGGCGTGGCGCCGGTGGGCCATCTGCGCCCGCTGCGCGCCTTCTTTGACCCGAGGCTGGCGGAGTTCGCGCAGGTCTGGGCCGCCGCCGGGACGCCGCGCCATATCTTTGCGATTGCCCCCGACCGGCTGCTGGCGCTGACCGGGGCGGAGCCGGGGGATTTCGCGGGCTGAACCCGGTGCGGGCGGGCGGCGTTGGCCCGTGACATGCGAGAGGAGTGAGGGGATGACCCAACCGATGATGGCGCTGAATGACGGCAACCGGATGCCGCAGCTGGGCGCGGGGATCTGGCAGATCAATGATGCCGCCACGCCCGAGGCCGTCGCGCAGGCGCTGCGCATCGGCTATCGCCTGATCGACGGCGCTGCCGCCTATGGCAACGAACGCGGGCTGGGCGAGGGGGTGCGGGGATCGGGCCTGCCGCGGGGCGAGGTGTTCGTGACCTCGAAGCTGTGGAACGACGCGCAGGGGTTTGACGCCGCGCTGCGGGCCTTTGATGCGACGATGGCGCGGACCGGGCTGGCGTATCTGGACCTGTATCTGATCCACTGGCCGCTGCCGATGTTCGACACCTATGTCGACAGCTGGAAGGCGCTGATCCGGCTGCGCGATGAGGGGCGCATCCGGTCCATCGGGGTGGCGAATTTCCACGAGGCGCATCTGCGTCGGCTGATCGACGAGACCGGCGTGGCGCCTGCGGTCAACCAGATCGAGCTGCACCCCTCGCTGGTGCAGCGCGATCTGCGCGAGGTGAACCGGCGGCTGGGCATCGTGACGCAAAGCTGGACGCCGCTTGGCCGCGGCGATGCGTTCGGGGCGCCGGAGCTGGTGCGGATCGCGGAACGGCTGGGGCGCAGCCCGGCGCAGGTGATTTTGCGCTGGCATATCCAGCACGGGCTGTCGGTGATCCCGAAATCCGCCAGCCCCGCCCGGCTGGCCGAGAATTTCGCGGTGCTGGATTTCGCGCTGTCCGGGGCGGATATGGCCGCGCTGGACGGGCTGGATCGCGGCCACCGGACCGGGCCGGACCCTGAAAGTTTCGATTACCGCGATCCGCTGTGATCCAGCAGCCGGTGCATCAGCGGGCTGTCGGGATCTGACAGCCCGTCGATCACGTCGAAATGGTGGCGGCCGGGGTCGATGACGCAATCTGTGGAGACGCCCAGTCCCGCCCAGATATTGGCCAGCAGCCGGGCCTGTCGCAGAAACTCGGGCCGCTCGGTCGCGCCGACCCAGGTGGTGACGGGGATGTTCTCGCGCGGGGTCAGCAAAGCCGGGCTTTCGGCCAGCGCCTCGGCCTCGTCCAGACGCAGGGTCTGGTTCATCTCGGTGCGCAGCAGCGGGCGCAGGTCGGTGATCGGCGAAATGGGGACGCAGCCGACGATCCGGGCGGCCAGCTTGTCGGGCAGCACGCCCTGACAGACCATGCGCGCCGCCAGATGGCCGCCGGCGGAATGGCCGGTCAGCACGATGGGACCGGCCACGTTGAACGCGGCCTTTGACACCGCGCGCGCCACCTCGGCCGTCATCTGGGTGATGCGGGCGCGCGGCGCCAGCCGGTAGGCGGGCATGGCGCAGGCCCAGCCCGAGGCCAGCGCGCCCGCCGCCAGATGCGACCAGACCGACGGCTCGAACCGCATCCAGTAGCCGCCATGGATGAACACCATCAGCCCGCGCGGCTTGCCCGGCGGCACGAACAGATGCCCGCGCCCCAGCGGCAGGGGCCGGTGACCGGCGCGAAAGGTCGCGGCAGCCTCGGTCCAGCGGGGCAGAAAATCCTTGGACCCCGGAATATAGGCGCCATTGGCATAGGCGTCGTCCCAATCGGTAATCTTGTACTGCATCAACGCCTCACTCTTTCCGCCAAGCATGCGCGATGCTAGCCTTGCGTCAAGAGGGAGCCTAAAATGCCAGATTTTTCCAAGACCCGCGAAGCGTTTAGCCTGCCCGAGGGCGTGACCTATCTGGACGGAAATTCGCTGGGGCCGATGCCTGTCGCGGCGACCGGGCGGGTCGCGCGGATGATGGCCGATGAATGGGCGCAGATGCTGATCACCGGCTGGAACAAGGCGGGCTGGTATACCCAGCCGCGCCGGGTGGGCGACCGGATCGCGCGGCTGATCGGCGCCGGGCCGGGGCAGGTGGTCATGGGCGACACGCTGTCGATCAAGGTGTTTCAGGCCGTCAGCGCCGCCCGCGCCCTTCGCCCCGACCGGGCCGTGATCCTGTCGGACAGCGGCAATTTCCCCTCGGATCTTTACGTGGCCGAGGGGCTGGCCCGCGCGGTGGGCGCCGAGCTGCGGGTGGTGGCCCCCGACGCGGTCGAGGCGGCGATCACCCCCGAGCTGGCCGTTCTGATGCTGACCGAGGTGGATTACCGCACGGGCCGGCGCCATGACATGAAGGCCCTGACCGCCAAAGCCCATGCGGCGGGGGCGCTGGCGGTCTGGGATCTGGCGCATTCGGCGGGGGCGGTCGATGTCGATCTGCTGGGCGCGGATGCCGATTTCGCGGTGGGCTGCACCTATAAATACCTCAATGGCGGGCCGGGCGCGCCTGCCTTTATCTGGACCCATCCGCGCCATGAAGAAGCCGCGCAGCCGATCCTGCAGGGCTGGATGGGCCATGCGGCGCCCTTTGCCTTTGATCTGGACTATCGCCCCGCGCCGGGGATCGAGCGGATGCGCGTGGGCACGCCGCCGGTGATCGCGCTGGCCGCGCTGGAGGCGGCGATGGACATCTGGGACAGCGTCGATATGGCCGATCTGCGCGCCGCCTCCATCGCGCTGTCCGAGCGGTTCATCGCGGGCGTCGAGGCCCAATGCCCCGGTCTGGTGCTGAACAGCCCGCGCGATCCGGCGCGGCGGGGATCGCAGGTCGGGTTTCGCCATCCGCAGGGCTATGCGGTGATGCAGGCGCTGATTGCGGCAGGGGTGATCGGGGATTTCCGTGCGCCCGATGTGCTGCGCTTTGGCTTTGCGCCGCTGTATAACAATGCCGATGACGTGGACCGGGCGGTGGCCGTGCTGGCCCGCATCCTGCGCGAGGGCAGCTGGGACCGGCCGGAATTTCACCGCAGATCGGATGTGACCTGACAGCGGCAACCTGACGGCGGCAACCTGACGGCATCGTGACCCTGCGCGGGACGTATCGGCGTTTACGCATATGTCGCGGCGGGCTACCCCCAAGGGGACCCCGACCGCGAGAGGACACGCCATGCCGACCCGCCGCAGCCTTCTGGGCAGCCTTTTGACCAGTGCCACCGCCGGGCTGGCGCTGAGCGCGCTGCCCGCCCTTGCACAGCGCGCCAACCCGATGCCCGATGAGATCCGCCGCGCGCTGGAGCGCGACGATACCTCGCCGGTGCTGGGCAACCCGGACGGCAATATCACGCTGAGCGAGTTCTTTGATTACAATTGTCCGCATTGCCGCACGATGATGCCGCGCATCCAGCGGCTGATCGGCGAGGACCCCGAATTGCGGGTGGTCTTCCGCGAATGGCCGATCTTTGGCGCGGGGTCGGATTTCGCGGCGCGGGCCTCGCTGGCGTCGCTGACGACGGGGCGTTACTGGCAGATGCATGCGGGGCTGCTGGGTCAGCGCCAGCGGGTCGAACTGCCGGTGGTGATGCGGGTGGCCCGCGAGATCGGGCTGGACGAGGCGGCACTGCGCGAGGAGATGGACAGCGACCGGGTCGAGCGGCACATCTCGATGACGCATCTGCTGGCCGAGCATATGGGGCTGGCGGGCACGCCGACCTTTGTCTGCGGCGATGAGGCGGCATTCGGCGCGCTGAGCATGGAGGAACTGCGCGCACTGGTCGCGCGGGGCCGTCAGGAGATGGGCGTTTAGGGGGCGTCCGGCGGCGCCTCGCGGCCCCAGCCGGCGTCCTGCATCTCGCGCAGGCGGCTGGCGGTGCGTTCGAATTCGAAACTGCCCTCGCCCTCGTTATACAGCTGTTCGGGCAGGTCGGCGGCGCTGGCGATCAGGCGCACGCGCGCCTCATAGAGCGCGTCGATCAGGGTGACGAAGCGCTTGGCCTCGTTGTAGTTCGAGGCCGACAGGCGCGGCACGCCGTCGATCAGCAGCACATCCACCGCGCGGGCCACGGCCAGATAATCGGCAGGCCCCAGCGGGCGACCGCAGAGATCCCAGAACCCGGCACGCGCCACCCGACCGGCGCAGGCGGGCAGCTCGACCTGACGGGTCTTGACCTCGATATGGACCGGCACGGGGGCTGCGCCTTCGGTCAGATCGTCCCAGATCGCATCCATGGCCGCGCGGGCCTCGGCATTGGCGGGGGCGAACCAGACCTGCCCGCCGGTGGTGCGGTTCTGGCGGTAATCGGTCTGGCTGTCGAGGCAGATGACCCCCATCCGCGCCCGCAGCAGCGCGATGAAGGGCAGGAAAAGCTGGCGGTTCAGCCCGTGCTTGTACAGATCCTCGGGCATGCGGTTCGAGGTGGTGACAATCACCACGCCCTGATCGACCAGCACCTGAAACAGCCGCCCCACGATCATCGCATCGGCAATATCGGTGATCTGCATCTCGTCAAAGCACAGCAGGCGCACCTCGCGCGCGACGGCCATGGCGACGGGGCGGACGGTGTCCTGTTCATTGCGCTTGCGCGCGGCCTCCAGCCCCGACTGGATTTCCTGCATGAATTCATGGAAATGCACGCGGCGGCAGTGGATGCCCGCAGCCTGCGCCGTCTCGGCCATCAGGTCCATCAGCATCGACTTGCCGCGCCCGACGCCGCCCCACAGGTACAGGCCCTGCGCGCCGGGCAGCGGATCGGGATTGCCCACGCCCAGAAACGCCCGCCAGGCGGAACGGGGGCGTGGCGCGGGGGCGGGGTTGGCCAGCATCTCGTCCAGCACCCGGTCCATATGGGGCAGCACGGCCTGTTGCGCGGGATCGGCGCGCAGGCTGCCCTGGGCCACTAGGGTCCGGTAACGTGCGCTGATCCTGCCCATGGTGCCCCCTGCCTGTTGCGTCCGCACCCCTGCCACAGCCCCCCGCCGCGCCGCAAGAGGCATTGACCGCAGCGTCAGGCCCGTGCGACGCGAAGGAAACACTGCGGAAGGGAAGCCCGGATGACCCCCGATCTGATTGCTGGCGTGCCGGTGCTGTTCGTGATGGCGGCGCGCGCAGAATACGGGCCCGAACTGGCGGCGCGGATCACGCCGCTGATCACCGGCGTCGGGCCGATCGAGGCGGCGGTGCAGCTGACCGCCGCGCTGGCGCGGATGGCTGTGCCGCCACGGCTGGTCGTTTCGCTTGGGTCGGCCGGATCGGCGCGGCTGGCGCAGGCGCAGGTCTATCAGGTCAGCGCCGTCGCGTGGCGCGACATCGACGCCTCGGCGCTGGGGTTTGCGCGCGGTACGGTGCCGTTTCTGGACCTGCCCGCGCAGATCGCGCTGCCCCATCGCATTCCCGGCCTGCCCGAGGCCAGCCTGTCCACCGGCGGCAATATTGTCAGCGGCGCGGCTTACACCGGCATCGCGCAGGACATGGTGGATATGGAGACCTTTGCCCATCTGCGCGCGGCCCAATGGGCGGGCGTGCCGCTGATCGGGCTGCGCGGCATCTCGGACGGGGCCGAAGAGCTGCGGGGGCTGGGTGACTGGACCCAATATCTGGACGTGATCGACGGGCGGCTGGCGCAGGCCGTCGATGCGCTGGCCCGGGCGCTGCGCACGGGGGCGATCAGGGTCTGAGCCGCACGTTGCCCCCGCGTCGGGTTGCCGCGCTTGTTTCCGGCCCCCCTGCGGCCTAAACCTTGGCTGCATCACGGAAAGGCAGTCATGGCACGCGGGACAAGCAATCTGGAAGATCGCCCGGTCAGCAAACGGGTGGGGGCGCTGGCGGCGCTGTGGCCCTTTGTGCGGCCCTATCGGGGTCAGGTCGCGCTGGCGGTGGCGGCGCTGATCGTCACCTCGGCGATCAGCCTGATCCTGCCTCTGGCCGCGCGGCGGGTGGTGGACAATTTCGACGATGGCGCGGGGCTGCTGGACCAGTATTTCGGCGCCGCCCTGCTGGTCGTGGCCGGTCTGGCCCTGGGCACGGCGGCGCGGTATTTCTTTGTGACGCGGCTGGGTGAGCGGGTCGTGGCCGACATCCGCAAGGCGGTGTTTGCCCGCGTCATCACCCTGTCGCCCGGCTTTTTCGAACGCGTGATGACCGGCGAGATCCTGTCGCGGATCACCACCGACACGACGCTGATCCAGTCGGTCGTCGGCTCGTCGCTGTCGATCGCGCTGCGCAATATCCTGATCCTGGCGGGGGGGATGGCGATGCTGGCCTTTACCTCGGTCAAGCTGATGGGGCTGGTGCTGCTGATCGTGCCGGCGATCCTGATCCCGATCATCGTGCTGGGGCGGCGGCTGCGCAAGCTGTCGCGCGAAAATCAGGACTGGATCGCGGCCTCGTCGGGCACGGCCTCCGAGGCGCTTTTGTCGGCGCAGACGGTGCAGGCCTATACCCATGAGGGGCGCAGCATCGCAGGCTTTGACGGCGTGACCGAGCGGTCGTTCGACGTGGCGCTGACCCGCATCAAGACGCGGGCGGTGATGACGGCCATCGTGATTTTCCTGATCTTTGCGGGGGTGATCGGGGTGCTGTGGGTCGGCGCGCGCGATGTGGCGGCGGGCGCGATGACGGCGGGCGAGCTGGTGCAGTTCGTGATCTATGCGATCCTCGTGGCGGGCGGCGCGGGGGCATTGTCCGAGATCTGGGGCGAATTGCAGCGCGCGGCGGGCGCGACCGAGCGGCTGGCGGACCTGCTGTCGGCCGAGGACGGGGTGCGCGATCCGGTGCAGCCGGTGGCGCTGACGCGCCCGGTGCGGGGCGAGCTGGTGCTGGAGGGGGTCAGCTTCCGCTTTCCGACCCGCCCCGATGCGCCTGCGCTGGCGGGCGTCGATCTGCGGATCCGGCCCGGTGAGACGGTGGCGCTGGTCGGCCCCTCGGGGGCGGGCAAGACGACGGTGATCCAGCTGATCCAGCGGTTCTGGGACCCGGTGCAGGGGCGGGTGCTGCTGGACGGGACCGATCTGCGCGACATGGCGCGGGGCGATTTCCGGCGCGAGATGGCGCTGGTGCCGCAGGATCCGGTGATCTTTGCGGCCTCGGCCCGCGACAATATCCGGCTGGGCCGCCCCGAGGCCGGCGATGCCGAGGTCGAGGCCGCCGCCCGCGCCGCCCATGCGCATGACTTTATCGCGGCCCTGCCTGCGGGCTATGACACCGCGCTGGGGGAGCGTGGCGTGATGCTCTCGGGCGGGCAGCGGCAGCGTGTGGCGATCGCGCGGGCGATCCTGCGCGACGCGCCGATCCTGCTGCTGGACGAGGCGACCAGCGCGCTGGACGCGGAATCCGAGGCGCTGGTGCAGGCGGCTGTGGCGCGGCTGGCCGAGGGGCGCACGACGGTCGTGGTCGCGCACCGGCTGGCGACGGTGAAGAAGGCCGACCGGATCGTGGTGCTGGATCAGGGCCGGATCGTGGCCGAGGGCACGCATGAGGCGCTGGTGGCCGAGGGGGGGCTGTATGCGCGGCTGGCGCGGATGCAGTTCACCGATGGCGGCAACGGGGTGGCGGCGGCCTGAGCCGCGACGGTTGCGCGTTCTGCGAGGTCCCGCCGTGAGGTCCCGCCGTGTCACCGGCCATCGAGGCCGGTGCCACGGCGGCGCGCGCCCCGGCCTAGGGGCCGTGTCACACGCGGGCGCGGCCCCTTTCGGGGTGGCGCTGAGGGGCGGGGCCCTAGCGCGGCGCGGCCAGAACCAGCGACCAGTAGCGCGTGCGGCCATCGGCGCCGACCGCCTGCGCCACGCCGATGTCGCGGACCCTTCGGTTCAGGATATTGGCCCGATGCGCCGGGGACCGGATCCACGCGCTGATCGCGGCCCGCGCATCCATCTGCCCGGCGGCGATATTCTCGGCTGTGACCGAGGCGCTGTATCCGGCGGCCCGCACGCGTGCGCCCACGCCGCCCCGGCCTGCATGAGACATCCGGCCGCGCTGCGCCATGTCGCAGGCCTGCTGCGCCGCCGCCTGTGCCAGCGCGGGGTGGAGACGGACAGGCGACAGACCATTGCCCTGCCGCTGATGGTTGATGTTGTCAGAGATCGTCGCGATCTCGGCCCCGGTCGGGGCGGAACAGGCGACGGCGGCCTGTACGGCGCCCGGGCCGGACGGACCCGGCAAGGGGGCGGCGAAAGCCGCGCCGACGATCAGAATGGTCCAAGCGGGAATACGCATCCGACACCTCGCCTTTTGATTGCATCACACAACCATAAGCGGTCCGGTGCCGGGGCGGGTCAAGCCGCGCCGCTGTTCCTGCGCGGAAACTAGCGCGGCGCGGCGTAGACTGCCGCCCAATAGCGGGTGCGCCCGTCCGCGCCGATTGCCTGACCGACACCATAGTCGCGCATCTGCGGCAGCATGATGTTGGAGCGGTGGCCCGCCGAGGCGTTCCATTCGGCCAGCACCCGGTTCAGCGAGTACGGACCCGCCGCAATATTCTCGGCCGAGATCGAGGGGCGGTAGCCCACCGCGCGCAGCCGGTCGCCCGGGCCGCTGGTGGTGCTGCCGATATGGGTCATTCGCCCCCGCTCGGCCATGTCGCAGGCGTGGCGTGCCGCGACCTGCGCCAGCGTCATGCTGGACTGGACCGGACGCAGCCCGGCCTGCTGCCGCAGCGTGTTCGTGGCGGCGGCACCGGTCGCGTTGTCGGCCTGCGAGGTCGCGGGGCAGGTCGCCGCGCCCGCCTCGGCCACCTGGACGGCGTAGGGATCAACGCCCTTGCTGGTTGTTGTGGAGGTGGCGCAGGCGGACAAAACCGCCGCCATCAGCACGAGGCTGGTGGAACTGAAAACTTTGATCATGCGTCCTTGCCGTAATACGATTGAAGCGTTGAGGCGTGGAACCGATGTACCGCAGAACAATTGAGAAACAGTTTCCGAGCGTATCCAATAGCTGAATTCTGCCTATAGTTGCATATTGCAGGCGTCAACGATGATCGGGCCAGTGCGACGTCGCGTCGCCGTTCCGAGGTGACGCGGCGTTCTGGCGCAGGGCCGGGTCGGGGGGACTTGCCCAGTTTTCCCGCATCGGCGCATTGTCTGAGGCAGGCGCGGGTCCGACCCGCCGCACAAGGAGGGGAGAGGGAGGAATACATGGGCAAGTTCAGCACATATGAGGATCGGGACCGGATCGAGCAGGAATGCACCTACGAGGCGCGCGACCTGCCGGTGACGATCTATGACTTCCTGTCGCGCACGGCTGTGCGGTTCCCGGACCGGCCCGCGATCTCGTTTCAGCTGCTGTCCGGGCCGCGCGACCCGGCGACCACGCTGACATGGGCCGATCTGCGCGCCCGCGTGACCGAGACCGCCAATCTGTTCCGCAGCCTTGGCGTGGGGCCGGACGATACCGTGGCCTATCTGCTGCCCAACAGCATCGAGACCCCGGTCGTGCTGCTGGCGGGCGCCACGGCGGGGATCGTGAACCCGATCAACCCGCTTCTGGACGCCACCCAGATCGCGGGCATCCTGCGCGAGACCCGTGCCAAGGTGCTGGTGACGCTGAAGGCCTTCCCCAAGACCGATGTGGCGCAGAAGGCCGCCGAGGCCGTGGCCCAGTGCCCCGGCGTGACCCATGTGGTCGAGATCGACCTGAACCGCCATCTGCGCGGGCTCAAGCGCTATATCGTGCCGCTGATCCGGCCCAAGGTGGCCACGAAACACCATGCCAAGGTGCTGGATTTCGAGGCCGCGTCCAGCGCCCGCAGTCATACCCAGCTGGACTTTGACGATCCCAAGCAGGACCGCGTGGCCGCCTATTTCCACACCGGCGGCACCACCGGCACGCCCAAGGTCGCGCAGCACAAATATTCGGGCATGATCTATAACGGCTGGTTGGGCGGCACCCTGCTGTTCGATGAGACCGACGTGCTGATGTGCCCGCTGCCGATGTTTCACGTCTTTGCGGCCTATCCGGTGCTGATGTCCTGCATCGCCTCGGGCGCGCATGTGGTCATGCCGACGCCCGCCGGATACCGGGGCGACGGCGTGTTCGACAATTTCTGGACGCTGATCGAGCGCTGGCACGCGACCTTCCTGATCACCGTGCCGACCGCCATCGCCGCCCTGATGCAGCGCCCGGTCAATGCCGATGTCAGCAGCCTCAAGACCGCGATTTCCGGCTCGGCGCCGCTGCCGGTCGAGCTGTATAACCGCTTCAAGGCCGCCACCGGGGTCGAGATCGCCGAGGGCTACGGGCTGACCGAGGCGACCTGTCTGGTCAGCTGCAACCCGGTGGACGGGGTCAAGAAGGTGGGCTCGGTCGGGGTGCCGCTGCCCTATTGCCATGTCCGCATCCTGACCCATTCCGATACCGGGCAGGTGCATGAATGCAGCGTGGATGAGGTGGGCGAGATCTGCGTGGCCAATCCCGGCGTCTTCCCCGGCTCGACCTATACCGAGGCGGACAAGAACCATAAGCTGTTCGCCGAGGACATCTATCTGCGCACCGGCGATCTGGGCCGGATCGACGCGGATGGCTATCTGTGGATCACCGGGCGGGCCAAGGATCTGATTATCCGGGGCGGCCACAACCTTGACCCCGCCGAGATCGAAGAGGGGATGCTGGCCCATCCTGCGGTCTCGTTCGCGGGTGCCATCGGGCAGCCCGACAGTTTCGCGGGCGAATTGCCCTGCGTCTATGTGGAGCTGGTCGGCGAGGCTGAGGTCACGGTCGAAGAGCTGATGGCCCATGCGAAGGACCACATCCACGAGCGCGCGGCGGTGCCCAAGCATATCGAGATTCTGGACGAGCTGCCCAAGACGGCGGTGGGCAAGATCTTCAAGCCGGATCTGCGCAGGCGGGCGATCACGCGGGTCTATGACGAGGTTCTGGCGGGCACCGGCGCCCATGTCAGCGCCGTGCGCGAGGACAAGAAGCGTGGGCTGGTCGCTTATCTCGCGCGCCAGCCCGGTGCCGATGAGGCCGAGATCCGCACGCGGCTGGGGCAGTTCACGACGCCCTGGGACTGGGAGTGATGCTTGCGGCGGGGGCCTGTCTGGCCCGCGCCGCTCAGCCGTTCTCGCGCAGGATGCGCCCGGCCAGATAGAGCGAACCGCAGATCAGGATGCGGGCGCGCGGGGTCCGGGCGATGATGGCGGCGATGGCTGCGCCCGCATCAGGGGCGGTGGTTGTCTCGATGCCGACCGAACGGGCCGCAGCGGCGGTCTGGTCGGCGGGCAGGGTGTTGGCCTCGCCCGGGATCTCGATCGCGGTCAGGCTGGCGGCATGGCGGGCCAGCGGGCGCAGATAGCCCGCGACATCCTTGGTGTTCAGCATGCCGCAGACCAGATGCGTGGGCCGCTGCGGCATGGCGGCCAGCGTCGCGGCCAGCGCCTCGCCGCCTGCCGGGTTGTGGCCGCCATCCAGCCACAGCTCGGCCTGCGGGGCCAGATCGGTCAGCGGGCCGCGCGTCAGGCGCTGCATCCGGGCGGGCCATTCGGCGCGGGTGACAGCGGCCAGCGCCTGCGCGTCTGTGGCGCCAAGCGCGCGCAGGGCGGCAAGTGCTGTGCCCGCGTTCTGGATCTGATGCGGACCGGCCAGATTGGGCCGTGGCAGATCCCAGAGGCCGTGATCGTCCTGAAACACCATGCCGTCACGCTCGGGCTGGATCATCCAGTGCTGGCCATGGGCGATGATGGGGGCGGTCAGCCCCTGGGCGCGGGCCTCGATCACGCGCAGGGCCGCGTCGGGCTGGGGGGCGATGATGACCGGCACGCGGGGTTTGATGATGCCCGCCTTTTCGGCCGCGATCAGGGGCAGGGTGTCGCCCAGATATTGCTGGTGGTCGATGCTGACCGGAGTGATGACCGTCAGGCGCGGGTCGTCGATCACATTGGTCGCGTCGAGCCGCCCGCCGAGGCCGACCTCCAGCAGGGTGTAATCGGCGGGGATGCGCGAAAAAGCCAGGAAGGCGGCGGCGGTGGTGATCTCGAAGAATGTGATGGGCTGGCCGTCATTGGCCGCCTCGCAGTCCGCCAGCGTGGCGGCGAGGTCTGATTCGGAGATGAGCTGGCCCGCCAGCCGGATGCGTTCGTTGAACTGCGCCAGATGCGGCGAGGTATAGGCATGGACGCGGGCGCCGCCGGATTCGAGGCCCGCGCGGATCATCGCCTGGGTGCTGCCCTTGCCATTGGTGCCCGCGATATGGATCACCGGCGGGAGGGCGCGTTCGGGATGGCCAAGTGCTGCCAGCAGCCGCTGCATCCGGTCCAGCGACAGGTCGATCACCTTGGGGTGCAGCGCCATCAGGCGTGCCAGAACAGCGTCGGATGTGATCATGTCGATCGCCGGGGGCCAGCCCCCGGACCCCCGGGATATTTGCGTGAAGAAGAAGCCTAGCCGGCTTTGGCCGGTTCGGGGGGCGGGGCCGGGATTGCGTCGGGGGTGGGGTCGGGCGCGGGCAGGTCGGCGCGGGTGGGGGCGGGCAGGTGGCCCAGCATGCGCAGGATCGAGATGAGTTCGTCGCGCAGCTTGCCGCGATGGGTGACGCGGTCCAGCATGCCGTGTTCCAGCAGGTATTCGGCGCGCTGGAAGCCCTCGGGCAGTTTTTCGCGGATGGTCTGTTCGATGACGCGGGGGCCGGCAAAGCAGATCAGCGCATTGGGTTCGGCGATGTGGATGTCGCCCAGCATGGCATAGCTGGCGGTGACGCCGCCCGTGGTCGGGTGGGTCAGCACGACGATATAGGGGATGCCCGCCTCGCGCAGCATCTCGACCGCGACGGTGGTGCGGGGCATCTGCATCAGCGACAGGATGCCCTCCTGCATGCGGGCGCCGCCTGCGGCGGAGAAGAGGACGAGGGGCTTGCCGGTTTCGATGGCGCGTTCGGCGGCGGCGATGATCGCATTGCCGACATACATGCCCATCGAGCCGCCCATGAAGCTGAAATCCTGCCCCACCGCGATCAGGGGGGTGCGGCCGATCTCACCCTCGGCCACCAGCATCGCCTCTTTTTCGCCGGTGGATTTCTGCGCCGCCTTCATCCGGTCGGGATATTTCTTCTGGTCGCGGAAATGCAGCGGGTCGGCGATGGGGTCGGGCACCTTCACCTCGACGAAGGCACCGCTGTCGAACAGCGCGGCAAAGCGGTCGCGCGGGGTGATCGCCATGTGGTGATCGCAGCTGGTGCAGACGTTCAGGTTGTCGCTGAGCTCGCGGTGGAACAGCATCGTCCCGCATTCGGGGCATTTGGTCCACAGATTCTCGGGCACTTCGCGCCGCGAGAACAGGGAGTTGATGCGCGGGCGGACGTAGTTCGTGATCCAGTTCATCGCGAATGGCCTTGGCTGTTTCAGCCCCCCAATTAGGCCGGTGGGCGGGGAATTGCAATTACCGGGACGGGCGGGGATGATGCGCGCCATGTGGGCGACCGTTTTTTTCCTGATGCATACCTCGGTTTCGCTGGTCATCGTGGCCCGCGTGCTGCTGCGCCCACGGGTCGAGCCCTCGGTGCGGCTGGCCTGGATCATGGTGATCGAGGCCGTGCCGCTGATGGGCATCGTGGCCTATCTGCTGTTTGGTGAGGTCCGGATGCGGCAGGCCGATGTCCAGCGCATGACCGATGCGCGCGACCGGCTGACCGGGTTGCGCCGTCCCAGCCCCGCCGTGCTGAGCGATCCGCCCGAATTCGCGCGCCCGGTCGTGGCCGCGAACGAGGCCGTGGGCGGCATGGCGGCGCTGAGCGGCAACCGGCTGCGGTTGCTGGAGGAATCGGACGGTGCCATCGACCGGCTGGTCGAGGCGATCGACGCCGCCCGCGACCATGTCCATGTGCTGTTCTATATCTGGCTGCCCGATGCCAGCGGCACCAGGATCGCCGAGGCGCTGATCCGGGCCGAGGCGCGCGGCGTCGAATGCCGGGTGATCGTCGATGCGCTGGGGTCGCGGTCGCTGGTGCGGTCGGATCTGTGGGAGCGGATGGGCCGGGCGGGCGCCGAATGCGTCACGGCCTTTCCGCTGGGGCTGCCCTTTGTCAGCATGCTGTTTCAGCGGCTGGATCTGCGCAATCACCGCAAGATCGTGGTGATCGACAATGCGCTGGCCTTTACCGGCAGCCGCAACTGCGCCGACATGGCCTTTGCCGTCAAGGCGCGCTACGCCCCCTGGGTCGATATCCTGCTGTCGGTCGAGGGGCCGGTGGTGCGGCAGTTGCAGGCGGTCTTTCTGGGTGACTGGATGAGCTATACGGGCCGCGATCTGGGCCATATGCTGCAACCCGTCGCGCCGGTGGCCGCGCCCGGCAAGATCGCGCAGGTGGTGGCGACCGGGCCGGATCTGCGCGCGGGCAGCGTCTCGGACTGTCTGGCGGGGATGCTGCATGCCGCGCGCGACAATGTGGTCATCACCACGCCCTATTACGTGCCTGACGCCGCGCTGGATGCCGCCATTCAGGCCGCCGCCCGGCGCGGGGTGCGGGTGACGATGATCCTGCCCGCCCGCAACGACAGCCTGATCGTCGGCGCGACCAGCCAGGGGTTCTATTACGGGTTGCTGGCCGCCGGGGTGCGGCTGATGCTGTTCGAGGAGGGGCTGCTGCATTCCAAGATCATGACCGTCGATGGCCGCATGGCGATGATCGGCAGCGCCAATCTGGACCGCCGCAGCTTTGAGCTGAATTACGAGGTCAACATGAGCGTCTTTGATCCCGATTTCGTGGCCGTGCTGGATGACCGGCAGGCCAGCTATGTCGCCCGCGCCCGCCAGATCACGCTGGATGAGGTCCGTGGCTGGAGCAGGCTGCGGCGTCTGCGCAACAACCTGCTGGCGCTGGCCTCGCCCTTGCTGTGATCCTGTCCGCCCGGCATCGGGCGATCCGCCCCGTCCCGCAACCCAAGGAGACCACCCCATGACCACAGGCGATCTGTCACAACGGACCTGTCAGGGCAAAGCGCCCCCCTGCGGGCCCGATGAGATCCGGGCCATGATGGCGCAACTGACAGGCTGGCAGCTGTCCGGCGCCAGCGACAGGCTGACCCGCCGGTTCGAGTTCAAGGGCTTTGCCAGGGCGGTCGAGATGGCCAACCTGGCGGCCTGGCTGGGCAACAAGCAGGGCCACCACCCCGACATCGCCTTTGGCTGGGGCTATTGCACGGTGACATTTACCACGCATGATGCGGGCGGGCTGACCGTGAATGACTTTATCTGCGCCTCCCGGCTGGATGCGCTGGTCGCCTGACGCGCGGGACGCGTACAGGCGGGCACAGGCGGGCAAGGCGGTGGCCGGGCACTTGCCGGGGCGGGCCTGCCGTTCTATCCAGTCAGTGACGTGCTGCAACGGATTGGGGTCATGGCGGATCGCCGCCGGCAAGGTTGACAGGCGCTTGCGGGGCGTCGCTGCTTTTTGTGTGCAATTTACGAGTGGGGTTCTCTGGCGATGGCGCGTCTGGAACAGAACTGGTTGTCGCGACGTGTCAGGGCGCGGTCGGCGCGGCACTGGCAATCCATCCTTGGGGCCGCGCGCCGGTCCGGTCGCCCCGTCAGCGACGACACGCGCGACGAGGCGCGTGATCTTCAGCAGGTGCTGAGCACGCTTTTGCAAAGCTCGGAGGCGATGGCGGTGGGCGCGCGCGGCTCGCTGTCGCGGATGGTGCTGCCTGCGGGCACCGACTGGCGCTGGCGTCCGCAGATCCTGCAGGGGCGCAATGCGATCAGTTCGCTGGTCGCGCCGGCCAGCGGCGAGTGGCTGTCGCCCGAGGTGGCGCTGTTTCACGACTGCCCGCGACGCGCGCTGATGCTGCGGCAGCGGCGCAACCGGCGCGCGACCGATCTGGCCGAATACAGCCTTGCGCTGGAGGTGATGGGGTTCGAGGGCAGCTATCTGTCCTATTCGCTCGGCCTGCCCGAACAGCCGCTTGACGGGCTGGGCGGGCAGCATGTGATCCGCGTCGATACGGTGTTTGATGCCGAACGCCCGATTGCCGCCTATGCCCGCCTGAACATCCAGCAGGGGCCGAACACCGAAACGATCCTGCGCAAGCTGGGCGACGATCTGGACCAGCGGGACTGTCGCCGCGCGGTCGAGTTCGATCTGGGCTATGCCGACCTGTCGGCGCGCCGTGTGGACAAGGCGTGGGTCGATGTCATCCTCGAAGCCCCCGCGATGAACGCCGTGGCGATGCGCGACATCGTTCTGTCGCGCTATCCGCGCGCCCAGATGTAAGGAGCAAGGCAATGCCACATTTCGAAAATGCGGGGCTGAAGGGTGGTCTGTGGCGCGGGCGCCTGCGCGGCAACTGGCAGCCGGGCCGTCTGCTGCTGACATATCAGGGTGTGATGGTGGCCGAGGCGCGGCTGACGCCCGACGGCGATCAGGCGTGGCAGGTCGAGGTCAACCTGCCTGCCGATGTGCTGTCGGACGGGGTTCAGACGCTGGTGCTGACAACCGACAGCGGCCCCGAAGGTTCACCGGCGCTGGCGGGCGGAGGTGAGACGGTCGCGCGGCTGCCGCTGATGGCGGGGCGTCCGCTGGACGAGGATCTGCTGGCCGAACTGGCCGCGCTGCGCGCCGAGCTGGAACTGGTCAAGCGCGAGCTGCGCCGTATGGGGGCTGCACAGAGGCAGGGCTGACCGCCGCGAAGGGTGACGTCACCCGCCTGTCATGGTTTCTTGCGAAAAGCGGCCCCGGTCTCTATATCGGCTGTTCGCGCCGATGGCCCGATGATCCGACCCTATAAGGTATGCCCATGACCCTGCCGCAGACACCCTATTATCTGATCGACAAGGCCCTGTTGCGCGCCAATATGGAAAAGGTCGCGTGGCTGCGCGAAGCCTCGGGCGCCAAGGCGCTGCTGGCGCTGAAGTGCTTTGCGACATGGTCGGTCTTTGACCTGATGCGCGAATATATGGACGGCACGACCTCGTCGTCGCTGTACGAGCTGCGTCTGGGCCACGAGGAATTCGGCCGCGAAACGCATGCCTATTCCGTGGCCTGGGCCGATCACGAGATCGACGAGGCGGTGGGCTATGCCGACAAGATCATTTTCAACAGCCTGTCGCAGCTGGACCGCTTCGCGGACCGCGCGCAGGGCATCGCCACCGGGTTGCGCCTGAACCCGCGCTTTTCGACCAGCGGCTTTGATCTGGCCGACCCGGCGCGGCCGTTTTCGCGGCTGGGCGAGGCCGATCTGAACCGGCTGGAGCAGGCGCTGGACCGCATCAACGGCGTGATGATCCATTACAATTGCGAGAATGGCGATTTCGACCTGTTCGACCGGCAACTGACCCGGATCGAGACCGAATTCGGCGGCTTCCTCAAGCGGCTCGATTGGGTCAGCCTGGGCGGCGGCATCCATTTCACCGGCGAGGGCTATCCGCTGGACCGGCTGGCCGACCGGCTCAAGGCGTTTCAGGACAAGTTCGGCGTGCAGGCGTTTCTGGAACCGGGCGAGGCCAGCATCACCGGCACCACGACGCTGGAGGTCAGCGTGCTGGACATTATCGACACTGGCAAGCAGGTGGCGATCGTGGACAGCAGCACCGAGGCGCATATGCTGGACCTGCTGATCTATCGCGAGGATGCCAAGCTGCCGCAGCAGGGCGATCACGCCTATCAGATCGCGGGCAAGACCTGCCTTGCGGGCGACATTTTTGGCGAGGCGCGGTTTGCGCAACCCTTGGCCATCGGCGACCGGGTCAGCATCGCGGATGCGGCGGGCTATACCATGGTCAAGAAAAACTGGTTCAACGGCGTGGCCATGCCCGCCATTGCCCATCGCGAAGAGGACGGAACGATCCGCACCGTCCGCAGCTTCGGTTACGACGATTACAAGGCCAGCCTTTCCTGAAGGCTCCAACCTCTGCCACCTGAAGGAGACAGAATTGGCGAAGAAAAACGTGCTCATTATCGGTGCCGGTGGCGTCGCTCAGGTCACCGCCCACAAGGTCGCGCAATGGGCGGCTGAATTCGGCGATCTGCATATCGCCAGCCGCACGCAGGCCAAGGCCGATACGATCATCGACAGTCTGCGCGACAAGGGCCACCAGATGCCCTTTGCCAGCCACGCGCTGGACGGGATGGACCCGGACGCGGTCGCAGACCTGATCCGTCAGATCGACGCGGCCATCGTCATCAATGTGGGCACGGCCTTTATCAACATGACGGTGCTTGAGGGCTGCATCCGCGCAGGCGCCGCCTATATCGACACGGCGATCCACGAAGACCCGGCCAAGGTCTGCGAGACGCCGCCGTGGTATGGCAACTATGAATGGAAGCGCCGCGAGGATGTGGCGAGCGCCGGCATCACCGCCGTTCTGGGCGCAGGGTTCGATCCGGGCGTCGTGAACGCTTATGCCCGTCTGGCCGAGGACGAGTATTTCGACAAGATCGACAGCATCGACATCGTGGACATCAACGCGGGCAGCCATGGCCGCTGGTTCGCCACGAATTTCGACCCCGAGATCAATTTCCGCGAATTCACCGGCACGGTCTACAGCTGGCAGAACGGCGACTGGACAGAGAACCGCATGTTCGAGGTGGGCCGCGAATGGGATCTGCCCGTCGTCGGCAAGCGCACCGCCTATCTGTCGGGCCATGACGAGGTGCACAGCCTTGCCGCCCGCTATCCGGATGCGGATGTCCGCTTCTGGATGGGCTTTGGCGAGCATTACATCAACGTGTTCACCGTGCTGCAAAAGCTGGGCCTGCTGTCGGAACAGCCCGTCACCACCGCCGAAGGGGTCGAGGTCGTGCCGCTGAAGCTGGTCAAGGCCGTGCTGCCGGACCCGGCCAGCCTTGCGCCGGATTACGAGGGCAAGACCTGCATCGGCGATCTGGTCAAAGGCACCCGCGACGGCAAGCCGGGCGAGGTGTTCATCTATAACGTCGCCGATCACAAGGACGCCTATGAAGAGGTCGGCAGCCAGGGCATCAGCTTTACGGCGGGCGTGCCTCCGGTTGCGGCGGCGATCCTGATCGCGCGCGGGCCGTGGGACGTGAAGAAGATGGCCAATGTCGAGGATCTGCCCGCAAGGCCCTTCCTTGAGCTGCTGGGCGAGATGGGTCTGCCCACCCGCGTCATCGACGCTTCGGGCGATCGCGCGATCTGAACACTTAATAAATGCATGCTTTTCGCGGGGGCCGGAACAACCGGCCCCCGCGATGCGTTCCAGCGTGATCGCGACGCGGCGCAGGCGCGCGCCCCGCGACATCGGGGGGCCAGAATGTCACGACCGGGGGGACACCCGCTTCCGCGCAAGGACGAGCCTGAGGGCCAGTCCATGTTGCGCTTTGCCAATTGGGCCGTCATCGGCATCTTTCTGATTCTGGCGTTTTCTGCGGTGGCGGCGGCGCGGGATTTCCTGATGCCGGTCACCATGGCGATCCTGCTGTTCTTCGTGTTCACGCCGCTGCGGCGGCTGGCCGAGCGGCGCGGCGTGCCGGACGGGCTGACCGCGCTTGGCATCACGCTTGGCATTCTGATGCTGGTCGGCGTGATCGCCTATGCCGCCAGCGGTCCGCTGACGCGCGCGATGAACAACATGCCGCTGATCAGCGCCCAGCTTGAGCAGAAATTCGAGAATGTGCGCGACAGTCTGGGCGACCTGCGCGATGTCGCCCGACGCATCGACGAGGCGCAGCAGACCGATACGGACGCGTCTGCGGCCCCGTCGATCCGGGTCGAGCAGGAGGGCGGTGAAACGACACTTGGCGCGATGGCCAAGATGACGCCACTGCTGCTGGCGCAGACCATGCTGACGCTGGTGCTGCTGTTCTTCATGATCGCGTCGGGCGACCTGCTGTATCTCAAGATCGTGCAGAGCTTTGACCGGATGCGCGACAAGCGTGCGGCCTATCTGGCCCTGCGCGCCATCGAGGAATCGCTTGGCAATTACCTGGGCGCGATCACGATCATCAATGCGGGGCTGGGCTTTGCCGTGGGCATGGCGATGTGGGCATGGGGCATGCCTGCGCCGCTGCTGTTCGGGCTGGGGGCCTTTGTTCTGAACTTTGTCCCCTATCTGGGGGCGATCACCGGGGTGGTCATCTCGACCCTCGTGGCGCTGATCGTGATGCCGGACCTGTTCTGGCCGCTGATGGTCGGGCTGACCTATCTGGGGCTGACCTCGCTGGAGGGGCAGATCATCACCCCCTATTTCGTCTCGCGCCGGTTGCAGATGAATACGGTGGTGGTGTTTCTGGCCGTGGCGCTGTGGGCGTGGCTGTGGTCGGTGATCGGCATGGTCATCGCGGTGCCGGTGCTGGTGGTCATGCGCGTGCTGGCCGACCATGTGCCGGGATGGGAGCGGTTCGGCAATTTCCTGGCCGGCGAAGACCCGCCCGCGCTGGAAGATGAGAATGAGGAAGAGGCCCGCGATCTGGTCGAGACCGGCGCGGCCGCCGAAGACCGGCAGGCCGCCGGGGTGGCAACAAGAGGCCTGCTGACCCCGGATGACCCTATCCCCCCGCGCTCCGACGAGGTGCGATGACAGGAACGGGCCGCCCTTGTGGGGCGGCCCGTTTGTCTCAGGTATCGAGGACCGTGCAGTTCTCAGCCCTGCGGCAGCGAAGCGGCGACTTCGTTCACCGCGGTCTCGATTTCGCGGCAGGTGGTTTCGACCGTGCTGCCTTGACCCTCGACAGCTTCGGCCAGCGGGATCTGGGTGTCGCCGATCGAGATGACGCCCTCGGTGCCGCGCTGCTCTGCGCTGTCACCTGCGGCGGCGTCGCCTTCGGGGATCATGCCGACAAGCCGGGCCTGCGCCTCGACAGCTTCACCCCCGGAAAACCCTTGTTCCTGACAGTATTTCAGGATGCCAAGCTGGTTGCGCGCGGCCTCGTAGGTCGCCGCGCTGTCGACCGCCGCGCCTTCGGGCGCCTCTGCCGTTTGGGCGAAAGCTGCCGGAGCGGCCATGCTGACACCCAGAACCAATGCGATGTGGCGGATCATGTGAATTCTCCTGTTTCGTCATTCATGCACCAAGTGGCGCTGACCCCTAGCTAGCCGCTGAATGCAGGGATTGCCCGACCCCGTCGGGCAAACCGGAAAAAGCGGCAGGTCCCCGCCCGATCAGCGTTTTCCCGATGACCGCTATCGGCGGGTTCCGGCCTGCGGCGCGGATGGGGCGGTCCGGCCCGCTCACATTCGCGCAATTCCGGGTGACATCATGCCCCGTCGGGTGACCCGTCGCGCGCGCAAAATGGGGCAGAATGAACCCGCGCCGTGCCAGAAGCGTTGTTCGTTCAATGCATCACGCAACTGGAGACATGTCATGCTGACAGGTACGATGAAATCTACGCTGATCGCCGGCAAGGCTGCGGCTCTTGCCATGCTGCTGGGAACTGCGGCCTATGCGCAGGTGTCAGTCGAAACGCCCGACGGCACGAATGTGACCGTCCCGCAGGCCGCGATCGAAGGTCAGGCGCCGGTCGCCACCACCCCCGACACCGGATACGAGGTGCTGGCACAGACGGCGAATGACGAGGTGATCGTCTCGTCACTGGAATCGCAAGGTTATACGTCGGTGATGATCGCACGCGACGGCACGGTTCTGACCGTGCTGGCCGAGCGCGACGGCCAGCCGATCGAGTTGATCTACAGCACCGCGACCGGGCGTCTGATCTCGGTTGATGGTGTTCCGGTCGGGCCGAGCGAAAGCGACTTTGTCGTGATCGACGGGGCGGTTCAGGGCGAAGCGCCCACCCCGCCCGCAGCAACTACCGGCGAGCCCGGCATCGGTGACACGGAAACTGACAATGCTGCCCTGAATGGTACGGTCGGGACCGTCATGCCGGATGAGGCGACGCCTGACGAGGCAGGTGGCACCGACGGGTCCACGGAAGACGGTTCGACTGACGGCGATGACGGTGTGGCCGAAGATGCCGGAGCCGACGGCGACGCGGAATCCGGTGCTGAAACGGACGGCGAAGCGCAGAACTGATGCGCCACGACCGTTGAATTGTCAGAGGCCGGGCAGATTGCCCGGCCTCTTTCATGTGTAATCGCTCATGATTCCCCTGCGTGGACCGACCCGGCTATTCTGCCGCCGCGCGCCTGGGCAACACCCAGCCCGGACGCGGGAAATGGCAGGTATAGCCGTTCGGGAACCGCTCCAGATAATCCTGATGCTCGGGCTCGGCCTCCCAGAAATCGCGGGCGGGCGCGACTTCGGTGACGACAGGGCCGGGCCAGATACCCGACGCGTTCACATCGGCAATCGTGTCCAGCGCCACCCGCCGCTGATCCTCGTCCAGATAGTAGATCGCCGAACGATAGCTGAGGCCGATGTCATTGCCTTGCCGGTTCGGTGTGGACGGATCGTGGATCTGGAAAAAGAACTCCAGCAGACGGCGATAGGTGATCATCTCGGGGTCAAAGACCACCTCGATCCCCTCGGCATGCGTGCCGTGATTGCGATAGGTCGCATGGGACACGTCGCCGCCGGTATAGCCCACGCGGGTCGAGACCACGCCCGGCATCCGCCGGATCAGATCCTGCATGCCCCAGAAGCAGCCCCCCGCCAGAATTGCGCGCTCAGTCATGGCTCTGCTCCTCGATCTGATCCAGCCAGTCGCCATAGCCCTCGGCCTCCATCCGGTCGCGCGGCACAAAGCGCAGCGAGGCCGAGTTGATGCAATAGCGCAGCCCCCCCATCTCGCGCGGGCCGTCGGGGAAGACATGGCCCAGATGGCTGTCACCGAATTTCGAGCGCACCTCGATCCGGGTCATGCCGTGGGACTGGTCGTGATGTTCGGTCACATGATCGCTGATCGGGCGGGCAAAGGCGGGCCAGCCGCAGCCGCTGTCGAATTTCTGGGCCGAGACGAACAGCGGCTCGCCCGAGACGACATCGACATAAAGGCCGGCCTCGAAATGGTGGTCATATTCGCCGGTGAACGGTCGTTCTGTGCCGTTTTCCTGTGTCACGCGATACTGTTCCGGCGTCAGCCGGTCGATCGCATCCTGAGATTTCTGATAGGCCAAGTTGTCCTCCGCAGATGGGATGGCGTCCGCTGTCTCATATGGGAAGCGAACAGCCCATCCGCAAAGGTCACAGGCGCGAAACCGCCTCGCGGGCGGCGTGGTATTCCGCCGCAAGCTGATCGATCCGCGCGGCTGCGGATTGCACCGCATGAACGGCGCCGATGCCCTGACCGGCGCCCCAGATCTGGCTCCAGGCCTTGGCCTTGGCGCCGCCCTGCCCGAAATTCATCGCGCTGGCATCGGCCTGCCCCAGATTGTCCGGGTCCAGCCCGGCATTGCGGATCGAGGGGGCCAGATAATTCCCCGAGACGCCCGTGAACAGCGACGAGGTGACAATGTCCATCGCGCCGCTGTCCACGATCATCTGCTTGTAGGCGGCATCGGCATTGGCCTCGGTCGTGGCGATGAAGGGGCTGCCGATATAGGCCAGATCCGCGCCCATCACCTGTGCCGCCAGCACCGCGCGGCCGGTGGCGATCGCGCCCGACAGCAGCAGCGGGCCGTCGAACCAGTCGCGGATTTCCTGGATCAGGGCAAAGGGCGATTGCGGCCCGGCATGGCCACCCGCGCCTGCGGCCACCGCGATCAGCCCGTCGGCGCCCTTCTCGACGGCCTTTTTCGCAAAGCTATTGTTGATCACATCATGCAGCGCGATGCCGCCGCAGTCATGGGCGGCCTGATTGACCTCGATGCGCGCGCCAAGCGAGGTGATCCAGATCGGCACCTTGTGGCGGTGGCAGATCTCGATGTCGCGTTCCAGCCGGGCATTGCTGCGATGCACGATCTGGTTGACGGCAAAGGGGGCGGCGGGGCGGTCGGGATTGGCCTGATTGTGGCGGTCCAGCTCCTCGGTGATGCGGGTCAGCCACGCCTCCAGCAGCGCAGGCTCGCCGTCTTTCTCGCGCGCGTTCAGCGCCGGAAAGCTGCCGACGATGCCCGCCTTGCACTGCGCGATGACAAGTTCCGGCCCCGAGACAATGAACATGGGCGAGGCGACGACCGGAATGCGAAGGGTCTGCAGGATCGGTGGCAGCATGTGGTTCTCCCTGATATGGCGCCACGTTGCCAATCTGCCACCGTCGCGGCAAGCCGTGACGCAGCGGCGTTGCCAAATCTTGCGGGAATTGCAAGCTAGGTGTCTCGCACAGTTGAATATTTTCGTCAGGAGTTCACAATGATACGTCCGTTTGTTGCAGCCGCCCTGGCCCTGCTGCTCGGGAGCCCTGCCGTGGCAGAGCCGGCCACATCCTTGCAATTCGGTCTGGGATACACCCGGATCACCGGCGATGAGCTGGTCTATGACGACGGCGACCGGCTGAGCCGCCTGATCTGGAAATCGCGCGTGCCCACCGCGCAGATCGCCCTGACCCACGAACTGCCGCAAGGCTGGGTGCTGGGCGGCAAGCTGGTCTCGGCGGTCGGCAACAGCGGCCATATGGTCGACTATGACTGGATCGCGCCCTTTAATCCCGGCACCGGCCCTGACGACTGGACGCATCGCTCGATCCATCCTGCAACCGATCTGCACCGCTATCTGGATCTGGATGTCACCCTCGGCCGTCAGGTGGCCGCTTTTGGTCAGACGCAGATCGCCGTACATGGCGGCCTGAAATATACCGAAGCTTCGTGGCGTGCGCGCGGCGGCAGCTTTGTCTATTCCGAGGATGGCTTCCGCGACACCGTCTTTGAGCAGTCCGATTCGGCGCGCTCGATTGACTACAAGCAGCGTCACAAGGCCATCTATGCCGGGGCCGAGGCGCGCCATCAGGCGGGTGCGTGGCAGTTCGCGGGCCTGTTGCGCGCAGGTGTCAGCATCCAGCCGCGCGAGGTCGATCTGCACTGGCAACGCGACCTGCGCTTTGACCACAAGATCAGCGCGCAGCCCTATGTGAATGTCGGGCTGTCGGGCACCTATGCGATCCGCGAGGACCTGTCGCTTGGCATCGAGGCAAGCTGGCAGCGGTTCTTCGAGCGGACGGGTGATGCCCGCGTCTCTGACATCCGCGATGGCCGTTTTTATCAGACTGACCGCGACGGCGTCGCGGGCGAACTGTCCACCGCCACCGTGGCGGTCAGCCTCAGCTACAGTTTCTGACCGGCCCGCAAGGGTGAGGAAAGGCCCCGGATCGCTCCGGGGCCTTTTGCAGTCTGGCGTCTGTGGTGCCGTCAGTGGATCGGCACGTCCGGGCGCGGACCTTCGCCGACCGCGCTGAGCCTGTCGCCCGCGCGCCCCACGCGGTCGGCCACCAGCAGGCCATCGGGCCCCGCCGTCACCTTGACCGTCGAACCGTCCAGCACCTCGCCCGACAGCAGCAGTTCCGCCAGCGGGTCCTGCAGCGCCCGCTGGATCACGCGTTTCAGCGGACGGGCGCCAAAGACCGGATCATAGCCCTGATCGGCCAGCCACATCCGCGCGCCATCGTCCAGATCCAGCGCGATCTTGCGGCCCGCCAGACGTTTTTCCAGCCGCGCCAGCTGAACCTTGACGATCCCGTCCATATTGGTGCGCGACAGGCGGCGGAAGATGATGATCTCGTCCAGCCGGTTCAGGAATTCGGGCCGGAAATGGCCGCGCACCGCCTCCATCACCTGATGGCGCGCGTCCGAGGCATCGGCCTCTTCGGGCAGATGCGACAGCGCCTGCGAGCCCAGATTCGAGGTCAGGATGATCAGCGTCTGCTTGAAATCCACCGTCCGGCCCTGGCCGTCGGTCAGCACCCCGTCATCCAGCACCTGCAGCAGCACGTTGAACACATCCGGGTGCGCCTTTTCGACCTCATCGAACAGGATCACCTGATAGGGGCGCCGCCGCACGGCCTCGGTCAGCACGCCGCCCTCGTCGTAACCGACATAGCCCGGAGGCGCGCCGATCAGCCGCGCCACGGAATGTTTCTCCATGAATTCGGACATGTCGATGCGGACCATCGCGCTGTCATCGTTGAACATGTATTCGGCCAGCGCCTTGGTCAGCTCGGTCTTGCCGACGCCGGTGGGGCCAAGGAACAGAAACGACCCAAGCGGCCGGTTCTCGTCATTCAGCCCCGCCCGCGCGCGGCGCACCGCGTTGCTGACGGCCGTGACGGCCTCCAGCTGCCCGATCACGCGTTTGCCGATCTGCTCTTCCATCTTCAGCAGCTTGTCACGCTCGCCTTCCAGCATCTTGGCGGTGGGGATGCCGGTCCAGCGCTCGACCACCTCGGCGATCTGCTCGGGGCGGACGGCCTCTTCGACCATCAGCCCATCGCCGGTCTCGGCCTCGGCCAGCGATTTTTCCAGCCCCGGAATGATGCCATAGGACAGCTCGCCCGCGCGGGCCAGATTGCCCTCGCGCTTGGCCTGATCCAGCTCGGCCCGCGCCCGGTCCAGCTGTTCCTTCAGATCGCGCGAGCCCTGCAGCTTGTCGCGCTCGGCCTGCCAGCGGGCGGTCATCTCGGCGCTGCGCTGCTGGATCTCGGACAGATCCTTTTCCAGCCGCTCCAGCCGGTCGCGGCTGGCGCTGTCGTCTTCTTTCTTCAGCGCCTCGGCCTCGATCTGCAATTGCAGGATCTGGCGGTCCAGCTGGTCCAGCTCTTCGGGCTTGCTGTCGACCTCCATCCGCAGACGGCTGGCCGCCTCGTCCATCAGGTCGATGGCCTTGTCGGGCAGAAAGCGGTCGGTGATATAGCGGTGCGACAGGGTCGCCGCCGCCACCAGCGCGGCATCACTGATGCGCACGCCGTGGTGCAGTTCATATTTTTCCTTGATGCCGCGCAGGATGCTGATCGTGTCCTCGACGGTCGGTTCCTCGACCAGCACCGGCTGAAAGCGGCGGGCAAGGGCCGCGTCCTTCTCGATATACTTGCGGTATTCGTCCAGCGTGGTGGCGCCGACGCAATGCAGTTCGCCCCGTGCCAGCGCGGGCTTGATCAGGTTGGCGGCGTCCATCGCGCCCTCGGATTTCCCGGCGCCGACAAGCGTGTGCAACTCGTCGATGAACAGCACGATTTCGCCTGCGGCGGTCTCGATCTCGGACAGGATCGCCTTCAGCCGTTCCTCGAAATCGCCGCGATACTTGGCGCCTGCGATCAGCGCGCCCATGTCCAGCGCCATCAGCCGCTTGTCGCGCAAGCTTTCGGGCACGTCGCCGTTGATGATGCGCAGCGCCAGCCCTTCGGCGATGGCGGTCTTGCCCACGCCGGGCTCGCCGATCAGCACCGGGTTGTTCTTGGTGCGCCGCGACAGCACCTGCATGGTGCGGCGGATTTCCTCGTCGCGGCCGATGATCGGGTCGATCTTGCCGTCGCGCGCCGCCTGCGTCAGGTCTCGGGCGTATTTCTCCAGCGCCTCATAGCTGTCCTCGGCGCTTGCGCTGTCGGCGGTGCGGCCCTTGCGGATGTCGTTGATCGCGGCATTCAGCGCCTGCGCATTGACCGACCCCGCCGTCAGCGCGTCGCGGGCATTGGTGTTGACCATGGCCAGCGCCATCAGCATCCGCTCGGCGGGCACAAAGCTGTCACCGGCCTTTTTCGCGATCTGCTCGGCCTCGTCGAGAACCCGCACGAGGGTCGGATCGACATAGACCTGCCCGCCGCCGCCGGTCACGCGCGGCAGCTTGGACACCGCCAGATCGACCGCCTCGCGCACGCCCGCAGCATCCCCGCCCGCGCGGGTGATAAGGTTGCTGGCCAGCCCCTGATCGTCATCCATCAGCGCCTTGAGCAGATGCTCGGGCACGACACGCTGCTGATTTTCGCGGATTGCGATGGTCTGGGCGGCCTGGATGAAGCCGCGCGACCGTTCCGTGAACTTGTCCATGTTCATCGGGATACTCCTTTGACTAAGCCCCCGTCTCCGGGGCGCCCTGTTGCGGCACGCCCCACCTCCGGGTCTGATGGTATTGATTTGGGGGGCACGCGCGCGGCTTTCAAGCGCCTTTCGCATGTGCCATAACGCGCCGATTTCACAGACAGGGGTGACGAGGATGGATGACCGGCTGATCGTGGCGCTGGACGTGCCGAATGCGCTGGACGGGCTGGCTTTGGCCGAAAAGCTGGGCGACAGCGTCGGCTTTTACAAGATCGGGCTGGGCATGCTGACCGGCGGCGGGCTGGCCCTTGCGCGCGAGCTGAAGGACGATCACGGCAAGCGCATCTTTCTGGACATGAAGCTCTTTGACATCGGCGCCACGGTCGAGGCCGCGGTGCGCGGTCTGGCGCAGTTCGATCTGGATTTCCTGACCGTGCATGGCGATCCCCATGTCGTGCGCGCCGCCAAGGAAGGCGCGGCGGGCAGCGGCCTGAAAATCCTGGGCGTGACCATCCTCACCTCGCTGGACCGGGCCGATCTGGATGCGGGGATGATCCGGGCGGGCGATCTGCATGACCTGACGGTCGAACGCGCCGCCCGTGCCTTCGAGGCCGGGGCCGACGGCATCATCTGTTCCCCGCGCGAGGCGGCGGCGATCCGGGCGCTGCCGGGGGCCGGGCTGATCGTGACGCCGGGCGTGCGCCCCACAGGCGCGGCTGCGGGCGATCAGAAGCGGATCGAGACTCCCGCCGCCGCCCTGACGGCGGGCGCCGATCACATCGTCGTCGGGCGCCCGGTCTGGCAGGCCGCCGATCCCCGCGCCGCCGCACAGGCGATCCTGTCCGAGATTCAGGCGGTCTGATCCGGCATCGCCCTGATCCAGCGGCAGAAATGCGGGACCGCGCGGGGATGGGCCAGATAGTCGTCCAGCGGCATCAGGCACCATTCCTGCCCCTCATCGCCAAAGCGGATCGCCGCGATCTCGGCGGCCTCCAGCCTGCCCGCAAACAGCCATGACCCGGTTCCGGGCATGGAGAACGACGGAAAGGCCCGCCCCCGCAGCCGCGCGGCGGGCAGGTCCAGCCCGAATTCCTCGAACAGCTCGCGCCGCGCGCAGTCCACGGGGGTCTCATCCCCCTCGCGCCCGCCACCGGGCAGATCCCAATAGGCCGGAAAGGGCAGGTCCGCCCGGTCATCGCGCAGATAGACCAGCAACCGACCGGCATGGGTCAGCATCAGCTTGGCGCCGCAGAAGGTCATGTCCTGGTCGGTCAAATACCCATCCCGCGGCCTAGTCGTTGATGTCGCGATCCCAGATCCTGACGCCCCCGGCGCCACGTGGTCCGGCCAGACGCCGCAGCGCGAACCAGATCACCGCAGACAGCAGCGCCGTCACCACCAGTGCCATCGGCAGCCCGCCCGACCAGGCGCCCGACAGGATCAGCACCGCCATCACGCCCACCGCGCCCGCAAGCCCCATGAACACCCAACCCGGCGCCAGCAGTTCCAGCGCCGCGATCAGCCACAGCCAGCCGTTCAGCGCGCTCATGCGCTGCGCCCCTTCAGCAGGCCAAAGGCGTCGCGGAACGACTCCAGTGCTGCGGCGGGCAGGATCACGGTCTGCTTGCCTTCGCCCTGCGCGACCTGCGACAGCGCCTCGACCTGCCGCAGGGCCAGCTGATACTGCGCCGCCTCCAGCCCGCCGCTGGCAATGGCCTGCGCGATGGCATGGGTCGCATAGGCCTCGGCATCGGCCATGATCCGCTTGGCCTTGGCGATCTGTTCGGCGGCGTATAATTCGCCATCGGCGGCCAGTTCGACCGCGCGGCGCTTGCCCTCGGCCTCGGTGACCAGTGCCCGGCGCGCGCGTTCGGCGTTCAGCTGCTGCAGCATCGCCGCCCGCGTCGCATCGTCCAGATTGACGTCGAGAATCTCGGCCCGCGTGACCTCGATCCCCCAGTCATCGACCACATTGGCCAGCGATTCGCGGATCCGTTCGATCAGAGGCGCGCGGTTGGACTGAACCTGATCCAGCTCCATCGTGCCGATTTCCGAACGCACGATGCCCGCGACGGTCGTGGCGATGGCCGGGTCGATGTCGCGGATGCGATAGACGGTCTTTTCCGGCTCGATAATCCGGTAGAACACGCTGGTCTCGACCTGCACCAGCACGTTGTCGGCGGTGATGGCATCCTGACGGCTGGTCGGCAGCTGACGCTCCAGCACGCTGATTCTGTGGGCGACGCGGTCCAGAAACGGCACGATGAAATTGATCCCCGGCCCCAGAACCGACCGCAGCCTGCCGAACCGCTCGACCACGAATTTCTGCGATTGCGGCACGATCCGCACCGCCGAGCTGACGGCGAGGAAGATCACCACCGCCAGCACGATCAGGGCAATGTTCTGCGCCAGCAGCGCGGTCAGGTCATCCATCGGTCCGTCCATCCGGTCACTCCGCCGCGATTGGCTCGTCGTTTTCCCCCCGCCCCAGCACCGCCAGTTTGCGGATCACCCGCGCCATGCGGGCGGCGAAGAGGTCGAAATCCGGGCGCGGCGTGATCGTCGCCTCATCCATATACAGCGAGCGGTTAATTTCCAGTTGCAGCACGTGAACATTCTGCCCCGGCCGCCCATAGGCCGAACAGATATAAGCCCCCGAAAACGGCGAATTCCGGCGGATCTTCCAGTTTTCGGCCTCGATGGCGGCGCAGACCGCGTCCGAAATACGGGCTGCCGCCGACAGCCCGTGGCGGTTGCCCAGCACCATGTCGGGGCGCGGGCCGTGCAGATGTGTCAGCGCGTCATGGGGCATCGAGTGCATGTCGATCAGGATCGCCCGTCCGAATCGCGCCCGCGCCTCGGCGATCAGCGCCGACAGGGCCTGATGATAGGGGCGCCAGCAGGAATCGATCCGGCGCTCGGCCTCGGCCCGGTCGATGGGGCGGTCATGGATCGCCCGGCCCTGCGAGACGACGCGCGGAATCACCCCCAGCCCGGCCAGCGTGCGCTGGTTCAGCGGGTGGCGCGGCACGCCGCGCACGACCAGCGGGTCGATCTCATCCGCGCCCCGGTTCAGATCGACGATGCAGCGCGGCACCCGCGCCGACAGCGCAACGGCGCCGAAATCGGGCGCGCAGGCGATCATCCGGTCGACAAAGGCATCCTCGGATGAGCGCAGAATCGGGATCGGCAGGCGGGTTCCGGCCAGAAACCAGTCAGGATAGTCGCAGCCCGAATGCGGTGATGCAAAGATCACCCCGGCCTGCCAATGTGCAGGGCGTTTCACCAGAAAGGGCAGTTCAGCCTGTGACAAAGGGCAGACCTCGGCAGCCGGGCATAAATTGTTTATAGACCGGAAAAACATCTTGCCGATAGGTCTTGAATACCCCGAAAGCCGTCTGTATAGACACGCGAACCAAGGGGTTCCTGGCCGCAGGCGAGGGACTTTCCAAGGACGGGCGGTTAGCTCAGCGGTAGAGCACTACGTTGACATCGTAGTGGCCACTGGTTCGATCCCAGTACCGCCCACCATTTTTTCGCCGCCCCCGGCCGTTCGTCGGGGGCATTTCGTTTTCCTGGCGGCAGCGCAGCGCCGCGACGATGGAGAAGACCGATGAAGGTTCGCAACTCGCTCCGCTCGCTCAAGAGCCGGCACCGCGACTGCCAGGTCGTGCGCCGCAAGGGCCGCATTTATGTGATCAACAAGACCAACCGCCGTTTCAAAGCCCGTCAGGGCTGATCGGCGGCGCTTCCGGGGCTTTCCCGGATGATCGCAGAAAACAGGAAAACCCGCTGTTATGGCGGGTTTTTTCATGCCCGCAACCCAGCAGACGTTAAGGCTTTATTAAGTTTCTGACTCGCCGGGCGCGCGGGCTGAGGTATGATGCCCGCATCGGTTTCGGTTCAGTGGTGTCTCGGCGGAAGGTTTTGCGATGTGGATGATTGGTGGTCTGGTCGGTCTGCTCTTTGCGGGTCTGGCGCTTGATCTGGGCACGTTGACGCCGAATCAGGAGAATGATGACGACCCGTCAGACGAATCACCGGACGAGCAAACGGACGAGCCGTCGCCGCCCCGCGTCATGCCTGACCCCGATCAGCCCGATGCTGAACCCGAACCTCCGGCGCAAATCACCGGGACGGAGGGCGACGACATCCTGATGGGAACGCCCGGCAATGATGTGATCCGGGGCGGCGATGGCGACGATGACCTGCGCGGCGGTCTGGGCGATGACACGATCCATGCGGGTCCGGGCAATGACAGTGTGCAGGGCGATGCGGCTTATGGGCCGGGCGGCGATGACGTCATCCATGGCGGGCCGGGCAACGATCTGCTGGCCGGGCAGGGCGGCGACGACCTGATCTATGGCGACGAGGGTGATGACACGCTGCTGGGCGGCGAGGGCAATGACACCTTGTTCGGCGGGTCCGGCAATGACTGGATGTCGGGCCATGACGGCGACGATGTGCTGGTCTCGACGGCGGGCTCTGACGATCTGGATGGCGGGCGCGGCAATGATGTGCTGATCGGGCATGACGGCCCCGAAACCGTCTGGATGAATGGTGGCGAGGGGAACGACACGCTGATGCCGGGGGCCAATGATTTCGCCTCGGGGAATGCGGGTGAGGATACCTTTGTCCTGCGCCAGATTTCCGAAGGATTTCCGACGATTGCGGATTTCGACGCCGCCGGGGACGAAATTCATCTGCATCTGCCGCAGGATGTTGCCGCATCCGCAGAGATTGGCCTGCGCGAGGATGAGGACGGCACCTGGCTGCTGGAGGTGAACGGCCAGACGGTCGGGCGGCTGCTGGACCATGGCGGGCTGCGGGTCGAGGATGTACGGATCGTGCCGGTGAATGCCTGACAGGGCTTTCCTTTGCGGCGCATTTCGTCTAGACGCGCGCATCCGCCGGGCGAATCCGGTCGGCGGTGTGACTGGCCTGTGCTGGACGACATCCCGGCCTGCGCCTTAACCCCCCATCCGAAAGGAGTGCCCGATGTCGATCACTGTTGAAGAAAAAGCCCGTGTCATCAAGGAATTCGGGACCAAGGAAGGCGATACCGGCAGCCCCGAAGTGCAGGTCGCAATCCTGTCCTCG
>NZ_JBKBVD010000039.1:0-34724 GCF_046289755.1 Paracoccus sp. (in: a-proteobacteria) | reverse complement strand
CGCCCTTTCGCGCCATATCGCCGCCCGGCTTTGCCAAAACGCTTTCCTTCGCCTAGATGTTGTTCAAGAGTGACCGCTGCCCATACCCCCATTCGGGAGATGTTTCCATGAGTGATGACACCACCGATCCGCGCGCCGATGTGCGCCCTGATCTGCCGCCCGCCGCACAGCGCGCCCTGGCCGAGGCAGAGGCCCGCCGCAAGGCCGCCGCCGCCGCCGTGCTGCCCAGGGAATATGGCGGGCGCGACGGCCCGGAACCCGCGCGCTTTGGCGATTATGAAAAGAACGGCATCGCGGTGGATTTCTGAATGGATTGGCTGAAGGCATCGGCCACCCAGCAGGGGCGTGCGATCATGGCGGGTCTGCTGGACCCGATCGACCAGACCGAGGCCTATCTGGCCGCCGCGAAGGACCACCCCGACAGCGCCCGCATCTATGCGCGCCTGACCCCCGCCCGCGCCCGGTCCGAGGCTGTGGCCGCCCATGACCGCGCCAAGCAGGAGCGCCGTCACAGCCTGCTGGACGGGGTGGCGATCAGCTGGAAGGACAATATCGACAGCGCGGGCACGGTGACCGAGGCCGGATCAAAGCTGCTGGAGGGGCGCGTGCCGCGCAAGGATGCCATCGTGACGGCGCGGCTGGCGCGGCGCGGGATGGTCTGTCTGGGCAAGACGCATCTGACCGAACTGGCCTTTTCCGGGCTGGGTCTGAACCCGGTGACCGCGACCCCGCCCAATGCGCTGGACCCGACGCTGGCGCCGGGGGGGTCGTCTTCCGGGGCGGCGGTGTCGGTGGCGCTGGGGCTGGCGGCGGCGGCGATCGGCTCGGACACCGGCGGCTCGGTCCGGGTGCCTGCGGCGTGGAACGGGCTGGTGGGGTTCAAGCCGACCTTTGGCGCGGTGCCCGAAAAAGGCGTGGTGCCGCTGTGCCGCCGCTTTGATGTGGCCGGGCCGCTGGCGCGCACGGTCGAGGATTGCGCCGAGCTGTTCGCGCTGATGGCCGACCAGCGCGCGCCGGATCTGGCCGATGCCTCGGTCGAGGGGCGGCGGTTTCTGGTGCTGGACGGCGTGCCCTTTGACGGCGCCGAGGCCGGGCCGGTCGCGGCCTTCGAGGATGCGGTGGACCGGCTGGCCCGCGCAGGCGCGCAGATCGCCCATGTCACGACCGACTGGGTCGACCGCGCTATGGCCCTGTCGCCGCAGCTGTTCGCGCCCGAAGCCTATGGCATCTGGCGCGCCCAGATCGAGGATGCGCCCGAACTGATGTGGCCGCCGATCCTTGAACGCTTCCGGGGCGGGGCCGGGGTCGGCGCCGCGGATTACGTCGCCGGCTGGGAAAGCCTGGCCCGCATCCGCCGCAAATGGGTCAAGGAAATCGCGGGTGGCCATGATGCGGTGCTGCTGCCGACGGTGCCGATCCTGCCCCCCGCCGTGGACCGGCTGATGGAGGACGCCGACGAATTCTCGCGCGCGAACCTGCTGACCCTGCGCAACACCCGGATCGGCAATCTGCTGGGCCTGCCCGCGATCACCCTGCCCACCGGCCACCCGGCCTGCGGCATCTCGCTGATGGGTCATGCGGGGCGCGACCGGCATCTGCTGCGGGTGGCGGCGGGGGCCGAGGCGGCGCTGGCGGTCGGCTGACCGCCCGCCACGCGTGTCTTTGCTGGACGCAAGGCCCGGATCACGCTAATGTTTGGGCCAAGAAACGGGGCGCAGACCCCGAAAGCGAGGCAGAGATGGCATTCCCCGAGCGGTTCTCGAACCTGCCGGACTACGCATTCCCGCGTCTGCGGGCGCTGTTGGCCGACCTGACGCCGGGCCTCGCGCCGGGCGAGGCGCCTGTGATTCTGACCATCGGCGAGCCGCGCCACCCGATGCCCGGTTTTGTGGCACAGGTGATGGCCGACAACCTGGGCAGTCTGGCGAAATATCCGACCAATGAGGGCACACCCGGATTGCTGGGCGCGATCAGCGGCTGGCTGGGGCGGCGATACGATCTGGAGGTCGCGCCCGACCGGCTGATGGTGCTGAACGGCACGCGCGAAGGGCTGTTCAACGCCGCGCTTGCCCTGTGCCCCGAGGAAAAGAACGGCCAGCGCCCGGCCATTCTGGTGCCCAACCCGTTTTATCAGGTCTATGCCGTCGCTGCCGCCGCCGTGCAGGCCGATCCGGTCTTTGTGGCGGCCACGCCTGACACCGGCAACCTGCCCGATTACGCGGGGCTGGACCCTGCGGTTCTGGACCGGGTGGCAATCGCCTATCTGTGCTCGCCCGCCAATCCGCAGGGGGCGGTGGCCTCTCGCGCGTATCTGGAAACGCTGATCGCGCTGGCCGAGCGGCATGATTTCCTGATCTTTGCCGATGAATGCTATTCCGAGATCTGGCGCGATGCGCCCCCGCCCGGCGCCTTGCAGGTGGCCACGGCGATGGGTCTGCCCGACCGGGTGGTGATGTTCAACTCGCTGTCCAAAAGGTCCAACCTGCCGGGGCTGCGGTCGGGGTTCGCGGCGGGCGGCGTGGCGCAGATCCGCGAGATGCGCCGCCTGCGCAGCTATGCGGGCGCGCCCCTGCCGCTGCCGGTGCAGGCGGTCAGCGCCGCTGCATGGGCCGACGAGGCGCATGTGCAGGACAGCCTTGCGCTCTATCAGCAGAAATACGCGATCGCCGACCGGGTGCTGGGCAATGTGCCGGGCTACAGCGCACCCGAGGGCGGGTTCTTTCTGTGGCTGCCCGTCGAGGATGGCGAGGCGGCGGCGCGCAGGCTGTGGGCAGAGGCGGGCATTCAGGTGCTGCCGGGCGCCTATCTGTCGCGTGATGTGAATGGCGCCAATCCGGGGCACGGCTTTGTCCGCGTGGCTCTGGTGGCAGATGCGGCCCAGACCGAGGCGGCATTGCGCCGTCTGGTCGCGGTGCTCTACGACGAAAGGGGCTGAGTGCATGGCAAGCTGGCAGGCGAAACACCGCGACCCGCTGTTCGACCAGACCACCCGGACCGCGCTGGAGCGGCGCGGAAAAGAGTTGCTGGGCGCCGGGCTGATCCTGCTGGCGGTGCTGGTGGCGATGATACTGGGCAGCTGGTCCGCGGACGATCCCAGCTTTCTGTCGGCGACGGATGAACCGGCGCAGAACCTGCTGGGCAGCCTTGGCGCCTATATCGCCTCGCCACTGATGATGATCGCGGGTTACGGGTCGTGGATGCTGGTGCTGGCCGGGCTGGTCTGGGGGCTGCGGCTGATGCTGCACCGGGGTGAGGGGCGGCTGATGCGCGGCATCTTCACGCCGATCGCGGTGGCGCTGGTCTCGGTCTATTGCAGCACGCTGCTGCCGGGGCCGGTCTGGCAGCAGACCTATGGGCTGGGCGGGCATTTCGGCGATATGGTCATGGGCGCGCTGCTGAACCTGCTGCCGATGGCGCCGCAGACCGGCATCCGCGTGGCGGCGCTGGTGGTGGCGGCGGGCATCGTGGCGATCCTGGCCTTTGTGCTGGGCTTTGACCGCGTCGAGCTGCGCGCCCTGTGGCGGCGGTTCCTGTCGGGCCTGTGGCTGGCGCTGCATGTCGCGCGCGCGGGCTTTGACGCCGTGCGGGGGCTGGTCTCCGGCGCGCGCGCAGGTGCGCGGCCAGCGGATGACGCGGCCCCCTTGCGCACCGAACCCTCGGTCGCGCGCAGCACCCGCCGGTCTGCGGCGGCGCCCGACTATCTGGAACTGGAATCCGAGATGCCCGAGCCCGAGCTGATCGAGCGCGACTCGGATTACGACGGCGATGCCCCGACCGAGGCTGAGCTGCGTGGCCGGATCAGCGATGCGATCAGCAAGCGGTCGGGCAAGCCCTCGGTTCTGGCGGCCGTCGCCGCACGGCTGGCCCGCGACGGATCAGCCCCGCGCGCCCCTGAGACTGCCCCCGCCGGGGACGCACCCGAGGTCCGCCCCTTTGGCGCCGAGACGCCGCGCCAGATCGTCACGCCCACGCGCAAACCCGAGCCCTCGCGCAGTGCGCTGGCCGAGGCCGAGCCCGCGTTGCGCTTTGATGACAGCGCGTCCGATTACGAACGCCCGCCTCTGGCGCTGCTGACGGCGCCCTCGACCAGCGATCATCCGCAGATCTCGCAGGAATCGCTGATGGAGAATGCCCGCATGCTGGAGGCGGTGCTGGACGATTACGGCGTCAAGGGCCAGATCACCGAGGTTCGTCCCGGCCCGGTCGTGACGCTGTACGAGCTGGAACCCGCGCCGGGGCTGAAGGCCAGCCGGGTGATCGGTCTGGCCGATGACATCGCGCGGTCCATGTCGGCTTTGTCGGCGCGTGTCAGCACGGTGCCGGGCCGCACCGTGATCGGGATCGAGCTGCCCAATGCGCGGCGCGAAAAGGTGCTGCTGCGCGAGATCCTGGCCAGCCGCGCCTTTGGCGATGGCACCCAGCCGCTGCCGCTGGCGCTTGGCAAGGATATCGGCGGCGATCCGGTCGTGGCCAATCTGGCCAAGATGCCGCATCTGCTGATCGCGGGCACCACCGGGTCGGGCAAGTCGGTCGCGATCAACACGATGATCCTGTCGCTGCTGTACAAGCTGACGCCCGAGGAATGCCGTCTGATCATGATCGACCCCAAGATGCTGGAACTGTCGGTCTATGACGGCATCCCGCATCTGCTGTCGCCGGTCGTCACTGACCCCAAGAAGGCCGTCGTGGCGCTGAAATGGGTCGTGGGCGAGATGGAGGACCGCTATCGCAAGATGTCCAAGATGGGCGTGCGCAATATCGAGGGCTATAACGGCCGCGTCACCGAGGCCCTGCGCAAGGGCGAGATGTTCAAGCGCACCGTCCAGACCGGCTTTGACGAGGATACCGGCGAGCCGATCTTTGAAACGGAAGAATTCCAGCCCGAGACCTTCCCCTATATCGTCGTGATCGTCGACGAGATGGCCGATCTGATGATGGTCGCGGGCAAGGAGATCGAGGCCTGCATCCAGCGGCTGGCGCAGATGGCGCGGGCCAGCGGCATCCATCTGATCATGGCAACGCAGCGGCCTTCGGTCGATGTGATCACAGGCACGATCAAGGCGAACTTCCCGACCCGGATCAGCTTTCAGGTCACCTCGAAGATCGACAGCCGCACCATTCTGGGCGAGCAGGGTGCCGAGCAGCTGCTGGGTCAGGGCGACATGCTGTATATGGGCAATGGCGCCCGCATCGCCCGCATCCACGGGCCCTTTGTCAGCGATGAAGAGGTCGAAGAGGTCGTGACCCACCTGAAATCCTTTGGTCCGCCCAGCTACAAATCGGGCGTGGTCGAGGGGGTCGAGGACGGGCAGGCCGACGACATCGACGCGGTTCTGGGCCTTGGCGGCGGCGATGGCGGCGACGAGGCGCTGTATGATCAGGCAGTGATGATCGTGGCGCGCGACCGCAAATGTTCCACCAGCTATATTCAGCGCAAGCTGGCGATCGGCTATAACAAGGCCGCGCGACTGGTCGAGCAGATGGAGGATCAGGGCGTGGTCAGCGCGGCCAACCATGTCGGCAAGCGCGAGGTTCTGGTGCCCGAGGTCTGAGCCTCTGGCGGCGGACGGGCGGCGGGGTTAGGATCGGGCCATGACCATCTGGCAACTGCATATGCTGAACGCGCGCAGCGCGCTGACCCCGGTCATGGCCGAGATCCGCGCCCATGCGCGCGAGATGGTGGCGCTGGTCGAGGCGCATCTGGACTTGCCGCGCTTTGATCTGGTGGTGCGGGCGGGCGATCAGGTCATTCCCGAATGGGGCATCAGTGGCTTTGCCCCGACGCCGGGCGTGATCGAGCTGACACTGGACCCCGCCCGCGCAGCGCCCGAGCATTTCCGCCGCGTGCTGGTTCACGAGATGCACCATCTGGCGCGCTGGGACGGGCCGGGCTATGGCCGTTCGCTTGGCGAGGGGCTGGTCAGCGAGGGGCTGGCCGGGCATTTCGTGCAGCAGGTTCTGGGCGGCCCGCCTGATCCCTGGGACGCGACCCGGCCCGGCGCGGGGTCGCTGAAACAGGCGATGACGCTGTGGGCCCGGCGCGATTACGACCACGGCGAATGGTTCATGGGCCGGGGGAAGATGCGCAAATGGACCGGTTACGGTCTGGGCCACCGGCTGATCGCCCTGCATCTGGCCGAGGCCGGGGGGCAGGATGCCGCCACGCTGGTCCATGCTCCGGCGGACAGTTTTCGCGCGGCGCTGCGGCGACTGATGGCGGTTGAAGGGGTCGAGGCGCCGGAGGACGCGGAGGGCGACGTATCTGTCGCGGAGGCGTTGCCCGAGGTTGCGGCGGATCTGCAGGACGAGGGCGCCGCGCCGGTTGCGTCCCGCGATGGCGGGGGGCCAGCCCCCCGCGCCCCCCGGGATATTTGAGCCAAGGCAAAGGGGTGGTTGGCGCGCTAGGTGCGGGGCCGGGCGAAGGCTGCGCCAAGGGCTGCGCCTGCGAGTCCGCCGCCCAGATGCGCCTCCCATGCGATGGAGGGGATCAGCAGGGGCAGCGCGATATTGAGGGCCAGAAGCAGCCCGGCCGTGCGGATCAGCGGTGTCGTGGGGCGGCCCCGGCGGCGCAGGGTCAGGGCCGTCTGCACCACCAGCGCGCCCGCGATGCCGAAGACCGCTCCGGATGCGCCGATCATCGGGCCGGCCGCAGGCTGCATCACGGCGAACAGCGCAGCCCCCGCGATCTGGCTGGTGACATAGATCAGCGCCATGCGGGCGGGGCCGGTCATGCGGTTCAGCTCTCGTCCGAGGGCCGCCAGCGCGATCATGTTCATCGCAAGATGCAGCAGGCCCGCATGCAACAGCCCGTAGCTGAGAAACATGGTGACCTGCTGGCCGGGATAGAGGCCGCCGCCCTGCCACAGCACCGGCGACCAGAAGCCGCCCAGCATCAGCGCGGCGTTGCGGGCGATCGGGTAGCCCAGAAAACCAGCCAGCCACAGCGCGGCCTCGGCCAGGCAGCACAGCGCGATCAGCGCGCGCAGCCAGAGCGGCAGCGAGGTCGGGCCAAGCCTGCGCGCCGAGACATGCGGGACCGGGGCCGGGCGCGGATCGGAGGGCGGGTCAGGCCACGGATCGCGGCGGTCAGTCATCTGCCTTGATCTGGCGGGCCTCGTCGATCAGCATGATCGGGATGCCCTCGCGGATCGGGAAGGCCAGTCCCGCCGCGCGCGAGACCAGTTCCTGCCGCGCCGCGTCATAGCTGAGCACGCCGTGGGTGACCGGGCAGACCAGCGCCTCGAACATGTGGCGGTCGAAGCCCGGGCCAGAGGGGGCACCAGAGAGAGGTGGCGTGTCGGTCATTGCAAGCGTTCCTCGTTTTCGCCGCCATGCAGCGCGAATTCGATCAGCCCCATCAGCAGCTCGCGCCGGTCCGTCAGGGTGGGCGATTCCAGCAGCGCCTGTTTGTCGCCCGCTGACAGGGGCAGCATCATCGACAGCGAGTTGATGAGCATCTCGTCCTCGGCCTGGGTGGCGGCCTCCCAGTCGGTGGACAGGCCCTGCGCCTCCATATAGCGGGCCAGCAGCGTGAACAGCGGCTGGCGGTCCAGCGCCGCGTCATGTTCCGGCGCGCCGCGGTCGCGGTCAAAGGAGGACCAGTCCACCTGCGCCTGAAGATAGGGGGCAAAGCCGTCCTGCACATCCAGCAGCCGGAAGCGCGACACCGCCCCGAGCGAGATCATCATCCGCCCGTCATCGGTTTCCGAGAAGGCGACCACGCGTCCCGCGCAGCCGATGGCGGCCAGACCGTCGCCCTCGGGCTGGATCATACCGATCATGCGGTGGTTCGTTTTCAGCGCGTCTTCCAGCATCTGCAGATAGCGCGGCTCGAAGATATGCAGCGGCAGGCGCGCGCGTGGCATCAGCACCGCCCCCGGCAGGGGGAAGATCGGGATGCGGTCGGGCAGGTCGAAACGTGCGGGCATCGGCTCAGGCAAAGATCAGCGAGGACAGGCGGCGGCGGCCTTTTTGCCCGATGGGATCGCCGGGCTTGAGGCTGTCGAATATGGTCAGAAGCTGGGCCTTGGCCGCGCCCTCGTTCCAGTCGCGGTCGCGGCGGAAGCTGTCCAGAAGCACCTCGACCGCGTCTTCGATCCGGCCCGCCGCATGCAATGCGGTGGCATAGTCCAGCCGCGCCTGCTGGTCGGCGGGATCGGCCTCGACACGGGCCTGAAGGTCGGTCAGCGGGCCTGCGTTTTCGGCCTGACGGGCCAGTTCCAGTTGGGCGCGCGCGGCCTCGACCGGGGCCAGACCGGCGAGGGGGGCGGGCACCTGCGACAGCGTGGCCGAGGCCGCCGCCGCGTCGCCTGCGGCCAGATGGGCGCGGATCAGGCCGCCCCACGCCTCGGGGCTGTCGGGCAATTCGCCGATGATGGCGGTGAAGGTCTCGATCGCGTCGGCGGTCTCGCCGTCCTCGATCATCTGGTCGGCGGCGGCGATGGCCTCGGCCAGGCCGCCGTCATCGCCGCCCAGGGCGGTCAGCTTCTCGACGAATTGCTTGATCTGGCTGGCCGGGATCGCGCCCTGAAAGGCGTCAATGGGCCGGCCCTGAAAGAAGGCCAGCACGGTGGGGATCGACCGCAGGCTGACCTGACCGCCCAGCATCTGCTGCAGCTGCATGATCAGGCCGGGGTTCTGGTCGACATCGACCTTGGCCATGCGCACGCGGCCCTTGTGGCGGGCCACCTCGGCCTCCAGTGCCGGGCCGAGCGTCTTGCAGGGGCCGCACCACGGCGCCCAGAAATCGACGATCACCGGCACCTGCATCGAGGCCTCGACCACCTCGGCCATAAAGTCGGCCTCGGTCACGTCCTTGATGAATTCGTCGGTCTTGGGCGCCTGTGCGCCGTCGAAAAGCATGGTCATGTGGTCACCGGGCGTTGGGGTCAGTGGTGTTTGCGGCAATATGGGGCCTTGGCCGCGCCAGCGGAAGGCCCCATGAGGTCACAGGCGGGTCACAGATCGAAGCTGGCCAGCACCGGCACATGGTCACTGGGGCCTTCCCAGCCCCGGACCGGGCGCAGGATGCGGCTGCCATGCGCCGCGTTCGAGATGTCGGGGCTGGCCCAGATATGGTCCAGACGGCGGCCCTTGTCGGCGGCATCCCAATCCTTGGCGCGATAGCTCCACCAGCTATAGAGCAGCCCTTGGGGGATGTCCTGCCGGGTGACATCGACCCAAGCCCCGGCATCCTGCGCGGCCAGAAGGTGTTCGACCTCGATGGGGGTGTGGCTGACGATCTTCAGCAATTGCTTGTGCGACCAGACGTCATCCTCGCGCGGGGCGATGTTCAGATCGCCGACAAGGATCGACTTTTGCGGGCGGTCGGCATGGAACACGTCGCGCATCTCAGAGATGAAATCCAGCTTCTGGCCGAATTTCTCGTTCACCTCGCGGTCGGGGATGTCGCCGCCTGCGGGGACATACATGTTGTGGATCACGACGCCGTTCTCCAGCCGCGCGGCGACATGGCGGGCATGGCCCAACCGCGCATAATCGCGGTCGCCCGCGTCCGAGATCGGCAGGCGCGACAGGATGGCGACGCCGTTATAGCCCTTTTGCCCGCGCGCCACGATATGGGAATAGCCCAGCTCGGCAAAGCGGGTCAGCGGGATCTTGTCGACCGGCGACTTGCATTCCTGCAGGCACAGGATGTCGGGGCTTTCCTCGGCCAGAAAGCGGGCCACAAGGCTCTCGCGCAGGCGGATCGAGTTGATGTTCCAGGTGGCGATGGTGAACATGAGGCTCTCCTTTGCGGGCGGACCCTAGCGGCGGGGGGCCGGGCTGTCGAGGGATGGGCTGTCGGGGGATGGGCTGTTGGTGCGCGGGCTTGCGATATGGCGCTGCTGCGGTATGCAGGGGAAAAGCGAAAGGGCCAGCCATGCGGCGCATGACCATCGACGAGGCATTGGCGCAGGGCGGCACGGGCCGGTTCCAGTGGCGGCTGCTGGGCATCTTCGGGATGGTCTGGGCGGCGGATGCGATGCAGGTGATCGCGGTGGGCTTTGCCGCGCCCTCGGTCGCGGTCAGCTTCGGCGTCGAGCGGGTGACGGCGCTGCAGATCGGCACTGTGTTCTTTCTGGGTATGTTCGCGGGCGCATTCCTGTTCGGGCGGCTGGCCGACCGGATCGGGCGCAAATGGGTGCTGGTCGGCACCGTGGCGATGGATGCGGTCTTTGGTCTGGCCTCGGTCTGGGCGGGGGATTTCACCGTCCTGCTGGTGCTGCGCTTTCTGACCGGCGTGGCCGTGGGCGGCACGCTGCCCGTCGACTACGCCATGATGGCCGAATTTTTGCCGCCAAAGAACCGCGGCCGCTGGCTGGTCTGGCTGGAGGGGTTCTGGGCCGTGGGCACCATCATCATCGCGCTGACCGCATGGGCTGCCGCCAGCTTTGGTGCCGAGGCGCCGTGGCGGTGGATCTTCTTTGTCGCCGCAGCCCCCGCGCTGATCGGGTTCTTTCTGCGGTTCTGGATCCCCGAAAGCCCCATGTATCTGGTGCGCGCGGGCCGCCAGGCCGAGGCCCGTCTGGTCATCGACCGGGTGCTGGCCGTGAACCGCGCCACGCCCTTGCCGCCCGAGACGCATCTGGTGCCCGCCCCGGTGCCCGAGGGCGCGGCGCGGTCGATCTGGTCGGGGCCGCTGCGGCGCGCGACCTGGGGCGTGCTGGCGGTCTGGTTTCTGGTCTCGCTGTCCTATTACGGGGTGTTCGTCTGGGTGCCGGGGCAGTTGGCGACCGAAGGCTTTGGCTTTGTGCGGGGCTATGGGTTTCTGGTCGTGCTGGCACTGGCGCAGGTGCCCGGATATGCGCTGGCCGCCTGGGGGGTCGAGGCGGTGGGTCGCCGTCCGACCCTGACCGGGTTCCTGATCCTCAGCGCGGCGGGCTGCGGGTTGTTCGCCGTGGCGACCGGGCCGGTGATGGTCGCGGGCGCGCTGATCGTGATGAGTTTCGCGCTGCTGGGCACCTGGGGCGCGCTCTATGCCTTTACGCCCGAGCTGTACCCGACCCATTTGCGCGGCACCGGCATGGGCACGGCCAGCGCCATGGCCCGGCTGGGCGGGGTTCTGGCGCCCAGCCTGCTGGCGGTGGTCTTTGCGCGCGGCTTTGGTCTGGCGATCGGCAGTTTCGCGGTGCTGCTGCTGCTGGCCGCCGCTGCGCTGATGCTGGTGCGGGTCGAGACAAGAGGCCGCGCCATCGGCTGATCGCGGAACAAGCAGCGCGCCCCCCCGTTGCGCTGGCAGACATGAAAAGGAGACAGGGCCATGGGCCAACTGGTCGAAGGCGTCTGGAAAGACGACTGGTATGACACCGACAGCACCGGCGGCGAGTTCAAGCGCGACACGTCGAAATTCCGCAACTGGGTGACGGCGGATGGCACGACCGGTCCCACGGGCGAGGGCGGGTTTGCCGCCGAAAGCGGGCGCTATCACCTCTATGTCAGCCATGCCTGCCCCTGGGCGCATCGCACGCTGATCTTTCGCGCGCTCAAGGGGCTGGCGGATCACATCGGCGTCTCGGCCGTTCATCCCGACATGCTGGATCAGGGGTGGGAGTTCCGCACGGACTTTGACGGCGCCACCGGCGACCGGCAGTTCGGGCTGGACTATCTGCGCCAGCTTTACGTCAAGGCCGTGCCGGATGTGTCAGGCCGCGTCACAGTGCCCGTGCTGTGGGACAAGCGGACCGGCCAGATCGTGTCTAACGAAAGCGCCGACATCATCCGCATGTTCAACAGCGCCTTTGACGCGCTGACCGGCAACAGCGACGACTACTGCCCCGAGGACCTGCTGCCCCGCATCGACGAGGTGAACGACCGCGTCTATGACAGCGTGAACAACGGCGTCTACAAATCGGGCTTTGCCACCACGCAGGCGGCCTATGACAAGGCGGTTGTGCCGCTGTTCGACAGCCTCGACTGGATCGAGGGGCTGCTGGCGGACCACCGCTATCTGACCGGCGACCGGATCACCGAGGCCGACTGGCGCCTGTTCACGACCGTCCTGCGCTTTGATGCGGTCTATCACACCCATTTCAAATGCAACCGCCGCCGGATCGTGGACTACCCGAACCTGTGGGGCTGGGCGCGCGAGCTGTATCAATGGCCCGGCGTGGCCGACACAGTGCATTTCGACCACATCACGCGGCATTATTACTACAGCCATGACATGGTGAACCCGCATCGGATCGTGCCCATCGGCCCGGACACGGACTGGATGGCGCCGCACGGGCGCGGGTGAGGCAAAAAAGAACCCCGGCGCGAGGCGCGCGCCGGGGCATCAGAGAGGGAGGGAAGGAGTGTGGCCGCATCCACCGACCACTGGGCTTCGGGTGTTCAACGTCGCCGTGGCCCGCCGGTTCCAGCCCTGAAACGATGCGCAGAAACCTGCCGATGCAGCCTCAGTCCAAAGCCGAACGCGACCGCCGCGGCCGCCATCGGGACAAGGAAAAGCACGACATCCGGCCCGGTCAGAAAGCGCCACCACAGGCGCCCCAGCGAGGTGCTGCACCCCGCCGCCGCACCAAAACCGCACCCCAGCCCCAGACCATAGGTCACAAGAGCCGGTATCCCCAGCAGCCCCGACAGGCCAAGCCCCGTCATCGCCCATGCCATCGCGCGTTTCATCCCGCGACCCTGCACCGGCAGCGCAAAGACGACAAGGCCCGGTTCCGGGCCTTGCATCTGTCTCAGGCGACCAGACGATAGCCGCCCGATTCCGTCACCAGCAGCCGCGCGTTCGAGGGGTCGGGCTCGATCTTCTGGCGCAGGCGGTAAATATGGGTTTCCAGCGTATGCGTGGTTACACCCGCATTATATCCCCAGACCTCGTGCAGCAGCACATCGCGCGCCACCACCCCGTCCTGCGCACGATAGAGGAACTTGAGAATGTTCGTCTCTTTCTCGGTCAGGCGGATCTTGCGGTCCTTGACGTCGATCAGCATCTTCATCGAGGGCTTGAACGTATAGGGCCCCAGCTGAAAGATCGCATCCTCGGACTGTTCATGCGTGCGCAGCTGTGCGCGCAGGCGGGCCAGCAGAACCGGGAACTTGAACGGCTTGGTCACATAGTCGTTCGCGCCCGCATCCAGACCCAGGATCGTGTCGGCATCGGTGTCATGGCCGGTCAGCATCACGATCGGGCATTTCACATTCAGCTTGCGCAGCTTCTTGCACAGCTCGCGGCCGTCGGTATCGGGCAGGCCGACATCCAGCACGACCAGATCGAACAGGGCGCCCTTGGTGGCCTCGACCGCCTCGGCGCCGCTGCCGGCTTCGGTCACGTCAAAGTCGTCGGTGGCCGTCAGCTGTTCGGCCAAAGCCTCGCGCAGGTCTTCTTCGTCATCGACCAACAGGATTTTTTTAAGTCCGGGCATGTTGCCTCCTTTGGCTTGCTAGAGCACATGAGGGGGTGACAGCCTTCGCCGTCCAGCGCCTTGTCGCGATTCTCACAGGGGTTTGTCGCAGGCGGGCGGTTTGTTTCAGTTTGTTTCAAAAAGGACAGGGCATGAGCCTCGTTCCGACCCTCGCCGAAACCATCGCCCGCGCCCGCGCCGACCTGCGCATGGGCCTGCCGGTGGCGATCGGTGACCATCTGGCGGCGGCGGTCGAGACGCTGTCGCCCGCGCGTCTGGCCGATCTGCGCGCGATGGGCGCGCCGCTGCTGGCGCTGACCGGGCGCCGGGCCGAGACGCTGAAGGCGCGCGCCTATGACGGTGCGCTGGCCCGCGTGATCGTGCCCGGTGACGCCGATCTGGGCTGGCTGCGGGCGCTGGCCGACCCGGCGGGCGATCTGATGACGCCGATGAAAGGGCCGCTGTTCACCGCGCGCGAGGGTGACACCACCGCCCACAAGGCCGCGCTGGCGCTGGCGAAATCGGCGCAGCTGCTGCCCGCGATGCTGATGGTTGCGGCCCCGGCGCCGCCGGACCTGACCCGGCTGGCCCCCGGCCCGGCTCTGGCGCAACTGGCGCAAGAGGCGGCGCTGGCCCCCGTGGCCGCCGCGCGCCTGCCGCTGGCGTCGGCGGAACGCTCGCGGTTGCACATCTTCCGCCCCGACAATGGCGCCGAGGAACATTACGCCATCGAGATCGGTGATCCGCCCCGCGACGTCCCGGTTCTGGCGCGGCTGCATTCGGCCTGTTTCACCGGCGACGTGCTGAGCAGCCTGAAATGCGACTGCGGCCCCCAGCTTCAGGCGGCGCTGACCGCGATGGGGCAGGCGGGCGCGGGGGTGCTGCTTTACCTCAATCAGGAGGGGCGGGGCATCGGGCTGGCCAACAAGATGCGCGCCTATTCGCTGCAGGATCAGGGCTTTGATACGGTCGAGGCCAACCACCGTCTGGGCTTTGAGGATGACGAGCGTGATTTCCGCATCGGTGCCGCCCTGCTGCGGCGGCTGGGCTTTGGCGCGGTGCGGCTGATGACGAACAACCCGCGCAAGGTGGCGATGATGGAAAGTCAGGGCATCGCCGTGCCCGAACGCGTGCCGCTGATCGTGCCGCGCAATCGTTTCAACAGCGGCTATCTCGACATCAAGGCACAGAAATCGGGCCATCTTCTGTGACGCCCGCCGATATGGTCCTGACCCCGCAGGGGCTGCGCTTTCGCGGGCGGCTGATCCCGTGCAGCATCGGCAAGGGCGGCCTCACCCGCACCAAGCGCGAAGGCGACGGTGCCACGCCCACAGGCATCCACCGCATCACCGGGCTGTGGTATCGCCCCGACCGCCTGCCCCGCCCGGCCCCATGGGCGCGCCCCATCGGCCCGCGCGATCTGTGGTGCGACGATCCCGGCCATCCGGCCTATAACCAGCACGCGACCGCACCGCTGGCGGCCAGCCACGAAAACCTGCGCCGCGCCGATCCGCTCTATGATCTGATCCTGACGAGTGACTGGAACTGGCCCCGCGCCATCCCCGGCAAAGGCTCGGCCATCTTCCTGCACCAATGGCGCCGCCCCGGCTTTGGCACCGAAGGCTGCATCGCCGTCGCCCGCCCCCACCTGATCTGGCTGGCCCGCCAAGCAAGGCCTGGCACGACCCTGTGCGTCCCGGCTTCTTCTTCACTCAAATATCCAAAAAACCCGGCCTAGCCGGTATCCCGCGCCCCGAATATGGCCGAGCCGACGCGCACATGGGTTGCCCCTTCGGCAATCGCGGCCTCGAAATCGGCGCTCATCCCCATCGACAGCAGCGCCAGCCCGTGATCGCCCGCCAGCCGCCGCAGCAGGCGGAAATGCGGCACCGGGTCCTGCCCCTCGGGGGGGATGCACATCAGACCTTCGGGCGCCAGCCCCAGCTCGGCGCAGGATCGCAGAAATCCCGGCAGCTCATCGACCAGAATCCCGGCCTTTTGCGGCTCGTCGCCGGTATTGACCTGCACGAACAGCTGCGGGCGGCGGCCCTGTTCGTCGAACTGCGCCGCCAGTCGCCGCGCCAGCGTCATCCGGTCCAGCGTATGGATCGCATCGAACAGCCCGACTGCAGCCTTGGCTTTGTTCGACTGCACCGGCCCGATCATATGGACCGAGGTTCCGGGAAACCGCGCCCGCCAGCCGGGCCATTTCCCCTGCGCCTCCTGCACGTAATTCTCGCCAAAGACGCGCTGGCCTGCCGTCAGCACGGCCTCGACGCGTCCGGGCGGTTGCACCTTGCTGACCGCGATCAGCGTGACGCTGCCCGGCTCGCGCCCGGCCGCCTGCTCTGCCGCAGCGATGCGGCGCGTGATGTCATTCAATCCCATGACGGCACAAGACAAAAAGAAAAGAGCGGGCGCAAGGCCCGCTCTTTCCAAAAACCGCTGATCGTTGGATCAGAAGTCGAACTTGACGCCGAAGTCGGCGACGATGTTCTCAGCGTAGTTGCGGTGGATCGCGGTGGCCAGCGTCGCGCCGCCCAGATCGTATGCGCCGCCGACGCCCAGAGCCCAATCGCTCTCGTTGCCGTCAGCGTCGTTGTTCGCGACATAGGCGGTCAGGGTGGCCAGCGGAGCAACTTCGTAGTTACCATACAGGACGAAGGTCTTGCTGGTGTTGTTGTCCATCCAGTTCAGGCCAGCACCGTTCGAGGTGCCCGGCAGCGTGTAGTAAGCGCCCAGGAAGTACTGGTCGTTGCCGTCGGTGCCGCCAGCGTCGCGCACAGCAGCGGCAGCCAGCTTGATGTCGTTCCAGCCGTAGTCGACCGAGACGCTGATCTCTTCCGAGCCATCGTTGGTGGTCTGGTCGGAGTCAACATACGAGAAGCGCGCGGTCAGCGTGTCGACCGAGTAGACAGCGCCGATACCGAGACGGTTGTTGTCATCACCGTAGGTTTTCGACTCGTAGCCGTAGAAGCCGCCGGCACGGTTGCCGAACGAACGGCCCAGGTAGCCGATTTCCGAGCCGCCAGCCAGGCCGACGCCGTCATAGGCCGGGGTGATGTTGCCGACCGAAACGGTCAGGCCGCTGGCGGTCACATAGATCTGGCCCGGCGCGCCACGCTCGAGAGCGGCATCGCCTTGGTCCCACTGCAGACGCAGGCGAGCACCAAAGTCCACGCCTTGGTCGGTCGAGGCGGTGCCCAGAACGTTCAGACGAACGCGCGAGCTGATGCGTGCTGCCTGGTCGCGGCCTTCAACATAGTCGACACCGGTGCGGGCCATGCCCGACAGTTTCACATCGGCTGCGGCGATACCGGCGGACAGAACCAGCGCGGTTGAGGCGATAAGTGCCTTTTTCATGGTGGTGTTCCCTCTTGTCTCTCTGGTGCCCAAGCCGGCGGTCCCGCCCTGGGTATGACGTTTGTTTCACTCTTTCGAACTTGTGATGCAACGGAATCACCGTTGCGCTGTTTTCTTTGCCCATTTCTGTGATGCACAAGGGCCACACCTGTGCAACCAGCGCCTGCTGCGCGGCGCAGGCCTGACGCCGTCCCGGTCTGGCAGCTTTGGGCAAGGCGCTTGTTTCGGGACGCGGTTCCGGGCTAATGCTGGCGCAAGGAAAAAGCCGGGGGATGGCATGAAACAAGCACGCGCCGTGCGCCTGATGATCGCTGCCACGCTTTGCGCGGGGCTTGCCGCCTGTGGCAACCCCCTCAGCAATGCGGACGCGACCGCGAACGCACTGACCGAACCCGATATGCGTCAGGGGGGCCGCTCGACCCGCATTCAGGATCTGTTCACGAACAGCGAGAATCCGAACGCGACGGTCGGGGTGAACAAGTATCTGTGGAATGCCAGCCTTGAAGTGCTGAATTTCCTGCCGGTTCAGGCCATCGACCCGTTCACGGGCGTGATCCAGACCGGATATGGCACGCCTCCGGGCGGGGGGCGGTCCTATCGCGCCACGGTTCAGATCAGCGACCCGGCGCTGGACGCGCGCAGCCTGCGGCTGTCGCTGCAAGGCGCGGGTGGCAGCGCGGTCGAGCCGGGCACCGTGCGCGCGGTCGAGGATGCGATCCTGACCCGCGCCCGCCAGCTGCGCCTGCGCGACGGACGCCTTTAGGGGCGCGCCTCTGGACCCGCACCTGCGGCGCGTATAAACCCGGCGGGCAACGAATGATGCCCGAGGTCCGACATGCCCTATGATCCCGCGATAATCGAATCCCGCTGGCGGGCAGCCTGGGACGAGGCCGGCAGCTTTACCGCCATCCGCGACGAACGGCCTAAATATTACGTGCTGGAGATGTTTCCCTATCCGTCGGGGCGCATCCATATGGGCCATGTGCGCAACTATACGATGGGCGACGTGGTGGCGCGGTTCAAACGCGCGCAGGGGTTCAGCGTGCTGCACCCGATGGGCTGGGACGCCTTCGGCATGCCCGCCGAGAATGCCGCGATGGAACAGGGCGGCCATCCCCGCGACTGGACCTATGCCAATATCGCCACCATGCGCGACCAGCTGAAGCCGCTTGGCCTGTCCATCGACTGGAGCCGTGAATTCGCCACCTGCGACGATGCCTATGTCGCCCAGCAGCAGGCGCTGTTTCTGGATATGCTGGAGGCGGGCCTGATTACCCGCAAATCGGCGCAGGTGAACTGGGATCCGGTCGACATGACCGTGCTGGCCAATGAGCAGGTGATCGACGGCAAGGGCTGGCGGTCGGGCGCGGCGGTGGAGCGGCGCGAGCTGACGCAGTGGTTCTTCCGTATCTCGGATTATTCCGACGAATTGCTTGAGGCGCTGGACGGGCTGAAAGGCTGGCCCGAAAAGGTGCGGCTGATGCAGGCCAACTGGATTGGCAAGTCGCGCGGGTTGCAGTTCAGCTTTGCCACCGTCGATGCGCCTTCGGGGCATGAGGCGATCGAGGTCTATACGACCCGCCCCGACACGCTGATGGGCGCCAGCTTCGTCGCCCTGTCGCCTGATCATCCGCTGGTCAAGGAACTGGCCGCGCGCCCCGAGATCGCCGGTTTCATCGAGGAATGCCGCAAGATCGGCACCACCGAAGAGGCGATCGAGACCGCGCCCAAGCTGGGTTTCGACACCGGGCTGACGGTGCGCCATCCGCTGGACCCCGATTGGCAGCTGCCCATCTGGATCGCGAATTTCGTGCTGATGGATTATGGCACCGGCGCGATCTTTGGCAGCCCGGCGCATGACGAACGCGACCACGAATTTGCCACGAAATACGGATTGCCGATCCGCGCGACCTTCGGGCAGCCGGGGATGGATCAGGCGCAGGCCGATGCTCTGGTGGCCGCCGCCCCCTATGTGCCGATGAAATCCGAGCCGGTGAGCTATGTGCGCGGCTTTGCCGGTGCGGCGGATCAGACCGGCGAGGCCGCCGTCGCCGCTGCCATCACCCATGCCGAGGCGCAGGGCTGGGGCGAGGGCGTCACGAAATTCCGCCTGCGCGACTGGGGTATTTCGCGCCAGCGCTATTGGGGTTGCCCGATCCCGGTCGTGCATTGCGACACCTGTGGCACGGTCCCCGAGGCCAAGGCCAACCTGCCGGTGCTGCTGCCGCAGGACGTGACATTTGACGTGCCCGGCAACCCGCTGGACCGGCATCCCTCATGGCGGCAGGCGGTGTGCCCGAAATGTGGTGGCGCCGCGCGGCGCGAAACCGACACGATGGACACGTTCGTGGACAGCTCATGGTATTATGCGCGGTTCACCTCGCCTGGGGCGGACACGCCGACCAACCGCGCTGATGCGGATTACTGGATGAATGTCGATCAATATATCGGCGGCATCGAGCATGCGATCCTGCACCTGCTCTATTCGCGGTTCTTCGCCCGAGCGATGGTGAAGACCGGCCACCTGCCCGAGGCGGCGAAAGAGCCGTTCGATGCGCTGTTCACGCAAGGGATGGTGACGCACGAGATTTACTCATTCGAAGAGGTCGCCACAGTTATCCAAGTCGGCGATGAACTTCTTGCACAACCAAAGGAAGTAAAAAGGACGCGTTACTATTTTCCTGAGGAAGTGGTGCGAACTGATAAAGGCGCTTTCGAAAAAGCTACTGGTGTGCCGCTTACGGTCATCCCCTCGGCAAAGATGTCGAAATCCAAGAAGAACGTCGTTGATCCGGTGAACATCGTGGACAGCTTTGGCGCCGACACTGCACGCTGGTTCATGCTGTCGGACAGCCCGCCCGAGCGCGATGTGGAATGGACGGCGGCGGGGGCCGAGGCGGCGTTCAAGTTTCTCTCGCGCGTGTTCCGGCTGGCGGAGGAGGCGCCCGAGGCGGGGGGTGACGATCCCGATCTGACGCGGGCCGCGCATCGCGCCATTGCCGATGTGACAAAGGCCATCGAGGGGTTCGCCTTTAACAAGGCCGTGGCCAAGCTGTACGAGCTGGCCAATGCGGTCGGCAAATCGCCCGCAGGCGGCGAGGCGCGGCGGGCGGTGCTGCGGATCATGGCGCAGCTGATGGCGCCGATGGTGCCGCATCTGGCCGAAGAGGTCTGGGCGGCCTCGGGCGGGCAGGGGATGGTCGTGGATGCGGGCTGGCCCAGGGCCGACCCCGCCCTGCTGGAGGATGACAGCGTCACCCTGCCCATTCAGATCAACGGCAAGCGCCGGGCCGAGATCACCGTGCCCAAGAAGATGGACAAGGCGCAGATCGAGGCGCTGGTGCTGGCCGATGAGACGGTGCAGCGGTTCCTGGAAGGTGCTGCGCCGAAAAAGCTGATCGTGGTGCCGGGGCGGATCGTCAATGTCGTCGCATAAGCTGACCCGCCGCGCGGTTCTGCTGGGGCTTCTGGCGCTGGCGGGCTGCGGCTTGCAGCCGGTCTATGGGCCGGGCGGCGGCGGCGGAAAGCTGTTCGGGCGGGTGCGCCCGCGCGACCCCGACACGCCCATCGACTTTGTCTTCAACCGCCGGCTGGCCGAGCGGCTGGGCCCGGATGAGGCGGCGGTCTATGATCTGGACTATCGCATCAGCGTCGGCGTGGTGGCGCAGGCCATCACGCCGGATGAGGTGACGACCCGCTATTCGCTGAACGGCACCGCCGATTTCGCGCTGACCGGGCCGGGGGGCGCGGTGGTGACGCAGGGGCGGGTCAGCAGCTTTACCTCGTATTCCACGACCGGCACGACGATTTCCACCCTGACCGCCGAGGGGGATGCCCGCCAGCGGCTGGGCCTGATGCTGGCCGATCAGGTGGTCACGCGGCTGCTGGCCGCCGCAACCAGCCTGCCGGACTAGCCCATGCTGCTGAAAGGGGCCGAGATCGCGCGCTATCTGGCCCGCCCCGACCCCTCGCGGCCGGGGCTGCTGATCTATGGGCAGGATGCGATGCGGGTGGCGCTGAAACGCGCCGAAGCCGTGCGGGCGCTGGTCGGCGAAAAGGCCGATGAAGAGATGCGCCTGACCCGCATGGGCGGTGCGGGACTGAAGAAGGACCCCGCCCAGCTGGTCGACGCGGTGCGCGAGGTAGGGTTTTTTCCGGGGCCGCGCGTGGTGCTGGTCGATGACGCGCCCGACAGTGCCGCCGATGCCGTGCGCGCCGGGCTGGAGGGCTGGCGGGCGGGTGATGCGGTGATCGTCGTCGCGGCGGGGGCGCTGTCCAAGTCATCGGCGCTGCGCCGCCTGTTCGAGACGCATGGGCAGGCGGTCTGCGCGCCCATTTATGACGACCCGCCCGGCGAGGATGAGATTATGCGCTGGCTGGCGGATGCGGGTCTGGCCGAGGTGCCGCGCGATGCCATGCGCGAGATGATGGTGCTGGCCCGCGCGCTGGACCCCGGCGATCTGCGCCAGACGATCGAGAAGATCGGGCTGTACAAGCATGGCGATCCCTCGGGGCTGACACCGGAGGAGATCGCGCTGCTGGCGCCCGCGACCATCGAGGCGGATCTGGACGAGCTGATCCATACCGTCGCCGAACGGCGCGAGGCCGATTTCGGCGCGCTGATGCGGCGGATCGCGGGGCAGGGGCTGGCGCCGGTCACCATCTGCATCGCCGCCCTGCGCCATTTCCGGGCGCTGCATCTGGCCGCCGCCGATCCGGCGGGGCCGGGGGTGGCGCTGGCGCGCGCGCGGCCTCCGGTCTTCGGGCCACGGCGGGACCGGATGGCGCGGCAGGCGCAGGCCTGGGGCGTGGGGCCGCTGGAAGAGGCGGTTCACGCGCTGCTGGCCACGGATATGGTTCTGCGATCCTCGACCCGCGCGCCGCAGATGCCGCTGGTGGAACGCGCGCTGCTGCGGCTGGTCATGCGGCCGCGGGGGCGGCGGTGAGGGAAACTGCTGACGCGCTGGTGATCGGCGCCGGGCCTGCCGGGCTGATGGCCGCCGAGGCGCTGATGGCGCCGGGGCGGCGGGTGGTGGTGGCCGAGGCGATGCCCTCGGTTGCGCGCAAGTTCCTGATGGCCGGGAAGTCGGGGCTGAACCTGACGAAGGATGAGCCTCCGGAGGCGTTCTGGCGCAGTTTCAGCGGTGGAAATGGATATTTTTGTGAAGAAGAAGCCGCGTTTGGCCCGGCGGAGGTCATGTCCTGGGCCGAGGGGTTGGGGGTGGCGCTGTTTGCCGGATCGACGGGGCGGGTGTTTCCGGTGGGGATGAAAGCCTCGCCGCTGCTGCGGGCCTGGCTGGCGCGGCTGGCGGCGGGTGGGGTCGGGTTGCGGACCCGGTGGCGGTGGGTCGGGCTGGACGACGGGTTCCGGTTCGCGACGCCCGACGGGGTGCGGGTGATCGCGCCGCGGGTGGCGGTGCTGGCGCTTGGCGGGGCCAGCTGGCCGAGGCTGGGATCTGATGGCCTATGGGTTGATGCGCTGCGGGGCGCCGGGGTCGGGGTGGCGCCGTTCCGGCCTGCGAATATGGGGCTGCATGTGTCGTGGTCAGCGGCCATGGCGCGGCAGTTCGGGGCTGCGGTCAAGGGGGTCGCGGTTCGTGCCGGGGGCGCGGTCAGCCGCGGCGAATGGGTGATCTCGCGCGCCGGGGTCGAGGGCGGCGGGATCTATGCGCTGTCGGCGGCGATCCGCGATGGCGCGACGGCAGAGGTGGATCTGGCGCCCGATCTGGATCTGGCGGCGCTGGCGGGGCGATTCCGGCGCCCGCGCGGGCGGCTGAGTCTGGGCAACTGGCTGCGGCGGGTTCTGGGCGATCCGGTCAAGGTCGCGCTGCTGCTGGAATGGGGGCGGCCGCTGCCCGGCGATGCGGATGCCGCATTCTGGGCTGCACGCGCCAAGGCGCTGCCGTTGCGCCATGACGGGCCGATGGGGCTGGCGCGGGCGATCTCGTCTGCGGGTGGCATTGTCGGCGCGGATCTGACGCCGGAACTGGAACTGAGAGCCCTGCCGGGGGTCTTTGCCGCCGGTGAAATGCTGGACTGGGAGGCGCCGACCGGGGGCTATCTGCTGACCGGCTGTCTGGCGACGGGGCGGCTGGCGGGGCGCGCGGCGGCGGCGCGGCTGGATCAGACCAAGGTCGTGGGCGGGCGGGGTTGATCTTGGCGGACCGCCCTGCTGCCTGCATGATGGGCGCGGGAGGAGACCTTTTGCAAATGAGGTTTCCGTGGCACATCAGATTTCACCCATTACGCCGGGCCTGCATGCGCTGATCGAGCGGCTTGTCCTGACCTCGGGGCTGCGCGAAGCGCTGGCCGCTGATTCCCATCGGCTGGCCGAGCGCATCGGGCGCCGCGCCGCACCTCTGCCCGCCGGGGAGGCGCCGCAACCGGGCGCATCGCAGCCGGCCCCCTGACGGGGGTCTCAGGCGCGGCGGCAGGCGATCAGTTGCTGGCGATACATCTCGGATCGCTGGCCGACCTGCGCTGCCACGCGCATCAGCCATGGCTTGCTGTTATGGCTGCCGCGGGCATAGCCGCCGCGCCCTTCGTGATAGGCCAGATACTGCCGCATCGCATCATGTTTGGACAGACCAAGGCGCTGCTGGCTGCCATGCATGTACCAGCCCATGAAATCGGTCGCATCGCGGATATTGTCACGCCGGGCGCGCCGGTTTCCGTCCGAATTCTGATACTCTTCCCAGGTCGCATCGAGGGCCTGCGAATAGCCGAAGGCGCTGCTCTGGCGGCCGACCGGGATGACGCCAAGCGCGTATTGATGCGGTGTGCGGGCGTCGCCGATGAATTTGGATTCCTGATACATCGTCGCCATCTGCACATGCACCGGCACGCCCCATTTGCGTTCGGTCTGCCGCATCGCGCGCAGATAGGCCGGGCGTTCCGAGGTGATCGCACAGGCGTCGTTCAACTGGCGTGGCGCGCTGAAATTGCCGCCGCCCCCGCAAGAGGCGACAAGCCCGACGATTGCGAGCTTTAATAGCCTGTTCATCCTGCCCTCGTACTGCTCTTGGGTCATTTTCAGGCATTCTTACGGGAAAACACGCGGGTTTGAAATCACAAAGCCGGGTTGCGACGGTGCGTCGCCCCCACTGGGCGAAGCATTGCCCATGGCTCCGGAGAGTCAGGTCGGGGTGTTTTTCGTGGTGTCTGGCCGCAGAAGGTCATTCAGCGCGTGCAGATTCTCCGCGCCAGCCTCGAGCAGTAGCGATTCCAGCGCGCGGTAATGGTGCAGCACCTTCTGCCCGGTTTCGGTCACCCGCGCCCCGCCGCCGCCCGCGCCGCCCCGCGCGCTGTCGATCACCGGATCGGCAAAGGCGATGTTCATTTCCTCGACCAGCGTCCAGGCGCGCTTATAGCTCATGCCCATCTCGCGGGCCGCAGCCGAGATTGACCCCAGCCGCCCGATCCGCGCCAGCAGTTCGGCCTTGCCCGGACCCAGAATCAGGGGGCTGTCGTATTCCAGTCGCAGTTTGATGCGCAGCCGGGGTGGCGTCGGGGACATCGGGGCCTCGCATTGTGTCGTTATTCATCCGCAGCATACCGGGTGGTGCCCGGGGCTGCAATTTGGTGGCGCATATTGTCTGGCGAGCCGATGCCGTGACGGCACAGACCGCAATGCTTGCAGTGCAGGTCCGCGCGCCTATGCTGACGCAATCCAAGAGGGGGATCGTTATGTCTGCATCCGAAATCGTGATTCTGTCCGGCGCCCGCACTGCCATCGGCGGCTTTGGCGGCAGCCTTGCCGCTGTGCCGCCCATTGATCTGGCCACCACCGTCACCCGCGCCGCGCTGGAGCGTGCGGGCATTGGCCCCGATCAGATCGGGCAGGTGGTGTTCGGCCATGTCATCAATACCGAGCCGCGCGACATGTATCTTGCCCGCGTGGCGATGCTGAATGCGGGCGTTCCGCATACGGTGCCCGCGATGAACGTGAACCGCCTGTGCGGCTCGGGTGCGCAGGCCATCGTCTCGGCCACGCAGTCGCTGTTGCTGGGCGATGCGGATTTCGCCATTGCGGGCGGGGCCGAATGCATGAGCCGGTCGCCCTATAGCGTGCCCTCGGCCCGGTTTGGCGCCAAGATGGGCGATCAGGCGATGCTGGACATGATGACCGGCGCGCTGACCTGTCCGATGGGCACCGGCCATATGGGGGTGACGGCCGAGAATGTCGCCGCCGAGCATGACATCAGCCGCGAGGATCAGGACGCTTTCGCACTGGAATCGCAGCGCCGGGCGGCGGCGGCGATTGCGGCCGGGCATTTCCGCGACCAGATCGTGCCGGTCGAGATCAAGTCGCGCAAGGGGATCGTGGCCTTCGACACCGACGAGCATCCGAAAGAGACCACGCTGGACAAGCTGGGCGCATTGAGGGCGGTGTTCCAGAAGGGCGGCAGCGTCACGGCGGGCAATGCCAGCGGCATCAATGACGGGGCGGCGGCGCTGGTTCTGGCGCGGGGCGAGGCGGCGCGGGCGGCCGGGCTGACGCCGCGCGCGCGGGTGCTGGGCTATGCGCTGGCGGGCGTGCGCCCCGAGGTGATGGGGATCGGGCCGATCCCTGCCGTGCAGCAGCTGCTGGCCCGGACCGGGCTGAAGGCGGGCGATTTCGATGTCATCGAATCGAACGAAGCCTTTGCCGCGCAGGCTTTGGCGGTGACTCGTGGGCTGGGTCTGGACCCGGCCAGGGTGAACCCCAATGGCGGTGCCATTGCGCTTGGCCATCCGGTCGGCGCGACCGGGGCGATCCTGACCATCAAGGCGCTGGCCGAGCTGGAGCGGACCGGCGGGCGGCTTGGTCTGATCACCATGTGCATCGGCGGCGGGCAGGGCATCGCCATCGCGATCGAGCGGCTGTAACGGCCCCGGCACGTCCTGCGCCCGGTCTGCTGGTCAGGCCGGGCGTTTGCTGTGGAAGCGATGCGGTTCAGACCGGCCTCTGCCCATATGCCCCGAATACGAAAGCCGGCGCGTGGAGCGCCGGCCTACGGGGAAAACGGGCCGTCCAGATCAGACGGCCCGCGAGTTCCACGGAGATGGTCCGGTTAGGGATGGAAGACGCCCGTCCGGTCCCAATCAGGGTTTACGACCCTTGGGGTTGCCCTCAGGTCACGGCCCCCCTGACTGTTCCGACACCTCTCTCCAATATCACTCTCGACACTGGACCACCTCCTTTCAAAAGTTTGCCGTTAGAAGTCCAGCGTGCCACAGAAAACCTAACAGTCAATTAGCATTGTGTTTCAGATCGCAACAATTTGCGGACAACTATCCTGAAGGGTACAAGAGCCAGTATGGCCAGACACAGTTTGACCAGCCAGTCGGCAGTTGCCAATGAAACCCACAGCGCAGTGACCGGCCCGTAGCCAAGAAGCGGAACGGCCTCGTTCGCCCATCCGGTATTGCCGTCGGCGGGCAGGGCCGCCGAGAAGGCGATGCCGAAGAACAGCGCCGTATCCACCGCCGATCCGATCACGGTCGAGGCCAGTGGCGCCCGCCACCAGCGCCCGCCGCGCAGCGCGTCAAAGATTGCCACGTCCAGCAGTTGCGCCACCAGAAAGGCCGTCCCCGAGGCGATGGCGATGCGCAGGGTCGTGGTGCCGAACCCGGCGGCGATCAGCGAGCAGGCAACGCCGGTGACAAAGCCCGCCAGCACGACGCGGCGCGCCGGGCCGGGGCCATAGACGCGGTTCATCACATCGGTGACCAGAAAGGCCAGCGGATAGGTGAAGGCACCCCAGGTCAGCCAGTCGCCGATGACGAATTGCACAAGGATGTTCGAGGCCACGACAATGGCGGCCATGGCAAGGATGCCGGGCAGAAAGCGGGTCATGCGGGGGTCCGTTTTACAAGGTGGCGGAGAACTCGGCCCCGCCAGCGCGGGACAGCGGCGCCTTACGCCCCCGCGGCTGCCCCTGTCAATTGCCTGCGGCCTGCCGGGCGCTGTCGATCAGGCGGTACTCGACCAGCTCGGTGCGCTGAAAGAACATGAAGTTGTCATCCGAAATCATCGAGATGCGGATATCATCGGGGCTGCCCCAGACCGAGAGCCCTTCGAGATTGTCATATTGCATCGGCAGGCTTCGGATCAGGATATGCTCGTCCTGCGGGCCGTCATCCTCCAGCACCATGCTGCGCACACGCGAGCGGAAGCCGAGCGGCCCCAGAAAGTCCCGCTCCAGCAGATAGAACCGCCCGTCGGGGCCGAAATCCGCGCCCACCGGCAGCCAGCGCCCGTCGCGACGGATCTGCATTGGCGTGGTCCATGCGCCATTCTCGAACACCAGCACCTGAAATGGCGTGGTGTTATCGGCCGAGCGCTCGGGTACCGCAATCAACCTGCCATCGGTGTCCAGAGCCAGCGCCTCCAGACCGGCATTGCCGGACATGCCCGGCAGTTTGGGCGGATGGGGCAAGGGGTCGGCGGGGCCATGCGGATCGTCATAGCCCACCACCCGGTGCAGCCCCTCGAAGCTGACCCAGATCCGCCCGTCCGGCGCAATCGCGATCCCCTCGCTGTCGCCCAGATGGCCGGGGGGCAGGGGCTTGCCCTGCCGGTCGCGCAGATGCGCGCGATCCTCGATCTGCAGCGCCGTGATGGCGCCTGCGGCGTCGCGCCGGATGGTGCCGCGGAACAGACGGGCGCGATCGGTCAGCGCGTGAAAGCTGCTGCCGTCCTCGCTGATCTCTATTCCCGAAAAGCCGCCGAAATTCGGATCGTCATCCCGCCAGACATAGGTGGCAAGATGCTGCGCCACCGGCTCGGCCCCGGCGGGACCGGCCAGCAGCGCAATGATCAGGGCGAGTTGGCGACGATATTGCATTGTTGGGGCAGCTCACTCAATCGGTAGGTGCGGGGATGGCGGTAATCGGGATCGGCGGGCGCGGCAGGCGCGCGCGACGGGTTGGCGCGGTTGTTGATCCATTCCTGCGCCTCGGCGCAGCCATCGCCTGCGGGCGGCGGGTCCTGCCTGCGGCAGATCGAGCCCTGCGGACAGGACAGCCGCACGTGGAAATGGTGATCATGGCTGTTGATCGGGCGGACCTTGCGCAGCCAGGACCGGTCGCCCGTCTCCATCTGGCACATGGCGACCTTGGCCACCGGATCGACCAGGATGCGTTCGACGCGGGCATCACGGGCGGCGGCGCGCATGATCTGGAAATGCCCGGTGTTCCAGTGTTGCGACAGGCCCAGCCCGTTGCCCGCGACGACCGAGACCGACGAGATGTTCTCGCGCTGCTGTCGCGACAGGCCAAGCGAGGCGGGCGGCAGCATCCAGATATCGGCATCCAGCCCGATCTGGTGGCTGGCATGGCCCGAGGTCATCGGCCCGCCGCGCGGCTGGCTGATGTCGCCGATATAAAGGCCCTGCCAGCCCGCCTGCTGCGCCGCGCGCGACAGGCCGGTCAGAAAGTCGATCATCACCGGATGGCCCCAGTGCCGGTCGCGCGACAGGCGCATCGACTGCCAGCTGGGCCCGCTGTCGGGCATCTGCACCATGCCCTGCGCGCAACCCTGCGAGTAATAGCCGATCGCCACCGCAGGCCCCTGCGAGGGGGTGCGGAAGGCGCCGAACACATCCTTGGCCAGCGGATCGGCGGCGGCGGGCAGGGCCAGCCCCATCATCAGGGCGGCGGCGGTCAGGATCTTTTTCATTGGGTCTGTCCCTCTCCTTCCGGGTTGACCCACCGTAGCAGGAACAGCGCCAGCAGGAAGATCACGATCAGCGGAAGAAACCCGATGCGCTGGCTGCCGCTGATATCGGTCGTGACCGCGATCAGGAAGGGCGCCAGAAAAGCCGTGACCTTGCCCGACAGCGCATAGAGGCCAAAGCCCTCGGTCGCGCGGTCCTCGGTCGTGTGGCGCACCATCATGGTGCGGCTGGCGGCCTGCAGGGCGCCGCCCGCGCCGCCGATCACCGCCCCGCAGGCGAAAAAGATCAGGTCGGGCAGGCGCAGCCCGAACAGAAGCGGCTCGGGGGTGGCGATGCCGAAGACGGTCGTGCGGTCCATCCCGATCAGCAAGGTGCAGACCGCCGTCAGCGCCAGAATGCTGGCGATGATGACGTGGCGCGGCCCGAACCGGCGGTCGGCGCGCCCGCCCAGCCAGCTGATGATCGCCGCCGAGATGGCGCTGATGATGCCGAACACGCCCGCCAGAAACACCGGCCAGCCCAGCACCGTACCCGCATAGACGCCGCCGAACCCGTAAAGCGCGTTCAGCGCATCGCGCGAGAACATGGACGAGGCCAGCCACGCCGCCAGGCTGCGCCGGTGCCGCAGGCTGCGGATCAGCGTCCACAGATCGGCCAGCGCCGCGCCCACGCGGATCGGGCGACGGGCTGTGCGCGGCTCGCGCACCCACAGAAAGAACGGCACCATGAAGACGACATACCAGATCGCCGTGAACGGCCCGACAAAGCGGGTGCCCTCGCGCAGGGCCGGGTCCAGCCCGAACAGCGGCGGAATGCCCGCCAGCGTGCGCCCGCTTGGGGTTTCGGCAAACAGCGCCAGCATCAGCGCCAGCGCCACGACCCCGCCCAGATAGCCAAAGGCATAGCCCGACCCCGACAGGCGCCCGATCTCCTCGCGCGGGGCAAGGCCGGGCAGCTGGGCGTTGGTGAAAATGGTCGCGAACTCGACCCCGATCAGGCCGATGCCGAACAGCACCACCGCCTGAACCAGCGCGGGCTGGCTGGGCATCAGATACCACAGCCCGGTCGAGCCGATCACATAGAGCCCGGAAAAGAACCAGATCCACGGCATCCGCCGACCCGAACTGTCGGCAATCGCGCCCAGCACCGGCGCCAGAAGCGCGATGATGACGCCTGCGATCGCCAGCCCATAGCCCCACAGCGCCTGCGCCTGCGCGCCCGCCATGGTGCTGGTCTCGCCCATGGCGATGAAATGGCGCTTGGCGACCTCGGCGAAATAGATCGAAAAGATGAACGTCAGCAGCAGCGTGTGATAGGGCTGACTGGCCCAATCGAAAAACCACCAGCCCCAGATCCGCTTGCGGTTCATGCCCGCCCCCTTTTGTCCCGTCGCGTCAGGCGCATAAGGCCGCGCTAGGTCCGGGCTGGCAAGTCCCGTCTCGCACTGTCGGGAATGGCGGGGGGCCAGGGGCGGACGGCATCGGCCGCAATCCATGCCGCGATCCAGTCGGGCAGGGCCGGGCTGTCGGGGCTGTGGCCAAGCGCGGCCATCACTTCGGCGGGCGGCACGATCCCCTGTTTCGATGTGACCGCCGAGCGGATCAGCACCTGATTGCAGCACTCGGCACCTTTCCACATCGTCTGCTCCATATAGACGAAGCGGTGATCCCAGCCCACCATGCGCGAGATCATGGTAAAGCGGTCGAACGCGCGGATGCGTTTGCGATAGCGGGTCGAGTTGCCCGCGACGGTGATCCCCCATTGGCGTTCGCGCAGAACCGGGATCAGCCCGGTGCGCTGCGCCAGCGGGATGCGGCCCAGATCGAACAGCGTCAGGGTGCGGCCGTTGTTCAGCTCCCACCACGGGTCCAGATCCCAGGGCCAGCAGAGATGGGTCGAGACATGCGCCTCCAGCGGGCCAAGGCGCGGCGCTTTACGAAATTTCAACATCTCCTTGGCAAAACGGATCAGAGGATACATCGGGCGGCCCTTTTCGCTGTTCGGCCCATGGGTGGCCGGGGATCACGCGGGCGTCAACCCGAACGCGGCGGCAGGGGGGCGCGGTCGGCGCCGCATCGGGTTGCACTGGACGAATCGGGCGGTCATACAGGGGCCGAAGCCGGGCAAGTGATGACAAGGAACGCGGATGGTCACGCTCTATCAAGCATTGCAACTGATCCTGCAGATCATGTGGTTCGTCATGATCGTCCATATCATCATGTCCTGGCTGATCAATTTTCAGGTGCTGAACCTGCGCCAGCCATTGGTCGCGCAGATCTGGGACGGCCTGAACCGGCTGCTGGAGCCGATCTATGCGCCGATCCGGGGCATTCTGCCCAATACGGGCGGTCTGGATCTGGCGCCGCTGGTGCTGTTTATCCTGATCATTATCGCGCGCAGCGCTCTGGCGAATAACGCGGCCTTCTTTTACGGCGCCTGATGCCCACGGACCTTCTTCGTCAGGTCTGGGGTTTCGGCGGCTTTCGCCCCGGCCAGCAGGAAATCGTCGAGGCGGTGGCCGCAGGCCGCGACGTGCTGGCGATCATGCCCACGGGCGGCGGCAAATCGCTGTGCTTCCAGCTGCCCGCGCTGATGCGCGAGGGGGTGACGGTGGTCATCTCGCCGCTGATCGCCCTGATGCGCGATCAGGTCCGCGCCCTGCGCGAGGCGGGGGTCGAGGCGGGGGCGCTGACCAGCGGCAATACCGATGCCGAGACGGATGCGGTGTTTCAGGCGCTGACGGACGGGCGACTGAAGGTGCTGTATATGGCGCCCGAACGGCTGGCCTCGGGCGGGACGGTCAATCTGCTGCGCCGCGCGGGCGTGACCGCCATCGCCGTGGACGAGGCGCATTGCGTCAGCCAGTGGGGCCATGACTTCCGCCCCGATTACCTGCGCATCGGTGATCTGAAGCGCACGCTTGGGGTGCCTCTGTCGGCCTTCACCGCGACGGCGGATGCCGAAACGCGGGCCGAGATCGTCACGCGCCTCTTCGACGGCGCCGAGCCGGTGACCTTTCTGCGCGGTTTCGACCGGCCCAATCTGCGGCTGGCCTTTCAGCCCAAGGACAGTCCGCGCAAGCAGGTGCTGAGTTTTTGCGCCGCACGCCGGGGGCAGTCGGGCATCGTCTATTGCGCCGCCCGCGCCCGCACCGAATCGCTGGCCGCCGCCCTGCGCGACGAGGGCCACAGCGCGGTTGCCTATCACGCGGGCCTTGAAGCCGAGACCCGCCGTCAGGTCGAGGGGCGGTTTCAGCGCGAGGACGGGCTGATCGTGGTGGCAACGGTGGCCTTCGGCATGGGCATCGACAAGCCCGACATCCGCTGGGTACTGCATGCCGATCTGCCCAAATCCATCGAAAGCTACTATCAGGAGATCGGTCGCGCGGGCCGCGACGGCGATCCGGCCGAAACGCTGACGCTGTACGGGTCCGACGACATCCGCCTGCGCCGCACCCAGATCGACGAGGGGCTGGCCGAGCCTGCCCGCAAGACCGCCGATCACGCGCGGCTGAACGCGCTGCTGGGTCTGGCCGAGGCGACGGGCTGCCGCCGCCGCCGCCTGCTGGCCTATTTCGGCGAGGAACGGGCCGAGGATTGCGGCAATTGCGACATCTGTCTGCACCCGCCGCGCCTGTTCGATGCGACGCAGCCGGTGCGCAAGGCGCTGTCGGCGATGGTGCGCACCGGCGAATGGTTCGGCGCCGGCCATCTGATCGACATTCTGACCGGCACCACCTCGGACAAGGTGCGCGAGCGGGGGCATGACCGGCTGCCGACCTTCGGCGTGGGGCGCGATCACAACCGGGGCCAGTGGCAGGCGATCTTCCGGCAGATGATGGGGCTGGACCTGTGCCGCCCCGACCCAGAACGCCACGGCGCGCTGCACCTGACCGAGGCCGCGCATCCGGTCCTGCGCGGCGAGGTGCCGGTGACCCTGCGACAGGACGTGACGCTGAAGGCCAAGGCGGGCACCGTCCTGCGCACCCAGGTCAGCGAAGAGGATGAGCCGCTGCTGTCGGCGCTGAAGGCCCGCCGCCGCGCGCTGGCCGAGGCCGGGCGCGTGCCCGCCTATGTCATCTTTCCTGACCGGACATTGATCGAGATGGCCGAGAAAAAGCCGCGCGATCTGGACCAGATGGCGCAGATCAACGGCGTGGGCGCGCGCAAGCTGGAAAGCTATGGCACGGCCTTTCTTGAGGTGATCGCGGGCGCGCAGCCCGCCATGCACCCGGCGCGGCGCGCACTGGCGGGCCGCCCCTCGGGCGCGCTGTTCGACCGGCTGGCCGAGGTGCAGCTGCGTCTGACCCGGGGCGAGGACGGCACCGGCAAGCCGCTGAGCTGTTCGACCCAGCAGCTGCGCCGCATCGCCGAGGCCCGCCCCGCCAGCCCGGACGCGCTGGCCCGGCATCTGGACGAGGCGCGGCTGGACCGGTTCGGTCCTGCCTTTCTGGAACAGATCGCCGCGACCGACTGACAGTCCCCTCATCAATCATCCGCCTCAATCGCCCTCCTCAAACGCCCTCCTCAAACGATCGTGATGTAACCTTGGTCCGTTGCGATACGTATCTGGTTTAGAATCGCGGTGACCACCGATGGAGGATGGCATGAAACTGACCTGGGCCGATGTGACCCCCAAGCCGCTCTGGCTGAACCGGCGCAAGCTGATGGCGGCGGGTGCTGCCGCGCTGACGGTGGCGGCACTGCCGTGGCGCCCGGCGCAGGCGCTGACCGGGCGGCCCTCGCCCTTCTCGACCGACGAGACGCCCAACAGCTTTGAAGAAATCACCAACTACAACAATTTTTATGAATTCGGCACCGGCAAGGAAGACCCGGCCCGTCACGCCCATGCGCTGACCACGGACCCGTGGTCGGTCGAGATCGGCGGGCTGGTTGCGCGCCCCGGCAGATATGGCGTCGAGGATCTGGCCCCCGACAACGTGCTGGAAGAACGCATCTACCGCCTGCGCTGTGTCGAGGCCTGGTCGATGGTGATCCCCTGGATCGGGGTGACGCTGGCCTCGGTGCTGAACAAGGTGGGCGTGCAGCCCGGCGCAAAATATGTCGAATTTGAAACACTCGTCCGCCCGGAAGAGATGATCGGCCAGCGTCGCGCCACGCTGGACTGGCCCTATCGCGAGGGGCTGCGGCTGGACGAGGCGATGAACCCGCTGACGATTCTGGCGACGGGTCTGTACGATCAGCCGATGCCCAACCAGAACGGCGCGCCGATCCGGCTGGTCGTGCCGTGGAAATACGGCTTCAAGTCGATCAAGTCGATCGTGCGGATCACCCTGACCGACCGCGAGCCGCTGAACACCTGGAAGCAGCTGCAATCCAACGAATACGGCTTTTATGCGAATGTGAACCCGACCGTGGATCACCCCCGCTGGAGCCAGGCGACCCATCGCGTCATCGGCGCGGGCCTGTTCGGCGGCCGGCAAGAGACGCTGATGTTCAACGGTTACGGCGATCAGGTGGCCTCGATGTATGCCGGCATGGACCTGTCGGTGAATTACTGATGCTGGGGCAGGTGAACGACGCCCTGCGCCGCCTGCCGGTCCGGGCGGTATGGCTGGGCGGCGCCCTGCCAGCGGCCCTGCTGCTGTGGGACATTGTCACCGGCGGTCTGGGCGTCGATCCGGTGCAGGAGGTCGAGCACCGGCTGGGCCGCACGGCGCTGTATTTTCTGGTGGCCGGGCTGGCGGTCACGCCGCTGCTGCGGCTGACCGGCATTTCGCTGATGCGCTTTCGCCGCGCTTTGGGCGTCATCTGCTTCGCTTATGTGGGCCTGCACGTGCTGACATGGGTGGTGCTGGATATGGCGCTGCTCTGGGGTCAGATGGGGCGCGACATCATCAAGCGGCCCTATCTGCTGTTCGGCATGGGGGCATTTCTGCTGCTGCTGCCCTTGGCCATCACCTCGAACAACCTGTCGATTCGGAAACTGGGCGGGCAGGCATGGCGGCGCCTGCACAAGCTGGTCTATCCGGCAGCAATCCTTGGCGCTCTGCACTGGCTGTGGACGATCCGCGTCAATGAAATCACGCCGATCTTCTGGGTGGTGACCATCCTCATTTTGCTGGGCTTACGGCTGGTGATCCGGCGCCCGATGAGCTGGGCCAGACCGCGCAGGGTCTAAAGGCGTAATTAATTCAATGGCTTGATTGATTTTTGACCGACTGACACATTTTTTTCGCAAAACCCGCTTGCGTCTCCCGACGCTGCGGCCTAAATACCGCTTCACCGAAGGCGGGAACGCTGGAGGGGCCGGGAAGACGCGCTGCGGTGCGGTTGGATCGGGAAGAATTCTGGGATGGATGACCGGACGGGGCGTCGAGAGATTGGCG
>NZ_JBKBVD010000038.1:0-34824 GCF_046289755.1 Paracoccus sp. (in: a-proteobacteria) | reverse complement strand
TGGCCAAGGTCCGACGCCGGTTCGGCTATCGTCGGCTGCACGTGTTTCTTCGGCGCGAGGGCCATGAGGTGAACCACAAGCGACTGTTCCGTATTTACCGCGAAGAACAGTTGCATGTGCACCGCCGGGGCGGACGCAAACGGGCCATGGGCACACGGGCCCCGATGGTGCTGCCGCTGATGCCGAACCAACGCTGGTCATTGGATTTTGTCTCGGACCAGCTGACCGATGGCCGCCGCTTCCGGATCATGACTGTCGTCGATGACTGCACCCGCGAATGCCTTGCCCTGATCGCTGACACCTCGCTGTCGGGCGCACGGGTCGCGCGGGAGCTGGCGACCCTGTTTGACGCCCGCGGCAAGCCCCAGACGATTGTCAGCGATAACGGAACGGAGTTCACCTCGAACGCGATCCTGAAGTTCGTGGATGACCGCAAGTTTGACTGGCACTACATCGCGCCCGGAAAGCCGACCCAAAATGCCTTCATCGAAAGCTTCAACGGCCGCCTGCGAGATGAACTGTTGAACGAGACCCTGTTCCCGTCCCTGCATCATGCCCGCGTCAGGCTTGCCGCCTGGCGCACAGACTACAACACCGAACGTCCCCACTCGCGCCTCGGATGGAAGACGCCCGCCGAGTTCGCCCAAACCTTCGCACTGCAACGGGGCCTGACGCTGCGCAATCCGCAAAGCTCCGCGCCAGCCCCCGTTGCCCAACCCGCCCGAATGGGCAAAACTCAAACCCGGAGTCTCGCTCACGCTGGATAAAAGTTGGGGGCAACGTCACGAACAGTCACCCCTCCGGCAGCTTTCATTTCCGGGCGAGCATCGCCCACAAGAACGTTCACCGCTCTGGACGGCTTGTCAAAAAGCTCACGAGCTCACTCGCGGCGGTTCGATGCCCTCAGCCCTTGGGTTCCGGATTGTCCCGGTTCCCTTTGCAGGCTCTGATGCAGAACCGACGTTCTGTGAAGATATTGCGAACCAAACAGACCCGCCAAAACGATGGCTGGATCTGATCTGATTGAAATTCAGGCATAATATTGGTGCACCCGACTGGATTCGAACCAGTGACCTCTGCCTTCGGAGGGCAGCGCTCTATCCAGCTGAGCTACGGGTGCCGATTTCGTCCTGATACAATCGCAGCACATGCGGCGCAATGGCTAATCTGCGCCATCTGCCGGGAGGTCAGGAGTCCGATAAGGCCGCAATGATCAAACTGAAATCGGCGGCCTTCAGACTGGCGCCACCGACCAGCGCACCGTCGACATTGGCGATGCCAAAGATCTCGCGCGCGTTGGTTGGCTTGACGCTGCCACCATATAGCAGCCGGACGCCCGCAGCATCCGTCAGATGCCGCCCAAGCCGCTGACGCAGCAGGGCGTGGACCTCGGCGATCTGCCCGGCATCCGGTGTGCGTCCCGTACCGATGGCCCAGATCGGTTCGTAAGCGATGACAGTGTTCGTCGCATCAGCCGTCTGCGGAAGCGAGCTGTCCAGCTGTTCCGCAATCACATCCAGCGTCCGGCCCGCATCCCGTTCGGCCTCGGTTTCGCCCAGACAGATGATCGCGATCAGCCCGGCCTCATGGGCCGCCAGCGCCTTGGCGGCCACCATGGCGCTGGTCTCGCCATGATCGGCGCGGCGCTCGGAATGGCCCAGGATCACGTGGCTTGCCCCGGCATCGGCCAACTGCTGCGCGGCCAGATCGCCGGTATGGGCGCCCGAGGCGTTCGCATGGCAGTCCTGACCGCCGACGAGGATCGGAGCATTCACCACCTGCGCAGCCAGCGGATGGATCAGCACGGCAGGGGGGCAGATCAGAACCTCACAGCCCGGCGCGGGATGCGCCTCGGCCAGCGCCCTGACCTCAGCCAGTGCGGCCAGATCGCCGTTCATTTTCCAGTTGCCGGCAGCCAGCTTTCGCAATCCCATAACCACTCCCCTGTGTCTGACAGACAGCAGTTACGGGGCAACGGGGGATCGCGCAACTACGGTTGCGCTATCAGCCCAGGGCGGCGCGGCTGCCCTCAAGCGGCTCGAAGCGCACCGACTCGCCGCAACCGCAGCTGTCGGTCACATTGGGGTTGCGAAAGCGGAACCCGGAATCCAGCAGCCCGTTCTCATAATCAATCTGGGTGCCGAACAGGAACATCTGCGCCATCGGCGCGATCAGCACGCGCGCGGCGCCCTGCTCGACCACCTCGTCGGCGGGGGCTGCGGCCGCGGCCAGTTCCATCGTGTATTCCATCCCCGCGCAGCCGCCCTTTTTCAGGCCGATCCGCAGGCCATAGGCGTCCTTGCCCGCCATCAGCCGGGCAATCTGCGCCTCGGCGGCGGGGGTGATGGTCACAGGGGCAGAGCCGGGCAGGGCAAACATCGCAGATTTCCTTGTCTGTTCCGCAAAAGATAGTCACCCGGTCGCCGCTCCTCAACCCCACCCGCATCTTTGCCTTGGCGCAAATATCCTCAGGGGGGAGGGCGCCGCAGGCGACCGGGGGGCGCGAGCGCCCCCCTTTGCTGCGCCCGCGGTCCTACATGAAGCCCAGTTCCAGCCGCGCCTCATCCGACATCATGTCCATGCCCCATTGCGGCTGAAAGGTCATCTCGACATCGACCTGCTTGACGCCCGGCACCGCCTCGACCGCATCGGCCACCCAGCCGGGCATCTCGCCTGCGACCGGACAGCCCGGCGCGGTCAGCGTCATGATCACGCGCACCTCCGAGGCATCGTTGATCTCGACCGTGTAGATCAGGCCCAGATCATGGATATTGACCGGGATCTCGGGGTCATAAACCGTCTTGCAGGCCTCGACGACCGGCTCGTACAGCGGGTGATCGGTGGTCGAGGGCGCGATCAGCGGCGCGCCTTCCATCAGGGGTTCGGTCATCGCATCATCCTTCAATTCCGACCAATTATATAGGGCACCGCCCGGCTGCGGTCCAGTGGGCTGCGGTCCGGTGGGCTGCGCATTGCACCGCCCTGCGCCCGGCGCTACAAGCGCCCGGTTCCAGCGACAGGCCCCCCGATGACCAAGCGATTTGCCTTTACCCTGAATGCGACCGACGGTGCGGCCCGCACGGGCGTCATCGACACGCCGCGCGGCCAGATCCGCACGCCCGCCTTCATGCCGGTGGGCACGGCGGCGACGGTCAAGGCGATGCTGCCCGAAAGCGTGGCGGCCACCGGCGCCGACATCCTGCTGGGCAACACCTATCACCTGATGCTGCGCCCCGGCGCCGAACGGGTGGCGCGGATGGGCGGGCTGCACCGCTTCATGAACTGGGACCGCCCGATCCTGACCGACAGCGGCGGGTTTCAGGTGATGAGCCTTGCGGGACTGCGCAAGCTGACCGAGGAAGGCGTGACCTTTTCCAGCCATGTCGACGGCTCGAAGCACCACCTGACGCCCGAAACCAGCATGCAGATCCAGCGTCTGTTGGGCAGCGACATCGTGATGGCCTTTGACGAATGCCCGGCGCTGCCCGCGACCGAGGCCGAGGTCGCGACCTCGATGCGGCTGTCGATGCGGTGGGCGCAGCGCTCGCGCGATGCCTTCGGCGACCGGCCGGGTCACGCGCTGTTCGGCATCATGCAGGGCGGCGTCACCCGCGATCTGCGCGAGGAATCGGCGGCGGCCCTGCAACAGATCGGCTTTGACGGCTATGCCATCGGCGGTCTGGCCGTGGGCGAGGGGCAAGAGGCGATGTTCGGCGTGCTGGATTACGCGCCGGGTTTCCTGCCAGCAGACAAGCCGCGCTATCTGATGGGTGTGGGCAAGCCCGATGACATTGTGGGCGCGGTGCAGCGCGGCATCGACATGATGGATTGCGTGCTGCCCTCGCGTTCGGGGCGGACGGGGCAGGCCTGGACGCCGCGCGGTCAGGTCAATATCAAGAACGCGCGCCATCAGGACGACCCGCGCCCGCTGGACGAAAGTTGCACCTGTCCGGCCTGCACCGGCTACAGCCGCGCCTATCTGCACCACGTCTTTCGTGCCAAAGAAATGATCAGCGGCATGCTGCTGACATGGCACAACCTGCATTACTATCAGCAGCTGATGGCGGGCCTGCGCGAGGCGATTGCGGCGGGGCGGCTGGACGCTTTTGTGACCGATTTCCACGCCGAACGGGCAAAAGGCGATATTCCTGCTGTCTGAAGCCCGTGTTCTGACACGAATTTCCCTGCGTCACTCTTGCGCAGGCGGGGGCATTGGCTATCTTACGGATGTTCTCAGGGCGGGGCGCAATTCCCCACCGGCGGTGACAGCCCGCGAGCGCCCCTTTTCGAAGGGGGTCAGCAGATTCGGTGAAATTCCGGGGCCGACGGTATAGTCCGGATGGAAGAGAACCGTGGCAGGCGCCCCCCAAGGCGCCGGTCATGGTGTATGCCTTGGGGGCCTGACGCAACATATCGTAAGGTTCCTGAAAGATGACCAGATCCCCCCGTATCGCCTTTATCAAGGCGCGCTGGCACGCCGATATCGTGGACCGCGCGCATGAAGGCTTCGTAGTCGAGGCCGCCAGCCTGATGCCCGGCGCGCATGTCGATGCCTTCGACGTGCCCGGCGCCTTCGAGATGCCGCTGCTGGCGAAAAAACTGGCCGCGACCGGAAAATATGACGCCGTGGTGGCCGCAGCCCTCGTGGTCGATGGCGGCATTTACCGCCATGATTTCGTGGCGCAGGCCGTGGTGTCGGGGCTGATGCAGGCCGGGCTGGAGACGGGCGTGCCCTGTTTCTCGGTCTCGCTGACGCCGCATAACTATCAGGACACCGATTTGCACCGCGACTTCTTCCGCGCGCATTTCGTGAAAAAGGGCGCCGAGGCCGCGCAGGCCGTGCAAGGCATGCTGGCCGTCGAGGCCCGCATCGCGACGCTGGATCAGGCAGACGCCGCCTGATCCATCCGCAGGCGGTGCCGCGACAGCAGCATCGCCTGTGTCTCGTCGATTTCGGCGCGGCGGCGGGCCGCGTCCCAGTCCAGCGCCGTGGCGCAAAGGTCCGCCGCCCGTTCCAGATCGCGCTGCGTGAGCTGCCCGGTGACGGCAAGTGCCGTGCGGCGCATGACCAGATCGGCCAGCGTGACCACCTGTTCATGGCGGATCAGCCAGTCAAGCTCGGGCAGGCTGTAATCCGCATCGGCCAGCATCTGCGGCGACGCGCCCTCGGCGGTCAGGATGGCGCTCGCCGTGGTGCCGTAGCGCGACAGCAGGACCGCTGCGCGGGCGGGCGCGGCACCGGTGCGCTGTGCCTCGGCCTGTGCCCATGCGCCCGCGTCAGCCGGGTAGTCGCGCCCGCCGCCGATGGGCGCCAGCCGGGTGTCGCCGCGCCGTGCCTGACCAAGCCGCGCCAGCACCGTGTCCGCCACCTCTTCGGCAAAGCCGCGAAAGGTGGTCCATTTGCCGCCCACCAGCGAGATGATCGGCCAGCGCCGCGCGCCCTCAGGCGCGGCCACAGGTGCCGAATGGTCGCGGCTGATCAGGCCGGGATTGGCCGCATCCGAGGCGGGCAGGGGCCTGATGCCCGCATAGGCATAGACGATCTGGCCGCGATCAAAGCTCAGCCCCGGCAGCAACCCCTGCAGCGCCGACAGGAAATAGTCGATCTCGGGGTCGTCGCAGGCCACGTCGTCGGGGTCGTCCGCGCGGATATCGGTCGATCCGACCAGCGCCCGGCCCAGATAGTCAAAGACCAGACAGATGCGCCCGTCATCGGCCTCGAAATAGATCATGCGGCCCTTCAGCGCCGCCAGCAGCTGGGGGTGATCCAGCAGAATATGTGACCCCTTGGTGCCGCCGATCAGGTGCGAGGGCACGCCGAGCGTCTTGTTCACCCGGTCGATCCAGGGGCCTGCCGCATTCACCACCACGCGCGGGCGCAGCGCCAGCGGCCCGGCGGGGCCGTCCAGATGCACGACGTCGCCATCGGTGCCGGTCAGCACGGTATGGTTCAGCGCGCGGGCTGTGGGATTGGCGCGCATCCCCTCGGCCAGCAATTCCCAGACCAGACGTTCGGGCATCGACACGGTGGCGTCGTAATATTGCCCGGCGGCGACGATCCGTGGTGTCAGCGGGGGGATCTCGCGCAGGGCACGCGCGCGCGACCACATCTGATGGCGCGGCATCACCCGGTGCCTGCGACCGTAAAAATCGTACATCGCCAGCCCGGCCTTCATCAGCACCGCCCCCCGGCTGCGCGGCGCGGTGGTCGAGCCCAGCAACGTCCGCAGCGCGGCACCGACCCCGCGCAGCCACGAAAAGATCGGGATGACCGTGGGCAGGGGGCGCACCAGATGCGGTGCGTTCTTGAGCAGCAGGTTGCGCTCCAGCGTCGATTGCGCGACCAGCCGCAGCTCGCCGGTTTCCAGATATTTGATGCCGCCATGGATCAGCCGCGAGGGCGCCGCCGAGGTGCCGCCACCGAAATCGCCCTTGTCGGCGATCACGCAGGTGATCCCCTGATCGGACAGATCGCGGAACAGGCCGGCGCCGTTGATGCCCGCCCCCAGTATCAGAACGTCGATGTCTTGCGTCATGTCGTGCCTTGCAATGCCTCGATCCGGGGCCAGATCGGCGCCAGTGCGGCGGTCAGATCGGTGAACACCCCATAGCGCGTGGCCAGATCGGCGTGGCGGTCGGCGTCGGGGCGATGCTGGTGGCTGATCGCGGCCAGATCGCGCGGATCGTGGCGCGGCGAGGCGAACAGGCCCACGCCTGCGCCCGCGCAGAGCGCCGCGCCCCATGCCGCCGCCTCGTCGGTGTCGCTGGTCGCAACCGGCATTCCCAGCACATCCGCGAACAGCTGCGCAAAGGCGGGCGCGCGCGAGATGCCGCCGGTCAGGCGCGCGGTCGTCGGGGCAAAGCCGTCGCGCAACGCGTCCACATGATAGCGGTGGTTGAAGGCGATGCCCTCGATTACGGCGCGCAGCATCTGGGCGCGGTCGTGCCAGCCCCGCAGCCCGAAGAACGCCGCACTGGCCTGCGGGCCGTGGGGCGAGCCGAACAGATAGGGGTGAAAGATCGCACCCGAGGGCAGGGCCATCGCCGCCTCGATCTGCGGCACGATCTGGGCGTGAAAGGCGCGGCCATCGGCCTCGGCCTGCGCGCGGTCGGTGGCGCAGAGCGTGTCGAGGAACCAGTCGTAATTGGCCGCAGAGGCAGGGGAAATCGACATGGCGTTCCACTCGCCCCGGCGGATGCCGTTGCGACAGAACCAGCGCGGATCGGTCAGGGGGGCATGGGTGACGGTCTCGTTGATCGAATAGGTGCCCGCGACGATGGCGATGCAGCCCGTCTGATAGCCGCCCGCGCCAAGGGCCGAGGCGGTGACATCATGCAACCCCGCCACGACCGGCGTGCCGATGGCCAGCCCGGTGGCCTGCGCGGCAGCGGCGGTCACCCGACCGACAATATGGTCGGGCAGCGCGATCTCGGGCAAAGGCAGACCGTGCAGGCCGAAAAGACCCGGAATGTCGGTCGCATAGTCCTGGGTGGCGACATCGGTGAATGAGGTGCTGGCCTCGGTCAGATCGGTGCCGATCCGGCCCGTCAGGCAATGGGTCAGCCAGTCCTTGCAGGCCAGCACATGCCCGATGGCCGCGAATCGTTCGGGCTGGTGATCCCTGATCCACGCCATTATTGCCGAAGGCGCCGAGGCATGGGGCATCTGCCCGGTGCGGGTCAGCGCCTGATCCGCGGTGCCGTCCGCCTGCCATTGCGCGGCAATGCCACCGGCGCGGCTGTCCAGCGACAGGATGCCGGGGCCAAGCGGGCGGGCGTGCTGATCCAGCAGATAGAGGCCGTCACCATGGGCGGTCGCGGCGATGGCGGCGATGTCCGAGGCGGGGCGCCCGCAGGCCGACACCGCCTCGGCGATGGCGGCGGCGGTCTGGCGCCACAGGTCGTCCATGTCGCGTTCGACATGGCGGGGATACGGCATGGATTGCGCGACCCGGCGCCGCGCGGTGGCCAGCACGCGGCCGGTGTCGTCAAAGATCACCGCCTTGGTGACCGTCAGGCCGTTGTCGATCCCCAGAAGCAGCGCCATGACCGGCCCCTTGTCCACAATGCTGCCAGAGGCGCGGTTGCCCGCGCCTCTGCATGTCGGTTCTTACTGGTCCAGCACGAAGGGCGCGCTGTAGCTGTCAACATTGTCGGCGGTGATCAGCAGGCAGTCGAACAGCTGCTTTTCGCTGTCGGCGCCGGTCTCGCCGGTCTTGATGAAGTTGTCGGCCTGACGCACGGCCTCCTCTGCGAAGATGGCGACGGGTTGCAGGACGGTATAGGCCATCTCGCCCGCGCGCACCGCATCGACCGCATCGGGCGAGCCGTCAAAGCCGCCGACCGTGATGCCGTCCAGACGCCCGGCCTCTTTCAGGGCCGCAATCGCGCCCAGTGCCATCTCGTCATTGCCCGAGATGACGCCGGTGATGTCCGGGTTCGCCTGCAGCAGCGACTGCATCCGCTGGAAGCCCTGCGTGCGGTCCCAGTTGGCGACCTCCTGGCCCGCTTTCTCGAATTCGGGATACTGGCTCAGAACCGTCTCATACCCGTTCGAGCGGGTCTGGGCGTTGTTGTCGGACGGCGCGCCGAACAGCTCGACATACTGGCCGCCCTCTTCGCTCATCGCCTCGACCCATGCCTGCGCGCCAAGCGCGGCACCTTGCGCGTTGTTCGACACCAGCTGCGCCTTGGCCAGACCTTCCTGATTGATCTCGGCATTCACCAGAAAGACCGGGATGCCGGCATCAACGGCCTTCTGCACCGCACCGACCGAGCCATCGGCATTGGCCGGGTCAAGGATGATCGCCACCGACTGGTTGGTGATCGCGGTGTCGATCAGGGTGCTTTCGGAGTTGGTGTCGCCCCGGTGCGCGGCGACATTGGCGGTATAGCCCAGCTCCTCGGCGGTGGCCTTTGCGACCTCGCCCTCGGTGAACCAGTAGGGGTTGGCCGGGTCGTTCACGATGATCGTGATCAGCCCTTCGGCCCATGCCGAGCCAGCCATCAGCGGTACGGTGGCCACGGCGGCCATCAGTGTCCGGCGGGTCATTTTCATCATTCTCTCTCTCCCTTGGGTTGGTGGACCTGCCCGCGCGGCAGTCTTGCGGGGCAGTCTTTCCGCCCGGACCCGTTGCGGGGCCGGGGCGGGGAAGGTCATGGCGCGGTCAGCCCTTGCGGGCGCCGCCGCCGTATTGAAGCGAGTTCATCAGCACCGCCAGCACGATCACCGCGCCGGTGAACACGGTCTGCCAGTAGGAACTGACCCCGATGATCACCAGACCCGCCGACAGAAAGCCGATGACAAAGGCGCCCAGCATGGTGCCGCGCACATTGCCGCGCCCGCCGGTCAGGGCCGCGCCGCCGATCACCACGGCGGCGATCGCGGTCAGCTCATAGGTCATGCCCGCCGTGGGCCCGGCCGAGGTCAGCTGCGAGGCCAGCACCAGCCCCGCCACCGCCGCCAGCGCGCCCGAGACGACATAGACGGTGATCTTGACCCGCTTGACCGGCACGCCCGACAGCTCGGCCGCGCGTTCGTTGCCGCCCGACGCATAGAGCCAGCGGCCAAAGGCCGAGCGGGCCAGCATCAGCCCAGCCACGATGGCGATGACCGCCAGCACGATGACGCTGATCGGCACCCCGCCGATGCGGAAAAAGCCCAGCCAGTTAAAGCCGGTATTGCCCAAAGCCTCGGACCCGCGCAGGTTGTTGTAGGTCAGACCGTTGGTCATCAGCAGCGCGATCCCGCGCGCGACATACATGACGCCAAGCGTGGCCACGAAGGGCGGCACCTTGAAGATGGCGACCAGCACGCCATTGACCGCGCCCACGGCGGCGCCCACGCACAGCGTCAGCACCACGACCGCCCAGACCGGCGGATAGAGGATCACGCCAAGCGCCTCCATCTCGACCCCCTGCATCAGCGCGCCCGCGACGACGCCGGACAGCGCCAGAATGGAGCCCACCGACAGGTCGATGCCGCCGTTCAGAATGACCAGCAGCATGCCCACCGACAGGATGCCGTAGATGGCCACCTGACTGGACATGATCAGAAGGTTTCCGACCGTGAAATAGTTGGGCGACAGAAAGGAAAAGACCGCGATAATGGCGATCAGGGCAAAGAACGCGCGCCCCTCCAGCAGCAGGCGGCCGATATGCAGCTGGCGGCCTTTGGCGGGGGTGGCGGTGGTGGTGGTTGCGGACATGGGTTCCCTCCCTCGCAATCTCAGGCAGCCACGGACTCGCCCGAGGCGGCCATGATCTGTTCCTTGGAGACGCTGCTGTCGAATTCGGCCGAGATGCGGCCCTTGTGCATGACGATGATCCGGTGGGCGATGGACAGGCATTCGCTGACCTCGGAGGTGGAATAGACCACCGCCAGCCCCTTCAGCGCGCCCTCGGCCAGCAGGCGGAACACCTCGGCCTTGGCGCCGATGTCGATGCCGCGCGAGGGCTCGTCCAGCATGATGACGCGGGGCTGGGTGGCCAGCATCTTGCCGATCACCACCTTCTGCTGATTGCCCCCCGACAGTGAACCGATGGGCGCGCCCCCGCCCGAGGTCTTGACCGTCACCTCGCGGATGCTGTCGTCGATCAGGCGGCGTTCAGCCGCGCTGCTGGTGAACAGCCCGCGCGTGAAGCGCGAGATCGAGGCCAGCGACAGGTTCTGCCCCACGCTCATGGTCTGGACCAGACCGTCGCGCTGGCGATCCTCGGGGACCAGCGCCAGCCCGCGCGCAATGCGTTCGGCGATGCTGAGATGGCTGACCTCAACCCCCTCCAGCACGATCTGGCCTGCGGTGGCGCGCAGGCGCCCGGCGACGGTTTCCAGCAATTCGGTGCGGCCCGCACCCATCAGCCCGTAGATGCAGACGATCTCACCCGCGCGCAGATCGAGGTTCAGCCCGCGCACCAGATCCTGCCCGGTGGCGTCGGGCACCGACAGGTCGCGGATCGACAGCGCGACCTCGCCCATGGTGCTGGCGGGCGGGCTGCCCAGATCGTAATTGTCGCCCACCATATTGCGCACGATCCATTCCAGATCAATCTCAGCGCGCGGCGCATAGGCGGTCATCACGCCGTCACGCAGCACCACGGCGTGATCGGTGATGGTCAGCGCCTCTTCCAGATGGTGCGAGATATAGACGATGCTGACGCCCTTGGCGGTCAGGTCGCGGATGACCTTGAACAGCACCTCGACCTCGGATGCCGACAGCGCACTGGTCGGCTCGTCCATGATCAGGATGCGGCTGTCCACCGACAAGGCGCGCGCGATCTCGACGATCTGCTGCTGGCCCAGACGCAGATCCTCGACCGGGGTGAGGGGGTGGATGTCCTCTTCCAGCTCGGCCATCAGCGCGCGGACCTGCCGTTCTTCCTCGGCGAAATCGACGCCGGTGGCGGTCATGATCTCGCGGCCCATGAAGATATTGTCGCGCACCGACATGTTGGGCGCCAGGCTCAGCTCCTGATGGATGATCGAGATGCCCCGGTCGCGCGCCTCATTCGCATTGGCAAACGAGACGGGCGCGCCGTCCAGCACGATCTCGCCCGCGGTGGGCTGGATCACGCCCGACAGGATCTTCATCAGCGTCGATTTTCCGGCGCCGTTTTCGCCGAACAGCGTCGTGACCTGACCGCGATGGATGTCGAAATTCACACCCTTCAGCGCATGGACCTGACCATAGGACTTGGCGACATTACGGGCGGCCAGAACCACCTCGCCAGTCTGGGGGCCAGTCTGGGGGCCGGTGACGGGACGGGTCATTGGACCTCCATCTCGACGGGGGTGATCATCCAGTTGGCCGGGTTGATCAGCCGGAAGGCGCCGGTGACACTGATCGTGCGGCCTTCAAGGCTGGTCGTGTCGATGGGGGCCAGAACCTCGGCGGCCATGGCGCGGTTGATGCCGGAACCGGCGTCCTGATACTCGATCTGGTTGCGGAATGCGCCAAAGGCGATGTCGCCGGGCGCGTCGCGCAGGTCGGTGCCGTTGATCGCCGGGCCGGTCTGGACGCGGATCGTCTGACCCTCGGGGATGCCCTCGACCGTCAGCGGATAGACCCCCGCGCGGGGCGTGCCCGCCACGCCGGTCACCCGGACCATCAGGATCGCCCCGGTCGAGGCGGGGGTGCCGTATTTCGCAATCGCGGCCTCCTGGTCGGCGGCGATCGCCTGCGCCAGTTCGGTCGCGTCAATGGCGCGCTCCTGCACCACCTCGCGGATGCGGGGGAATTCCTGCTGGCCGTAACCATCGGGCGAGAACGCCTGCTGGCGGACATCCGTCTCGGATCCCACGCGCACCACGGTGGTATCCAGCGCGATCCCGGCAAGAACCGCCACGCCAAGCGCCAGCGACAGGTACAGGCCGCGCCGCGATGCGCCTTTGGCTTTGGGGGCGGTGGGGGTGGTGGCGGTCATGGGCGACCTCGTTTGCTGTGACGTGACGTTTCGGTGCGGCGCAGGGCGATTCGGATGGGTCGTGCGCGCGCCGGGCAGGGGCGCGGTTCGGCCGGACTGCATGCGGAATGGCGGGTATCAGCCTGTATATCAATGCAATTTTCTGACATGGACCGGCCTCCCCTCCGGTGTGTTCGATGTCGCGGCGCGCGGTCATGCCTGCGTCTTGTCGTCGCAATATGGCTGGCCCGGCGCTCTCCCTTCCCACAATCTTAGATGAAATATTTTGCCGTGTCCGTAAAAAAATACGCTTTACCTGTGATCTTCGTGCTATATGAAAAGACAGGAGGACGGGGCATCTGCCCTGCATGGGGGCAAAGGAGACCGCAGATGGCCAAGCGGCCCGAGGCACAGGTGGCGGGTGATCTGCTGATCGGAATCGACGCGGGCACCTCGGTGATCAAGGCGGTGGCCTTTGATCTGGCGGGGCGTCAGATCGGCGCCTTTGGCCTGCCCAACCGCTATCACGCGGGCGAGGGCGGGGCGGCGACGCAAAGCCTGTCGCAGACATGGGATGATTGCGCGGCGGCGCTGCGCGGTCTGGCCGGTCATGTGCCGGATCTGGCGGCGCGGGTGGCGGCGCTGGCGGTGACCGGTCAGGGCGACGGGACATGGCTGGTCGGGCCTGGCGGGCCGGTGACGGACGCATGGCTGTGGCTGGATGCGCGCGCGGCACCCACGGTGGCGCGGCTGGCGGCCAAGCCGCAGGACCGCGCAAGGTTCGAGGCGACGGGCACCGGGCTGAACACCTGCCAGCAGGGCGCGCAGATGGCGCATATGGATGCGCACGCGCCTGATCTGCTGAACCGGGCCGAGGTCGCGCTGCATTGCAAGGACTGGCTCTATCTGAACCTGACCGGCGTGCGGGCGACCGACCCGTCCGAGGCCAGCTTTACCTTCGGCAATTTCCGCAACCGCCGCTATGATGACAGCGTGATCGCGGCGCTTGGGCTGACGCACCGGCGCGCGCTGCTGCCCGAGATCGTCGAGGGCACGGAACTGACCCATCCGCTGACCGCCGAGGCCGCGCGCCAGACGGGGCTGCGGGCGGGCACGCCGGTTTCCCTCGGTTATGTCGATATGGTGATGACGGCGCTTGGTGCGGGCGTGGTGGGCGGCGCGGGCGATGTGGCCTGTTCCACCGTGGGATCAACCGGGGTGCATCTGCGCGCGGTTGCGGCGGACCGGGTGCATCTGAACGATGCGGGCACGGGCTATGTCATCTGTCTGCCCATTCCCGGCGTGGTGACGCAGGTGCAGACCAATATGGCGGCGACGCTGAATATCGACTGGGTGCTGGGGATCGCCGCCGGGATCATGTCCGATATGGGGCAGGTGGTGACGCATCGCGATCTGGTCGCGCATCTGGACGGCTGGCTGGGTGCGGCCGCTCCGGGACAGATCCTCTATCACCCCTATATCTCGGATGCGGGCGAGCGGGGGCCGTTCGTCAACGCCGATGCGCGGGCCGGGTTCACGGGGCTGTCGCAGGGCCATCGCTATCCCGATCTGGTGCGTGCCGTGGCCGAGGGGCTGGGGATGGCCATGCGCGATTGTTACGCCGCGATGGGGCCGCTGCCGTCCGAATTGCGCCTGACCGGGGGGGCGGCGCGGTCACGCGGGTTGCGCGCCATCCTGTCGGCCAGCCTGAACGCGCCGGTCCGTGTCTCGGACCGGGACGAGGCCGGGGCTGCGGGGGCTGCGATGATGGCCGCCGTGGCGATCGGCGTCTATCCCGACATGGAGGCCTGCATCGCCGAATGGGTGACGCCCCTGCTGGGCGCGCCCGAGGCACCGGACCCGGCGCTGGCCGCCAGCTATGCCCGGCTTTTTCCCGCCTTTACCGCCGCGCGCTCGGCCCTGCCGCCCGTCTGGGATGCGCTGGCCGCGGCGCGCGCTGCAATGTTGAAAGGACAGTCCCATGACGGCTGACAGCGAGATGATCGACCTCTTTGTAATCGGCGGCGGCATCAATGGCGCGGGCGTCGCGCGCGACGCGGCGGGCCGGGGCCTGTCGGTGGTCTTGTGCGAAAAGGACGATCTGGCGCAGGGCACCTCGTCGCGGTCGGGCAAGCTGGTCCATGGCGGGCTGCGCTATCTGGAATATTACGAATTCCGGCTGGTCCGCGAGGCGCTGATCGAACGCGAGGTGCTGATGGCCGCCGCCCCCCATATCATCTGGCCGATGCGTTTCGTGCTGCCCCACAGCCCGCAGGACCGGCCCGCATGGCTGGTCCGGTTGGGGCTGTTTCTGTACGACAACCTTGGCGGTCGCAAGAAACTGCCCGGCACCCGCACGCTGGACCTGCGCCGCGCGCCCGAAGGGGCGCCGCTGCTGGACAGCTACCACAAGGGTTTTGAATACAGCGATTGCTGGGTCGATGACGCGCGGCTGGTGGTGCTGAACGCGGTCGATGCCGCCGAAAAGGGCGCCACCGTGCTGACCCGCACCACCTGCGTGACCGCCCGGCGCGAGGATGGTGCATGGTCCGTCACCACCCGCGATACGGACACCGGAGAGGAACGCCGGTTCCGCGCCCGCTGTCTGGTCAACTGCGCGGGGCCATGGGTCAGCGATGTGATCACGCGGGTCGCGGGGTCGAACTCGGCCCGCAATGTGCGGCTGGTCAAGGGCAGCCATATCATCGTGCCGAAATGGTGGGCGGGCCCGAACGCCTATCTGGTGCAGAACCACGACAAGCGGGTGATCTTCATCAACCCCTACGAGGGCGACAAGGCGCTGATCGGCACCACCGACATCGCCTATGAGGGCCGGGCCGAGGATGTGACGGCAGACGAGTCCGAGATCGACTATCTGCTGGCCGCCGTGAACCGTTACTTCAAGGAAAAGCTGCGCCGTGACGATGTGCTGCATTCGTTTTCGGGGGTGCGGCCGCTGTTCGATGACGGGCAGGGCAACCCCTCGGCTGTGACGCGCGACTATGTGTTCGATCTGGACCAGACCGGCGGCGCGCCGCTGCTGAACATCTTTGGCGGCAAGATCACCACCTTCCGCGAGCTGGCCGAACGCGGCATGCACCGGCTGGCGGATGTGTTCCCGCAGATGGGACCGGACTGGACCGAAACCGCGCCCCTGCCGGGCGGCGAGATCGCCAATGCCGATTACGAAAGCTATGCCAACCTGCTGCGCGAATTGCATCCGTGGATGCCGCGCGGGCTGGTCCATCACTATGGCCGCCTCTACGGCGCACGCACCCGCGATGTGGTGGCGGGGGCGCTGAGCCTTGCCGATCTGGGCCGCCATTTCGGCGGCAACCTGTACGAGGCCGAGGTACGCTATCTGGTCACCAAGGAATGGGCGCGCACGGCGCAGGACATCCTGACCCGCCGCACCAAACACTATCTGCATCTGACGCCCGACGAGCAGGCCGCTTTCACGGCGTGGTTCGAGGGGTCGGGTCTGGTCCGGGAAGGGGCACACGCATGAGCCTGTCACTGTCGCTGAGCACCAATCCGCTGGTGAACCGCTTTGCCGAGCCGGATGACCTGATCGAGATGGTCGCGCGCGATCTGCGCATCCGCGACCTGCAACTGACGCATGAGTTCATCAATCCCGGCTGGCCCGCCCCGGTGATCCGCCGCCTGACGCGTCAGATGGGCGCGGCGCTGGCCCGCACCGGCGTGCGGGTGACCAGCGGGATGACCGGGCCTTATGGGCGGCTCAATCACTTCGGCCATCCCGATGCCGGGGTGCGGCGCTATCATATCGACTGGTTCAAGACCTTTGCCGACATCACCGCCGATCTGGGCGGCACCAGCATCGGCACGCAATTCGCCATTTTCACCTATCGCGATTTCGACGACCCGGTCCGGCGCGAGGCGCTGACGCAGACCGCCATCGACGCCTGGGCCGAGGTGGCCGAACATGCCCGCGCCGCCGGGCTGGAGTATATCTTCTGGGAACCGATGAGCGTGGGGCGCGAATTTGGCGACACGATTGCGTCCGCCATGGCCTTGCAGGACCGGCTGACGGCGGTGGGCATGGCGGTGCCGATGTGGATGATGGCCGATATCGACCATGGCGATGTGACCAGCGCCAATCCGGACGATTTCGACCCCTATGCCTGGGCGCGGGCGGTGCCCGCCGTCAGCCCGATCATCCATATCAAGCAGTCGCTGATGGACAAGGGCGGCCACCGGCCCTTTACCGCCGAATTCAACGCGAAGGGTCGCATCCAGCCCGCGCCCTTGCTGGCGGCTTTGGCCGAGGGTGGTGCGGTCGATAACGAAATCTGTCTGGAGCTGAGCTTCAAGGAACGCGAGCCGAACGACCGGCAGGTGGTGGCGCAGATCGCGGAAAGTGTCGCCTTCTGGGCGCCGCATATCGACACGGGCGCCGATAGGCTGAATATCTGAGGGATTGCACACAAGGAATTCAGCCATGCCCAGCCCTTTCGCCTTTGCCACTGCCACGGAAATCCTGTTCGGACGCGGTCAGGCCGCCGCCGCGCCTGCCCGCGTCGCGGCGCTTGGCCGCCGGGCGCTGCTGGTGCAGGGCGGCAATGCCACCCGCGCCGACTGGCTGGCCGGGGCGCTGATGGGGGCGGGCTGCGAGGTCACGCGCTTTTCCGCCCGCGCCGAGCCGGACCTGCCGCTGATCGAGGCGGGGCTGGCGGTGGCGCGGGGCTGCGATGTGGTCGTGGCGCTTGGCGGCGGCGCGGTGATCGACACAGGCAAGGCGCTGGCGGCGCTGGTGCCTGCGCGGCGCCCGGTCATGGACCATCTGGAGGTCGTGGGGCAGGGGCTGGCACTGGATCACGCGCCGCTGCCGTTCGTGGCGATCCCGACAACGGCGGGCACGGGGGCCGAGGTCACCCGGAATGCGGTGATCGGGGTGCCGGATCACGCCCGCAAGGTCAGCCTGCGCGATCCGCGGATGCTGCCGCGTCTGGCGATCGTCGACCCGGCGCTGACCGATGGCTGCCCGCGCGCGGTGACGCTGGCCTCGGGGCTGGATGCGATCACGCAGGTGATCGAGCCTTACGTTTCGACCCGCGCCAATGCGCTGACCGATGCGCTGTGCCGCGATGCGATCCCGCGCGGGCTGGCGGCGATCCGGCGGCTGATGGCGGCTGAGGACGCGGCGCGCGATGAGATGGCCTGGGTCAGCCTGTGTGGCGGGCTGGCGCTGGCGAATTCCGGGTTGGGCGTGGTGCATGGTCTGGCGGGCCCCTTGGGTGGTCTGACCGGGGCGGCGCATGGCGCGATCTGCGGCGCGCTGTTGCCGCATGCGCTGGTGGCGAACCGGCAGGCGGTGACGGATGCGGGCCATGCGGCGCGGCTGGATGAGGTGGCGGGATGGATAGGGGCGGCGTTTGGCGCGCCCGGCGTATCGGTGGGGCAGGCGGCCGGGCTGCTGGCGGGCTGGTCGCGCGACGCGGGGCTGCCGGGGCTGACGGCGCAGGGGGTGGACGCGGCGGCGCAGCAGGCGGCGGCCGAGATGGCTGCGGCCTCATCCTCGATGAAGGCGAACCCGGCGGCGCTGACGCCCGAGGCATTGGTCGCACTGATGGGCGAGGCGGGTTGATGGCGCGGCGCGGCCCGCTGGACCCGGAACAGAGCCTCGCGATCCGCGCGGCATGGCTGCATTACGCGGGCGGGCTGACGCAGGCGGCGGTGGCCAAGCGGCTGGGCCTGCCGGGCGTCAAGGCGCATCGGCTGATCGCGCGGGCGGTGGCCGAGGGCGCGGTCAAGGTCACCATCGACGGCGAGATCGTCGAATGCGCCATGCTGGAGGACCGGCTCTGCCGCCAATACGGGCTGGATTACTGCGAGGTGGCGCCGGATCTGGGCGAAGAGGGCATGCCCTTGCGCGCGCTGGGGCTGGCCGGGGCCGCGTTCCTGCGCCGCGAGATCGAGCGGGGCGCGCATGGGGTGATCGGTCTGGGCCATGGGCGCACGATGGCGGCGGCGGTGCAGCAGCTGCCGCATTTTGACGCCAACGGCACGCGGTTCGTGTCGGTTCTGGGCGGGCTGACGCGGAATTATGCGGCGAACCCGCATGACGTGATGCACCGGCTGGCGGAAAAGACCGGCGCGCAGGCTTTTGTGCTGCCGGTGCCCTTCTTCGCCAATTCCGAGGCTGACCGCGAGGTGCTGCTGGCCCAGCCCGGCGTGCGCGAGATCTTTGATCTGTCCCGCAGCGCGCCGCTGAAATTCGTCGGCATGGGCACGGCGGATTCGGGCGCGCAGCTGGTCGCCTCGGGCATGATCGAGCCGCATGAGATCGCCGAGATCAACGCCGCGGGCGGCGTGGGCGAGATGATGGGGCATTTCTTCGACGCCGCGGGGCGGGTGCTGCAGACCGGGCTGACGGCGCGCACCCTGTCGGTCGATCTGGAGGGCGATCACCGGATCGTCGTGATCGCGGGCGGCGCGGCCAAGACCGGGGCGATCCGCGCGGTGCTGAAAAGCGGCCACCTGTCAGGGCTGATCACCGATGAGGCGACAGCGCAGGGGCTGATCGACTGATTTGCGCGGCTGGGGTCTGACCCTGAAACGGGCCGGGCCGTGCAAAGCCCGGCCCGGACGCTGCCGCTTGGCCCCGCGCGCGCGCTTTGCGCGCGTGGGGTCGCAAGGATGCCGGGGCCGCCGTTTGCGGCCCCGTCCGCAAGCTCTGTCAGCGACCGGTCAGCACCTTGGCGCGGGCGATGATGGCGTCCGCCGTGATGCCAAATTCCTGATACAGCCGGTCGATCGGGGCCGAAGCGCCAAAGCCGGTCATCCCGATCACGTCATCCTCGGAGGCGACATAGCGGGTCCAGCCGAACTTGCCCGCAGCCTCGATGGCGATGCGCGGGGCGGTGCCCAGAACCTCGGCCCGATAGGCCGCGGGCTGGGCGTCGAACAGCTCCCAGCTGGGCATGGAGACGACGGCGACCGACATGCCCTCGGCCGCCAGCGCCTCGGCGGCGGTGACCGCGATGGCGACTTCGGTGCCGGTGGCGATCAGGGTCAGGTCGCGGTCCTCACCGAACTGGCGGATCACATAGGCGCCTTTGGCCGTCAGGTTCTCGGTCCCTGCCTCCAGCCGCAGCTGCGGCACGTCCTGACGCGACAGCGCCAGCAGCGAGGGCACGTCGCGGTTGCGGATGGCGATGTCCCAGGCCTCCAGCGTCTCGATCACATCGGCGGGGCGCAGGACGGTCAGGCCGGGGATGGCGCGCAGGGATGCCAGATGCTCGATCGGCTGGTGGGTCGGGCCGTCCTCGCCCAGACCGATGCTGTCATGGGTCATCACATAGATCGTGCCGACCCCCATCAGCGCCGACAGCCGGATCGCATTGCGGGCATAGTCGGAAAACACCAGGAACGTGCCGCCATAGGCGATGAAACCGCCATGCAGGTTGATGCCGTTCATCGCCGCGGCCATGCCGAATTCGCGCACGCCATAGCCGATATAGCGACCCGGTGCCTGCCGTGTGTACTGGCTGTCCACCGCCTTGACGCGGGTCAGGTTCGAGCCGGTCAGATCGGCCGAGCCGCCGATCATTGCGGGCACCGCCGCCGCCAGCGACTCAAGCGCCATCTGGCTGGCCTTGCGGGTCGCGGCCTTTTTCGGCGCGGCAAACAGGGCCTCGCGCGCCTGCGTGACGGCGGCGTCATAGCCCTCGGGCAGGGCGCCCGACAGGCGCTGCGTCAGCGCGTCGCGATGGGGTGAGGCGGCCAGCCGGGCCTCCCATGCCGTGCGGGCCTCGGCCCCGCGTGCGCCGATGGCACGCCATTCGGCACCCAGATCCTCGGGGATGGTGAAGGGGTCCGAGGACCAGCCAAGCGCCTCTTTGGTCAGCGCGCCCTCATCGGCGCCAAGCGGCGCGCCATGCACCGAATAGCTGCCCGCGCGGTTGGGCGAGCCGAAGCCGATGATCGTCTTCATCGCGATCAGCGAGGGCTTGCCCGTCTCGGCCTTCGCCGCCGTGATGGCTGCATCCAGCGCGGTGCCGTCATGGCCGTCACAGGTCTGCACGTGCCAGCCGCAGGCGGCCAGACGCGCCGGAATATCCTCGGAAAAGCTGATCGAGGTGGGGCCGTCGATGGTGATCGAATTGTCGTCATAGAGCACGATCAGCTTGCCCAGACCCAGATGGCCCGCAAGGCTGATCGCCTCTTGCCCGATGCCCTCTTGCAGGCAGCCGTCGCCCAGCATGACATAGGTGTGGTGATCGACCAGATCGTCGCCGAATTCCCCGGCCAGCGCGCGTTCGGCCAGCGCCATGCCCACGGCGGTCGCGATACCCTGACCCAGCGGGCCGGTCGTGGTCTCGACTCCTTTGGCGTGGCCATATTCCGGGTGGCCCGCGGTGATCGACCCCCATTGGCGGAAATTCTTCACCTGCTCCAGCGTCATGTCGCTGTAACCCGTCAGGTGCAAAAGGCTGTAAAGCAGCATCGAGGCATGGCCGTTCGACAGCACGAAGCGGTCGCGGTCGGGCCAGTCGGGATTGGCCGCATCGAATTTCAGGTGGTTGCGGAACAGCACCGTGGCGGCATCGGCCATGCCCATCGGCGCGCCGGGATGACCCGAATTCGCCGCGTTCACCGCGTCGATGGTCAGCGCGCGGATGCAGTTGGCCAGCGCGAAATTCTGCGGGTCCAGCGCGGCCTTGGCGGCGATGGCGGGGTCTTTGGGGGTGTCTAAGGGCATGGCGTCCTCCTCTGCGGAAATCATTAGGGTTATGCCCGATTCGTAACAAGTAAAAATAACAAAGTCACAAAATTTATGTTGTATCTTGCGGGGGCGATGTTAGAAATATCCGGGCGAGGTGGAGGAGACGTGGTGAAGCGCGACGAACGCAGACAGTCGATCATGGACCTGCTGGCCGAGGCGCGGGCGGTTGATCTGGACGATCTGGCGCTGCGCTTTGCGGTTTCGAAAATGACCATTCACCGCGATCTGGACGATCTGGAACAGGCCGGGCTGCTGCGCAAGGTGCGCGGCGGGGCGACCGTCGAGGCGGGCACCCAATTCGAAAGCGATTTCCGCATCCGCGAGCTGCAGGATGGCGAGGCCAAGGCCCGGATGGCCCGCGCGGCGCTGGAACTGGTCGAGCCGGGCATGACGGTGATGATCAACGACGGCTCGATGGCGGCGCTGCTGGGCGCCCGTCTGGCCGACTGCGCGCCGCTGACGGTGATCACCAACAATGCCGCCGTCATCGACCATCTGCGCGAGGCGCCCCGCGTCACGCTGATCGCGCTTGGTGGCACCTACAGCGCGAAATTCAATGGGTTTTTCGGCGTCGTGACCGAGGATGCGCTGTCGCGTCTGCGGGCCGATCTGGCCTTTGTCTCGACCCCCGCCGTGGCGGGCCTTCAGGCATTTCACATGGACGATGCCGCCGTGCGCGCCAAGCGGGCGATGATGCAGGCGGCCGAGCGTCGGGTGCTGCTGGTCAATCACAGCCGCTTTGGCCGCTCGGCGCTGCATGTGCTGGCGGGGCTGGCCGAGTTCGACATCATTATCACCGACGCGCCCCCCGCCCCGGAAACACGGGTCGCCATCGACCGGGCGGGCATTGCGCTGACCATTGCAAGGGACTGACATGAGCGAATTCTGGATCGGCACAAGCTGGAAGATGAACAAGACGCTGGCCGAGGCGCGCGTCTTTGCCGAAGGGCTGGCCGCGGCGGATGCGGGGCGCGATCCGCGCATCCAGCGCTTTGTGATCCCGCCGTTCACGGCCTGCCGCGAGGTGGCCCGGATGCTGGCGCACACATCGGTCACCGTGGGTGCACAGAATATGCACTGGGCCGACACAGGTGCGTGGACCGGCGAGATCAGCCCGCTGATGCTGAAGGATTGCGGCCTCGACATGGTCGAGCTGGGTCACAGCGAACGGCGCGCGCATTTCGGCGAGACCGATGAGACGGTCGGCCTGAAAACCGAGGCCGCCGTGCGCCACGGCCTGATCCCGCTGATCTGCATCGGCGAGACGCTGGCCGAACGCGAGGCGGGCCGCGCGGCAGAGGTGCTGGAGACGCAGGTGCGCGGCGCCTTGTCCCGCGTGGCGGGCAGCACGGCCACGATCCTGCTGGCTTATGAGCCGGTCTGGGCCATTGGCGAGAACGGCATTCCCGCGACCTCGGATTATGCCGATGCGCGGCAGGCCGAGATCATTGCGGTGGCACGGGATGTGCTGGGGCGGCGGGTGCCCTGCCTCTATGGCGGCTCGGTCAATCCGGGCAATTGCGAGGAACTGATCGCCTGCCCGCATATCGACGGGCTGTTCATCGGGCGCGCGGCCTGGGACGTGAACGGCTATCTGGACATTCTGGCGCGCTGCGCCGCGACCATCTGAAAGGAACTGACATGAAACTGGCAATCGCAGGTGACAGCGCGGGCGAAGGTCTGGCCAAGGTGCTGGCCGACCATCTGAAGGACCGCTTTGACGTGGCCCAGATCAGCCGCACCGATGCGGGCGCAGAGGCGTTCTATGCCGATCTGTCGGACCGGGTCGCAAGTCAGGTCATCGACGGCACCTATGACCGCGCCATTCTGGTCTGCGGCACCGGCATCGGCGTCTGCATCGCGGCCAACAAGGTGCCGGGCATCCGCGCGGCGCTGACCCATGACACTTATTCCGCCGAACGCGCGGCGCTGTCGAACAACGCCCAGATCATCACCATGGGCGCCCGCGTGATCGGGGCCGAGGTCGCCAAGACCATCGCCGATGCCTGGCTGGCCGAGACGATGAACTTTGACGCCGCTGGCCGCTCGGCCGGGAATGTCGATGCCATCGACGCGGTCGATGCCAAGTATAACAAGGGCTAGGGGCAATGCTGCGCCTTCCCAATGACGCAGCGGCGCAGGGGCCGCTGCTGGCCGAGGCGCTGGAGGGCGCCCCGGCGGGCGACATCATCGCGGCGATTGCGGGCGCCCTGCCGCCACTGGCGGCGCGGCTGGCGGCGGGGCGGCTGCATGGCGACCCCGAGGCCATCGTCGGCACCAATGACAGCGGCGATAAGCAAAAGGCGCTGGATCTGGCGGCCCATGATCACATGATCGCGGTGCTGCGCGCGGCGGGCGTGCGGCAGGTGCTGTCGGAAGAGGCCGAGGCGGTCATCCAACTGAACGAGGGCGGCGCATTCGACGTGGCCATCGACCCGATCGACGGGTCCGGCAGCATCGGCATCGGCGCGCCGCTGGGCATGCTGTTCAGCGTGCTGCCCGCCGATCAGGACAGCTTTCTGCGCCCCGGTCGCCATGCGGTCGCGGCGGGCTATGCGTCCTTTGGGCATTCGGTCGATTTCGGCTGGTCCACGGGGCAGGGGGTGCATGTCGCCACCCATGATGCGGGCACAGGCTTTCGCGTCGCGCGCGAGGGGCTGCGGCTGAAACCCACCGCCTCGACCATCGCCTATAACGCCTCGAACGAGCGGCATTGGGCGCCGGGATTGCAGGACTGGGCGCGCGATCTGCGGGCGGGCACGGACGGCCCGCGCGGGCGCGATTTCAACATGCGCTGGCTGGCCGCCGCCGTGGGCGAACTGCACCGCATCCTGCTGAAGGGGGGCGTGTTTCTCTATCCCGACGATGCGCGGCCCGGATATGGCAACGGTCGGTTGCGGCTGATCTATGAAAGCGTGCCCATCGCCTTTCTGATCGAACAGGCGGGCGGGCAGGCCACCGACGGGCGCGCCCCGATCCTTGATCGCGTGCCCACCGCTCTGCACGAGTTTACGCCCCTGATTTTCGGCGCCACCGATGAGGTCGCGGCGATCCATTCCTATCTTGCCAGCAAAGGATAACCCCATGGCCATGATCACCCTGCGCCAGCTTCTGGACCACGCCGCCGAGCATGGCTATGCCGTGCCCGCTTTCAACATCAACAATATGGAACAGGGGCTTGCGGTCATGCAGGCCGCCGCCGCCACCGACAGCCCGGTGATCCTGCAGGCCAGCCGCGGCGCGCGCAAATACGCCAATGACGCGGTGCTGGCGGGCCTGATCGGCGGGCTGGCGCGGGCGTATCCCGACATTCCGCTGTGCATGCATCTGGACCACGGCAACGGCATGGAGACCTGCGCCACCGCGATCCAGAACGGATTCACCAGCGTGATGATGGATGGCAGCCTCAAGGCCGATGGCAAGACGCCCGCCGACTATGCCTATAACGCCGACATCACCCGCCGCGTGACCGAGATGGCCCATGCCTGCGGTGTCTCGGTCGAGGGCGAGCTGGGCGTGCTGGGCAGTCTGGAAACCGGCATGGGCGATCAGGAGGACGGTCACGGTGCCACGGAAAAACTGTCCGAGGATCAGCTGCTGACCGATCCGGCCGAGGCCGAGCAGTTCGTGAAGGATACCGGCGTCGATGCGCTGGCCATCGCCATGGGCACCAGCCACGGCGCCTACAAGTTCACCCGCAAGCCCGATGGCGCGATTCTGGCGATGCATGTGATCGAAGAGATCCACAAGCGGCTGCCGAACACCCATCTGGTGATGCACGGCTCATCCTCGGTGCCCGAGGATCTGCAGGCGATCATCAACAGCCATGGCGGCGAGATCCGCCCGACCTGGGGCGTGCCGGTCGAGGAGATCCAGCGCGGCATCCGGCATGGCGTGCGCAAGGTGAATATCGACACCGACAACCGCCTGGCGATGACGGCGGCGATCCGCAGGACGATGGCGGAAGATCCGTCGGAATTCGATCCGCGCGCCTATCTGAAACCCGCCATCGCGATGATGGCGCAGGTGTGCCGCGACCGGTTCGAGGCCTTCGGCACCGCAGGCAATGCCAGCCGCATCAAGCCCCTGCCGCTGGCGGCGATGGCCGGGCGTTACTGACCTGTTGCCGGGCGCGTGGTTCAGGCCGCGCGCCCGGCGGCATCCGCCGAGGCCCAGGCCCACTGGAAATTATAGCCGCCCAGCCAGCCGGTGACATCGACGCATTCGCCGATGAAATGCAGCCCCGGCACCGCCCGCGCCTGCATCGTGCGGGCATCCAGATCGCGCGTGTCCACGCCGCCAAGTGTGACCTCGGCGGTGCGATAGCCTTCGGTGCCGACCGGGGTGATCTGCCAGCGGTTCACGCGGTGCCCAAGCGCCGCCAGCCGGGCGTTGTTCTGATCGGCCAGCCGCGCCTGCGCCAGACCCGTCTCGGCCACAAGCGCCTGCGCCAGCCGGTCCGGCAGCATCTGCGCCAGCGCCGTGGCGACCTGCTGGCGGCCATTCCGCCCGCGCGCCTCCTGCAGCGCGAGGGTGATGTCGTGATCGGGGCAGAGGTCGATTTCCAACACCTCGCCCGGCTGCCAGAAGCTGGAGATCTGCAGGATCACCGGCCCCGACAGCCCGCGATGCGTGAACAGCAGCGCGTCCCGGAACGCCCCGCCGCCATGGGCGATCCGCGCCTCGACCGCGACGCCTGCCAGGGGGCGGCACAGGTCCAGATCCTGCTCGGCGAAGGTCAGCGGCACCAGTCCGGCGCGCGTCCCGACCAGCCGCAGGCCGAACTGGCGCGCGATGTCATAGGCCAGCCCGGTGGCGCCGGTCTTGGGGATCGACTTGCCGCCGGTGGCGATCACCAGCCGCGAGGTTGTCAGCGCGCCCCATTCCCCCTCAAGGCAATAGCGGTCGGCCTGATGGCTGATCCGGGTGACGGGGGTGTTCAGCCGCAGGTCCGCCCCCTGCATCCGGCGCAGCAGCATATCGGTGATCTGGGTGGCCTTGCCGTCGCAGAACAGCTGTCCCTGGGTCTTTTCGTGCCATGCGATTCCGGCGCGGTCCACCAGCGCCACGAAATCCTGCGGCTGATAGCGGGCCAGCGCGCTGGCGGCAAAGCGGGGGTTCTGCGACAGAAAGCGGTCGGGCGCGGTGGCGAGGTTGGTGAAATTGCACCGCCCCCCGCCCGAGATGCGGATTTTCTCGCCCGGTTTGTCTGCGTGATCCAGAATTGCGATGCGTTTTCCCTGCGCAAGGGCCGAGCCCGCACAGAACAGTCCGGCGGCGCCCGCGCCAAGGATAACAAGGTCAAGATGCTCCATGGACCGCGCCTTACAGCCCGTTGCCGGGCGCGGCAAGTTTTCTGCATTTTTCGCCTTGCACCCGCCATCGGCCTTGGGTAATCACCCTCCCACAGTTGGGGCGTGGCCAAGTGGTAAGGCATCGGTTTTTGGTACCGTGTACCGTAGGTTCGAATCCTACCGCCCCAGCCAATTCATATCATTGAGAAAAATAACGCACGCACCGGCGCCGGTCGGGCGCATGTGTTGCCGCTGAGTGTGTGTGACAGGTGGGTGTTCCGGCCGGTCCGACTCGCACGCATAAGATAGCCCCGAATGCCAACGGCGGGGGCGTTCGGCGTTGTCGGGAAGGCAGGCGTCCGGTGCACGGCAAGGCAGGTGTTGACGCGTTCGCGGGCTGCGACCGGCATAGCGGAAATGCGCGCCATCAAGCTGTCTCTTTCGCGATCGTCGGCGGCACAAAGCGCTGGTCGTGATCCCCGCCACGATATGCTGCACCGAAGCCAGCAGCATCGGCCATGGTGTTCTCCATCGTTCACCGGCCCCGAGGCAATCAAATCCGTGGGCGCGGCGCGGGCCGGTATCTTTGCGATTTTCCCCGAACTGCGCCAGCCCGGGTCCGGGGCCGTGGCGGCCCGCATCCCCGCATCAGGGCGGATGGGCCTGCGGATGGCCGTGTGACACGCGCAGACCAACAAGGCGCTGGTGGACTGAGGCCCTGAGGCCACGACATTGCAGCGACCATATCGAAGCACGACAGGCAGCCCCGCAGCGATGCGGGGCTGTTTTCGTCCGGGCCTGCCGGTGCTGGACGACCGGAGCCGATGGGCTGGACCAGCGCCGGGTCGGGGCGCTAGACCGGTGCAGGATCAGGGGCGGCTTTCGTCGCCCGGGCCATGCGGAAGCCGGACAACATGACTGCCACCTCAGGACAATCTTTCACGCGAGCGTTGCAGACCGCATCGCAGGGGGCGCGCATGGTGCTGCCGGATCTGTATCTGATGCGGCACGGCGAAACGCGCTGGAACGCCGAGGCGCGCTTTCAGGGTCAGCTGGATTCGCCGCTGACGGCGCGGGGGCAGCAGCAGGCGCGCTGGCAGGCGGAACTGATCGCCGGTGTCGCGGGCAGGCGCCTGTCCAGCCCACAGGGCCGGGCGGTCGAGACCGCCCGGCTGGTCTTTGGCCCCGGCGGTTTCGAGACCCGCGCCGATCTGGCAGAGATCGGCATGGGGCCGTTCGCGGGGCAGCGGCAGGATCGTCTGCGCGGCGATCACCCGGCGGTGTTTCGCGGTCAGGGGCTGGACTGGTACGACCGCATTCCCGGCGGCGAGGGGTTTGCCGCGCTGGCGGGCCGGTGCCGGTGCCTGCTGACCTCGCTTGACGGTCCGGCGCTGATTGTCAGCCATGGCATCACCTTGCGGATGATCTGGGTGCTGGCCATGGGGCGGAATGTGACGGAACTGGCCGGGGCGCCGGTGGATCAGGGCAGGGTGCTGATCATCCGTCGCGGCACGTCCGATGTGCGGCGCCATCCCGACGACCGCGATTGATGCGACCGCGTTTGATGCAGGCTGCGTTTGATGCAGGCCGGGGCTTGTCATTCCCGCCGCTTTGGGGTTCGATGCGCACCGCTGCGGATGGCCCGTTAGCTCAGTGGTAGAGCGTCCCGTTTACACCGGGCCGGTCGGGAGTTCGAATCTCTCACGGGCCACCAGTGCTTTCCGCATATCCCCCCGGCGGCAGGGTCTCTGGACGTTCTGCCTCGTGGTTCGTGAACAGGGGAGGCAAGCCTTTCTCGGCCGGGGTCCTCCGGACGGCGCGCATGGACGGCGCGCGGGCGGCGATGGTCTTTCATTTACAGATATGTTATTACGTAACGTTAATGTCTCCCCCAGCCCGGATGCCTGCCCGTGACGGACCTTTCTGAAACACCGCCCCGACGCCGTGCGGTCTTGACCTGTGGCTCTGCAGGCGGCATTCATGTCGGCGATGGTTCCCGGCCAAGCCACGCGCGGCCGGGTGAAAAGGGAACACGGTGCGGTGTAGCCAACAGGCGCCAAATCCGTGACTGCCCCCGCAACTGTAAGCGGCGAGCGTCCCCCGATGCCACTGTGCCCCTGACGGGCATGGGAAGGTGGGGGAGGTCACGACCCGCGAAGTCAGGAGACCTGCCATCGAAGCAAACGACCACCGGGCGGGGTGTCCCGGAAGGAGACTTCGATGGATGACCTTTCGCGCAGGCCAGTGGCCGCGCCCGTTGAACCTGTGCCGCAGCATGTTGGCGCGCAAGCCTGCTGTGATGCCACAGCGGCCCCTGCGGTCGAGCTGTCCGGTGTCTGCTGGGGTCCGCCCCGCGGCCCGGATATTCTGTCGGATATCAGCTTTGCCGTGCCTCAGGGGCAGATCATGGCGATCTGCGGGGCCAATGGCGCGGGCAAATCCTCGCTGCTGCGGCTGATCTATCGCCACCACGCGCCGCGCCGGGGCTCGGTCCGGCTGATGGGGCGCGATCTGTGGCGGACCAGCGCCGCGCAGACCGCGCGCCACCTTGCCGCCGTGCTGCAGGAACAGCCGACCGATTTCGCGCTGACCGCGCGCCAGATCGTGGCTCTTGGCCGGCTGCCGCATAGGCGGGGCTGGGCGGCGGGGCTGTCGGGACCCGGTCAGGCCGATGCGCGCATTATCGCAGGCGCGATCGAGCGGATGGACCTGACCGGATTGGCCGGCCGCGCCTTTGGGACCCTTTCGGGCGGCGAGCGTCAGCGCGTGATGGTCGCCCGCGCATTGGCGCAGGAGCCGCGCGTGATCGTGCTGGACGAGCCCACGAACCATCTGGATATCCGCCATCAGCTTGAACTGCTGGCCCTGCTGCGCGGGTTCGGCCTGACCGTCATCGCCACGCTGCACGACCTGACCCTTGCGGCGGGTTTTGCCGAACGTGTGCTGGTCCTGTCGCAGGGCCGCGTTCTGGCCGACGGCCCCCCGGACGATGCCCTGACCGAGGCCACGCTGGCGCGGGCCTTTGGCGTGCGCGCGCGGATCGACCGCAGCGGCCCCGCACCGCGCTTTTCCTTTTCTCTGTGACGACCTCTCTGTGACGACCTCGAAAGGACCATCCATGTTCCGTCTGTCTTTTGCCGCCCTGCTGCTGTCGGCGGGTGCCGCGCTGGCCCATCCCGTGACCGTGCAAAGCTGCGACCGTCAGGTGACATTCGATGCGCCCCCCGCGCGCGCCGTCTCGAACGATGTGAACCTGACCGAGATGATGCTGGTTCTTGGCCTGCGCGACCGGATGGTAGGCTATACCGGCATCTCGGGCTGGAAGACGCTGGACGAAGACATGCGCGCGGGCGTGGCCGAACTGCCCGAGCTTTCCGAACGATATCCCGGCAAAGAGGTTCTGGCCGCAGCCGAGGCCGATTTCTTCTTTGCGGGCTGGAATTACGGCATGAAGGTCGGCGGCGAGGTTACGCCCGACACGCTGACCCCCTTTGGCATTCAGGTCTACGAGCTGACCGAAAGCTGCATTCATCTGGGCCCGCGCCCGCGGTCCAGCATGGAGGATATGTATACCGATATCCTCAATCTGGGCCGCATCTTTGGTGTCGGGGACCGGGCAGAGGCGCTGGTCGCCGACTGGCAGGCGCGGCTGGAGGCTGTCACCGCCGGGATCGACCGTAGCACCCCCTTGCGGGTCTTTGTCTATGACAGCGGCGAAGAGGCGCCCTTTACCGCAGGGGCGCATGCCATGCCCAACGCGCTGATCGAGGCGGCGGGCGGGCGCAATATCATGGATGATCTGGACAAAAGCTGGGCCGAAATCAGCTGGGAGCCGGTGGTCGAGCGGAACCCGCAGGTGGTCGTGATCGTGAATTACGGCGATGTGACGGCGGAACAGAAGATCGGTTTCATGAAGACCAACCCCGCATTCGCCGATGTCGACGCGGTGCAAAACGACCGCTTTGTCGTGCTGGACTATGTCGAGGCGACGCCGGGGCCGCGCAATATCGCCGCGGTCGAAAAGCTGGTCGCCGCGTTTCAGGGGAACTGAGCGATGGTTGACAGCACTGCCGCCACCGTCGTCGCGCAGCGCCTTGGGCTAAGGTTGTGTCTAAGGTTGGGGCTGGGCACCGTTCTGGCGGCGGTGCTGATCATGGTGATCGGGGTCGCTGTGTCGGTGGGCGCGGTGGCGGTGCCGCTGGCCACCGTCTGGGGCGTGGTGCTGGACCGGCTTATCCCCGGTCTGATCGCCCCGGATGTCAGCGCGGGTCATGCCAGCATCGTCTGGCAGATCCGCCTGCCCCGCGTGATTCTGGCCGGGCTGGTCGGGGCCGGGCTGGGCATGGTCGGCGCGGCGCTGCAATCGGTGACGCGCAACCCGCTGGCCGATCCGCATCTGCTGGGCATCTCATCGGGCGGTGCCTTTGGCGCGATTGCCGCGCTGCTGCATACGGGGCTGTTTCTGGGCGCGCTGACGGTGCCGCTGATGGCGTTTGGCGGCGCGCTGATGGCGACGGTTCTGGTGCTGGGCGTGGCGCGGATGGCCCGAGGCTCGACCGCCGACCGGCTGGTGCTGACCGGGGTGGCGGTCAGCTTTGTCATTATGGCCTGCGCCAATATTCTGATTTTTCTGGGCGATCCCCGCGCCACCCATACGGTGGTGTTCTGGATGCTGGGCGGGCTTGGCCTTGCGCAATGGTCGCATCTGCTGTGGCCCTTAGCGGTGCTGATCCCCTGCGGACTGTGGCTTTGGGCGCAGGCCGGGCAGCTGAACGCCATGAGTCTGGGGGACGAGACCGCCGCCAGTCTGGGGCTGGAGGTCGGGCGTTTTCGCCTGACCGTGTTTGTGGTGGCCGCCCTGATCACCGGGGTGATGGTGGCCTTTTCCGGGTTGATCGGCTTTGTCGGGCTGATGATGCCGCATCTGGTGCGGATGGTTCTGGGCGGCGACAATGCCCGCGTCCTGCCGGCCTCGGCCTTCGCCGGGGCGGTGTTCCTGATCGGCGCCGACGCACTGGCCCGCGTGGCGATGGCCCCCGAGGATATTCCCATCGGCGTCGTCACCGGCCTTTGCGGCGGGTTGTTTTTCATCTGGATCATGTCCCGTAAGACCTGACCACGGCCCACGCGACGTTTCGCCATTGGCGAAAGTGAGCCGTCGCCGGAAAGGGCGGTTGCCGTCGCCAATTATGTTATGTAATAAAAGTACATCAATGTGATGCGTGTGTCCGGCGTCGTCAGGGCATGCGCAGCGCCGCCGCAATGCCAGCCTCGGTCACTTGTGCCACGGGGCGGTGAATGACCAGCCTGCGCCGGATCAGGTCCAGTCCCAGAATGGTGATCTGTGTCGCGGGTCCGGGGCAGGCGGGGTCTTCGCAGGGGATCTCGGCCACCGAGACGATGACCTGCGGGGCCAGCCCGGCCTGCTGGCGCACCAGCTGCCGGACGCGCTGAAAGTGCCACAGCGTGGCGGCCTTGTCCCTGATCTGTGCCGAAAGGCTCATTGCCCGATACCTCTGCCGCCAAACCAACCACGTTCAGAAAGGCCCCGCAACCATGTCCGACCGCATCCCCGTGACCCTGCTGACCGGCTTTCTGGGCGCAGGCAAGACGACGTTGCTGAACCATCTGCTGCATGACAGCACGGGCGGGCGCATCGCCGTGATCGTCAATGAATTTGGCGAGGCGGGGCTGGATCACGATCTGATCGAGGCCAGCGCCGAGGATGTTATCCTGATGGCCTCGGGCTGCATCTGCTGTTCGATCCGCAGCGATCTGTCGCGCACGCTGACATCGCTGCAGGGTCGCCGGGCGCGGGGCGAACTGGCCTTTGACCGCGTGGTGATCGAGACGACGGGCCTCGCCGATCCCGGCCCGATCCATCACACGCTGCTGCTGGACCGCCCTGTCGCCGACGCCTTCCGGCTGGACGGGATTGTCACCGCCGTCGATGCGGTTCTGGGTGCGGGCACGCTGGACCGCCATGCCGAGGCGCAGGCGCAGGTCGCCATGGCCGACCGGATCGTGCTGACCAAATGCGATCTGGCCACCCCCGCCCGGATCGCGGATCTGGAACGGCGGCTGAACCCGCTGAACCCGCATGCGCGGCGCATCCGCGCCGACCGGGGACGCGTGCCGCAGGGCGTTCTGTTCGGGCTGACGACCGGGCGCGACAGTGGCGATACCAGCGCGGCGCTGGCGTGGATGGGCCTGTCGCAGCCTGATCTGACGCCTGATCCGCTGGCCGGGCTGTCGGGATTTGTGCAACCCGCGGTGCTACCGGTCTTTCCGCCCGCTGCACCCTCGCATCACGCCCGCGACAGCCGGGTCGCCACGGCCTCGATCACCATCGACACGCCGATCCCGCCCGGCGTTTTCGACTTCTGGCTGGATATGATCATGGGCCTTCAGGGCGATGCGATCCTGCGCCTTAAGGCGATTGTGCATCTGGACGGGGCCATCCAGCCCTTTGTGCTGCATGGGGTGCAGCATATTCTGGAACCGCCGGTCCCATTGGAGAACTGGTCGGGTGACGACCGGACCAGCCGCGTCGTTCTGATTGCACGCGACATGCCCGTCGATGAGCTGGAGGCCAGTCTGGATCTGCTGCGCATGCGGGCCGGGGTTGTCGCGGGGCAAGCGATCAGCATGCATTCGCTGGATGATCTGTGACGGGCGACGGGGCATGGCGGACTTGCCTTTTGGCAGAATAATCCTATATTCATGCCAAAGGAGATGATCATGCAATTTGCGACGATCCAGCCGGTTGCGGCACGCCCCGATCTTCCCGCCATCTCGGATGACGAGGCCGCCGCGCTGGCGCGCACCACGGTCAACCTGTTCCGCGCGTGGGATCTGGGCGATGCCGAGGCGCGGACCCTGCTGGGCGATATGGCGCCCCGGACATGGGCGCGCTGGAAATCGGGCGAGATCGGGCGCATCGACCGTGACCTGCGGGCGCGCATGGCCATCCTGATGGGCATTCACAAGGCGCTGCGCTATCTGTTCACCGATCCGGCGCGGGGCTACGCTTGGATCCGCAAACCGAATGATGCGTTCGAGGGGCGACGGGCGCTGGACATTATGCTGCGGGGCGAGATTACCGATCTGGTCGACCTGCGCGCCTATCTGGATGCGCAGCGGGGTGGCTGGTGACGCAGGTGTCAACGGCCACGGCGCCCGCCCGCCGGGTCATCTGGCCGCGCAGCGTGCGCATCATCCGGTCGATCCATCCGCCGATTCACCTGTTTGAGGATATCGCCGATCCCGCCGACTGGGAGGCTCTGGCCTCGGCCGAGGCCAAGTTCAACCCGCGCCTGCGCGACAGCATCGGCGATCTGTCAAAAGTGCCGCCCGCGCGCCGGGTCTCGGGGCCGGGGGCCAGTTGGGTGATGGCGCCTTTCGTGCATTGCTCGCCGCTGCGGCCGGGGCGGTTCTCGGATGGCAGCTATGGGCTGTATTATGCGGGCGACAGCAGCGAGGTGGCGATTGCTGAAACGATCTATCACCACAGCCTGTTCATGCGCGCCACGAATGAGGCGCCCGGCTGGACCTCGCAATTCCGCGAACTGATCGGGCATGTCGACGGCGTCTTTGACGATGTGACCGGGATCGACGCGCTGCTGCACCCTGTCGATTACCGGGCATCGCAGGAATTCGGCGCAAGGCGGCGGGCGGCGGGGTCAAACGGGATCACATGGCCCAGCCTGCGCTGGCAGGGGGGCTTGTGCATCGCGGCCTTCTGGCCCGATGTGGTGCCGGTCCCGGTGCAGGGCGCGCATTACGCCTATCACTGGAACGGCGCCGCCGTGGACTATGTCAAAACGCTGGATACGGGCGAGGTGATCGCGGTCACTTGACCCGCCCGCTGCCATGGCCGCGTTGTGGCGCCCCTGTCAGGTGACGATGCGGCGGGCATGGGCGACGGTCTGGTCCAGCCACGGGCGTTCTGCCGCGCGGGCCCGAGCCGGATCATCGCCCAGGGGCAGCCAATGTTCCAGAATGCAGCTTGTGTCCGGCGGGCAATGGGCCAGTTGCGTCAGCACCCAGTCCAGCGGCGCGCGCCCCTGACCAAGCGGCACGCCCTGAATGCGAAAGCCGACCCCGTAAGGGTCCGGGATAATGACGTAATCCTTCAGGTGCAGGTTAATCGTGAAGGGCGCCAGCAGGCTCACCGTCTCTTCGGTCCACTCACCCGCGCAGATCGAATTTGCTACGTCCAGACAGACCCCCAATGTCGGGTCGTCCACCGTCTGCAACAGATCGACCATGCGCGGCGAGGGATAGTTGAAATGGTTTTCGATCGCGATGCGGATCCCGGCCTTGCGCGCTGCGTCCAGCAGCGGGCGCAGTTGCGCGGCCAGACCGGGCACGGGCAGA
>NZ_JBKBVD010000037.1:0-37227 GCF_046289755.1 Paracoccus sp. (in: a-proteobacteria) | reverse complement strand
GATCGTGCGCGAGATCGACAAGCAGCCGTTCATCGACGCCATGGCGCCGGTCTACGAGAAATACGCGACCTCGCCCGAGGCGCAGGATCTGGTCGAGCGCATCCGCGCAACCGAATAAGCCATGCGGGCCGTCCCTGCCGGGGCGGCCCCTTTTGTTCAGGGGGGCGCGATGCGCAATGCCATGATCGGACTGGCACGGCTGACCGGCGCGGTTGCGAAGCTGGGGCTGTGGCTTGCAGGCATCGGGCTGGTTCTGATGACTGCCTTTGTTTTTGCGCAGGTCTTTTCGCGCTACATCATCGGCACCAGCCTGTTCTGGGCCGAGCCTGCGGCGGTGATGCTGATGGGCTGGTTCATCTTCATCGGCGCGGCAGTCGGCGTCAAAGAGGGCTATCACCTCTCGTTCGACGTGGGCCTGATGGTGGTGCCCGAAAGCTGGCGCCCGTGGTTTCACACCCTGTCCGACGTGGTCGTGACCGGCTTTGGCGCGGGCATGGTCTGGTTCGGCTGGCAACTGGCCGTCCGCGCCTCGACCGGCCTCGTGCCGGGCCTGGGGATTTCCAGGATGTGGGATTTCGCGCCGGTGATCGGCGGTGGCGTGCTGCTGATCCTGTTCTCGGTCGAGCGGATCCTGCGCCGCGCGGCGGGGCTGAAAACAATGCGCTTTGGTGACATGGACGATGCCGCCGACGGCGTGCGCGACGCGCAGGGCGAGCCGGGCCGCGCCCGCGAAATGCTCGACGACAGGAAGGGCTGAGGGCGATGGAATACTGGATTCTTTTCGGCAGTTTCGTGGGGCTGTTGCTGATCGGCACCCCGGTCGCCTTTTGCCTCGGCGTGTCAAGCTTCGCGACCGTTCTCTATCTGGGCCTGCCGCCGGTGGTGGTGTTCCAGCGCCTCAACAGCGGCATTTCCGTGTTCGCGCTGATGGCGATCCCGTTCTTTATCTTTGCGGGCGACCTGATGGTGCGCGGCGACATCGCGCGGCGGCTGGTGGCGCTGGCAGGCGCGCTGGTCGGCCATATGCGCGGCGGTCTGGGGCAGGTGAACATCATGGCATCGCTGATGTTCGGCGGCGTCTCGGGCTCGGCTGCGGCCGATGCCAGCGCGGTCGGCGGGCTGATGGTGCCGCAGATGAAGGCCAAGGGCTATGACGTTGATTATGCAGTCAACATCACGGTCGTCAGTTCCATCATCGCGCTGATGATCCCGCCCAGCCACAATATGATCATCTATTCCATCGCCGCCGGAGGCCGCCTGTCCATCGCCGACCTGTTCACCGCAGGCATCGTGCCCGGCCTGCTGCTGGCCTTCTCGCTGATGTGCGCCGCATGGTGGGTCGCCCGCAAAAAGGGCTACCCGACCGAGCCGTTCCCCGGCCTGCGCATGCTGGGCGTGCTGTTCGTCTCGGCCCTGCCCGGCCTGATCCTGATCGCGATCATCTTCGGCGGCGTCCGTTCGGGCATCTTCACCGCCTCCGAAAGCAGCAATATCGCGGTGGTCTATGCGCTGCTGATCACGGCGCTGGTCTATCGCAGCCTGCCGTGGAGCGAGTTTGTCGAGGCTACCAAGGGCGCCGTCCGCACCACCGCCATGGTGCTGCTGGTGATCGGCTGTGCCGCCTGTTTCGGCTGGCTGCTGGCCTATCTGCGGGTGCCGACCCAGCTGGTCGATCTGCTGCAAAGCGTGTCGAACAATCCCATCGTGATCCTGCTGCTGATGAACATCATCCTGCTGATCCTGGGCACCTTCATGGACATGTCGCCGCTGATCGTCATCACCACGCCGATCTTTCTGCCCGTCGCCATGGCCTTTGGTGTCGATCCGGTGCATTTCGGGGTCATCCTGATCCTGAACCTTGGCATCGGCCTGTGCACGCCCCCGGTCGGTGCGGTGCTGTTCGTCGGCTGCGCCGTGGGCCGCATCAGCATCTGGCAGGCGATGCGCACGATCTGGCCGTTCTACGGCGCCGCTTTTGCCACGCTGATGCTGGTCACCTATGTGCCCGCGCTGTCGCTGTGGCTGCCCTCGATGTTTCGCTGAAAGGACCCCCTGATGACCGATCCCGTCCGCACCGTGCTGGCCCATGCGCCCGACCTGATGGTCGTCCGCTTTGCCTTTGCCACCGGCGACAGCGGCGCGCTGCACAGCCATCCGCATGTCCAGTCGACCTATGTGCAATCGGGCCGCTTCCGGTTCACCATAGACGACCGCGAATTCGAGGTCGGACCCGGCGACGCCTTCATTATCCCATCGGGCGCCACCCATGGCTGCCTGTGTCTTGAGGGGGGCGCGTTGATCGACAACTTCACCCCTCGCCGCGACGATTTTCTCTGAAAGGACTTCCCCATGACCACCCAAGTCGAAACCCGCCACGCGATCCATCCCGATCATGCCTGTGCGATGGACACCGAAACGCTGCGCGAGCATTTTCTGGCCGAGGGGCTGTTTCAGGATGGCGAAATCCGGCTGGTCTATACCCATTACGACCGCTTTGTCGTCGGTGGCGCCGTGCCTGCGGGCGCCGCGCTGACCCTTGACCAGATCGAGGAAACCAAGACCCCCAGCTTCCTTGACCGCCGCGAGATGGGCATCGTCAATATCGGCGGGCCGGGCCGGGTCGAGGCTGCGGGCGAAGGCTGGGATATGGCCCAAGGCGACGTGCTCTATCTGGGCATGGGCGCGGGTGCCGTGACCTTCTCGGGCGAGGGGCGGTTCTACATCACCTCGGCCCCCGCGCATCGCGCGCTGCCGCATCGTCTGGTCACCGTGGCCGAGGCGAAAGAGGTCAAGATGGGCGCGACCGAGACCTCGAACAAGCGCACCATCAAGCAGTTCATCCACCCGCTGGTGATGGAATCCTGCCAGCTGGTGCTGGGCTATACCACGCTGGAGGACGGCTCGGTCTGGAACACCATTCCCAGCCATATCCACGACCGCCGGATGGAGGCTTACCTCTATCACGGGATGGAGCCGCAATCGCGCGTGCTGCACCTGATGGGCGAGCCGCAGGAAACCCGCCACATCTTCGTGGCCAACGAACAGGCCGTGCTGTCGCCGCCCTGGTCGATCCATTCGGGCGCAGGCATCGGCAGCTATACCTTCATCTGGGCGATGGCCGGAGACAATGTCGATTACACCGACATGGACTTCATCCAGCCGGAGGATCTGCGTTGAGCGCCTTTTCACTGACGGGCCGCACCGCCCTTGTGACCGGCGCCAATACCGGCATCGGGCAGGCCATCGCCGTGGCGCTGGCGCAGGCGGGGGCCGAGGTGATCGCCTCTGGCCGCCGCGACTGCGACGAGACGCTGGCGCTGATGGGGCAGGTCGCTGACAAGCCGGGGCGTTCGCTGAAGCTGGACTTTGCCGATCCGATGGCCGCGCGCGATGTCTTCGCGTCGGAACGGATCGACATTCTGGTCAACAACGCGGGCATCATCCGCCGCGACGATGCCGTCGATTTCTCGGAAGCCGACTGGGACGCGGTGATGGACGTGAACGCCAAGGCGCTGTTCTTCACCTGTCAGGCATTTGCGCGGGCGGCCCTGCCGCGCGGCATGGGCAAGATCGTCAATATCGCGTCCCTGCTGTCGTTTCAGGGGGGCATCCGCGTGCCCTCCTATACCGCGTCCAAGCACAGCGTGGCCGGTCTGACCAAGCTGATGGCGAATGAATGGGCCGCGCGCGGCCTGAACATCAACGCCATTGCGCCCGGCTATATCGAGACCAACAACACCGAGGCCCTGCGCGCCGATCCCGACCGCTCGCGCGCGATCCTTGACCGGATCCCCGCAGGCCGCTGGGGCCGCCCCGAGGACATCGCCCAGACGGCGGTGTTCCTGGCCGCGCCCGCGTCGGATTACATCAACGGCGCGATCCTGAACGTCGATGGAGGCTGGCTTGCCCGCTAGATTGCACCACACCCCGTCCACCGCCCCCGCAGGCATCGTCCATCTGGGCCTCGGCGCGTTCTTCCGCGCGCATGGGGCCATCTACGTGTCCGAGGCCATGGCGGCCTCGGGCGGCGACTGGGGGATCATCGGCGTCTCGCTGCAATCGCCCGGCACCCGCGACCGGCTGCAGCCGCAGGGCTGGGCCTATACCGCGCTGGAACTGGGACCGCAGGGCGAGACGGCGCAGGTCGTCACCGTGCTGCGCGACGTGCTGGTCGCGCCCGAGAACCCGCAGGCCGTGCTGGACGCCATGGCCGCGCCTTCGGTGAATATCGTCAGCCTGACGGTCACTGAAAAGGGTTATTGCCACGAGCCCTCGACAGGGCGTCTGAACGCGTCCCATCCCGACATCGTGCATGATCTGGCCAACCCGCTGCCCAAATCGGCGCCGGGCTTTCTGGTCCGGGCGTTGCAGGCGCGCCGCAAGGCGGGCATCGCGCCCTTCACCGTGCTCTGCTGCGACAACCTTCCCGAGAATGGCAAAGTCGTGCGCGGCGTCGTGCTGGATCTGGCCCGGCTGATTGACCCCGCCCTTGCCGACTGGATCGAGGCCGAGGGCGCATTCCCCTCGACCATGGTCGACCGCATCGTGCCCGCCACCACCCCCGCCGATCTGGACCGGCTGGAGGGGCTGGCAGGCCACCGCGACGAGGCGCCGGTGATGCACGAGCCGTTCCGTCAATGGGTGGTCGAGGATGATTTCGTGGGCGGCGCGCGCCCCGACCTGTGTACGGTCGGTGTACAGCTTGTGACCGACGTGACGCCCTATGAGCATATGAAGCTGCGGATGCTGAACGGCACCCATTCCAGCCTCGCCTATCTGGGCTATCTGGCGGGCCATGAGACGATTGCCGAGGTCGCCGCCGACCCGGTCTTTGCCCGCTTCGCCGACCGGCTGTGGAAGTCCGAAATCATCCCGGCGCTGACCCCGCCTCCGGGTGAGGATCTGGCAGCTTATGCCGATGCGCTGGCCGCGCGCTATGCCAACCCCGCGATCCGGCACCGGACCTGGCAGATCGCCATGGATGGCAGCCAGAAGCTGCCGCAGCGCATCCTTGGCACGATTGCCGAGGGTCGGGCGGCGGGCCGCGCGGTGCCGGGGCTGACTTTGGCCGTGGCGGCATGGATGCGCTATGCCTCCGGGCGCGATGAGGCCGGCGCGGCGATCGAGGTCAAGGACCCGCTGGCCCCGCAACTGGCCGCCCTGTGGCGCGATGACCCCGCCGAGACGGTGGCCGGTTTTCTGGCGCTGGCGCAGGTCTTTCCGCCCGAATTGCGGGGCGATCAGGGCTTTGCCGCCGATCTGACCGCCGCCCTGTCGCGGCTGCTGGCCGATGGCGCGCGCGCGGCTGCGGGCGATGTCTGAGCCGCTGGTCCTCAACCCCGCCGACACGGTCGCGATCCTGACCGCGCGCGGCGTGGCCCCTGCCGGGCACAAGATCGCCCGGCAGGCCATGGCCGAGGGTGAGGCGGTGGTGAAATACGGCCAGATCATCGGCTATGCCACGCAGGCGATCGCCGGGGGCGAACATGTCCACAGCCACAACTGCGCCTTCGGCGCCCATGACCGCGACTATCACCCCGGCGCCGGGCTGGCCGCGGCCCAAGCCGCGCTGGAGGCCCGTCGCGGGCCGGATCTGATCTTTCAGGGCTATCATCGCCCCGGCGGGCAGGTCGGCACGCGCAACTTCATCGCGCTGGTGGCGACGGTCAACTGCTCGGCCACGGTGATCCGCCGCGCGGCCGAGGAACTGCGCATCGAGGGCGCGCTGGAGGGCTATCCCCATGTTGACGGGGTGGCGGCCTTTGCCCATGGCAGCGGCTGCGGCATGGCCGATAGCGGGCCGGGCTGGCAGGCGCTGCAACGCGTGCTGACCGGCCATGCAGGCCATGCCAATGTCGGCGCAGCGCTGTTCGTGGGGCTGGGTTGCGAGGTGATGCAGATCGCGCGCATGAAACAGGAGCTGGGTGAGGCCGCGCGGTTCCACGGTCTGACCATTCAGGACAGCGGCGGCACCCGCGCCACGATCGCGGCGATCAAGGACCGCGTCCGCCAGATGCTGCCGCAGGTGAACGCCGCCCGCCGCGCGCCTGCCCCGGCCAGTGCGCTGCGGATCGGGCTGCAATGCGGCGGCTCGGACGGGTTTTCGGGCATCACCGCCAATCCGGCGCTGGGGGTGGCCTGCGACATTCTGGCCGCCGCCGGGGCATCCGTGGTGCTGTCCGAGACGCCCGAGATCCACGGCGCCGAGCGGCTGTTGCTGGACCGCGCCGCCAGCCCGGACATCGCCGAGCGGCTGCTGGAGCGGCTGCGCTGGTGGGAGGGCTATGCGGCGGCCAACGGCGCCTCGCTGGACAACAACCCCAGCCCCGGCAACAAGGCGGGCGGGCTGACCACGATCCTTGAGAAATCGCTTGGCGCCGTCGCCAAGGCTGGCGCCACGCCTTTGAACGCGGTGCTGGAATACGGTGAGCCGGTCACCGCGCCGGGGCTGAATTTCATGGACACGCCGGGCTATGATCCGGTCTCGGCCACCGGCCAGATCGCCGGGGGGGCGCAGCTGATCGTGTTCACCACCGGGCGCGGATCGGCCTTTGGCTCGAAACCCGCGCCGACGATCAAGCTGGCCACGAATGACCGGCTGTGGGCGGCCATGCCCGATGACATGGACCTGAATTGCGGCGACATCATGTCGGGGGTCACGGTCGAGGAGAAGGGGCACGAGATTGTCGGGCTGATCCTGCGTGTGGCCTCGGGTCAGGTGACCTGCAGCGAGGGGCTGGGGCTGGGCGACAATGAGTTCGTGCCCTGGCAGATCGGTGCCGTGCTCTGACATCTGCGGCGCTCTGATCCGGGAGGGCGGAGGGGGGCGCTGCCCCCCATCGCGCTCTGCGCGATTCCCCCCGGGATATTTTCGTGAAGAAGAGGGGTCAGAGGGCGGCGCGCACCAGGGCGCCGGGGTGGCGGATGACCCGGCGGCTGAGGGCGTGGCCTGCGCGGATCGCCCCGGCGCAGGGCTGGCCTGACAGGCGGGCGGCCAGATAGGCCGCGTTGAAGCTGTCGCCCGCCGCGGTCGTGTCGACCGGGGTGTCCGGGGTCAGGTCGTCGATGCGGCCCTGACCGTCGCTGCCCGCGAACTGCATCGGGCCGCCGCCGTTCTTGACCACGACATGGCCCGCGCCCTGATCCAGATAGCGCGCGATGGTGGCGGCAAGGTCGGCATCGCCAAAATGGACGGCCTCATCGTCAAAGCTGGGCAGGATCAGGTCGGCATGGGCCGCAGCCTGATGGATGGCCGCGCGCATGGTGTCCGCATCCGGCCAGAGGCGCGGGCGCAGGTTGGGGTCGAAGGCGATGCTGGTGCCGCGCGCGCGGGCAGCGGCCAGCGCGGCCAGCAGGCGGGCGCGCCCCTCGGGTGGCAGGATCGCCAGCGTGATGCCCGACAGATAGGCCATGCTGCAGCCCGCCAGCGCGGTGTCCAGCAGGGCCTGATCGTCGGCCAGCCGCCGGGCTGCGGACATGTCGCGCCAGTAGGAAAAGCTGCGCTCGCCATCGCGCAGGCTGATGGCGTAGAGGCCGATCTCGCGGTCGGGCTCGCGCGTGATATGGGCCGTGTCGATGCCCTCGGCAGCCATGAAATCCAGCGCCTTTTGCGAGAACTCGCCCATGCCCACGCGGGTGAGGTAGCCGACCTGCGCAGCCTCGTTCAGGAGCCTGCGCAGATACCAGGCCGTGTTCAGCGTGTCGCCCGCGATGCCGAGGCGCCACAGGTCGGGCTGGTCGGCGGCGGACATCTCGACCATCGCCTCGCCGATGCACAGCACGCGGGTCATGGCCGGACCATGGCGGCGGGGCTGTGGCGCGGGGTGTCAGTCGGGGCTGTCATGGCGGTCGGTCCTTTGGGTGGAGCGTCAGTCGGTGAAATAGTCGGGATGGGCTTTGGCCATCAGCGGCAGTTCGGTCAGCATCTGGCGCAGATGGGTGCGGATCGCCGTCTCGGCACCGTCGGCGTCGCCCGCCAGCAGGGCGTCCAGAATGGCGCGGTGCTGGGCGATGGTCTCCGAGCGGTCGAAGACGCGCATGGCCAGATGGCGCAGGCGGTTCATCTGGGCCTTGAGCCGGTCGAGATCCTGCCAGACCGCCGGATGGCCCGCGGCCTCGGCCATGGCGCGGTGAAAGAGGTCGTCGGCCTGAATGAAGCCGGGCACATCGCCTGCCGCATGGGCGCGGTCCTGCGCGTCAAGCTGGGCCTCCATCGCCGACAGATCGGGCCGGGTGGTGGCGACGATGCGGGCCAGATCGGCCTCGACAGCCTCGCGGATCAGGCGCGCCGACAGCACCGCCTGCACCGAGATGCAGCCGATATAGGTGCCGCGCTGGGGGCGGATCTCGGCCAGTCCTTCGGCGGCGAGGCGGATGAAGGCCTCGCGCACCGGCTGGCGTGACAGACCGACCTGTGCCGCGATCTCGGTTTCCGACAGGCGGGACCCCGGCAGAAGATCGCCGCGCAGGACGCAGCCGTAAAGCCAGTCATGGACCTGTTGGGCGGTCGAGGCAGAGCGGGTCGTGATCATGCGGCATTTTTATACCATACTTCCATACCAATCAAGTGGGCGTGACTGCGTTCCTCAGCCGATCTGCCCCCGCGCACCCTGTGCCTGGCCCAGCCCGACCCATGCGCTGTTGGCGCGGCTGGAGGCGATGCAGGCGGTGATAAAACGCATCCCCTCAAGCCCGCAAGTCAGCCCCGGCAGATGGGGCGGCATCACGCCCGTCCCGATCGCGGTGGCGGCATCGGCATAGATCGAGGCGAAGGCTTCCAGATAGCCTTCGGGATGGCCCGAGGGCACGCGCGCCTCGCCCGCGAAACCCGGCCCGCCGCGGGTCAGGATCTGCGGCGGCTGATCCAGCCGGGTCAGCAGCAGGCGGTTGGGATCGGCATGCGACCAGTCCAGCCCGGCCTGATCGCCCATGACGCGCAGGCGGACCTCGTTGTCGGACCCTGCCGCGACCTGACTGGCCCAGAGCATCCCGCGCGCGCCGCCGGCAAGGCGCAACATCACATGGGCGTTGTCATCGACGCGGCGGCCATCGACGAAGGTGGACAGGTCCGCCGCGACCGCCTCGATCGGCAGGGCCGACACATAGCGCGCCAGATGGGCGGCATGGGTGCCGATGTCGGCGATGGCCCCGCCCTCGCCCGATTGCGCGGGATCGGCGCGCCAGTCGGCCTGTTTGCTGCGCGCCGGACGGGCCAGCCAGTCCTGCGCATATTCGACCTGCACCAGACGGATGCGGCCAAGCGCGCCTTCGGCCACCAGCCGCCGCGCCTCGCGGATCATCGGATAGCCGGCATAGGTATGGGTCAGGATCAGCAGCGCGTCCGAGCCCTGCGCGACGCGGACCAGTTCCTCGGCCTGTTCCAGCGTCGCGGTCAGGGGCTTGTCGCAGATGACATGGATGCCCGCCTCAAGAAAGGCGCGGGCCACCGGCATGTGCAGGTGGTTGGGCGTCACGATGGCCACGGCGCGGATGCCGTCGGGGCGGGCGGCCTCGGCCCGCGCCATTTCCCGGTAATCACTATAGCTGCGGTCCAGCCCGATGGCCTCGGCCGAGGCCCGCGCCCGCTCCGGGTCCGAGGACAGCGCACCCGCGACCAGCGCAAAGCGGTCGTCGATGCGGGCGGCGATGCGGTGGACCGCGCCGATAAAGGCGCCCTGCCCGCCGCCCACCATGCCGAGGGGAATGCGTGTCATCATCTATTCCAGTCCCAGCATCCGGCGCAGCGCGGCCCGGTCAGGCGTGGCCCCACCCGCAAAATCGTCGAATGCGGTTTCGGTCGGCTGGATCAGGTGATCCTGGATGAAGGGCGCGCCCTCGGCGGCGCCCTGCGCGGCCGATTTCAGGCAGCATTCCCATTCCAGCACCGCCCATCCGCGATAGCCCGCCTGCGTCAGCCGCGAGAACACGCCCTTGAAATCGACCTGCCCGTCGCCCAGAGACCGGAACCGGCCCGCGCGGTCCGTCCAGCTGTTAAAGCCCGAATAGACCCCCTGCCGGGCCGAGGGCCGGAATTCGGCATCCTTGACATGGAACGCCTTGATGCGGTCGGCATAGAGGTCGATGAAGCCCAGATAATCCATCTGTTGCAGCAGGAAATGCGACGGATCGTAGTTGATCGCCGCCCGCGCGTGATGGCCGGTCGCCTCGACGAACCGCTCGAAGCTGGCGCCGTCCATCAGATCCTCGCCGGGATGCAGCTCATAGGCGTAATCGACGCCCAGATCCTCATGCGCGTCCAGAATCGGGCGCCAGCGGCGGGCCAGCTCGGCAAAGGCCGCGTCGATCAGACCTTCGGGGCGCTGCGGCCATGGATAGAGGTAAGGCCATGCCAGCGCCCCGGAAAAGCCCACCTGCACATCAAGGCCCAGATGGCGCGAGGCGCGGGCGCCCTTGATGACCTGATCCGCCGCCCAGTCCGACTGCGCCTGCGGCTTGCCGCGCAGTTCGGGCGGCGCGAACCCGTCGAATTGCGGCGCATAGGCCGGATGCACGGCGACCAGCTGGCCCTGCATATGGGTCGACAGCTCGGTGATCCCGACGCCTGCATCGGCGCAGATGCCCGCGATCTCGTCGCAGTAATCGCGCGATGCGGCGGCCCGGTCCAGGTCGATAAAGCGCGGGTCACAGGGCAGCTGGATTCCGCGATAGCCCAGATCGGCGGCCCAACGGGCGATGCCCGGCAGGCTGTCAAACGGCGCGGCATCGCCCGCGAATTGCGCCAGAAAGATGGCGGGGCCCTTGATGCCCCGTTGTGTGAGGTCGGTCATGGTCGTCCTTTCAGGCCAGCAGGGCGGCGGCAGCGGTGGGGTCCAGCGCCTCGGGGCGCGCGCAGCTGGACGACAGGGTGATGAACCGCCCCTCATCGCCCGAGGCAAGGATCGCGGTCATCACCTCGACCACATGCAGCGCCAGCTGGTCGTTGCAGCGATGCGGGCGCCCCTCGGCAATCGCCTGCGCCATATCGGCCAGACCGGCGGCGCGGTAATCGGCGACGCGGGTGCCGTGGTCCGTCTCGCGGTTGGGCGGCCCCAGCGGGTGATCCCATGCGGGCAGTGCGGCGGCATCGGCGCGGCGGGTCAGCCGCACCTCGCCGTCAAAGAAATTCGGGTCGGGCAGATGCAGCGTGCCCTCGCTGCCATACAGCGCCATGGGCGCCAGATCGTGCTGCCAGACATCCCAGCTGGACTGAAAGCTGATGACCGCGCCCTGCGCGAATTCCAGCAGGGCGTGAACCGTGGTGGGGGTCTCGACCGGGATCTGCTGGCCCTTGCGCGCCGCCGATCCGATGGTGCGGGTCGGGCTGGGGGTGGTGCTGACCGCACCCACCCGCGCCACCGGCCCCAGCAACTGCACGAGGTTCGAGATGTAATAGGGCCCCAGATCAAGGATCGGCCCGCCGCCTTTCAGGAAGAAGAAATCCGGGTTGGGATGCCAGCTTTCCATGCCGCTGCTCATCACCGCGCAGCTGCCCGAGGTGACGCGGCCAATCGCGCCCGTGTCGATCAGGTGGCGGGCCTGCTGGTGGCTGGTGCCCAGAAACGTGTCGGGCGCCGAGCCGATGCGCAGACCGCGTTCTGCCGCGATGCGCGCCAGCTCGCGCCCCTCGTCCAGCGTCAGCACATAGGGCTTTTCGGAATAGACATGCTTGCCCGCCTCCAGCGCCGCTTTCGAGATGGCGAAATGCGCCGCCGGGATGGTCAGGTTCACGATCAGGTCGATGTCGTCGCTGGCCAGCAGCGCATCCACGCTGCGGGCCTCGATGCCATGTTCTGCGGCGCGCGCCCCGGCGGCGGCAGGGTTCACATCGGCGACCGCGACAAAGCGGATGCCCCGGAAATGCGGCGCCCGCATCAGATACGAGGCCGAGATATTGCCGGCCCCGATCAGGCCCAGTTTCAGCTCGCTCATGGGATCAGCCTTTCAGGTCTTGCCAGGCGCGGGCGGCCTGCGTGGCGAAACGGTCGAAATCCGAGGGCTTGTCATGCTCGGCCACCAGCAATTCGATCCGGGTCTGTACGCGCAGTGCCGTGATGATCGCGGGCCAGTCCATCGTGCCGGTGCCGGGATCGGCCCAGCCATCCTCATCGGTCTTTTCGCCCGCAGGCGCGATGTCCTTGAAATGCGCCGCCGTGATGCGGTCGCCGTGGCGGGCGATCCAGTCCAGCGGATCACCCTTGCCGCGCACGATCCAGGCGATGTCGGCCTCCCATTCGATCATCGGCGCCGCCTCCAGCATGATCTGCATCGGGATCTGGCCGTCCGGCGTGGGGTGGAATTCAAAATCGTGGTTGTGCCAGCCAAAGCGCAGCCCGCGCGCGGTCATGTTCTTGTGCGCGGCGGCAAGACGGGCGCCAATGGCCTGCCAGCCCTGCGAATCCTTGGGTTGCTGATCCGCCGTCAGATGCGGCGCGAAGATCATCGTGGCGCCCACCTGCCCGGCCAGATCGGCGACGGCCTGCGGGTCGGCCTCGATCATGTCCAGCGCGACATGCAGCGAGGGCATGGTCATGCCCGTCTCCTCCAGCGCCGCGCGGATCGCGGGCATGTCGTCAAAGGCGCCCCCGAAGCCCTCGGCGGCATCGAACTCCAGCGCGGACAGGCGGCGGATCACATCGGCATAGGGCGTGGCGAACCGGGCGGAATAGAGTTGCAGCGACAGTTTCATGGTCTTCTCCGGGATAAATTACAGGCGCAGCTCGCTGGCGGCGTCAAACAGCGACAGGCTGGCGGGGTCAAAGCCGATGGGCAGGCGGTCGCCCGCGCGGATGCGGGCCTCGCCGTCCATACGGACGCGGAATGCGGTCTCGCCAAGGCGGGTCCAGACGAGGGTGTCGGCGCCCATCGGCTCGACCACATCGACGATGACCTCGGCGCGGATGGGCAGACCGGCGGCCGCCGCGCCGGTGCGGACATGTTCGGGGCGGATGCCCAGATGCACGTCGCCGTCGCGCGGCGGCGCGGTGAAGGCATAGCCCTCGACGGCGGCGGTCAGGGCACCGCGAAAGATGCCGCCCTCCAGCCGCCCCGGCAGCAGGTTCATCGGCGGAGAGCCGATGAACCCCGCCACATAGAGGTTCGCCGGGCGGCGATAGATGTCGTCGGGCGTGGCCAGCTGCTGGATCTGACCGCCGCGCATGATGGCGATGCGGTCGGCCAAAGTCATCGCCTCGATCTGGTCATGGGTGACGTAGATCATCGTGTTCTGCAGGCTCTGATGCAGGCGTTTCAGCTCCACCCGCAATTCGGCGCGCAGTTTCGCGTCAAGGTTCGACAAGGGCTCATCGAACAGGAACACCTCCACGTCGCGCACCAGTGCCCGGCCGATGGCCACGCGCTGCCGCTGCCCGCCCGACAGGGCGGCGGGCTTGCGTTTCAGCAGCGGCCCCAGCTGCAGCGTGTCGGCGGCGCGCGCGATACGCCGCTTGATTTCGTCACGCGGGACGCGGGCGTTCTTCAGCCCGAATGACAGGTTCCCCTCGACGCTCATCTGCGGATAAAGCGCGTAGGACTGGAACACCATGCCGATGCCGCGCTCGGACGGTTCGGCCCAGGTGACGTTCCGGCCCGAGATGAACACCTGCCCCTGGGTCGGCGGCTGCAGCCCGGCGATGCAGTTCAGCAATGTGGACTTGCCGCAGCCCGAGGCGCCCAGCAGCACCAGAAACTCGCCGTCATGCACGTCGAGGTTCAGCCCGTGCAGCACATCGACGGCGCCATAGGACAGGGTCAGATCGCGGATCGAGACAGAGATGCCGTCCAGCGGGGAAGCGGCCTGCAGTGGTTGTGCCATGATGTCAGCCTTTCACGGCGCCTGCGGCGATGCCGCGGACGAACATTTTGCCAGAGATGAAATAGATGGTCAGGGGCACGATCCCGGTCAGCAGCGTCGCCGCCATATTGACGTTGTATTCCTTGACCCCCTGCACCGAGTTCACGATGTTATTGAGCTGCACCGTCATCGGATAGCTGTCGGGCCGCGTGTAGATGACGCCGAACAGAAAATCGTTCCAGATGCCGGTGACCTGCAGGATGACCCCCACCGCAAAGATCGGCAGCGACATCGGCACCAGCACCCGCAGGAAGATCCCCCAGAAGCCTGCGCCATCGACGCGGGCGGCCTTGAACAGCTCTTCCGGCAGCGAGGCGAAATAGTTGCGGAACAGCAGCGTGATGATCGGCATGCCGAAGATGACATGGACCATGACCACCCCCCAGACCGAGCCCATCAGCCCCAGCTCGCGCAGGATGATGACCAGCGGATAGATCATCACCTGATAGGGGATGAAGGCGCCGAAGATCAGGATGGTAAAGAACACCTCGGACCCGCGGAATTTCCAGTTCACCAGCGCATAGCCGTTCACCGCCGCCACGCCGATCGACAGGATCGTGGCCGGCACGACAATGCGGATCGAGTTCCAGAAGCCGCGCGACAGCCCGTCGCAGTTCAGGCCGGTGCAGGCCTGCGACCAGGCCTTGACCCAGGGCTCGAAGGTGATCTCGACCGGGGGGGCAAAGATATTGCCCATGCGGATCTCGGGCATGCCCTTCAGCGAGGTGACCACCATCACCCACAGGGGCAGCAGATAATAGACCGACACCATGATCAGCGCGCCGTAAACCATGATGCGGTTGGGCGACAGGCGGCGGGTCGGGCGCAGGCCCGAGGGGCCGTCCAGCAGGCGGGGCCCGGCCGCCGCGACGTGGTCACGCATGGCGTTTCCTTCCCATTCTGAACAGCGCAAAGGGGATGATGATCGCCAGCACCGAGGCCAGCATCATGGTCGAGGCGGCAAAGCCCTGCCCCAGATTCTGATTGGCGAACATGTAGTCATAGACGTATTTCGCAGGCACCTCCGAGGCGATGCCCGGCCCGCCATTGGTCAGCGCCACGACCAGATCGTAAAGCTTGATGATCCCCGCCGAGATCAGCACGATGCAGGTCGCAAAGACCGGCTTCATCATCGGGATGACCACCAGAATATAGGTCTTCCACGCCGGGATGCCGTCCACGCGCGAGGCTTTCCAGATGTCTTCGTCAATGCCGCGCAGGCCCGCCAGCATGATCACCGTGGTCAGCCCGGCGCCCTGCCAGATGCCCGCCGCCAGCAGCGCGATCAGCACCAGATCGGGGTTGTTCAGCGGATCGAAGGTAAAGCCGGTCCAGCCCATGCCACGCACGATGCCCTGCAGGCCGAAATCGGGGTTCAGGATCCATTGCCAGACCAGCCCGGTCACGATGAAGCTGAGCGCGTAGGGGAACAGGATGATGGTGCGGAACCCGTCCTCGAACCGGATTTTCTGGTCCAGCAGCACGGCCAGCAGAAAGCCGATCACCAGCGTCAGGACCAGCGCGGTGACGCCATAGATCGCCAGATTCTCGACCGAGATCAGCCAGCGCGGCGTGTCCCACAGGCGCCGGTACTGATCCAGCCCCACGAAATCCAGCCGCGGCAGCAGGCGCGAACTGGTGAAGGAATACACAACCGTCCAGACCGAACAGCCGATAAAGATCACCAGCGCGGTCAGCATCATCGGGGTGGCGGCCAGCTTGGCGGGCCAGTTGTGCAGAAGACGCAAGGGTCGGTCACGGCCGGTCATGTCGGTCGCTCCTGCTGAAGAGGGAAAGGGCCGCCCGGCCCGATGACCGGGCGGCAGGGGGGATCACTTGGGCATCACTTGTCGCGCAGAATGATCTGGACCAGACGCTCATGCGCGTCGGCGGGTGCCATGCTGGATCCGAAGAACTCGGACATCAGATCCTCGATCTGGCCGCGCGAGTCGGGCTGCAGCACCTCGTCGATCGACAGGATGGTGTTGCCCGCCGCCAGCGTTTCCAGACCGCGCGTGGTGCATTCGTTCACCTCGTCCAGATCAATGTCGCCGCGCACCGGCAACGAGCCCTTGGCGGCGTTGAAGGCCACCTGCGCCTCGGGCGAGACGATCACCTCGGCCAGCGCCAGCTGCGCCTCGGTCACGCCCGCATCGCGGTTCAGCGGGAAATAGAACGCATCGCCCCCCGTCGCGATGACCGGCGCGCCGCCCACCCCGATGATGCAGTCGTAATCCTCGCCCGCGACCTTGCCGGCCAGCGCGAATTCGCCCTGCGCCCAGTCGCCCATGACCTGCGCGCCGGCCTCGCCCTCGATGATGCGGGCGGTGGCGAGGTTCCATTCCGACAGGTTCCCCCCCGAGGACATGTCGCGCGCGGCGTCCAGTTCCTGAAAGATCTGCGCCATCTGGTCGCTGCGCAATGTGTCTTCGTCGCCTGTGCTGAACGCCTGCATGTAGAATTCCGGCCCCGCCAGACCGGCGACCAGCGTGTAGAACAGCACGCCCTGCTGCCAACCCTGCATCCCCAGCGCCAGCGGCAGCTTGCCCGCCTCGCGCAGCGCGGGGGCGGCGGCTTTCAGCTCTTCCCAGGTGGTGGCGGGGGCGACGCCTGCGGCCTCGAAGGCGGCGGGCGAGGTCCACATCCATTGCGGCGAATGGATGTTCACCGGCGCGCAATAGATGCGGCCCTCGAAGGTGCAGGCCTCCAGCAGCGATTGCGGGTTGATCACCTCGCGCCAGTTGCCGCGCTCAGCCACTTCGGTCAGGTCCAGCATCATGCCCGCCTCGACCAGCTCCTGCGCCTGCTGGCCGTGATTGAACTGGGTGGCGCCCATCGGATCGCCGCCCATGATGCGCGACATCATGATCGGGCGCGCGGTGGCGCCCGACCCGGCAATCGCGCCATCGACCCATGTGTGGTCGGTCTGCTCCCCGAAGATCCGCGCCAGTTCCTGCACGGCGGCAGCCTCGCCGCCCGAGGTCCACCAATGCGTCACCTCCAGATCGGCGGCAGCGGCGCCCATCGGCAGCAGCGTCAGCGCAGCGCCCGCCCGCAGGCGGCGCATCATGGTATTGTGCATTTTTATTCCTCCCTGAAACGGCCGCCCTGCCCTGTCCGGGCAGGCAGCGACAGATCGCCATCCGCGTCTCCACTCGCAGATGTAAACGATTGCCATGCAATTCATCTCACACAGATTGTAATGCGTCAACAATAAATGTAATCCTTTACACAGACCACAGAGAACAGCACCAAGGACATTTGAATGGCGATTGGAATCAAGGACATCGCCCGGCTCGCGGGGGTCTCGACGGCGACGGTCAGCCGCACATTGTCCAACCCCGACCGCGTGTCAGCCGAGACGCGCGCGCAGGTCATGGCGGTGGTCCAGCAGCATGATTACCGGGTGAATTCCTTTGCCCGGTCGCTGCGCGTCCGGCGCGCCGATGCGGTGCTGGCGCTGGTGCCCAATCTGGGCAACCCGTTCTTTTCCGAGATTATCGCGGGCATTCAGGACACGCTTGCCACGGCGGGGATCGACCTGCTGGTCAGCGATTCGCTGTCCCAGCGGGCGCGCTGTCAGTCGCCGGTCACGCATCTGCAGGCGGCGCGGGCCGATGGGCTGATCTGTCTGGACGGCTCGCTTCCCGCCGGGATTCTGGCGGATCTGGGCGCACGGGACGTGCGCGACCGGGTGGTCTTTGCCTGCGAATGGCCCGAGGGGCACGCCTTTCCCGCCGTGCGCAGCGACAACCGCGCGGGCATGGCGATGGCGGTGCAGCACCTGACGCAGCTGGGCCACCGCGATTTCGCGCTGCTGACCGGCCCCGAGGGCAATATCCTGACCCGCGAGCGGCGCCATGGCACCGAGGCGGCGCTGGCCGAGGCCGGTCTGCTGCTGCGCCCCGCCTGCATCGACGGCGGCACCTTTGACATCGAGGGCGGCTTTCGCGCGGCGGAACGGCTGATGCAGCTGGTGCCGCGCCCGACGGCGATCCTGTGCAGCTCGGACCAGCTGGCATTCGGCTGCACGGCGGCGCTGGTGCGGATGGGGATTTCGGTGCCGGGCGACGTGTCGGTGATGGGGTTCGACGATATTGCGCTGGCGGGCTATGCGCAGCCGCCGCTGACCACGATCCGGCAGGACCGCCGCCAGCTGGGCCGCACCGCCGCCGCCCGCCTGCTGGAGGGGCTGGGATCAGGTGCCCGCGCGGATGAGCAGATGACGACGCTGCCGGTCGAACTGGTGGTCCGCGCCTCGACCCGGGCCTGCGCGACCGCGCGCGGTTACAGGCCGAACTGGCGCGGCAGCCACATCGTCAAAGACGGGATATAGGTCACCAGCAGCAGGATGCCCACCAGCAGCAGGTAGAAGGGGCCAAGGCCGCGAATGGCCGTCTCGACCCGCACGCGGGCCACGCCTGCGCCGACGAACAGCCCCGTCCCCACCGGCGGCGTGATCGTGCCGATGGCCAGGTTGAAGATCATCACCACGCCGAAATGCACCGGGTCCATGCCCACCTGCTGCGCGATCGGCAGCAGGATCGGCGTGAATATCAGGATCGCCGGGCCCATATCCATGAAGCAGCCGATCACCAGCAGCAGCAGGTTGATGATCAGCAGCACGATGATCGGATCCTCTGAAATCGCGAGGATGACCGAGGTGACGGCGGCGGGAATGCCGGTGAAGGCCATGGCGAAACTCAGCGCCGCCGAGGCCGCCAGCAGCAACATGATCGCGCCGGTCATCTGCACCGTCTCGATCAGGAATTCGGGCAGCGCGCGCAGCGGCACCGTGCGGTGGATCACGAAGGCCAGCAGCAGAGTGTAGATGACGGCGATGCCCGAGGCCTCGACGGCGGTGACGATGCCCAGCATGATGCCGCCGATCACGAAGACGATCAGCAGCAGGCTGGGAATGGCGCGCGCGATCACCCACAGAGCTGCGCGCAGCGTGGTGCGCGGGGCCACCGGCCAGCCGCGGCGATGGGCGATAATGCCGGTCAGGATCATCATGCCAAGGCCCCACAGCCCGCCCGCCACGGCCCCCGCCATGAACAGCGCCGCAATCGAGGTGCCGCCGGCAACCAGCGAATAGATGATGAACGCGGTCGAGGGCGGGATCAGCATACCGGTCGGCGCCGAGGCGATGTTCACGGCGGCCGCAAAGCCCGGATCATAGCCCTCGCGCTTTTGCATCGGCACCATGACGCCACCGATCGAGGTCGAGGCGGCGATGGCCGACCCGGAGATCGCGCCGAACAGCATGTTGCCCGCGATATTGGTCTGGGCCAGCGAACCGGGGATGCGGCCCGCGATCAGCCGGGCGAAATCGACCAGACGGATGGCGATGCCGCCCGAATTCATGATGACGCCCGACAGGATGAAGAACGGCACCGCCAGCAGCGTGAAACTGTCGAGGCTGGCCAGCATCTTCTGCGCCGAGGTGAACAGCGCCATGTCAAAGGGCAGCACCAGCAGCAGCGCGGCGATGGCGGCGGCGGTGATCGCCACGGCCAGCGGAATCCCCAGCAGCGCAAGGATGGCAAAGACGGAAATCAGGATCAGGCTGGCGGGTCCGGCCATGGCGTCATTCTCCCGGCAGTTGGGACACTTCGTCCAGGGGCGACTGGCGCTGACGCCCGCGCGCAACATCAATCAGGTTCAGCGCGGCATAGATCAGCATCAGCACGCCGCTGACCGGCAGCGACAGATAGACCCAGCTCATCGGGATGCGCATCACGGCGCTGGTCTGGCGGGCCGCGATCTCGACGCCCCGCAGCCCGCCCACGATCAGCACGATGGCCGCAAAAATCGCCAGTGCGATGCAGGACAGCGCCTCCAGCGACATCCGGCCGCGATGCGGCAAGCGGCTGGCCAGCATGTCGATGCTGAGATGCGTGCCCTTGCCGGTGGCATAGGCCGCCCCCAGCAGCGACAACCAGATCACCCCATAGCGCAGGATTTCCTCGGTCACGGATGAGGGGGCGTTCATGCCATAGCGGCTGATGACCTGCCAGCACAGCACGGCCACCAGCAGGGTCAGAAGGCTGCAGCACACTCCGCCCAGGGTCAGGTCAAGAATGCGCCGCAGCCTGTCCATCATGCGCCTCCGGCTGCGCGGATCTGTTCGACCAGGGCCGCGTTGCCCTCGTCCAGCTCATCATACATCGGCGCCACGGCGTCGCGGAAGGGGGCCAGATCGGGCTCGTAGAACTGCACGTCGAACCGCTCGGCGGCCTCGGTGGCAGCCTCTTCGACGGCGGCGTCCCAGACGGTCTTGTGGAACGCGGTCGATTCGGCTGCGGCCTCGGTGACGGCGGTGCGGTGCTCTTCGGACAGGCGGTCCATGGTGGCGGTGCCGATCAGCAGGATGTCGGGGATGCGGGTATGGCCGTCATAGCTGTAATGCTTGGCGACCTCGGCATGGCGCGCGATGGTCAGGGCGAATTCGTTGTTCTCGGCCCCGTCCAGCACGCCCTGTTGCAGCGAGGTATAGACCTCGGCCTGCCCCATGGCGACCGGCGTGGCGCCCAGCAGTTCGGTCATGCGGATGGCGGTCGGGCTTTGCAGCACGCGGATTTTCAGGCCCGCCAGATCCTCGACCGATTGCACCGGCTTGTTCGAGGTATAGAAATTGCGCGCGCCCGAATTGTAATAGGTCAGGCCCAGAAAGCCCAGATCGGCGGTGGACTGATAGACCGGGTCCATGATCGCCGCGTCATCCATGGCGGCGTAGAAATGGTCCTGATCGTCGAACAGATAGGGCATCGGGAAGACGCCATAGACCGGCGCGAAGCTTTCCAGCAGCCCGCCCGACACCTTGGTCACGTCCAGCGCGCCGCCCTGCACCATCTCGACCATCTCGCGTTCGCCGCCCAGCTGGCCATCGGGGAAGAACTGCACCGAGACCTCGCCGCCGGTCTTTTCCTCGACCAGCTCGGCGAATTTCTGCATCGCCTCGACGGTGGGCGTGGCGTTCTGGGCATAGCCGAAACGCAGCGTCTCGGCCTGTGCGGCGGCCGCGGTCAGCACCAGTGCCATCGCGGTCATTGTGGTCTTGCGGATCATCTTGTCTCCTCCTCCAAGGTTGGTGCGCGGTCAGATATAGCCGCGCAGATATTCAGCCAGCGCCAGCATCGCCATCGCCTGCCCGTAGGGCATCGAGGTCTGCGGGATCTGGCGGTAGTAATCGAGATCGCTGCCCATGGCGGTGCCGAACGAGACGTTCTGCAATTCACCCTCGGGCGAGATATTGTCGATCACGGCCTTGATGGCGCGTTCGGCCACGGGGGCGTAATCGGCGGGCAGATAACGGCGGCGCACGCCTTTCAGCAGGCCATAGGCGAACCCGGCCGTGGCCGAGGTTTCCAGATAGCTGCCCTTGTCATCCAGCAGCGTGTGCCACAGCCCGCTGTCATCCTGCGTGTCGCGCAGGGCGCGTGCCTGACGGTTGAACAGCGACAGCAGATGGCGCCGCGTCGGGTCGCCCTCGGGCAGGTTCAGCAATTCGATGAATTCGGGGATGACGATGGTGATCCAGCTGTTGCCCCGCGCCCAGAGCGCGCGGGCAAAGTTGTGATCGCCGTCAAAGGTCCAGCCGTGGAACCACAGGCCCGATTGCGTGTCGGCCAGATATTGCGCATGCAGCAGGAACTGGTATTTCGCCTCGTCCACATAATGCGGGCGGTCCAGCACCAGACCGATCTTGGCCAGCGGCATGACCGACATCATCAGCGTGTCGTCCCACATCTGCTGGTCGTTCACGCTGTTATAGACGATGTGCTGCAAGCCGCCCTCGCGGGTGCGCGGCATCTCGTGCATGACCCATTCGGCCCAGGCGTCCAGATAGGGCAGCCACATCGGGTTGCGGTCGCGTTCATACAGATGCGCCAGCGTCAGAAAGGGTGCGACGGTGTTGATGTTCTTGGTCGGCGTGCCCTCGGACAGGCGGGCGTCGAACCAGTCGCGGATGATACCCATCGCCTTGTCGCTGCCGGTCAGCTGCCAGTATTGCAGCAGCCCGTAAAGGCCGATGCCATGGGTCCATTCCCAACCGGCCCAGCCCTTGGTGTCGATCACGCGGCCATCTTCCAGCCGCAGCAGAAACTCACCCGTCTCGTCGGTGATATTGACGAGATTGTCGGCCAGCCGCTCGATCAGGCCCGACACCTCGGTGCGGGAAATGAAACGGTCTTTCTGGCGCAGCAGCGGGTGCATGATCTGGTCTCCTCCGATTTTCGGAACGTCGTTCCGGAAATGAAGGAACCATACTCCGTTTCAGAAATCAACAGGTTTCTGCCGGTCAGGTATGCCCATAATTGCAGGGCCAAACGATTGCTTGACAGATGCATCGCAAATTTTCAGAATGAAGTTCCAAAAATTCAAGAATGGCACCATGGCTCAGAAACCGCACAAGACCGAGAATGCCGCCGCTGTTCTCAAGGTGTTCGCCGTTCTCGAATCGCTGGCGCAGGACCGCCGCGCCAGTCTGGCCGATATTGCGCAGCGCGCCATGACCGCCAAGACCACCGCCCACCGGCTGCTGCAGACGATGGTCGATCTGGGCTATGTCGAGCAGGAGGCCGAGACCGAGAAATACGGGCTGACGCTGAAACTGTTCGGCCTGGGCGCCCGTGTGCTGCGCGGCCAGCAGGATCTGCTGGCGGCCTGCGACCGCGAAATGGGCCGCCTGTCGCGGGCCACGGGCGAGTCGATCAATCTGGGGGTGATGGACGATTTCGACCAGCGCGTCGCCTATATCCACAAATATGACAGCGCCTACAGCCTGTCGATGCAGTCCACACTTGGCAAGCGCAACCCGCTGCATTCCACCTCGCTTGGCAAGGCCTTGCTGGCATTCCGCGACGATGCCGAGATCGCCGAGCGTCTGTCGGCGATGGAGCTGACCAAGCTGGCGCCCCGCACCATCACCGACCGCGATCTGCTGCGCGCCGAACTGGCCGCCATCCGTGCCCGCGGCTATGCCGAAGAGGTCGAGGAATCCGAGGCCGGCGTGCGTTGCATGGCGGTGCCGGTGATGGATCACGCGGGCCGGTCGGCGGCGGCGATCAGCATTGCCTTTCCGCTGGTGCGTTTCGACGAATCGCGCAAGCCCGAATATGTGCGCCTGCTGCTCGAGGCCGGACGGGCGGCCTCGGGCGCGCTTGGTTACAGCTGACATCAGACGCGGTCCTGCCAGGCCCGCGCATAGGCGCGCAGCCTGTCCACATGACCGGGCGTATGATCGTTGGGGGGCCATGTCGTCGTCGCGGGCGGCGTGGAGTCGGGCAGGCACAGCAGCGCGGCGCCGACGCTGGTGCCGGTGGCCGATGTCGCCGTCTCGACCCCGCCGGGGCGCAGCGCGGCCAGCATGTCCAGAAAATCGGGATTGCGCGCAAACGGCCCCTCGATGATGGCGGGGCCTTCGGCACCGACCAGATCAAGGCAGGTCTGCGTCATCAGCGCCAGATACCACGACAGCGCCACCATCCGCTGACCCTCGCTGCGGGGCCGGGCGGTCCATGCCATCGCGCGGCCCTGAAACGGCCCCGAGCCCGGCTCGACCGCGGGCAGGATCATCAGCGCGCGGTCCAGCACCGCCTTGCGGTCAGCGGCATCGGGCCGGGCGGTGTGGCCCGCGCGGATCAGTTCGAACTCGCGCCCGCCCATGAAGCGGGCCGAGGGCACGGGCTGGCCCAACGCATTGACGTTCACCAGCACATCGCGCGCCGGATCGGGCGCGACCGCGCGCCCCCCCATCGCCATCGCCACCACCCATGTTCCGGTCGAGACGACCGCAAACGCCCCCTGCCGCCCCAGCAGATGCGGGTAAAGCGAGGCGTTGCTGTCATGGATGCCGACCGCGACGGGCGTGCCCTGCGGAATGCCCGTCACGGCGGCCACCTCGGGCGTCAGCCCGCCCAGAACCTCGTTCGCGCGGCGCGCGGGCGCGATGCGGCCGGTCAGGTCAAGCGCCTGAACCAGCGGTGAAAACCGCCCCTCATAGGGCTGCCACAGATCGGTATGGCAGCCAAGCGAGGTCACATCGCTGGCCAGTTCCCCGGTCAGGCGAAAGCCCCAGTATTGCGGATAGGTCACGACATGGGCCAGCCGGTCGCGCAGACCCGGCTGCGCCTGCAGCAGCCAGTGCAGCTGCGCGCCAAGGTTCAGCCCCACCGGCAGGCGCGGCGATCCGGTCTGCGCGAAATCCGGGCGCAGCGCGTCATACTGGTCCGCCAGCGTGTCGGGGCCGCCATGCTCGTAATCCAGCATCGGCACGGCGACCTGCCCGTCTGCCTCCAGCAGCACCGCCGCCGCGCCATGGGTGGTCACGGAAATCGCGTCGACCCCGTGGATGTCGTGGAACGCGGCCAGATGGGTCAGAAAGAACTGCCAGTGCCCCTCCAGATCCACATGCGGCCAGGGCGGGCCCGGCAGGGGGCGGTTGGGGCGGGTCACAACGGCGATCTCGGACAGGGTTGCCCCATCGACCAGCGCCAGTTTCGCGTTGGTCTTGCCGATGTCGATGACGGCGATATGGCTCATGGCAGGTGAAACATCGGCGTCAGCGGCACGGCCACGGGTTCGCCATCGGGATGGGTTTCCATGACATCGGCCATATGCGCCCACCAGCGGCGCATGACCGGATGGTCGGGCAGATCGTCCATGCCGTGATCGTCGCGCCGCCACAGGGTGGCGAACAGCGCGCCCGACGCCTCGTCCAGATGGATCGAGTAATCCTGCACGCCCGCCTCGCGCAGCAGGGTGGCCAGTTCGGGCCAGATCGCGTCGTGGCGGCGGCGGTATTCATCGGCCATGCCCGGATTCAGGGTCATGCGAAAGGCGTATTTCTGCATTATGTCCTCAGTTTGGAAATCAGGCGGGGCACGGCGATGACCCCGATCAACAGCAGGCCCACGACGATCGACATCACGATGCCCGGCACGTTCAGCAGGCCCAGCCCGAAGGTCACCAGCCCCAGCACGAAGGCCGCCAGCACCACGCCGGGGATCGTCCCCGACCCGCCCAGAATGCTGACCCCGCCCAGCACAACGATGGTGACGACCTCCAGCTCGAACCCCGAGGCGATCGAGGGGCGGGTGGACCCCAGCCGCGAGGTCAGGCAGATCGCGGCGATCCCGCTCATCAGCCCGGTCAGCAGGAACAGGATAAAGCGCACCCGGTCGACGCGGATGCCGGAAAACCGCGCGGCGGTGGCGTTGTTGCCGATGGCGTAAACGGTGCGGCCAAAGCTGGTGCGGTGCAGCAGCACGCCAAAGACCAGCGCCGAGATCGCAAAAATCACCAGTTCGACCGTGATCACCCAGACGACATAGCCCTGCCCGAACCACGCGAAACCGGAGGGATAGCCGGTAAACGCGCCGTCCCCCAGCAGGATATAGCTGATGCCCCGGAACAGGCTCATCGTGCCGATAGTGACCACGATTGAGGGCAGACCAAAGCGGGCGACCAGCACGCCGTTGAAGGCCCCGCAGGCCAGCCCCGTGGCCAGCCCCACCGCGACCAGAACCGGGGTCGGCGCGCCCATGCTCATCGCGATACCCATCGCGGTCGAGGCAAGGGCGACAATGGCGCCCACCGACAGGTCGATGTCCCCCGCCACGATCAGCAGCGCCATGGCAAAGGCGATCATCGCCTTTTCGGTAAAGTTGAACGTCGCGTCCGACAGGTTCCACGGATCGAGGAAATAGGGCGAGGCCCATGCGTTCAAAAGGAAAACGGTGATCGCCACCACGGCCAGCAGCGATTCCCAGCTTTTCAGCGCGCGGGATGCGGGGCTGGTCAGACGGTCGGGGATCATGCGCCCGGATTGCGGTTGATGGGTCATGTCCGCACCTCGGCCCGTTTCAGGATGATGCGTCCCGGATCGCGTCTGCGGGCGTTAAAGGCGATGGCGGCCAGAATGGCCGCGCCGGAAATTGCCATCTGCCAGAAGGGCGAGATGCCCACCACCGGCAGCGCGTTCTTGATGATGCCCAGAAACAGCGCCCCCATGACCGCGCCCGCCACCGTGCCCGCCCCACCCGCGATGGCGATGCCGCCGATGACGCAGGCGGCGACCACGTCCAGCTCGAACCCGCGCGCGATGTCGACATAGGCCACCGCATAGCGCGCGACCCACAGATAGCCGGTCAGCCCGGCCAGCGCCCCCGCCAGCACAAAACCCGCGAATTGCGTGCGCCCGACCGACAGACCGGTATAGACCGCCGCATGCGGATTGCCGCCCACCGCATAAAAGGCGCGTCCAAGCGGCGTGCGCGTCATCAGCACCCCGACCGCCGCAATGGCCGCGATGGCGATCCAGGCCATGACCGGCAGGCCCAGGATCATCTGGCGGGGCACGGCCTTGAACGTGGCGCTCATCTGATGAGCGTTGATCCACGCCCCCTCGGTCAGCAGAAAGATCGAGCCGCGATAGATGGTCATGGTGCCAAGCGTCACCACGATGGACGGAATGCCAAGCGTCCAGACCAGCACCCCGTTGATCGCCCCCAGACCCGCGCCCAGCACGATCACCACCAGCAGGATCAGCGGCATCGGCACGCCCATCCCGTCCAGCAGCGCCGCGACCATGCCGCACAGCGCCAGATTGGCCGCCACCGACAGGTCGATACATTTCGTCAGGATCACCGCCATCTGCCCCAGTGCCAGCAGGATCAGCGGCGAGGTGTCGGTAAAGACGCGCGCCAGATTGGCCGGCGCGACAAAGCCGGGAAAGCGGCTGGCAATGGCGGCCAGCAGCAGCACGATCACCCCGGCAAGGATGATCTCACGCGATTTCAACAGGGTCATGCGGCGGCCCTTTCGATGCCCACGGCGGCGCGGATCAGGTTTTCGGGCGTCATCTGGGGGCCTGCGAATTCGCCCGCGATGCGGCCCTCGCGCATGACGATGATGCGGTCGGACATGCCCAGAACCTCGGGGATTTCGCTGCTGACCATGATGACGGCCAGCCCCTGCGCGGCCAGTTCCGACATGAAGTCATGCACGGCGGCCTTGGAGCCGATGTCGATGCCCTTGGTCGGCTCGTCCAGAATGATGATGCGGGGCTGGGTGGCCAGCCATTTGGCGATGACCACCTTTTGCTGGTTGCCGCCCGACAGCAACCCGATGTCCTGATCCAGACTGGCCGCGCGCAGGTCCAGCCGCTGCGTATAGTCGCGGGCCAGCTTGAATTCCTCGGCCAGCCGCAGAAAGCCCGCGCGGCTGGTGCGCGCCAGCGAGGGCAGCGTGACGTTCTGAAAGATCGGCAGCCCCTTGACCGCGCCCTGACGGCCGCGATCCTCGGGGACATAGACGATCCCCGCCGCCACCGCCTGCGCGGTCGAGCGGATGACGCGCACGTCGCCCTCGATCCGGCAGGCGCCTTTTGCGGGCTGGCTGATGCCGAACAAAGCCTGCATCACCTCGGACCGGCCGGCGCCGACAAGGCCGTAAAAGCCAAGGATTTCGCCCTGATGCAGGGTAAAGGTGATGTCTTCATATTCGGTCGGATGGCAATATCCGGCCACCGTCAGCACCGGCGGGCCGATCTGTGCGGGGCGCTTGGGATAGATCTGATCGACGCTGCGGCCGACCATCATCTGCACCAGCTGGCCCTCGGTCACATCCGCCATCGCCCCTTCGCCCACAAAGGCACCGTCGCGGAACACGGTCCAGCGATCACTGATGCGAAATATCTCGTCGAACTTGTGGCTGATGAACAGGATCGCCTTGCCCTGCGCGCGCAGCTTGTCGACCAGCTCGTACAGCTCGGCGATTTCCTTGTGCGACAGGGCGGCGGTGGGCTCGTCCATGATCACCACGCGGGCATCGACCGACAGGGCGCGGGCGATGGCCACCAGATGCTTGCTGGCGATCCCCAGATCGCGCAGCCGCACGCCCGGGTCCAGATCGGCGCCGATGCTGCGCAGAATGTCGCGCGCCCGCGCCCGCATGGCGCGACGGTCGATCAGGCCAAGGCGCGTGCGGGGCGCATGGCCGATAAAGATGTTCTCGGCCACGGTCATCTCGTCGAACAGGACGGTTTCCTGATGGATCGCGGTGACGCCCGCCGCCCCCGCCGCCTGCGCGGTCGGAAAGCGCACCGGGTTGCCATCTATCAGGATCTGCCCCTCATCGGGCTGATAGATGCCGGTCAACACCTTGACGATGGTTGATTTTCCGGCGCCATTCTCGCCGATCAGGGCGGTGACCTGACCGGGATAGAGGTTCAGCCGCACACCATCCAGCGCGCGGACACCGGGGAATGTCTTGACGATGCCGTCAAGCGACAGCACGGGGTCAGCCTGCATGGGTCATATCCTGCTGAAGCACCCCGGCACGCAACCGCGCACCGGGGGCAAGGGTCCGCGATCAGAAGATCGAGCTGAACTCGTCGATATTGCTGGCGTCATAGGTGAACGGGTCGGCCATCGCGGCCTCGGTGTTCTCGTCCAGCGTCACCTCGCCCATGCGCCCGATCGGGATGGTCGCGCCGGGCTCGGCCACGGCATCGCCATTGGCCAGATGATAGGCGATCATCGTGGCCGAATAGCCCAGATCAATCGGGTTCCAGATCGCGAAAGACTGCGACGCGCCCGACTTCACATGCCCCGCCATTTCCGAGGGCAGGCCCAGCCCGGTCACATTGACCTGACCCACCTTGCCCGCATCGGTCACGGCCTGCGCGGCGGCCACGATCCCCACGCTGGTCGGCGCGATGATCGCGCGCAGATCGGGGTGGCTTTGCATCAGCCCCTGCGCCTCGCGATAGGATTTATCGGCCAGATCGTCGCCATAGACCGTCGCCACGACATTGATGCCGGGATAATCGCCCATCACCTTGGTCATTTCCTCGATCCAGATGTTCTGGTTGGTCGAGGTGGTGGTGGCCGACAGCACCGCCACATCGCCGCCCTCGGGCAGGTGATCGGCGGCCAGCTTGATGATCGTATTGCCGATCAGCGGCGCCGAGGACGGGTTCAGGTGCATCGCCCGGCCTTCGGGCGCCACGCCGCTGTCCCAGCTGATGACGGTGATGCCGCGATCCATGGCGCGTTTCAGCGTGGGGGCCAGCGCGTCGGTGTCATTGGCGCTGACCGCGATGGCATCGACGCGCTGCGCGATCAGGCTGTTGATCACCTCGATCTGGCCCTCGGCGGTGGTGTCGGTCGGGCCGGTATAGATGATCTCGACATCGCCCAGCTCGGCTGCGGCCTCTTCGGCGCCCTTGTTGGCGGCCTCGAAAAAGCCGATGCCAAGCGCCTTGGCGACCAGCGCGATGCGCATGGTCTCGGCCTGCGCCGCACCGGCCATCAGCGCAAGCGCCGTGGCCGTGGTCAGAAGTGTCCTCGAAATGCTCATCTGTTCCTCCCTGATAAGCGTCGTTCCGCGCCGCTACTCCTCGGCGCGTGTCTTTTTGTCCTGACGGGCCGCACCAGTCACGGGGGCCACGATCAGGTGAATGTCTGCCGCCTCCAGCATCGCGGCCGCCCGGTCGTCGATCCCGTCATCGGTGATGACGGCATGGATGCGCGACAGCGGGCAGAGCAGCAGGCTGGAGCGCTGCGCGAATTTCGAACTGTCGGCCAGCACGACCAGTTCATCGGCCTGACCGATCAGCTTTTGCTCGGCCTGTACCAGCAGCGGGTCGCCCTCCATCAGGCCCAGGGGACCCAGCCCCCGGCAGCCCATGAACATGCGGCGCGCGTAGAAATGATTGCTGCCATCCTCGTCAAAGGGCGACAGGATGATGTTCTGTTCGCGATAGATCGCGCCCGCCGGCAGCAGCACGGTGTTCTTCGACTGCTTCAGCAGATGTTCGGCAATCGGAAAGCTGTTGGTAAAGACCTGCAGCCGCTTGGTGGTCAGCGGGTGCACCATCTGAAACGTCGTCGTGCCGCCATTGATGATGATCGCATCGCCATCCTCGCACAGATCGACGGCGGCTTGGGCGATTGCGCGTTTCTGCGCGATATTGATTGTCTGGTTCACGGCAAAGGGCCGCGCGTTGATGCCGACAAATTGCGGCGGATGGGTCGCCTCGGCCCCGCCGCGCACCCGGCGCAGCTTCTTGGCAAGATGCAGCTGCGCGATGTCACGGCGCACCGTCGCCTCGGAGGCATTGGTCAGCGCGCACAGATCGGCCACCGTCACCACGGGCCGTTCCTGCACAGCAGACAAAATGATGCGATGGCGTTCGGTTTCCAGCATGGTCTCCCCTTCCCTGTTTGCAGCTTCCGCTCAGTTCCGATCATTGTCAATCATTATTGCGCGATCAGGTCTTTCTGCACCTGCACAATGATCGAAACTGATTGAATATGATTGACCGAAACCGCTCTCACGGTGTATCGCCAATGGGAACGCGCGGCGAGGGGCCGCCAGAAGGGAGCCATCCTATGACCATGACGAAATCGGCCAACCGGCTGGAAAACCTGTGGAATGACGCGACAGCCGCGTCGATGAGCGAATCGGAAAAGCTGCTCTATCGCTCGAACCTGCTGGGTTCGGACAAGCGGGTGACGAATTACGGCGGCGGCAACACCTCAGCCAAGGTGATGGAACTCGACCCCCTGACCGGAGAGCAGGTCGAGGTGCTGTGGGTCAAGGGCTCGGGCGGCGACATCGGCTCGATGAAGATGGACGGGTTTTCAACGCTCTACATGGACAAGCTGAGGGCACTTAAAGGCAAGTATCGCGGGCTGGAACACGAGGATGAAATGGTGGCCTACCTGCCCCATTGCACCTTCGCGTTGAACCCGCGCGCGGCCAGCATCGACACGCCGCTGCACGCCTATGTTCCCAAAAAGCACGTCGATCACGTCCATTCCGACGCGATCATCGCCATTGCGGCTTCGGTGAATTCGCGCGACCTGACGACCGAGATTTTCGGCGACGATATCGGCTGGCTGCCGTGGAAGAAGCCGGGCTACGAGCTTGGATTGTGGCTGGAAAAGCTGGCGGTCGAGAATCCGGGCATGCGCGGCGCGGTGCTGGAAAGCCATGGGCTGTTTACCTGGGCCGATGATGCAAAGGACTGCTATCTGACCACGCTGGAAATCATCAACAAGGCCGCCGCCTGGCTGGAAGAGCGCAGCACCGCCCCCGCCTTTGGCGGCACCGCCCGCCCGACGCTGGATGCGGATCAGCGCCGTGACGTCGCCGCACGCCTGATGCCGGTGATCCGCGGCCTGATTTCCAAGGACCGCCACAAGGTCGGCCATTTCGACGACCAACCCGCCGTGCTGGACTTTGTCGGCTCGGCCATGCTGGAGACCCTGGCGCCCATGGGCACCTCATGCCCCGACCATTTCCTGCGCACCAAGATCCGCCCGCTGCTGGTCGATTTCGACCCCGCGAAACCCGATCTGGACGCGACGCTAGCCGCGCTGCCGCAGGCCGTGTCCGATTACCGCGACGATTACGCCGCCTATTATGACCGCTGCAAAAAGCCCGACAGCCCGGCGCTTCGCGACCCGAACGCGGTGGTCTATCTGATCCCCGGCGTCGGCATGATCACCTTCGCGCTGGACAAGGCGACGGCCCGTGTGTCCGCTGAATTTTATGTCAATGCAATCAATGTGATGCGCGGCGCCAGCGCGGTCAGCACCTATCAGGGCCTGCCCGAGCAGGAAGCCTTTGATATCGAATACTGGCTGCTGGAAGAGGCGAAGCTGCAGCGCATGCCGAAACCCAAATCGCTGGCGGGCCGGGTGGCGCTGGTCACCGGCGGCGCGGGCGGCATCGGGGCTGCGACCGCGGAACGCTTCCTGCGCGAAGGCGCCTGCGTCATGCTGGCCGATATTGACGAGGCCGCGCTGAAGACCGCGCAGGACGGTCTGGCCGCCAGCTTTGGCGCGGATGTGGTGCGCGGCGTGCAGATGAACGTCACCAGCGAGGCGCAGGTGGCCGCTGCCTATGCCGCCATGGCGGTCGAGTTCGGCGGCATCGACATTCTGGTCTCGAATGCCGGCATCGCATCGTCGGCGCCGATCGAGGAGACCTCGCTGGCGCTGTGGAACAAGAACATGGACATCCTGTCCACCGGCTATTTTCTGGTGTCCCGCGAGGCGTTCAAGACCTTCCGCGCGCAGGACATTGGCGGCGCGGTGATCTTTGTGGCCTCGAAGAACGGTCTGGCCGCCAGCCCCAATGCCAGCGCCTATTGCACCGCCAAGGCCGCCGAGATCCATCTGGCCCGCTGTCTGGCGCTGGAAGGCGCCGAGGGTGGTATCCGCGTCAATGTGGTCAATCCCGACGCGGTGCTGCGCGGCTCGCGCATCTGGGAAGGCGAATGGCTGGACCAGCGCGCCTCGACCTATGGCACCGACAAGGGCGGTCTGGAAGAAATGTATCGCCAGCGGTCCATGCTGAAACGCTCCGTCCTGCCCGAGGATATTGCCGAGGGCGCGTATTTCTTTGCCTCCGATCTGTCGGCCAAATCGACCGGCAATATCCTGAATGTGGATGCGGGCAACGTTCAGGCGTTCACGAGGTAAGCCATGATCGACAAAAGCACCATCGAGGCGGAAAATGCCGCCCGCCAGTCCGATCTGGCCGCCGATTACGATGCCCTGGGTGCGCGGCTTGCGCGCCGGGGCGTGGACATCGAAGCCCTGACCACCCGCGCCATGGGCTTTGGCGTGGCGATCCCCAGCTGGGGCACCGGCACCGGCGGCACGCGGTTCGCGCGTTTCCCCGGCGCGGGTGAGCCTGCCGGTATCATGGACAAGCTGGACGATTGCGGCGTGATCCACCAGCTGACCGCCGCCACGCCCAAGGTCAGCCTGCATATCCCGTGGGACAAGACCGACCCGGCTTTGCTGCTGGAAAAGGCCGAGGCTGCGGGGCTTGGCTTTGATGCCATGAACTCGAATACCTTTCAGGATCAACCGTATCAGGCGCATAGCTATAAATACGGTTCACTGTCGCATACCGATGCCGCGACGCGTGCGCAGGCGGTCGAGCATAATCTGGAATGTATCGAGATCGGGCGCGCCATTGGCTCGAAGGCCCTGACGGTCTGGATCGGCGATGGCTCGAACTTTCCCGGCCAGACCTCGCTCAGCCGCCAGTTCGACCGCTATCTTGACGCGATGGGTCAGGTCTATGCCGGCCTGCCCGACGACTGGCGGCTGTTCAGCGAACACAAGATCTATGAGCCCGCGTTCTATTCGACCGTGGTGCAGGACTGGGGCACCAGCCTGATGATCGCGCAGGAGCTGGGCCCCAAGGCGCAATGTCTGGTCGATCTGGGCCACCACGCGCCCAATGTGAATATCGAGATGATCGTGGCGCGGTTGATCCGCGCGGGCAAGCTGGGCGGGTTCCATTTCAACGACAGCAAATATGGCGATGACGATCTGGACGCGGGCACGATCGAGCCATTCCGCCTGTTCCTGGTCTTCAACGAGCTGGTCGAGCTGGAGGATACGCCCGGCCTCGACCTGTCGCATATGATCGACCAGAGCCATAATGTGACCGACCCGATCGAAAGCCTGATGATCTCGGCCTGCGAGATTCAGCGGGCCTTTGTGCAGGCGTCGCTGGTGGACCGCACCGCGCTGGACGGGTTCCGCGAGGGCAATGACGCGCTGATGGCCGCGGCCACCCTGCGCGCCGCCTTCCGCACGGATGTCGATCCGATCCTGCAGATGGCCCGTCTGCGCAAGGGCGCGGCCATTGATCCGGTCGCGGCCTATCGTGCCTCGGGCTGGCGGGCGAGGGTCGCGGCCAGCCGTCCGGTCAGTGCGGGCGGCGGTGGCGGCATCGTCTGACATCAGCGGGATGCGCGCGGGGGTCCGGGGGCCCCGCAGCCGCCCCGCCCCCCTCGATGGGGGGCGGGGCGGCTTTCCGTTCAACACGGTTGCCACCCTCACGCCCAGCACCTATATCTAGCCAGATAGCTAGACAGGTGAAGCCATGTGGACCCTTCAGGACGCCAAGAACCGTTTCAGTGCCGTGGTTGACGCCGCCCTTGCCGGTCAGCCGCAAGAGGTCACGCGCCGCGGCAAGCCCGCCGTGGTCGTGCTGTCGGTCGCGGATTACAACCGCATCCTGACCGATGCCCGTCACAGCCGCGAAAGTTTTGCCAGCCATCTGCTGGCCTTTCCCGGCCCCGCCGCCGATCCCGACCGGATGCGCGCCCGCCCCCGCGACGTGCAGTTCTGATGTATCTGCTGGACACGAATGTCATCTCGGCGGTGCGCAGGCCCGACCGGGCGCCGCAGGTCGCGGCCTGGCTGGCGGGCAAACCCGAGGCGCAGCTTTACCTGTCCGTCATCACCCTGGGCGAGATCGAGCGTGGCATCGGCCAGCAACAGGCGCGCAATCCGGGCCTTGCCGCCGATCTGCGCGCATGGCTGGACCGGACGCTGCTGCTGTTTGCCGACCGGCTGCTGCCCTTCGGCGCGGCCGAGGCGCGGGTCTGGGGGCAGCTGAGCCAGCGCATCGGCCATGACGGCGCCGATCTGATGATCGCAGCTACAGCACTTTGTCAGGATGCGACCGTAGTGACCGGAAATATAACGGATTTCGAACCGACGGGCGCGCGGCTGGAGAACCCCTTCGCCTAGCTTGGGCTGCGGTCGGCCCATCCGGCAAAGATCTTCTCCAGCGCCACCACGATGTAATAGAGAACGATCCCCAGAAACGCCAAGGCGATCAGAACCGCGAACATCAGCGGGTAATCCGAATTCGTGCGCCCGCTGTCGAACAGCGCGCCAAGGCCGCGCCCGTGCGGGGACACGATCTCCATCAGATTGGTGCCGATAAAGGCCAGCGTCACCGCGACCTTCAGCGCGCCAAAGAATTCGGGCAGGGTCTTGGGCAGCGCGATCTTCCAGAAGATCGTCAGCTTCGAGGCGCCAAGCGATCGCAGGATGTCGCGATATTCCGGCTCCAGCGTCGACAGCCCGATGGCGACCGACACGGCGATCGGGAAAAAGCTGATCATGAAGGCGATCAGCACCGTGTTGAAATCATGCTGGCCCACGAACATCAGCGCCACGATGGGCACGACCGTTGCCTTGGGGATGGCGTTGAACCCCACCAGCAGCGGATAGAGCGCATCGCGCATGGTGCGCGAGAACCCCATGACCACGCCAAGCGCGGTGCCAAAGATCACCGCCAGCACCAGACCGGCCACGGTCCGCCACAGCGTCTGCCAGCCCATTTCCAGAAACAGCCAGCGGAACCGCCAATAGGCGGGCGGCAGGTCCGAGGGCGCGGCCATGCGATAGCGGGGCCAGCCGTTGAACCAGACCAGAAACTCCCAGAACATCAGGAACAGCGCGATGGCGGCCAGCGGCACGGCGATTTTCTTCAGCATCAGGCAGCTACCTCGGCGCGCCCTTGGGCAATCTGGATCTGGTGGCGCAGCAGGTTCAGACGTTCCGCCGCCTCGGGCGTATACAGATCGTCCAGCGTGCGGCCCGTGCCGCCGGGCACGTTCATGCGATACTGCGCCGTGGCCGGGCGGCCCGACAGCACGACCACCTCATCGGCCAGAAAGATCGATTCGCGCAGATCATGGGTGATCAGCAGCGTGGTGAAGGGTTCCTGACGGCGCAGGGCGTGCATGGTCTGCCACAGATCCTCGCGCGTGAAGGCATCCAGCGCGCCAAAGGGCTCGTCCAGAATCAGCACCTCGGGCTTGTGCACGATGGCGCGGCACAGCGACGCGCGCTGCCGCATGCCGCCCGACAGTTCGGACGGGCGCTTGGCCTCGAACCCCTCCAGGCCCACCAGAGCCAGCAATTCGCGGGCGCGGGCCTCTCGGTCGCGGCGCGGCATGCGGGGGGCCACGATTTCAAGCGGCAGGATCACATTGTCGAGGATGGATCGCCATTCCAGCAGCACCGGGTTCTGGAACGCCATGCCCACCGTGCGGCGCGGCCCGCGCACGGGTTCGCCATGCAGAAACACCTCGCCCTGATCGGGCTTCATCAGCCCCGCGATCAGCCGTGTCAGCGTGGATTTGCCGCAGCCCGACGGCCCCACGACCGCGCAGAACGCGCCCGTGGGGATGGCCAGCGACAGGTCGCGCAGCACCGGCAGCGGGCCATGCGGGGTCCGGTAGGCATGGGTGACATGCCGGATCTCGACCGTGTTGGTCACGGCTTACTGCATCATCAGGCTGCCATCCTCGGGCAGCCATGCGTCACTGAAATACAGTGCCGGATCGGGGTCGTTCTGGAATTCATAGGTCAGCTTGATCTGCTCGACCGCATTGGCCATGCGGTCCGCGTCGATATTGCCCATGCCGTTTTCCATGACCCAATCGGTCATCACATTGTCCTGCATCGCCAGCGTCAGACGCTCCAGTTCCAGCTCGGCGTCCATGCCGGGATTGCGGCTGGCCAGAGCGGCCACAGCGGCCTCGGGATCGGCGGCGGTGTCCTTCCAGCCTTTCGCGACGGCGCGCAGAAAGCCGGTCACGGCCTCGGGGTTGGCCTCGGCAAAGTCGGTGTTCACGATCACCGCATTGCCATACAGGTCCACACCATAATCGGCCATCAGCAGGACCGAGATGTCGTCGCCCTCGACCCCCAGCCGCTTGGTGTTCAGATACGAGGTGAACGAAAAGCCGGTGACGGCGGCCACCTTCCCCTCGGCCAGCATCGGCTCGCGCGTCGGGAAACCCACGGGTTCGATGGTAATCTGATCCATGTCCAGATCATTCTCGGCGGCAAAGATCGGGAACTGCGCCCATGCGCCATCGGGCGGCGGCGCACCCAGCACCTTGCCCATCAGATCGGCGGGTGCCTCGACCCCCAGCGACTTGCGCCCGATCACGGCGAAGGCGGGCTTGTCATAGACCATCATCGCCGCAATCACCGGCGCGCCGGGGTTCTGGTCCAGAAACCGCACGAGGCTGTTGATGTCGGCAAAGCCCACCGGGAATGCGCCCGTCGCCACCTTGGGGATCGCATCCAGCGAGCCCTCGCCCGCCGTCACCTCGATCGTCAGCCCCTCGGCCTCGAAATGGCCCTGATCCACGGCCACGAAATAGGGCGCGGCGGGGCCTTCGAAACGCCAGTCCAGCGCGAAGGGCATCGCGGTGTCGGCAAGGGCCGCGCCGCTTGTCAGCAGGGTGGCGGCGAGGGTGACCAGCGGGCGGTGAAACATGGCGCGGCGACTTTCCGGTAAGGGGATGCTGCCGCTATGTTGTGCAGCGGGCGGCGGCAGCGTCAAGCACTGGACCACCCGATCCCGGCGCCTGCCGCCATGTTTGCGCAAAAGACAGGCAGATAGCCTAGCAACTGTATCCCTCACGCGGTCGAAGGCGTCCATTTCTGACGGCTTTTACACAGGGCGTTAGCCAGGTTGACCAGTTTCCGGGCGACCGCCGTTATGATGACCTTGTGCGGTTT
>NZ_JBKBVD010000036.1:0-38675 GCF_046289755.1 Paracoccus sp. (in: a-proteobacteria) | reverse complement strand
GAGCCCAGCCGGTGGTCTTGGCCATGTTGGTCTTGACGGAGGTTTCGTCAATAAAGCCGATCCGCGTCAGCATGTTGGCCATGAAGGGCTGGCGCCGGGTGATCCAGATGTGGCGCAGGGCAGGGAGTGTCATGAACTTTGTGTATCTGGGCCGGTCCATGCGGGTTTCAGATACGGTCACGCGTTGAAGCGCTCGTCGAACAGGATAGCGAACTGATTGCGGGCGGCAAACCACTCGCGGACATTTCTGCCGCCTTTCTCGAAGTTGCGGATCGCCAGATAGATCAGCTTGGTCGCGGCCTCTTCGGTCGGGAACGAGCCGCGGGTCTTGATCGATTTGCGGATCACGCGGTTCAGGCTCTCGATGGCGTTCGTCGTATAGATGATCTTGCGGATTGCCGGGTCGAAGGAGAAGAACGGGATCACCTCCTGCCATGCTCGCCGCCATGCCGGGGCGATCGAGGCATATTTCCCCGCCCATTTTTCTTCGAACGCGCCCAACTCGGCGGCAGCCTGATCCGCTGTTGCGGTACCGTAAATCAGGCGGCGCCGATCCCTGATGCAGGCGCCGTTCAGACGTCAGAAATATTTTGCTGCATTCGACGCATGACCCGCAGGAACGCCTCCAGATCGTGGGGATCCACCCCTTGGATCAGGCGCGCTTCGCGCTGCAAGGCGACGGTCAGGATGCGCTCGTGCAGGTCATAGCCCGAGGGGCTCAGCCACCACACGCGCTTGCGCTCGTCGGTTTCAGAGGCCAGAAAGTCCACATGCCCGTCCCCCAGCAGCTGGCGCAGAGCGCGGCTGGTCGCGGCCTTGTCCAGGTGGATGACCTCGCAGATGCGGTTGGCGGTGATGCGCGGTTCGATCGCCAGCATCGAGATGGTGCGCCATTCGACGATGCCCACCCCGAACATCTCGCGGTAGAGGTTTGATGCGCCCCGCGACAGGGCGTTGTTGACGGAACTGAGAAAGAACGGAATGTAGGTATGCGTATTGACGATCTTGCGGCCGTCGCGGTCGATCGTCGGGCAGGACAGCCGGTCGCCGGGGCAGGTCGGGATGATGGATGCGTCTGTTTTTGTCACGCCGTCTCTTTCATGTCCTTTGCCAGCGCACGAAGGTCATATCCTGCCGCCGCCAGATCTGCCTGTAGCGGTCCCGGCCCGCTGGCCAGTAACTTGCGTGCGGCCATGTGAACGCCGGGCGCGTCAATGGTCTCTGCCCCTGACATATGACCGGCACGGAAGCGGATGACAATATTCTCGCTGACCGCGAAGGCCTCGTCTCCCGGCAGGCAGGCACCCGCGATCTGCAGTTTGTGGGGGCCCTGATCGCTCCAGAACCATGGCAGCGCGTCATAGGCCACCGGGCGTCCCGTGATCGTGCGGGCAATGGCGCGCGCCTGATCGGTCGCGGCCTGCACGGATTCCAGACGCAAGGGGCTGTCGGTGCGCAGGCAGGGAAAGGCCGCGCAATCGCCAAGAGCGAAGATCGCAGGATCGGTGGTCCGCAGGTGCCTGTCCACGATGATGCCGTTCCCGGTGGCAAGCCCGGCGTCGCGGGCAAGCCCGGCATTGGGCACAACACCTGCGGCCAGAAGCACAAGGCCGGCGTCGATCCGGGTCCCATCATCCAGGATCACGCCTGCCGCCCGGTCACCGGCCTCTGCCACGGCCACGGCCATCCGGCCAAGATACAGCTGCGTCCCCATGTCGTGATGGATTGCGGCGAAGCGGTCCGACATCTGCGGGCTCAGCGCGCGGGCCATCAGCCGAGGTGCAGCCTCGATCACCGTCACCCCGATCCCGGCTGCGCGGGCCACGGCGGCGAATTCCAGGCCGATAAACCCGCCGCCGATGATGGCAACATGGCCTGCGCCGGCCATCGCCGCCCGCAGGCGCTGCGCGTCCTTCAGATCGCGCAGACTAAAGACGCCGGGCAGGTCCAGCCCCCGCACCGGCGGAAGGGCGTTGCAGGCCCCCGTGGCGAGCACCAGATGATCATAGGCGATCTGGTCTCCCTGCTCCGGGATCACCATCCGGGCCGCGCGGTCGACGCGGGCGATCCGCATGCCAAGCCGCAACCCGATGTCATTTCGCTCATAAAAGCTGGCGGGCCGCATCTGCAGCGCATCAGAAATGCCGTCCTTGAGATAGGCCTTCGATAGCGGCGGCCGGTGATAGGGCCGCAGGTTTTCCGCACTGATCAGGGTTACTTTTCCGGCGTAGTTTTCCTGCCGCAGGCTGGCCGCCACTTGAAATCCGCCATGCCCGCCACCGATGATGACAACGCTCACAGCTGCGTCTCGGGCAAGCGGATCACGAGGCCCTCCAGCGCGGGCGAGACCCTGATCTGGCAGGACAGGCGGCTGTCGGGCGTGACCTCGCAGGCGGCGCTTTCCAGCATTTCTTCCTCGCCGTCGCGGCGGGGTCCACTGCGGCTCTCGTCGTCATAGCAATGGCAGGTGGCGCACATCATCGAGCCGCCGCATTCGCCGATGATCCCCTCCAGGTCGGCGGCCAGCGCGACCTGCATCACGCTTTGCCCGTCGCGGGCGTCGATATCGTGGCGGGTGCCGTCAGGGGTAATGAAACTGATCGTGGTCATGGTTATACCTCAGGTCGCAATCAAGGTCAGGGGAAGCCGGTCCAGCGCGCGGATGGCGTTGCCGGGCCGCCAGACCGGCTCACCCGCAGGCTCGATCCGGTCCACACGCGCGATCATCGCGGTCAGCAGCGCCTCGATCTCGGCGCGGGCGATGTTCTGGCCGACGCAGCCATGGATCCCGGCCCCAAAGCCCATATGGCCCTGTGGCCGCCGGTCCGCCCGATAGAGTTCGGGGTCACCCCATTTCTGCGGGTCGCTGTTGGCCGCGCCCAGAACGCAGATGATCTTGGCGCCCTCGGGAACCGGCCACCCGGCCACTGTGGTCGCCTCGTTGGCTGTCCGCCCGAAGGTATGGACCGGCGAGGTATGGCGCAGCATTTCTTCGATGGCGGGACGCATCAGGGCCGGGTCGCGTTTCAGCTTTTCGTATTCGGAGGGGTTCTGCGACAGGCACCACAGCATGTTGCCTATCCCGGTCACGGTCGTATCGACCCCCGCTGACAGAAACGAGCGGACCAGCATCCCGGCTTCGTCCGCCGAAATCTCTCCGGTGTCGGCGGCGGCGTAGATGATCGCGCCCAACCCGTCAGCCGTCAGCCGGTCGCGCCCACAGGCCGCGGTGATCCAGGGAACGATGTCGTCCTGCTGTGCCATCGCGCGGCGGCGAAGCTGATTGTCCGGACCCATCGCGTTGAAGACCATCGCCCCGTAATCCACCAGCCGCCGGGGATCACTGTCTGTCATCCCGACAGCCCGTGGAAAGACCGTTGTCGGGAACGCCTCGGCCAGTTCGGTGACGGCCTCGATCCGGGCCTTGCCAAGCAGCTGGTCCAGCAATGTTCCGGCCGTCTCGTGAAAGGTTTCGCGGAAGGCGCCGATCGCTTTGGGCGACAGCGCACGCGACATGACCTTCCGGGTGCGGCTATGGTCGGGCGGATCGACTTCAAGGATAATCGAGGGCTTGCGCCAGGGGGTGCCGTGCCGAAAGTCGTTCAGCCCCACCCCGCGCGACGAAACAAAGCGATCGTGATCGGTAAAGATTTCATGTGTGGTCGCGTATTGGCCGGATGCCAGAACCGAATAGCGCGGGATGTAGACCAGCGGACCACGCGCCCGCAATCCGGCGTAATACGGATGGGGATCGCGCAGGACAGCCTCGTCATAGGGGTCGATATCCCAGACCGGTATGCCGGGGGCAGGCTCGAACGCGATATGGCCTTCGATCATGTTCATGGATCTTCCTTCCGATCAGGATTCCAGGCTGACGCCGACATGGCGGTCGATCAGCAAGGGGTTCTCTTTCAGCTCGGCCGCGGGACCGTCGTGGACAATGCGACCGGCACTTACGAGGATGCCGCGCGTCGCAAAGGCCAGCGCGGCGGCGGCGTGCTGTTCCACCAGGATGATGGTGTGCCGCCCATTGGCGGCAAGGTCCGTGAACACCCCCATCAGCTGTTCGCAGATCACCGGGGCCAGGCCCTCGAGGGGTTCGTCCAGCAGGATGACCTCGGGCCGGATCATCAGCGTGCGGGCAATGGCCAGCATCTGCTGCTCGCCCCCGGACAATTGCGTGCCGCCGTTGCGGCGGCGTTCCTTCAGGCGCGGGAACAGGGCATAGGCCTCTTCAAGGGTGGCATCCCCGCGCAGGACACAGCGCAGGTTCTCTTCGACCGAAAGCGAGGGAAAGATGTCACGCGTCTGCGGCACCAGTCCCAGCCCCATTGCCGCCCGCTGATGCGGCGCCAGCGCGGTCATGTCCTGCCCCCGCAGATGCAGCCTGCCGCCATGCAGGCGCGTCAGACCCATGATTGTGGCCAGCATCGTGGTCTTGCCGGCACCGTTGCGGCCAATCAGGGCGATGCGCTCGCCCTTGCTGACGGTCAGGTTCAGGTTCTGGATGACATGCGTCGGGCCATAGCCGGCGCTGACGCCCTGAAGATCAAGGATGTGCTCAGGCATGTGCGCCTCCCAGATAGAGTTCGCGGACCTGCGGGTCGCGGCTGATCCGGGCCGGGCTGCCCTCGGTCAGGATGCGGCCTGCCACCAGCACGACGATCTGCTGCGCGACACGGAAGACCAGATCCATATCATGTTCGATGATCAGCACCGCCAGATCCTGCGGCAGCCGCTCGATCGCATCGATGATCAGCGGGCTTTCCGACGACGGCACGCCAGCTGCCGGTTCATCCAGAATCAGAACCCGGGGACGCAGCGCCAGCGTCAGCGCCATCTCCACCAGACGCTGCTGACCATAGGCCAGTTGCGACACCGGCAGATCGCCCAGAGGTGACAGGCGGAACTGATCCAGCAGCGCCGACACCTCATCCTCGATGGCCCGGCTGCTGTCGCTGCGGCGCAGGAAGCCAGTGGCCCGCCCCTCGCGCTGAAGGATCGGCAGACGAAGGTTCTCGCGCACCGTCATGGTCCGGAACAATGTGGTGATCTGGAATGTCTTGGCGATTCCCTTGCGGACGCGCGCGGCCTCGCGCAGGTGGCGGATGTCGTGACCGTCAAAGGTGATCTGCCCCGAGGACGGTGCCAGGATACCTGTGACGAGATTGGCGAAGGTGCTTTTGCCCGCCCCGTTCGGGCCGATCAAAGCCTTGCGCGCGCCAGGCGGCAGGTCAAAGTCGATCTCAGAGGCGACCGTCAGACCGCCGAAACTCTTGTTCAATCCGCGAACACTGAGACCCCGCATCATTTCGGCCTCCCCGTCATGGCGCACAGGCTGCGCGGCAGCGAAACAAGCCCGCCGGGCACGAAAAACACGACCCCCAGCACCATCGCGCCAATCACGAACAGCCAGTTGAACGGATCATGCGCCGCAGCCGTGTGATGGACTGTCATGAAGATCGCCACACCGACGATGGCGCCGAACAGCCGCCCCGTGCCGCCCAGAACCAGCATGATCAGCGCCTCGGCCGATAGCGTGAAGGCAAAGACCTCGATGCTGACAAGCTGTGTGACCTGCGCGGTCAGTGCCCCCGCGATGCCTGCCACGGCACCCGCCAGCGTATAGGCCGCGACCTTGCGGGCATAGACCGGCGTCCCGATGGCGGTCATCCGCGCCGGGCTGTCATGGATGCCACGCAGCGACAGACCGAAAGCGGAGCGGGTGACAAGACGCAGAAAAAGGAACACGCCCGTCAGGACCGCCAGCGCATACCAATAGCCGGTCTGGCCCACGAAATCGAACGGGAACAGGCCAAGCACCGGGTCCATCCGGATCCCGCGCAACCCGTCCGAGCCGCCGGTCACATCGCGGGCCTTGTTGGCGATCTCCATGCAGATCTGGGCTGTGGCAATGGTCAGCATGATCAGCGTCAGCCCATGTGCCCGCATCAGCACCAGCCCTGACACCAGCGCCAGCGCCGCGCCTGCCACGGCGCCCACGACCAGTCCGGCCAACGGGTCGGCCCAGACATGGATGGCAAACAATCCGGCGGCATAGGCGCCTGCCCCGTACATCGCGGCCTGCCCAAGCGTGGCAATGCCCGCATAGCCCAGCAGCAGGTCGATCGACAGAACCAGAACCATCAGGATCAGCACGCGGGTCAGAAACCCCAGGCTGTAGGGCAGCAGAAAGAAGATCGCGACCGCAGTGGCCAGCAGGATCGCCTCGGCCAGAAAAGGCACGCGGCGCAGCCGCTGCGGCATCGGGAGTGTCAGGCCGTTCATCATGTCAAGCGCCCCATCAGGCCACGCGGACGCAAGGCGAGCAATGCGATCACGCAGGCGAAAAAGAAGATCGTGCCAAAATCCGGCACCAGATAGCGCGAAGCGGTGTCCAGAATTCCCAGCCCCAATGCGGCAGCAAACGAGCCCGGGATCGAGCCCATGCCACCCACCGCAACGACGATCAGAAACAGCACCATGTAGCGCAGCGGATAATAGGCATCGACCGGCAGCAGCTCGGCCCCCAGAATGCCGCCGAACGCCGCAAGGCCAGCGCCAAGGCAGAAGGCCAGCGCAAAGATCCGCCCGGTGTCAATTCCAAGCGACGAGGCGGTGGCGCGGTTGTCCACCGCAGCCCGCAGACGCATCCCAAAGCGCGTCCGGTCCAGCACCAGCCACAATCCCGCCATGACGCCCAACCCCGCGCCGATGACCAGAAGCCGGTGCATCGGAAGGGTCCGGAACCCCAGATCGAGGGGTCGGCTCAAAGCCTCCGGCAGCCGGATCTGCAACAGCGAGCTGCCTAGCCACAGGTTGACGGTGGCGATCATCAGAAAGGTGATGCCGATGGTCGCCAGCACCTGTTGCAGCTCTCCGAATCCATAGATGCGGCGATACAGCAGTCTCTCCAGTGGCAGTGCGACAAGGACAGTGCCCAGAACCGCAAGCGGCAGCGACGCCCAGAATCCCAGCCCCTGCACCATCGTCAGCCAATGCGCGAAGGCGCCGCCGATCAGTGCAAATCCACCATGCGCCAGGTTGATGACGCGCATCAGGCCCATGGTCACGGACAGGCCCACCGCGATGATGAACAGGATCATCCCATAGGCGACTCCGTCCACAAAAATATTCAGAAACAAAGACATGTATCTACTCCGCTGGTGCGACGGCGCTTGCGTCGACACGGGCTACTGCGTGGCTCGGGATTGCGATCCGGATGTCCGGACTACCGGTCCCAGCCCAGATCTCCGACAGTCGCGATAACGCCTTGCTCGCGGTTGACCAGCAGGCCGGTTCCGTTGTCGCGCTCGACCTGGCGGATATAGACATTCTGGATCACGGTCCGTGTCTCGGGGTCCATCCGGACCGGCCCGCGCGGGCTTTCCCATTCCAGCGCCCTTGCATGTTCGATGGCGGCTGGTCCGTCGCTGCCCGCCGCACGCACCATCTCATAGATCAGATGCACACCATCATAGGCCCCGACCGACGACCAGTTCGCGACCGAGCCGGGAAACATTTCGGTCAGCCGGGCCGAGAACCGGCGGTTCATCTCGGATTCGTGGGCGCCTGAATAGTGATAGGCCGTAGTCAGCCCGATCGCGGCGTCGCCCAAACCCTGCAGATTAACCTCTTCGGTCTCGGCCGTTCCCAGAAAGCGGATTCCGGCCTCTGCCAGCCCGTTCTCATTATAGGTTTTGGTAAAGCCGAAAGTCGGCGGCCCGCCCGGCAGGAAGGTGTACAGCGCGTCAGGCGCTGCGTCGCGTACACGCTGCATGAACGGCGTAAAATCAGTCGTGCTCAGCGGCATGCGCACGCTGTCGACGATTTCGCCGCCAAGCGCTGTGAACGAGCTGTGAAAGGCATTTTCGGCATCAATCCCGGGGCCGTAATCAGTGACGGTGGTGGCCACGGTCCGGATCCCCTCGTCCCAGGCCCATCGGGCCAGCGGCTCGGTCACCTGCCACAGCGTATAGCTGGTGCGGACAAAAAACTCGGACTGCTTGTTGATGCCGGACGTGGCAGCATTGAAGATGACGGTCGGCGTTTCAGACTGATCAATCAGCGGCGCCACTGCCAGTGCGTTCGGCGTGAAAGTGAACCCGGCCAGATAATCCACACGATCCCGGATCAGCAGCTCCTGTGCCAGAGCGCGGGCATTGTCAGGATTCGTGCCGCCCACATCCTTGTAGATGAACTCGATCTCGTGATCGCCGACGGTGGTGCCGTGCTCATCCACATAGACCTCTATGGCTTCGCGATACTGCTTGCCATAGATCGCGAACGGTCCCGAGAATGTGGCGATCACCCCGACCTTGATCGTGTCGGCACCGGCCATCGTGCCCGAGGCCGCGATGACGGCAGCAGTCAGCGCCACCTGAAATGGTGTTTTCATGTCGTCCTCCCTGAAAGCGCGACACCCTCCTCAAGGCTCGCCATCAGTTGATAACACAACTCAGTTCATGCTGAAAGAGGTGTGAACTCATACTTTGTGCTGAAGGTGATAGAAGTTCCCTGTCGCCGGGGAATTTCTATCCGGGCCCGTTCCGTGGCCTCCATCAGATCGATCCTGGCGAACGGGCTCGACAGCGCCTTCCTCGACGAAAGCCCCGAACAGTTTCCGCTTCGGCATTCGAACATCCGCGGACGGGGATATTACCATTGAAAGGAGACCTGTCATGGTTGCTCTGGGGGGCTGGTACGCGAGACGATCTGCAAGATCGCCGTTGGCGACAGCGACGTGAACTTGAAGGAGCAGGTTTGCCCCGCGTTCTGACCAGCGCATCTGCTGCTTCTTGACCCTCGCCATCCGATGCTGGACGCTCTGTTCGCGACGGGATGACCTGGTCAACGGGCGATAGGTCGCGAAAAGACTTTCAGCGTGGTAGATGGTCGGCATGAGCATCCGGGCGGCGTTGCGGCAGGACCACATGAGTTCAACACCCGACGCGGCACGAAGCTACCGCTGGTCTTCAAAAATTCCGCTCGCCAAGGCATGGGCAACGCCGCCCTCAAGATGTCGTTCGAGAACCGCGCGGGCGCCGACTGCGTCGCGGCGCAAAGCACAGTCGTGCAGTTCCCGATGTTCATCTGCCGCGATCCGGCCGCGATAGGACAGCGCAATCATCTGATAGCGCAGATATTTGTCGAAGATCGCGCCATGAAGCTGCATCAGCATCTGCGAACCGCAAGCCGAGATCAGCACCTGATGGAACTGCCAGTCATACTGTTTCCACAGCTCGGCGGCGCTGCGGTCATTGCTGGCCATGCGCTCTTCCAACGAGGCCAGCTTGTGATAGGCGGTGACCAGCCGCGCCTCCCATTCGACATCTCCGGCGGCAAAAGAATGCTCCAACGCCTGCGCCTCGACCAACAGTCTGAGCTGCGCGATTTCGCGCAGGTTTTCGGCCGAGACAGGGGCCACCTCGAAGCCGCGCTGGCCCTCGGCGACGACCAGCCCTTCGGAGGTCAGCCGGTTCAGTATCTCGCGCAGGGTGCTGATGCTGACGCCATAGGCGGCACGCAGTGTCTCCAGCCGCAGCTTCTGTTGCGGCGCGAGCCTGCCCATGAGAATGTCCCCGCGCACCCGCCGCCAACTGCTTTCGCCGACTGAAAGATCCCCCGCGTTTTCCGGTCTGTCCGGGCGGATGCGTGGCCCTGTGTCCCGCCGGACCAAGCCGCTTTGCTGTAAAAGACCATGGCTCGACGTGTGTTCAATGCAGCCCTGGATATGGCACCGCAGCACTTCGGCCGCGGCGTCGATACGTCGGTCCAGAGCGGCCGCCATAAGCGCATGATGTTCCTTCGCGGCGACTTGGCCGCGAAAGATCACGGCGACGATCTGGTAGCGTTGAAAGCGATCAAAGATTGCTCCATGTGCCCTGAGAAGCTCGTCCGACCCGCAGGATGAAATCAACGCGCGATGGAATTCGCGGTCATAGCTTTTCCATACGTCGCTGTGGCTGCGGTCGCCCGCAAGCATCAACTGCTCCATCCGGCTCAGCTTGTGAAACGCGCCTACGACATTGCCTTCCCACTCCAGATTTCCGGCGCGGAAAGACTCGCGCATGGCATGGGTCTCTAGCAATTCGCGCAGCGCCGCGAGTTCGGCAAACTCCTGTTCACTGACAGGAGCGACCTCAAAGCCTCGCTTTTCCGTAACGACCAGCCCCTCGCTCGACAGCCTGTAAAGCGCCTCGCGCAGCGTGCTGATGCTGGCAGAATATTGCAGCTTCAGCGCCTCGAGACGCAACCGGCTGCGCGGCGCAAGCCGCCCGTTCACGATGTCGGTCCGAATTGCGCGATAGGCGCTTTCTCCGGATGTTTCCTGTGGATCCGTCAGCAGCATCATGGACCCTCCTCCGGTATCTTTCTTCTCACCGCCTTCGCAAGACCGCAAGAGCCACGGGAGCTTCACCATACATTATCAAAAATATAGGCTGTTAATTAATATAACTGTTGATTCGTCAGGAGACTGATGGCACCGTAGCTCAAGCGGTGCAGGAGGAACGGGCACCGTCTCAGCATACAATGACCCCGTGGGAGGAGACCTATGGACCACGTTTTTTCGCGGCGCAGCCTGCTTGCCGGTTGCGCGCTTGTGTTCGCCGTCGGCCAGGCCGGCATCGCTGCCGCACAGGACAAGCCGCTGTTGCGATTTTCTGCGGTTTTCTCTGACCAAGACATCAGGGCGCAGATGATCCAGCGCTTCGAAGAGGCGGTCGCCGACGACTTTGGCATGGAAATCCACTACGGCGGGACGCTGTTCAGCCAAGGCACCGAACTGGTTGCTCTGCAGCGTGGCAACCTGGAGATGGGCAACATTGCGCCTCAGGACATCGCCAACCAGATCCCGGCGTGGTCGATCCTGACTTCGGCCTATCTGTTCCGCGATGCCGATCACCTGCTGGCCTTCTTCCAGAGTGACGCCGGCGATGAGATGAAGGCAATGGCCGAGGAACAGCTGGGCGTTCACATCCTGGGGCCGACCTTCTTTGGCACCCGCCATGTCGGTCTGGTGCCCGATCGCCGGATCGAGACGCCCGAGGACATGTCGGGCATCCGCCTGCGGATGCCGCCGGGCGAATCCTGGCAGTTTCTGGGCGAGGCGATCGGCGCAAACCCGACCGCCATGGCCTATGCCGAAGTCTATACGGGCCTTCAGACCGGCGCCATCGACGGGCAGGACAACCCGCTGCCGAATGTCCAGAACATGCGCTTTTACGAGGTGATGAGCCAGGTCGCCCTGACGTCGCATCTGGTGGCCTTCGACCTTCTGACTGTTTCCTCGCGGGTCTGGGACGAGATGACGCCCGAGCAGCAGGAGGCGTTTCAGGCCGCTGCCGACGACGCCATCGCCTGGAGCACGGCGGAACATCAACGCAGCGAAACCGAACTGGCCGGGTTCTTTGCCGAGCAGGGCCTGGAAATTTATACGCCCGATGTCGAGGCCTTCAGGGCCTTCGCTCAGGACCGCTACCTGAACTCGCCGATCTCTGCCGACTGGCCCGAGGGCATGGTCGAGCGCATCAACGGCATGTGACCGGACGGGGCCGGTCACTCGGCCTCGGTTCCTTCGCCCCCGTTTTTTCGGAGTGCACCATGCGACACGTCCTTTCCCGGGGCGGGATCTGGCTCAGGCACGCAGCGGATGCGATTGCTGCGGCGATGCTTGCCACGATGTTCCTGTCTTTTATCGTCACCATCCTGTTCCGCTATGTGCTGAACTGGCCAGCAGGCTGGGCCTCGGAACTCAGCACCGTCATGTGGATCTGGCTCGTGCTGTTTGGAGCCGCGTTTCTGCTGCGCGAAGAGGACGAGATCCGCTTTGATATTGTCTATGGCAGCGTCAGGCCGGGGCTGCGTCGGCTGATGATGGTCATTGCGGCGCTTGGCATTGTGGGACTGTTCCTGCTGTCGTTGCCAGCGGTGTGGGACTACGTCACCTTCATGAAGGTGCAGCGCACGTCTTACCTGCGCATCCGCTATGACTGGCTCTATTCGATCTATATCGTCTTCGCCGTGGCGGTGATTGTCCGCTACCTCTGGCTGGGCATCCGGGCGCTGCTGGGTCACGACCCGATGGCCGGCCACAGCAACCTTGACAGCATCGAGTGATCATGGACCCCTTCACGCTTGCCCTTCTGATCATCGGTGGCTTCGCCATCCTCGGCCTGCCGATCGGGATCTCGATGATCGGCGGTTCGATCGTCTATCTGTACATGCGCGGGCAGGACATGGGCCTTGTCGCAGAGCGGCTGCTGAACAGCATGTTCACCGGCTATGTCATCCTGGCGGTGCCCCTGTTCATTCTGGCGGCCGAGCTGATGAACATCGGCTCGATGACCGACCGGCTGCTGCGCTTCTGCAACGCGCTCGTGGGCCGCTTCCGGGGCGGGCTGGCCTATGTGAACATCGTCCAGTCGATCGTGTTCTCGGGCATGTCGGGCTCGGCCTTCGCCGACGCGGCTGGCACAGGGCGGATTATCGCCAACATGATGACGCGGGACGGTCGCTATACCCGCAGCTTCGCGGCCGCCCTGACCGCCAGTGCCGCCGTGATCGGGCCGATCGTGCCGCCCTCGATCCCCATGGTGCTTTACGCGCTGGTCTCGAACGCCTCGATCGGCTTTCTGTTTCTGGCCGGAATTCTGCCCGGCCTGCTGATGGGGCTGATGCTGATGGTCGTGGTCTTCGTGACCGCCCGGCGCCGGTCCTTCCCGCTTGAGGCGCCGGTGCCGCTGAAGAAGCTGCCCGGTATCACCTTCCACGCATTCCCTGCGCTGATGATGCCGGTCGTTCTGCTGGGCGGCATCTATAGCGGTGCCATGACCCCGACCGAGGCCGCAGCCGTCGCCGCCGCCTACGCCTTCACCATCTCGGTCGTGCTGTACCGCAGCGTCAGCGTGGCGCAGGTTTACACCTCGCTGGTGCGCGGGGCGCGGTCTTCGGTCGCCATCGGGATGCTGATCGCCGGGGCGCTTGTCTTCAACTATGTCGTCACGGCCGAGAACATTCCGCAGGCGCTGCGGATTTTCCTGCAGGATTTCGACCTGACGCCGCTGCAGTTCCTGCTGCTGGTCAATGTCGCCCTGCTGCTGCTGGGCTGTCTGCTGGAAGGGACCGCGATCATCCTGATCATCGTGCCGGTCTTTATTCCCACCGCCAATGCGCTTGGCATCGACCTTGTGCATTTCGGGGTGATCGCCGTGGTGAACATCATGATCGGGCTGATCACCCCGCCCTACGGGCTGCTGATCTTCATCATGCAAAGCATCACCCGCGCACCGCTTCGCGACATTTTTCTGGATCTGGTGCCGTTCATCCTGGCGCTTGTTGCCGCTCTGGCGGTGATCACGCTGTTTCCCGACCTCGTCCTGTGGCTGCCGCGCCAGTTCGGCTACCAGGGATGATACAAGCAAATATGGTTGTCCCATGCTGAAACCCATCTATGTCCTGAACGGGCCGAACCTGAACCGCCTTGGTCGCCGCGAGCCCGAAATCTATGGCCACACCACGCTGGCCGAGATCGAAGAGCAATGCTGCGCCGCCGCCGGGGGCCGCCCGCTGGTCTTCCACCAGTCCAACAGCGAGGCGCAGATCATCGACTGGATTCACGAGGCCATCGACGAGGCGGCCGCCATCGTCATCAATCCGGCCGGCCTGACCTTCACCTCGATCCCGATTCTGGACGCGCTGAAGATGTTTCCCGGCCCAATCATCGAGCTGCACATCTCAAACATTCACCGGCGCGAGGCGATCTATCACAACTCGCTGATGTCGCGGACAGTGACGGCCGTGATTGCCGGGCTCGGTCCGGCAGGCTACGCCATGGCCGTGCGCGCCGTCGTGAACATGGCGGAACAGCCGGACCATGTGTGAGCCGATCCTTCTGGGCCTGATCGGCGACAATATTGCCGCCTCGCAATCGCCACGCCTGCACCGGCTGGCGGGCCTGCAGAACGGGCGCCGCGTTCGGTATGACCGTTTGATCCCGACCGCCGAGGGACGGGATTTCGACGCCCTTTTCGCGCATTGCGCCGCTTCGGGCTATCGCGGCATCAATGTCACCTATCCCTATAAGGAGGTGGTGGCGGGGCGGCTGCGGATCGACGACCCGCTGGTTGCGGCCATCGGCGCCTGCAATACGGTCCTGTTCGATGCGGAGGCGCCGCGCGGCTTCAACACCGACTATTCGGGCTTCGTCTCGGCCTATCGCCGGGTCCGGGGCGACATCGCGCCGGGGGCCGTGCTGATGATCGGCGCGGGCGGCGTGGGGCGCGCGGTGGCCTTCGGGCTGATCGCTCTTGGCGCCACCGAGATCCGGCTGGCTGACCGTGATCCGGCCAAGGCCGCGGATCTGGCGGATGCGCTGCGACGGGCCCGGCCGGGCCTGAACCTGCGGACCGGCACCGAGGCGGCTGCACTGGCTCCCGGTGCGCAGGGGCTGATCAACTGCACGCCCGTGGGCATGGGGGGCGATACGGGAACACCGCTGCCCGCGCCTTTGATGACGGGGGCGGGCTGGGCCTTCGATGCGGTCTATACGCCGGCCGAGACGCAGTTTCTGCGGGACGCGGCGGCAGCCAGACTGGATATCATCTCGGGCTACGAGCTTTTCGTGGCACAGGGCGTGGACGCCTGGTCCCTGTTCACCGGCCTGCCTCTGGACGAGGCGCGGCTGCGCGACGATCTGGCTGCGGGGCGGGACACGACATGAAGACCTCGATCGCCACCGTATCGCTGTCGGGCAGCCTGACCACCAAGCTGGCCGCCATCGCCGGGGCCGGTTTCGACGGCATCGAGATTTTCGAGCAGGATTTCCTCGCCTCGGACTTCACGCCCGCCGAGGTCGGTCGCATGGTCCGCGACCACGGGCTGGAGATCACCCTGTTCCAGCCCTTCCGCGACTTCGAGGGTCTGCCCGAACCCCATCGCAGCCGCGCGCTGGCCCGGGCCGAACGCAAGTTCGAGCTGATGACCCAACTGGGCACCGACCTGATGCTGGTCTGCTCAACGACCCATCCGGCGGCCATCGGCGGCATCGACCGCATGGCGCAGGATTTCCGCGATCTGGGCGATCTGGCCGCCCGCCACGGCATCCGCGTGGGGTTCGAGGCGCTGTGCTGGGGCCGCTTCGTGAACGACCACCGCGACGCATGGGAGGTGGTGCGCCGCGCCGATCATCCCCATGTCGGGCTGATCCTTGACAGCTTCCACACGCTGGCCCGCCGGATCGACCCGTCCTCGATCCGCGCGATTCCGGGGGACCGGATCTTTTTCGTGCAGCTGGCTGATGCTCCGGCGATCGAGATGGACCTGCTGTACTGGTCGCGCCATTACCGCAACATGCCGGGCGAGGGTGATCTGGATGTGGCGGGCTTCATGCAGGCGGTCGCCGCAACGGGATATGCAGGGCCGCTGAGTCTGGAAATCTTCAACGATCAGTTCCGCGCGGGGCTGCCGCGCATGGTGGCGCAGGACGGTCATCGCAGCCTGATCGCCCTGATGGATCAGGTGCGCCGCGCCGCGCCTCTGGCCGCCCCCGACCTGCCGCGCTTTCCGGCGCCCGCCCCGGTCGAGCGCATCGAATACATCGAGTTCGCCACCAGCGCCGCCGAGGCCCCCGCACTGGAGGGGCTGCTGGCCAGTATCGGCTTTGCGCCGGGCGGGCGGCATGTGTCCAAGCCGGTGACGCTGTGGCGGCAGGGGGGCGTGAATGTGCTGGTCAATTCCGACCTGTCGGGCTTTGCCCACAGTTCCTATGTGACCCATGGCACCACGGTGTCGGAAATCGCGCTGATGGTCCCCGATGCGCGGGCCGCCTTTCAGCGGGCAACGGCGCTGCTGGCGCGCCCGCATCAGCAGGATACGCAGCCGGGCCAGCTGGCGATCCCCGCCATCCGGGGCGTCAGCGGCAATGTGATCCGGCTGCTGGACGGGACCTCGGATCTGGCCGGTATCTGGCAGGTCGACTTCCGGTCCGAGGCCGCGCAGCGCGGGGCGGGGATCACCGGGATCGACCATATCGGGCAGACGATGGCCTATGACGAGATGCTCAGCTGGTCGCTGTTCTATACCTCGATCTTCGAGGCTGAAAAAGCGCCGATGGTGGATGTGGTGGACCCTGACGGGCTGGTGCGCAGCCGGGCGGTGCGCTCGGGCGGGCTGCGGGTGACGCTGAACGGCGCCGAGGCGCGCCACACGCTGGCCGGGCGCTTTATCGAGGACAGCTTTGGCGCCTCGGTCCAGCATGTCGCCTTTGCCAGCGACGACATCTTTGCCACCGCCGGGGCGCTGGCCGGTCTGGGCTTTGCGACGCTGAAGATCGGCGCCAATTACTATCACGACGTTCAGGCCCGGTTCGGGTTGGATCAGGGGATGGTCGCACGGATGCAGCGCGCCTCGATCATGTATGACGAAGATGAGGGCGGGCAGTTCTTCCAGCTTTACAGCGAACCGCGCGCCGACGGGTTCTTTTTCGAAATCGTGCAGCGGCAGGGCAATTACGCGGGCTATGGCGCACCCAACGCGCCCTTCCGCATCGCCGCGCAGAAACGTGCCGCACGCCCGGCGGGGATGCCGAGGCGATAGATCGGGCGAATGGAGTGTCGGCCATTGCCGCCCGACCCGGATAGGTGGCGAGGTGATGGATAAGGCAACATAGGGGACGTCAGATGACGACACGCGTTGAAGTGGCTTACGCATCGAAGGATCGTTTAGGTGAAACGCCGCTCTGGTGTGATCGAACCAATCGCTTGTGGTGGGTCGATATCGAAGAGCCGACACTGCACTGCCTCGACCCCGCGAGCGGCGTCCACAAGCAGCAAAGCCAGGCTGCGACCTCCGTGCCCGGACTTCCGGCCGGGGGAAATCCTTCGTAACATCCGAAATCATGATCAGTGAGCGCCCTGCCGAAGCTGCAGATCGTGCTGTCCCGGGGCACTGGGAAGGCGACCTGATCATCGGGCTCAACCGCTCCGCCATCGGCACGCTGGTCGAGCGACAGACGCGCTTCACGCTGTTGCTGCACCTTCCGCGGATGCCTGGGCATGGTGAGGGACCACGCGTGAAGAACGGGCCGCCTCTTGCGGGTCACGGGGCGGAGGCCGTGCGCGATGCCATCCTGCGCAGCATCGTTCATCTGCCCCGCCATCTGCGCCGATCCTTGTCCTGGGATCAGGGGGCCGAAATGGCCCGTCATGCCGAACTGACCGTCGCCGCTGATCTGCCGGTCTACTTCTGCGATCCTCTGAGCCCGTGGCAGCGCGGCACGAATGAAAACACCAACGGTCTGCTGCGCCAGTACTTCCCGAAAGGCACCGACCTCAGCCTGCACGGTGCCGATGAAATCGAATCGGTCGCTGCTGCACTCAACGGGCGTCCTCGAAAGACCCTTGGCTGGAGAACCCCGGCGGAGGCGCTGGACGCGGCGCTAGAGAACGTGGAAACAGCCAATGTTGCGACGACCGGTTGAGACCGCCAACGCCGTATCGTGGCGGGCATGCTGCATCGCAAGATCAGCGTGGCGCAAATCGCTGCGCAGCTTGGTCGCCACCGTTCCACCATCCATCGCGAGAGCAGCCGCAATTACTGGCATGATCCTGACATGCCGATGGCTGAGGGGTACTGGCACGTGACGATCAGTGCCAGCTACACCACTCCGTGGGACAGCATCGCATTGCCTCTGTGCGGAAATATCGCGGCCAGAAGGAAGAAGATGTCTTCCGGGCTAAGAAAAGCTCGTTGTCTTCAGTCCCGCACTGGAGTTTCCCCATCTGCTGCGTTGAGTGCCTGGGACTCCCTCATGGGGATCACAGGAAAAACAGCATTATAATTGGCTTGAACGGTACAGTTCATTCCCTGCGCGGCGAGACCCGAGGGCGACATGGGGCCTGTAGAGGGAATGAAAACCGTACCCTCATGGCTCCGCGCCCCACAACCCCGGCTGATCGCACGCGGCGGCTGCCTTGGCGGCGATGGCTGCCCTGCCGCCTGCTAAGGCAGCAGCCTAAACACGATTAAAAAAGTTAGTTGGAAACAAAATTTCCTATTACACTGCACAAAGTTATCACATATAAGTTACTCAAAATATCGATATAAAACAGGTGTATAAATAATTTTGCGCGGAGTGGTGCTGCTTCCTTTCTCCATCTTACTAGAACAGAAGGGGACCATATGCAGATATTTTCGGCACTTCTGCTTTGATGACAATCGTCCTGCGAGGAATGCCCGCGTGCCTTCAGGTCTAGCCCTACCGAACTGCCCCGCGTTGCCAGCCGGCGCTCGCCTGTGCGCCGTCTTTCCCGGCACGCGCAACTGGACCGGCCCTTATCAAGGGTCGGTCCCTTTTTGTTTCTGGTTCGGGCGTATCAACCGTCCCAGTGAACTCCATGAGATCGCACGCATGAGTCACACCGCCGATCTGTCGCTCGCGGACTTCAGGCGGCTCCCAGGGCTTTACCGGCGTTGGGAACTGACCGAGGTCTGCGAACCCAGCCGCAACTATCAGATTGAGGACGCCGGTACCCATGCCGACGGGACGCCGCTGCTAGCGATCTTTCGGAGTGTCGGGAAGAGACCCGAGGCGGTGGGCTCCCGCCGCACAACCCCCGGCTGATCCCCCTCCCCCTCTCGCTTACGGCACAGCCATCCGACGTTCAGAGGCTGATCATATCGATCGTGGTGGGCATCGGCAGTCGTGGCGCCGCAAACCTCGCAAGGTTGCTTCTCAAGATCCCCGGAATCCAAGGCCCTCGTCACGGCAAGATGGACGCTGTATCTGAGAAGATTGGCCCGTCGCCAGTTGGACTGGCGCGTTTCGCTCGTTAGCACGGGTAACGATGGGTCTGTGGTCGTGGCCCTCCTGTCGTCGCTCATCAGTCAGCCTCCTTCGGTCCAGAATACCGGAGCACATCCCTGCCCTTCTCGCAAAGGCCCTTGAGGGCGCAAACCGGGCATTACCGAGGCCCCGCGATCGTCCAGAGTCGGACACGCCGATGGCCAGTCACCTCTCGGGTCAGACCCAGGTCGGTCAGGCGTTTCAGCATCCGCTCGGCGGTGGGGCGGCTGATGGCGGCTTTCACCTCCAGTTCCATGGCCGAGACAAGGGGCCTTGATGCCAGCACCGCAACAACCTTCGCAGCGTTGTCTCCCTTGATCCCGGCGGTGGCGGCGCGGGCCTGCTCGCACCAGACGCGTCGGTACTGCCGCAAGCTTTGTCTCTTCCCTATTGGGATGTGATGCAGCAGATCAGCCGCGCGTTACCGGCACGAGCGGGTTTGAAAGCATGGCGATTGATTTCAAGGGGATGCACTACCCGAAATCGGTGACCTGCATGCAGTGCACTTCTATCTGCGCCATGCGGTTTCCTACCGTGATCTCGAGGAGATTCTGGCCGAACGTGAGGTTCGTGTCGATCATGCCACGCTGAACCGGTGGGTGGTCAGGTTTGCGCCACGGATCGCGGCCGAGGCGCAAGCCCGCAAGCGACCGACGGCTGTCTCCTGGCGAATGGACGAAACCTGCATCAAGGTGAAAGGGAGATGGACCTACCTCTGCCGCGCCGTTGACCGGAACGGGAAAACTCTTGATGTCATGCTGTCCGAGCGTCGCGATCTGGCTGCTGCCCGGCGTTTCTTCAAGCGCGCCATCAGCACGAACGGAGTGCCGGACCGGGTCGTCATCGACAAGAGCGGCGCCAATCTGGCCGGACTTCAGGCGGTGAACGTGATCCTGAAGTTCACAGGCGCAGGGCAGATCATCACGGTCCGGCAGGTCAGATATCTCAACAACATCCTCAAACAGGATCACCGCTTCATCAAGCGCATGACCGGACCGATGATGGGCTTCAAGGCGGTCCACTCGGCTGCGGCGACCCTCGCCGGGATCGAAACCGCTCATATGGTCCGCAAGGGATAATTCGGCGGATCACGTTTCACCGCATTCCAGCAGTTCGCCGCGCTCGCAGCATAATTATGGCCGGAAACGCCAGGCTGTATGCCCATCGAATTCATGCGACAGAACCGGACCGCCCGCTGTCCCCCGCTTTCGTGGCGTTCCGAGACTGGCTTGCATCGGTGGCCTGAGGCGGAATCAGCGCGGCTTGCAGGCTGCCTGCGGCGGCAGCACTCGTCCCCTGCCCTTCACATGCGCCGGGGCCCAAAAAAAAGACGGCCCTGCGAAGGGCCGTCTTGCGATTATCCGGATACAGGGATCAGAAGCGGAACGAGGCGCGCAGCTGCACCATGTCGGTGTCGAGGTCGAGACCGTCGACATCGGCAACGTCGCTGAAGTCCTGGCGGGTATATTCCGCGCCGACAACGAACTGCTCTGTAACCTTGAAGTCTGCGCCGATGCCATAGGTAACGGCCGTTTCCGACACGTCGACGCCGCCAAGGTCAGCCTTCAGGTTGGCAGCGCCCAACGAGACGTAGGGCAGGAAGCGGCCGGCGTCATAACCTGCACGGGCACGCAGACGCAGCAGGTCGCCCTTGTCGTCAACGTTGTCGATGTCCAGACGGTTGTAGTCCAGATCACCGCCCAGCACGAAGCGGCCGAAGTCGTGGTTGTAACCGGCATGCACACCATAGGCGTCGAAGTCTTCGCTGACATCCGCAGCGCCCTCTGCCGTCAGATCGCCGCTGCCTTGGCCATACTGCAGACCTGCGTAAAAGCCGGTCCAGTTGCTGTCGCTGACGATGGGCGAGATAACGACCGGAGCCGGTGCGGTTTCAACGACCGGGGCGACATAGCCACCGGCATTGGCGGTGCCAGTGGCGAGAACGGCGGCGATAGCAACAGATGCGAATTTCATTTTGTCTTCTCCAATCAGGTTGGTCCGGCCGACCTAGACCTGCCTGGGCTGGGTTTGAAGAAGACCTGAACACCCCGCCTGCTCAGCCGTGGCAGCGCAGCAACCACGCAGCTGTGAATGCGCGTGATAGCAGAGAACGCAAACTGTGCAGAGACTGCACAATTATTGGTTTTTTGTTCACGATGGGGCATGACCCCCAGCAATGCAGAAGAAAGCGCGTTGTTAAAGCGGCAAAAAAATGTCGCCCAGCATCACCCGATCCGCTTTCACGCAACCTGTCGGTGGAAAGGCAGCGGGCGGATCAGCGCCTCTGTCCCGCAAACGGCAGACGGCAAGGCGGGCGAATGCCTGCGCAGCCCCGACCCTGCATGTGAAAACAGACCCGCGCGCGCTATGCGCGCGGCCAGTTGGCCGTGAGCGTCGCGGCACTGTTTTCGTGCTCAAGAATGTCGGTCAGTGCCGAAAGGAAACGGTCGCATTCGGCCAGTTGATCCTCGCTGACGAACTCGTCCGGGCGGTGCCCCTGCGCCATGTGGCCGGGTCCGCAGACCAGCGTCGGCACGCGGAAGGCCCGATGAAACAAGCCTGCCTCGGTGCCGAAGGCCACCTTGATCGCCGGTTCCGACTGCCCCAGCAGGGATTGCAGCAGCGCCGCCGCCGGGTGGTCGGCGGCGGTGTCAAGGCCGGGATAGCCCGACAGCTCTTCGATCTCGATCCGGGCGTCGGGAAAGCGGTCGCGATACGGCGCTGCGATGGCTTCGGCGTCGTCATGCAGCCCGGCGAGGATCGCCTGCGGATCGTCGGCTGCGATATTGCGCAGCTCGAACTGCATGTCGCAGCGGTTCGGCACGATGTTCAGCGCCGTGCCGCCCTGCATCACGCCGACATGGATCGTCGAATAGGGAATGTCATAGGCGTCATCGCGCGCGCCGCTCTGCCGCAGCTGGTCCTGCCGCGCCTGCAGGCGGTCGATGAAGGCCGCCCCCAGATGCAGCGCGTTCAACGCGTCCGGCGCAAGGGCCGAGTGCCCCTCTTGCCCGAAGCAACAGGCGCGCAGGGCCCGTTTGCCCTTGTGGCCGACAGCGATCCGCATGCCCGTCGGCTCGCCAATCAGGCACAAGGACGGGCGTTCGGGATGATCGCCGCGTGCCTCAAGCATGCCGCGCACGCCAAGGCAGCCGATTTCTTCGTCATAGGAAATCGCCAGATGCAGCGGCAGCCGCAAGGGCCGGGACGCCGCGCGCAGCAGGGCGTGGATGGCGACGGCCAGAAAGCCCTTCATGTCGGCGGTGCCGCGGCCATAGAGCTTGCCGCCTTCGGCATGCAGGGCAAAGGGGTCGCGGCTCCAGTCCTGACCCTCGACCGGAACCACATCGCAATGACCCGACAGCACCACGCCACCCGGAATGGCGGGGCCGGTGCTGGCCCAGAGGTTCGCGCGGCTGCCATCTTCGCTGAGATAGCGTTCCAGCCGCACGCCCTCGGGGCGCAGCAGGTCCTCGACATAGTCCAGCAGCGCCAGATTGGATTGGCGCGACACGGTCGGGAAGGCGACAAGGCGGGCAAGAATCTCGGGGATCATGGGGAACCTTATTCCGCCATGCCGGGCAGATTGCCCGCATCGGCGGTTTCATGGCAATGGTCGATAAAGGCCTGAATCGTGCGCGACACATGGGCCGCGCGCGACATGGCGATGCCAAGGCGCAGCGGCGGCACCGGCGTGATCAGGGGAATGAATTTCAGCGTCTTCCCGTCCATCGACGATTCCGAGATTGTGCGCATATTCGCGATACCGAACCCGTAGCCATTGGCCACAAGACTGCGCTGGATCGAGATTTCGGTCGTCCGCTCGGATATTTTTGGCCGACGGCCAAGCGCGCGGAACAGCGACAGGAAGTAATCCGAGCTGTGCGGCATATCCAGCATCACCATCTGATGATCGACCAGATCCTCGGCGGTCAGCTGTTTGCGGTCGGCCAGCGGATGTTCCACATCCACAATCGCATAGGGCGGCAGGGTCCGCAGCGACTGAAAGTCGATGTCACTGGGGATCGACAGGTCATAGGTCAGCGCGACGTCGATCCGCGACGACCCAAGGGCGTCAAAGATCTGCGCCTGATCCAGTTCGATCTGGGTGAAATCGACATTCGCATAGCGGTTCTCGAAACTGCGGCGCAGTTGCGGCACCATCAGCTGCACAAAGGTCCGCAGACAGCCGACCCGCAGCGACCCCAGCACGCTGCCGGTATAGATATTGGCCAGATCGTTCAGCTTTCCGGCACTTTCCAGCACGATGCGGGCCTGTTCCATGAACCGCTCGCCCGTGGGCGTCAGCACCGATCCCTGCGCGTGGCGGCGGGTGAACAGCTGCACGCCGAACCCCGCCTCCAGCTGCGCGATGGCCGAGGACATGGACGGCGCGGTCACATTCACCTTTTCAGCCGCCAGCGCGATGCTGCCCGCCTCGCCCACGGCGATGAAATATCCCAGTTGTCGCAGCGTGAACCTGAGCGGCATGACGATCCCTTACAGCGCAAGCTTAGTCATTCATCGCCCGGAACGCCATAAGAGGGCGCCGTTCCGGGGTCCAGCGCGCGGGCGACATAGTCCTGCATCTGCGGGTGAAACACCTCCCATGCCCGTTCCAGCGCGGTGATCGGGCAGTCGTCGGTCCAGTCGATGCGCAGCTCCGCCAGCGGCCAGCTTTGCCGGTCCACCAGCAACAGGCCTGCGGAATGGACGGGGCCCGCCTCGCCCCCCGCATCAAGGCCCGCGCGCAATGCGCCGACAAGACGCGCGCCAAGATGGCCGGTCGCGTTGGTGAAATGCTGGACCATCACCTCGGGGACACCGGCATCTGCCAGCAGGTTGCCCGCCGCTGCGGTATCGCGGTCCTGCGCCTCGGACCACATGCCCAGAACCTGCGTGCCGGAATAGATCGCGCTTTCGCCCGACCGCCCGACCGCCAGCACCTGACGAAACGCCATATGCGCGCCGTTGCGTTCAAGGATCGCCAACGCCTCGGCCGGGGTGGCACCGCGCGCCATCAGATCCAGCGCCTGAGGGCCAAGCCGCGGATCGGTGACGTTCTGCGTGGCCACAGCACCCACCCCCGCCCGTGCGAATGAACAGCGCGCGGCGACGGCGGGCGACGAGGACGAGATGGCTGTGCCGAACATGCCCGTATCCGGGCAGTGACCGATGATCGAGAATGTCATTCTGGCTCCTTGCGTTGCGGTTCAGTCGGGGATGACGGCGGTGGCGTCGATCTCGACCAGCCATTCCGGGCGCGCGAGGGCCACGACCGTCAGGCCGGTGCAGACCGGGAACACGCCTTTGATGTATTCGCCCATGGTGCGATAGACGCTTTCGCGGTGGCGCACATCGGTCAGATAGACGACCAGCTTCGTGACATGCGCCATCTCGCCGCCGCATTCCTCGACCAGTTGGCGGATGTTCTGCATGACCTTGTGGGTCTGTTCCACCGGATCGCCGCTGGCCAGATTGACGGCCGTGTCCAGATCCTGCGGGCACTGGCCACGCAGGAAGATGGTCGTGCCCCCTTTGGCGACGACCGCCTGCGACAGATCGTTGTCGAGGTTCTGTTCCGGGTAGGTGTCCTTGGTGTTGAATTTGCGGTGCCGAAGATGCGCCATGATCATGTCTTTCGTTTCAGGGAGGTGGGTCGGGGTGTCAGGCGGTGGGCCGCGTCGCCACCATCGCCGGGCGGGCGTCAAAGCTGGCCTGCCATGCCGCAAGGGCCGGGCGCCTGTTGCGCCAGTCGATGTCGGGAAAGCGAAAATCCAGCCAGCCTAGCGCGCAGCCAAAGGAAATGGCGCCGATGTCGTGGCAACCATCCTCTGGTGGGTCGGCCTGCATCGCGTCCAGCGCGTCGGTGACCTTTTCGCCCTGCTTGCGGATCCAGTCGGCCCATTGCCGTGCCTCGGGCCGGGCGATGTGTTCATACCGGATCAGCAGAGCGGCATCCAGCAGGCCATCCGCCAGTGCCTGCCGGCGCAGCGCCGTCCAGCGGGCCGGGCCGGACGCCGGAAACAGGCCGCCGCCCGCCGTGCTGTCCAGATATTCACAGATGACGCGGCTGTCATACAGCGCGGTGCCATCATCGGTCATCGCGGCGGGCACCTTGGCCAGCGGATGGAACGCCTGAATGCGCCGGTCGCGATCGACGGGATGGGCGGCGCTGTCCAGCAGTCGAATGCTGTCTTGCAGCCCCAGCTCGTGCGCCGTCACCATGACCTTGCGCACGAAGGGCGAGGCAGAGCCCCAATACAGTTTCATTCCGTCTGTCCCCCGGTGCTCAGCACGATCTTGCCAAAGTTGTTGCCGCCTTCCAGCAGGGCATGCGCCGCCGCAGCCTCGGCCAGCGGAAACACCTGCGAGATGACCGGACACACTTTGCCCGGTCCGATCAGCGGCAGCAGATGCGCGCGGGCATCTGCCGCGATGGCCGCCTTTTCGGTATCGCTTTTGGGCCGCAGCGTCGAAGAGCTGAGCCACAGCCCCTTGCGCATCACCAGCCCAAGATCGACCGGCGCGATCATGCCCGACATGAAGGACAGGCCGATATGCCGCCCCCCCGGTGCCATGCAGGCCAGATGCCTGCTGACCATGTCGCCGCCAAGGATATCCAGCACGACATCGACGCCGCGCCCGTCGGTCAGGCGCGCCACCTCGGCCACCAGATCGGCGTCGCGATAGTCGATGGCCTCGGCGCCCATCGCCCGCAGGCGCGCGCATTTGTCGGCACTGCCGGCGGTCACGATGACCTTTGCGCCCCAGGCCTGCGCCAGTTGCAGTGCCAGCGTGCCGATGCCGCTGGCTCCGCCCTGAATCAGCACCGTCTGGCCCGGCTGCAGCGCGCCCCGGTCGAACAGGTTGTGCCAGATGGTGAACAGCCCCTCGGGCAGCACCGCCGCCTGCAGCATGTCCAGCCCGTCCGGGACCGGCAGGCAATGATCGGCGCGGGCAAGGGCGTGGCTGGCATAGCCGCCCGCCTTGACCAGCGCCATGATGCGGATGCCTGTCATCGCAGCGTCCACACCCGCCCCGACGGCCACGATTTCACCCGAAACCTCCAGCCCCAGAATGTCGGACACATCCGCAGGCGCAGGCAACGCGCCCGAGCGTTGCATGACATCGGGCCGGTTCACCCCGGCAGCGGCGGTGCGGATCAGAACCTCACCCGGTCCGGGGCCGGGGATGGGGCGGTCGACCAGGGCCAGGACCTCGGGGCCGCCGGGGCGTCCCGCGATGATCGCCTGCATAGCCATCACGCGACCTCGCTGGCTGGAGCGTCGGCGGCATAGACCGCCGGGCCGCGTTCGGGCAGTGCAATGCCGACCGGGGTGCCTTGCGCCATCGCCTCGGCTGCCGGAACGCGCAGCATCACGCGACCGCCCTCGGCGGCCGGGCAGTCCAGATGCAGCTCCGCGAAACTGCCCTGATAGACCGACACCGCCACCGTCGCGGGGATCGTTCCCGGCGTGCCCGCAGCGGTCAGGCGGCACTGTTCGGGCCGCACGAAAATCGTGACCGGGCCGGGTTCGGGCAGGTCGTCCTGATAGGGGATCAGCGACAGGCGCGTGCCGCCCACGGCCAGTTCCACCGATCCGCCTGCCCTGCCGGTCAGCGAGGCCGAGAACAGGTTGGCGTCACCCACAAAGGTAGACACGAACCGGCTTTGCGGACGGTCATAAATATCCGACGGCGCGCCGATCTGGCGGATCCGGCCATTCGACATCACCGCGATGCGGTCCGACATGCTGAGAGCCTCGTTCTGGTCATGGGTCACAAAGACCGTGGTGAGGCCAAGCCGCGTCTGGATCTCGCGCAGTTCAACCTGCATCGCGCTGCGCAGATTGCGATCCAGCGCCGAGAACGGCTCGTCCAGCAGCAACACGCGCGGGCGGATCACCAGCGCGCGGGCAAGGGCCACGCGCTGTTGCTGGCCGCCGGACAGCTGTTTGGGGCGGCGGTCGGCAAAGTCCTGCAGCTTGACCAGCGCCAGCGCCTCGCGCATGCGGGTTTCGATGTCCGCTCTGGGAACGCGCCTCGTGCGCATCCCATAGGCCACGTTCTGCGCCACCGTCATATGCGGAAACAGCGCATAGTTCTGAAACACGATGCCGATCTCGCGTTGATGCGGCGGCATTTGCGTGACCAGCTCGCGGTCGATGAACAGCTCTCCCTCATCGGCCTCCAGAAAGCCCGCGATCAGGTTCAGAAGCGTGGTCTTGCCGCAACCTGACGGGCCCAGCAGGGTCAGGAACTCTCCGCGGCGGACCTTCAGCCAGATGGGTTCCAGCGCCACGGCGCGGCCAAAGGATTTCGAGACGCCGTCGATCTGGACGGCGGGGTGATCCCGGTTCTGGTCGGGGGCGTGAAGCGCCTTCTCACTGGACATTGAGAGCCTTTTCGAGACGGAAAAACTTATGGACGATCAGCAGGATGGCCGCGACCGCAATGACATAGATGACCGACACCGCCGCCAGCGTCGGGTCTGCATATTCGCGGACATAGTTATACATCGCGACAGGCAGGGTCTGGGTGCTCTGATTGACGACGAACAGCGAGGCGGTAAATTCGTTGAACGACAGGATCGCCGCGAACAGCCCGCCCGAGATCAGCCCCGGCGCCAGCAGCGGCAGGGTGACGGTGCGCAGCACATGCAACGGCGTGCCGCCAAGGCTTTCGGCGGCCTGTTCATAGCGCCGCTCGAAGTTCTGCAGCGACACATAGACCGACCTGACGACAAAGGGCAGCACGATGATCACATGGGCGGCCACGACCAGCCACAGCGACCGGGGCAGCGACGCCGCTGCCGACAGGACCAGCAGGCCCAGCCCGATGGTGAAATTCGGGATGATCAGCGGCGACATCAGGATGCCGTTCAGCGCAGCTTTCAGTGCGAAGTCATAGCGGTTCAGCACATAGGCAAAGCCTGCCCCCGCAACCAGCGCGGCGGTGGCGGCCAGACCCGCGATCTTCAGCGAATTCACCAGCCCGGCGCCAAAGTCGCGATATTCGAACGCATTGGCATACCAGCGCAGCGACCAGTTCCGGGGCGGGAAAGACAGGATCGCGCCGTCGTTGAACGAGGCGATGGCCACGACCACGAAGGGCAGCAGCACAAAGGCCAGGATCAGGGTCAGCAGAATCCGCCCGCTCCAGTCCAGGACATGGTCGAGGAAGGTCTTTCTCATGCTCAATGTCCTCCGATGCGCTCAAGGCGGCGGATGCCGGTGTTGAAAACGGCCAGCACGGCGATGGTGAACAGCAGGCCGACCAGCGACAGCGATGCGGCCAGCGGAAAGTTGAACGACGCAAAACCCACCTGATAAACCAGCGTCGAGATCGTCTGAACCTGCCCGCCACCGATCATCTGCGGCGTGGCAAAGGCCGAAAACGTCCAGGCGAAGGCGGTCGAGGTCGCGGCGACGATGCCCGGAATCGACAGCGGCAACGTCACGGTGACAAAGCGGCGGATGCGCCCCGCCCCCAGTGAACTGGCCGCCCGTTCAAGGTTGCGGTCGATATGGGACAGGGCGGCCGCCAGCATCACCACCACGATCGGCAGCGTGAAATGGACCAGCGCGATCACCACGCCCGTCATCGTGAACATGAAGGCGATGGGCCGGTCGATCACGCCAAGCTGCATCAGAACCGCATTGACGAAACCCCGGTTGCCAAGGGCGATCATCCAGGAATAGGTGCGCACGATCTCGCCCAGAAACAGCGGCGTCAGAGAAATCAGCAGGATCGCGCTGCGCAGCCGGGCCGACCGCGCCCGCACCATCGCATAGGCCAGCGGATAGCCGATCAGCAGCGTGAACAGCGCCGTCCAGACGCACAGCAGCACGGTGTTCAGAAAGGCCTGCCCATAGACCGCCTTCCACAGTGTCGTGAAGTTGTCCAACGTAAAGCCGCCGGGGTCCAGCGCGCCGGGCACATAGGCGCGAAAGCTGTATTGGACGATGGCCAGGAAGGACGCCGTGATCCCGAAAGCGATCAGGATCGAGGGCGAGGCGAACCAGCCAAGGAAAGGGCGCTTCGTCATCTGTGACATCTCCTCCTGCGTTGACGGCCCCCGGCACCGGATGCGCCGGGGGCCGCGGAATCTCAGTTCCCGGAAACCATGTTTTCCGAGAACCACTGACGCCATTCGGCGGTCTTTTCAGCGCGCAGCTGGTGCGGGATGATCAGGGTCTGGGTTTCCCACTGTTCCGGCGTCGTGAAGATGCCGGGCAGCGAGGCCAGCTCGTCCGGCAGCTCCACGTTCGACACGACCGGGCTGCCCTTTTTGATCTCGGCGATCTTCGCCTGCACTTCGGGATCGAGGGCGGCGTTGATGAACTGATAGGCCAGATCCTGCTTGTCGGAGCCTGCGGTGATCGCCATCGTGTCGATGCCCAGAACCGCGCCCTCTTGCGGGATGGCAAGCTGCACGTCCAGCCCCTCGGTCTGCATGTGATAGGCGTTCATCGACAGCATCACCTGCACCGGCGTCTCGCCCGTCGACATCAGCTGCTGCGAATTGGCGTCATTGGTGTAGAAGGCGCGCAGGTTCGGCCGCAGCGCCAGCAGCTTGTCGGTGGCGTCCATCCAGTTCTCGATTTCGGCACCTTCCAGCGCCGCCGACACGGCGATGATGTGCGAGGGGTCGAAATCGGGCGTGGCGACCATGCCCGCCAGTTCGGGCGACCACAGATCGTTCCAGCTGTCGAAGGTCACGCCTTCGGGCAGCGCCTCGGGCAGATAGCCGATGGTGTAGACATACGCCCATGCGCCGATATGCGAGGGGCTGATTTTCGCCTGTTCGACCAGATTGGCGGCATTGGGGATTCTGGCCATGTCCAACTCTTCGAACAGGCCCTGATTGGTGTACAGCCAGCCGATATGGGACGTGGTGAATGTCACGTCGCTTTCCGGGTTGTCGCGGCTGAGATTGGCCTGATTCAAGCGGTCGATGGTGCCGCCGGTGATGAACTCAACCTCGACGCCGGTGTCCTCGGTGAATTTCGTGGCGATGGCTTCGTCGATCAGGTCGCGGAAGCTGCCGCCCCAGCTGCTGACCACAAGCGTCTCGGCAGAGGCGGCGGAGGCCAGCAGACCCATCGCTGCGGCAGTCAGAAGAAGATGTTTCATTGCGTGCTCCGTCTGTTGAAGGGGAAGCGGCTTTTTGTGGGCTGCCGCCTTGGGGTGGTCGGTGCCGGGGTCGCAGGGCGCGTTCCGTCATCGGACAGTGCGCAGTGCAAGGCGCCGGGGCTTAACTGTTAATACCTACTCATTGCGAAGGTTCTTCCTGATGGTCGGTCGAAGCTGTTGTTTTTGCCTCCATATCTGTTGCGCCGTGGCGACGGGGTCTTTCCCTGCGCTGAGCGGGGCTGTGGCAGGATGCCTAATATCCGCGCAGCCGGGAAACCTCGTTCGCCAGCTTGCCGCCGTCGCGGATGGCCCGGATGTTCGCCGCGATCTGCGCCGCCGCGCTGGCGGGCAAGGCGACCGAGGCCAGATGCGGCGTGATCAGCACGCCGGGCAGCGTCCACAGGGGATGATCGGGCGCCAGCGGCTCGGGGTCGAACACGTCCAGCGTCGCGCCCGACAGTTGCCCGCAGCGCAGCGCATCGACCAGCGCATCCTGATCGACCACCTCTCCGCGCGAGACGTTGACGAAGGCCGCCCCCGGCTTCATCGCGGCAAAGACCCGGCGGTCCAGCCGTTTGAGGGTGCCGGGCGTCAGCGGCAGCATGCAGACCACGATGTCGGATCGCGCCAGCAGGCCCGGCAGCGCGTCATCGCCGCAATGGACGGTAACGCCGGGCAGGTCGCGCGGACGGGTCGCCCATCCATGCGTGTCAAACCCCTGCCGCGCCACCTCGGTCGCCGCCCGCGCACCCAACTCGCCCAGTCCCAGGATCGCGACCGTGATCTGCGAGGCCGACCGGGGATGCCTGTAGGACCATTCCCGGCGCGCCTGCGCGGCCTCGAAATGCGGGATCTCGCGGGCGTGGCGCAGCACCGAGAACAGGACGAACCCGGCCATCATCCGGGCCATTTCCGGGTCGGACAGGCGGGTGATCGGCACATCGGGCAGATCGCCGCGCGCGACCAGCCGGTCGACCCCTGCGCCCAGATTGATGACCAGTTCCAGATTGGGAAAGCGCGCGAAGAACCCTTCGGGCGGCATCCAGACCAGCGCAAAGCGCACGGTTTCGGGATCGGTCACCGCATCGGCGTTCTGGATACGGACCTGATCGCCCAGCAGCGGCGCCAGCGCGTCGCGCCATGGCTGGAACGGGTCAGGTCCGCTGTAGAAAACCAGCGTATCCGTCATGCCGGTTGCGCCCCGGTCAGCGAGGCCATCGCCGACAGTCCCAGCAGATAGCCCTGCACGCCCAGCCCCGCGATCACCCCCGTCGCCGCCTTCGAGACAAAGGACTGGTGCCGGAAGGGTTCGCGCTTCCAGATATTGCTCATGTGGCATTCGATAATCGGACCCTCAAAGGCCAGCAGCGCGTCAAGGATGGGAACAGACGTATAGGTCAGCCCCGCCGCATTGATCAGCAGCCCGTCACAGCTCTGCCGCGCTTCCTGAATCCAGTCGATCAGCACGCCTTCGTGGTTCGACTGGCGGAAATCCAGCGTCAGGTTCAGCTCGGCGGCGCGCGCCATGCAGGCGGCCTCGATCTGGGGAAAGCTGTCGGTGCCATAGGTGCCGCTGGGGTCCAGCCCGTAAAGGTTCGCATTCGGCCCGTTCAGGAACATGACGTGTTTCATGGTCATGTCCGCTCGTAGGAGACATAGTTGCGCTGCACGCCGATATGGGTCGCAAGATATTTCGCGTCATACCAGCAGCCATAGATAAAGGATGAGGCACGGTTGGTCAGTTCAGGCAGGCCCAGAAAATAGATGCCCTGCTCGGCCGAGATGCCGCGCTTGTGAAACGGCATCCCGTTTTCGTCAAAGGCATCGACCTGCAGCCAGCTGAAGTCGAACCGAAAGCCGGTGGCCCAGATGATCGTGGTGATGCCTTCGCGCGCCAGATCCACCTGCCGGACCGGATCGGTCACGCAGGCCGGATCGGGCTGCATGTCCCACGCTTCGGGTTCGGGGGGCAGGTCGATGCCGTTCCTTTCGACATAGGCGTCGGCTTCGCGCAGCACGTCCAGATAGGCGAGGTCACCCTCGGCGATGTTGCGGACCAGATCATCCGCGATGCCGACGACACCGTCACGATAGCCCTCCGTCATCCCCAGGATGGTGATGCCCGAATTGCCAAGACGGCGGAAATCAATGGTCTTGCCACCGTCATAGCCGCTGACGGCAAAGGCCACGTGTTTCTTCTTGGCCTGAATCTTGATCTCGTCCCATTTGCCCAGAACACCCAGCCACCAGACATAGTCGCGCTGGCGATACGACCGGGGCGGGCGGTAATGTTCGCCGATCGACAGAAACACCTTGCGGCCCGCGCGCTGCAGCTCTTCCGCGATCTGCGCCCCCGAGGCGCCGCCACCGACGACCAGAACGGCCCCTTCGGGCAGCTGGCCGGGATTCTTGTAGGCCGAGGAATGGATCTGCGTGACCGCCGCATCCTCGGGAACGATCCGGGGGAAGCACGGAACCTGAAACGGGCCAGTGGCGGCGACGACGCGCAGGGCCTCGATCTCGCCCTGCGAGGTGCTGACGAGAAAGCCGGGGCGACCCTCGCAGCGGCGCACGCAGGTCACCTCGACATTGGTGCGGATCGGCGCCTCGATCATCGCCGCGTAATCCTCGAAATAGCGGGCCATCCGTTCTTTCGGGGGAAAGGTCTCGGGCGCGATGTCGTCGAATTTCAGACCGGGAAAGCGGTCGTGCCAGGCGGGGCCGTTCGCGACCAGCGAATCCCACCGCTCGGACCGCCAGCGCTCGGCGACGCGGTTTCGTTCAAGAACCAGATGCGGCACACCCATGTCCGTCAGGTGCTCGCTCATCGCGATCCCGGCCTGACCGGCCCCGACGACCAGCGTATCAATCTTTTCGACAGTCATGTCTCAGTTTCCTCGGTTTGGTGTCATCGCCGGCTGCCACAGAGGGCGCTTGGCGGACGGCGCGTTGGACCAAGACCTGCGCAAAGCGCGGCCATGGTGAAAGAAGTATGTTCCGTTGCAGAGGGCAGGAAAAACCAACCCAGAGGCCCGGCCGGATCGGCAGGCAGGACCAACCCACACGCAGTAAACGCATTCGAATACAGAACCTTAGGAGATATGCGGCCCGCCTATTGCAGCAGCGCGGGCAGCGTCGTGGACAGCGCCGGGAACAGGGTCAGAATGATCAGCGCCGCGAACAATGCGTAAAGAAACGGCATATTCGCGCGCGTCACCGCCCATATGTCGTCCTTGCCGATCTTGGCGGCGACCAGCAGCGCGATGGCCACCGGCGGCGTGACTTGCCCGATCACGACGGTCATCACGATCAGGACGCCGAAATGAACCAGATCGACATCCATCACCAGCAGCGCCGGCAGCAGGACGGGCATGATCATCGGGATCAGCGGATCAAGCACCATGCCCGCAATCATCGCCAACAGCAGCAGCGCAAAGATCCGCATCGTGACGCTTTCGAACGGAAACAGCGTCTCGATCCCCGAGGCCAGCGCAGCAGGCACCCCGGCCTGCGACAAGGCCCAGCCCAGGGCGGTCGAGAACCCCACGACCATCAGCACCTCGCCCGTCAGGATCACGGAATCAACCAGCGCCTGACGCAGCCTGGCCAGTGTCAGCGTGCGATAGACCAATCCCGCCAGCGCCAGCGCATAGGCCACGGCGAAGGACCCGGCCTCGGTCGCGGTGAAGATGCCGAAGATCAGGCCGCCCAGCACCATCGCAGGCATCCCCAGGGGCAGGATCGCATGAACGCCGGTCCGCATGACCCGCGACCATTCGAACGAATTCATCGGCTGCCAGCCGTTCTTTCGCGCCAGAACCGAAATGGTGATCATCATCACCGCCGCCATCAGCAGCCCCGGCACCACCCCCGCCAGAAACAGCGCGCCAAGCGAGGTGCCGGTGACGACCGAATACAGGATCATCGGCGAGCTGGGCGGGATCAGCACCCCGATCCCCGACGAGGTCGCCGTGACCGCCGCCGCGAAGGGACCGGGATAGCCATTTGCCTTCATCTTGGGGATCGTGACCGACCCCGTCCCTGCCAGATCGGCGACCGAGGTGCCGATCATGCCGCCGAACATCAGGCTGGCCGCGACATTGACATGCGCCAGCCCTCCTCGCATCCAGCCGACCAGCGCCGCGCCAAAGTCGAACAGCTTGTCGGCAATGCCGGTGGCATTCATGATCCCGCCCGCTAGGATGAACAGAGGCAGCGTGATCAGCAGGTAATTCCCCACGCCCGCCAGCACCTGCTGCGGCAGCGCCAGCGTCCAGCCCCCCGAAAAGGCCAGAAACATCAGCACCGAGGCGACAAGCGAGATCACCACCGGCATCCCGACCAGCACCAGAAGGCACAAGACACCAAGTGTCACTGCGGCAAGACCGATCATGGCAGATCCTCCGGTGCGATCAGGTCGATCACGAAGGCCAGCGACAAGCCTGCCGCGCAACCGATGATGCCGGTGATCGGCACCGCCTTGGGCATCCCGATCAGCGGCGACAGATCGCCCCCGAAAGTGCCCAGATACCGCCATGCGAACCATGCCAGCGCCGCCATGGTTGCGATGCCGAACAGGTTCTGCGCGCGGCGCAGGCGTCGCTGTGCCACGGGCCCAAGCCGCGCGGTCCAGATCGAACAGGCGATCAGGCTGTTCCGCAACGCCGCGACCGTGATGCCCAGACCGCCCAGCCACATCAGAAGGGCGACGACGACCTCTTCGGTCCATGGCAGCGGTCGCGAGAACAGGTAACGCCCGGTCGAATTCGCAAGCACCAGCACGACCAGCACCACCAACAGCACGACCGCCGCCGTTTCCACCAGCACCAGCGCAACCCTGCGCACCGAAGGGCGGGCCGGAGAGATCGTTTCCTCAGACATCGGCCTCGTATCCCCTGAACAGGCTGCCATAGCCGCGTTTGGCCCCTTTGGCGCCGACCAGATGCAGGCAGTGCCAGAACGAGGCCTGAATGGCCGAGATCACCGGCTTGCCCAGATGCGCCTCCAGCGCCGCGATCGCGCCCACGGTGCGAAAATTCGTGCAAGAGATGAAAATCGCGCTGGCGTCGGGATGATCCACCGACAGGACATGGTCATAGACCTGCTCCAACGACACCTCGGCCAGCGCGTGATCGTCGGTGATGTCCAGATGCGCGCCCCGGACCACCTCGTGGCCGTTTTCGGACAGAAAGCGGATGGCGCGGTCGTGGATGGCGCCGACATAAGGCGTCGCCAGTGCGACCTTGCCCGCGCCGACATGGCGCAGCGCCGCCAGCGTCGCGGTCGAGGCGGTCGTGACCTTCGGCTGCGGCGCCCAGCCTTCGATCTTGCCGATCAGCGCCTTGTCATAGGCGGTCCCGTGCAGGAACGAGGCGCTGGTGCCGCCAAAGCACAACACGTCGATGGGCGCCGCAGCCGCATGGCGTGCGGCGATTTCCAGTTCGGGCGCGGCCATCATCTCGTCGATGCCCTCGACGGTGACCTTGGGCAGACGGATGCGCGCGGTGTGGGTGGACACACCGGGCGCGGACATGGCCCACATCTCTTCTTCCATCACGACGGACGAGGCGATGTAGATCAGGCCGATCCGGGCCAGATCGCCCGACCCGTCAGGCATGAATTGCGGGTAGATTTTCGGGGCTGCAATCACTGGATCATGCCCTGCGCCGCAGCCATGAATTCGGGCGACACGACCTCGGCGATCTGGTCCCGGATCGGCTCGGCCGCCGCCTGAAACGCGGCGATGTCGGGTTCGGTCACGGTGACGCCGGCGCTGCGGAATTCCTCGACAAGGCTGGCATCGCTGTCGTCCGACAGGCTGCGCGTCGTCTCAACCCCAGCCACGGCGGCAGCCTTGACCTGGTCCTTCATCTCGTCGCTCAGCGCGTCATAGGCGGCGCCATTCATGACCAGCGTGATCGGCGTATAGATATGATTGGTCAGCGAGATATAGGGCTGCGCCTCGTGCAGCGAAAACTCCTTGATGACCGAAAGCGGGTTTTCCTGCCCGTCGATGACGCCCTGACGCAGGCCCATATAAACCTCGCCCAGGGGCAGGTTGGTCGGCACCGCGCCCAATGTCGTGAAGGCCATCATCCGCGTCGGGCTGTTGGGGGTGCGCAGCTTCAGCCCGGCCAGATCGGCGGGCGTGTTGATCTCGCGGCGCGAATTGCTGATGACCCGTACGCCCAGCTCGCCAAAGGCCAGAACCTCAAGATCGGCCTTTTCGCGCAGCGATGCGGCCATCGTCTGACCGAATTCCCCGTCAAGGGCGGCGCGAGCCTGTTCTTTGCTGTCAAACAGGAACGGCGTGTCAAAGATCGAGAAATGCGTGTCCAGCGCCGCAACCCCGTCCGAACCCATCGGGATCACATCGACCGCCCCTGCCCGGATCTGTTCGGCCAGCGCGTTTTCGTCGCCCAGTGAGCCGCCGTCGTTGAAGGCAAAGCTGACCGCATCGCCCGCGCTTTCCGCCAGCGCATCGCGGAAGGTTGACAGCATGACATGCGTGGGATCGCCACTGGTCGTTTCGACCGCAAGACGCATCCGGGTCTCGGCCATGGCCGCTGTGGACGTGAGCAGCACCGCCGTCATGGCCATCGCTGCAATCCTGGTGATGGGCTGTGTCATGGGAACCTCCTGTTGATTTTCACTGATGATCGGCATTGCGAACACCATCCGGCAACAGGAAACCGGGTATAAAAACGCAGCAAATGGCATGAAAATCAGGCCATAATTTCAGCAGGTTGCGAAAATGGCGTATCGAGAAAGGGACGCGCTATCCCAAGAATAACAGGGGCCTATTCAGGCATTGGCAGGGGTCGAATCAGCGCAATGCAAAGCCCTTGTCTAGCCAGACATGGTCCCGGCATGAAACATCGTCCGCAGGTGGTCGGAAAACGCCTGCACTGCGGGCCGCATCTCTTGCCGGGACAGATGCAGCAGCATGACGCGCACAGGTGGCAGCCGGTCGCGCAGCGGCACCATCGCGATGCTGCTGCCGTCATAGGCCACCGACCCAAGCGGCAGGACATTGTGCAACGAAAAGCCCCGGCCATTCCCGACAAGCCCCCGGATAAGTTCCGGCGACCGGCTGCGGAACGCGATATTGGGCACCAGTCCGCAGGCGGCGAACAGGCCGTGAAAATAGTCGCGCGAATGGGGCAGATCCAGCAGGATGAACGGATCATCCGCCAGATCGGCAAGGCTGACCGAGGGCTGTGACGCCAGCGGATGATCCGGGGCCAGCAGGGCCACAGGCGGCAGCATGGTCAGTTCGTGGGCGTGGATCTCGGGCGGAAGGGCATAGTCATAGGCCAGCGCCACCTCGATGCTGCAATCGGTCAGTGCCGACAGGATTTCATCCTGATCGCCCTCGATCAACTGCACGCTGATGTTCGGGAAGGCCCTCACAAAGCTGCCGATGATCCGGGGCATATAGCGCATCGCCAGCGTCGGGAAACTGCCGACGACAATCTCTCCGCTCAGCGGATCCCCAAGCGATTGCGCCGTCGCCGTGAACGCGCCCGCCTGCTGCAACAGCAGTCGCGCCTCTTCCACCAGCCTGCGGCCCGGCACCGACAAAGTCATGCCGCGCGCGTGATGGCGCACGAAAATCTGGATGCCAAGCTCGCGCTCGGCCTGCGCCAGAGCCGCCGAGACCGAGGGTTGCGAGACCGACAGCCGCCGCGCGGCTTCGGTGACGCTGCCGCAACTTGCTGTCTCGACAATATATCTCAGCGTCCGGAACGGGATCGGCAGATCCTGCAAGGTCTTCGGGTCATGCATGACAGCACCCTATCGTCATTGAAGGGGTCGTGCGACGAGGGATCTTTCGCGATGCCACCGCATCCGACGCCGATCAGGCTAGCGCAGAACGATCTGTCGGCCCGCAGACATCAGATAGACACATCCCTGATCCTTTGGAAGCGTCAGCAGCTCTGCCGGGATCAGACCCATGCACAATCCCCGCATGACCTGCGAGGTCGTGCCATGCGTGACGACAACCGCCGGGCCCGGCAGATCATCCAGAAAATGCGCCACGCGGGCCGAGATGGCGGCGAAATCCTCTCCTTCCGGGCTTGCGAACTGCCACAGGCCGCTGGCGCCGGGATCGCCGGTCTGCTGCCTGACCTCGTCGCGGGTCAGCCCCTCCCACAGGCCAAAGTCGATTTCCTGCAACCGCGCATCCAGCCGGACGTCGCCCCGGTCCCCAAAGACCAGGCCTGCGGTCTGCCGGGCGCGCCCCTGGGGGCTGCAAAAGATCAGGTCGGGCCTGATGCCATTGGCGGTCAGAATATCGCGCTGGCGCAGCGCCTGTCTGCGCCCCGCCTCGGTCAGCGGGGAATCCTGCCGTCCCTGAAACCTGCCGGATCGGTTCCAGACCGTTTCGCCATGACGCAGGATGAAAATATCCGGGTGATCTGGGGGGCTGCGGTGCATGCGGGTGCCATTTCGTCGGTTTCAATAAGGGGCGGGTCTCAGGTCTGGCCTCGGGTCGCGCGGCCCAGCACCTCATAGGCCCGTGGTGACATCTGGGTCACGTTGAAGCGCATGAACCCGCCCGCCCCTCCCGAGGGGCTGAAGACCGGGCCGGGGGCCAGCACCACCTGATCCTCCAGCGCGCGCCGGGCCAGATCTGCGGCGCAGGCACCTCCCGGCAGTTCGCACCACAGATAGAACCCGCCGCGCG